>JAKIML020000129.1 GCA_022702935.2 Bacillota bacterium | reverse complement strand
CCGTAGGAGTCTGGGCCGTGTCTCAGTCCCAATGTGGCCGATCAACCTCTCAGTCCGGCTACCGATCGTCGACTTGGTGAGCCGTTACCTCACCAACTATCTAATCGGACGCGAGCCCATCCTAGAGCGGATTTCTCCTTTGATCGAAAACCGATGCCGGCTCTCGATGTTATGCGGTATTAGCATCCGTTTCCGGATGTTATCCCCCTCTCCAGGGCAGGTTGCTCACGTGTTACTCACCCGTCCGCCGCTAGGTTCAACCAGGAAGCAAGCTTCCTAAAAGAACCCCGCTCGACTTGCATGTGTTAGGCGCGCCGCCAGCGTTCGTCCTGAGCCAGGATCAAACTCTTAATTCATTGGTATCTAAAGGCAAAAGCCTTCAAATCAATCAATTAATCGTTCTACCTTCGCTCACGAATTACATCTAGCGTATTCGTTCGCTTCGCAGAAACTTCATCAGAAATTTCAAGGGCTATCTTTCAATAGCTTAATGTTGTTCAATTTTCAAGGTGCATCTTCCGCATCACCCACCGCGTTTTCGGTTCTCATTTTCACTTGAGTGCCCGTCCGTCGCGTCTGGTGACGAGTATTGATTTTATCATATCTCGTCGCGTTTGTCAACCTTTATTTTTCTCTTTTTTCGAGAAGCGTTTCGGTCGCTTTCCGCAACGAGTATTGATTCTACCATATCGCTTCGCTTTTGTCAACCTCTAATTTTTCTTTTCTCAAGAAGCTTTTTCGGTTTCCTCGGCGCCGCGCATCAGGCAGCTTTAAGATAATAGCATACGC
>JAKIML020000108.1 GCA_022702935.2 Bacillota bacterium | reverse complement strand
ATGCCAAGGCACTTTCCGAGGCGCTCATTGCCAAGGGCTTTGAAATTGTATCGGGTGGAACCGATAATCATCTGATGCTTGTGAACCTTACCAATAAGGGCATTACAGGAAAAGAAGCCCAGCATATGCTCGACGAGGTCATGATTACCGTCAACAAGAACGGAATTCCCTTTGATACCTTGAGCCCTGCCGTGACCAGCGGTATTCGCATCGGAACCCCGGCCGTCACCAGCCGTGGCATGAAGGAAGCTGAAATGCAGGAGATTGCCTCCCTTATCGATATGGCTCTCAGCGGTGGTTTTGAACAGAATAAAGAGGAAATAATAAAAAGAGTGGGTCAACTGACAGCTCGCTTCCCGCTTTATTAATTTTCGAGAATGCTTTAACAGTCTTTGGCGATTGAAACCAAAAAGATTGCTCCATTCTTCCAAGAATCCTTTGGCAACTCCAAAGGGTTTTTGTTGACAAAGCAGGATGATGTGAGTATAATATTTCATGTTGACCTTCCGGGAGCCTAAGTGCGCTTTGAAGGAGGGAGCATCCTATGAAACTTGACATAACTTCAATCATAAAGGACAACGGTGGCAGTATTCAGATTTCGCAGACGGAATCCCTCAAGGATTTGGAATCAAATCTAGGTACGGTCACTTTTACAAGCCCTGTTGATTTTTCGGGCTCTGTCACTAACAACAATGGCATGCTGGTCCTAAAGGGCCTTGCCAGGGTGAGTTACAGTACAGTATGTGACCGGTGCGGCGAAAAAATCGAGCAAGAGCTGTCCGTTCCTATTGATGAGGACATCATCGAGAGAAGCCAGGCCGAGGCCGACGAATCTCTCAAGGATGATCGCTTTACCTACAGCGGTAATGTACTTGATTTGGATAGGATTTTAGCCGATTGTTTGATTACCAATCTTCCCATGGCACATGTATGTCGGGAAAATTGTCCGGGATTGTGTCCGTTATGTGGCGCTGAAATGAAGGAAGGCGGTTGCGATTGCCAGAAGGATATGCCAACCGACTCACGATTTGAAGCATTGAAAGGTTTTTTTGACTAAAATAGCAAGCAAAAGCAGCAGGAATGCTGGTATATGCAAACACTGAACGGAGGTGTTACAAAATGGCGGTACCAAAAAGTAAAGTGTCGAAGCAGAGGAAGCATAAGAGAAGAACTCACTACAAGCTTTCCGCGCCGAATCTGGTTGCATGCAAGAAGTGCCATGCACTCAAGCTTCCGCACGTGGTTTGTAAGGAATGCGGATTCTATGACGGCAAGGAAGTAGTGAAGGTAGAAGACGTTAAGTAATGAATCTCCGGAGCATTCCCTATTTGACAGAATGTTAGTTAGAATCAAGAAGTAGTAGCAGCTTTATTTTAAGCTGCTATTGTTTTTTTACGGAATGTGTAAGTGGGTCCTTTACGGAAAGAAGGTAAATCAATGCATAAGATCCAAATCAACGGGGTGCAGCCCGACAGTATTGCAGAGGAATTGGGGATAGAGGCAGGGGATTATTTGGTCTCCGTCAATGGTCAGGGCATCAAGGACATCTTTGACTATCGGTTCTTCTGTGCTGACAGCGACATTACCCTGGAGATTGAAAAAAAGGATGGCAGCACCTGGCAATATGAGATTGAAAAGGACGAAGCCGAGGACCTTGGTCTGGACTTCGACAATTCCCTCATGGACGAGGAGAACTGCTGCAGGAATAAGTGTGTTTTCTGCTTCATTGACCAGCTTCCCAAGGGGATGCGGGACACCCTTTACTTTAAGGACGATGATGCCAGGCTATCCTTTCTTTTTGGAAACTACATCACCATGACCAATATCTCCGAGGAGGAGATTGACCGCATTATCCGCTATCGCATGTCGCCCATTAATGTCTCAGTGCATACCACCAATCCGGAGCTTCGGGTAAAGATGCTCAATAACCGCTTTGCCGGGAATATACTGGAGAATATCCAGCGCTTTACCTCCCAGGGCATCACCGTCAACACCCAGATTGTCCTTTGTCCGGGGCTGAATGACGGGGCAGAGCTGGATCGCACCCTGGGCGATTTGACGGCCCTGTATCCTGAGCTTCACAGCATTTCGGTGGTGCCCGTGGGTTTGACACGGCACCGGGAAGGGCTTTACCCTTTAACACCCTTCAATAAAGAGATTGCCGGGACTGTTGTGGATCAGGTGGAGGGATGGCAGAAAAGGCTTCTTGAGAAGTATGGAAGCCGGATTGTCTATCTGGCCGATGAAATCTATATCATGGCTGAGCGGCCCATCCCGCCCTATAGTGATTATGAGGATTTTCCCCAGATTGAGAACGGTGTGGGCATGATCGCCTCCCTGTCCTATGAGATTGAGGAGGCTCTGTCGGATTTGGACGGGCAGAATATCAAACCCCGCTATCAAGAGGTCAGTGTGGCTGTAGGGGTTTCAGTTTACAGCTTTTTCAAGGAGATGACCGCCAGGATTGAGAAAGTGGTTCAGGGTCTCACCATCCATGTTTATCCGGTGGAGAACACCTTTTTTGGTTTGGGGGTTACAGTGACTGGACTTCTGACCGGATATGATCTCATTCGGGAGCTTAAGGGCAAAGCGCTGGGAGAACGGCTTCTCTTAAGCAAAAATATGTTCAAGGCCGACAGTGACCTGCTGTTGGATGACAAAACTGCCCGGGATCTTGAAAAGGCGCTGGGCGTAAAGGTCATCATTGTGAGCGATGACGGACAGGAGCTCCTGGATATTTTGGTTCAATAGGAGAACGAAAAATAAATATCACAAGATCATTAACATCTTGCCCTTCATGTGAATATACTGTAACTGACAGGAGCTGGCACGGAGGTTATGCACATGAGAATAGTGGTGCTCAAGATGCCCGGATTCCTGGGAGGAATACTCAGGCGTTTATTTAGAATCCACTAGTGTGGCAAGCAAAGAAAAAGAGAGGTGCTTTTAAGTAACCTCTCTTTTACCGTATCTCATATGACATCGGTTCCAACCCTATAAGGCCATTGACTTGCCGGGGTCCGGGAATGAGAAAAGGCTATTGGTTGATTCCAATAGCCTTATACTTAGCTTTCCAATATTAAACGGACTTTGTCATTCTGCTGGAACGCAGGCATCTTGCACAAATGTTTATGCTCTTAGAAATGCCGTCAACTTCAACTCTGATCTTCTTGATATTGGGCTTCCAAGCTCTGTTAGACTTTCTGTTTGAGTGGCTAACCTGTAAACCAAAATGTTGGCCTTTATTACATACCTCGCACTTTGCCATCTGTTACACCTCCCTGCACTCCGCATGTCGTACGATGGACTCTATTGTTAAATATTGTTCTTAACAGCAAGAAGTATTTTACCATAAGTATGGCGAGTCTGGCAACCCTATTTCTAAATTAATCCCTCTGCCGGCGCAGATATTTATTCATCCATGGGATTTTGACAGGGATGTCCGGCCTCAGTGAGGATTGTTTTTTTGTGTCAGAAGGAGAATTGCGGCAGCAATAAGGGATACCACGGCTGTGACGGCCGTATAAAGGATGCAGGTCTTCATATCCAGCACAAAATGATATCTTAAGGTGGTCCAGCCGCTGATAAAGCCAAAAGCGATAAACAGAAAGGCTGAGATAACCGATATGGTTCGTTTGGGTACATAACGCAGGACCAGGGTTCCGGCAATGAGCCCCAGACTGTCAGCAGCCAGAAGCCCCAGGGATGCCCCCGCGAAAACACTGAGGGGCTGTTCGGGATACATGGCCGCAAAGGAGAAGGTGGAAAGCTGGGTCTTATCGCCGCATTCAGCCAGAAAGAAGGCCAGGGCTATACCCAATACTGCTTTGTAAGGCCGTCCGGGACTTTCTTCCGAATCGGACTCTTCCTTTCTTAAAGAGAGAAGGCCAAAAAAGATAAAGAGCAATGAGGCTGCAGCCCGAACACTGTCCTGAATGACCTTGATTCCACCAATGGCTGTTCCCAGAGCCACCGCCAGGAGGTTAAGGCCCAGTGTGGCAAGCAAGATTCCCACAAAAACCTGTACGGGTCGAAACTTAGAGGCGAGAGCCACCACCAGAAGCTGGGTCTTGTCACCCATCTCCATAATCAATACCATGACAAAAGTGGTGAGAAGGACTCCCATATTTGCATCCATAAAAGCACCTGCACTTTACGGTCCAGCATCCATGCTTAAGCTATAGTCCAATAGATGCGGAAAAGCGGCTAAATATAACCGAAGAAATTTATGCCATAGAAAAACTGCGAAGCCCGAAAATACAGAATGTAAATTTATCGGCTTCATGAGTGAGGAGGCTGCTATCGACAAATACTAATCCAAGCCTGAAAAAATAAGTATGGGGGAAAGCCTATGACAATCAAAAGCCCGGACACCCTGCTTTGCTTTACCGATGGCAATGAGCTTCATATCGCCATTGGCGCCATCAAACTGAAACCTCGGAAAGAAATCGTGCTGCTGGCCCGGGATCTTCCCCGCGACTACACCAAGTCGGTGAAGGGGCTTTTAACCCAGCATGGTATCCGTTGCCCGGTGACCCTTGCCGAGGTGGAGGACTATCTTAAACAGGACGGGGCCGGGGGAACGACGGCCATCCTGGTGAATTACTGTACCCAATTTCATGAATATCAGATGCTTTTTAAAGGCATCAAGGAGGGGGTGGACCTGTATTTCGTGGATGTCACCGAAGGCGAGGTCTACAGCCTTAAGGAGGATGGGGACGAACCCATTCCGGGAGGCCCCGTAGAGCTGGAGGTTGATGAGGTCCTTGAAGTTGAGGGCTTTGACATAGAGGAGTCCACCGAGGAGCTTATGAACAGCCCGGTGATGAGTGATATGCTGCAATTTGTCCAGGAGGATATCGGGCGATGGGATGAGCTGCGTTATCTGCTCAAAAACAACTATATCCCCAATGGGGATTGGATTGAGCTGGGCAGCCGCATAAAAATAAACTATCAAAAAGGGTCGCCGATAGAAAGCTTTGTGTCCTTTCTTGAGAGAAAGGGTTATGTCAAAGAACGGGTCATTACACGAAACCAGCTTCACTTAAGAATCCCCGAGGCCATAGTCAGAAGCTTTATTCAAACAGCGGGGCTCTGGCTGGAGGCCCTGACCTACCGTGTGATTCATAGTTTCTCCTTCATTGATGATACCAAGGCCGATGTTCGGTTTGTATGGGGGCATGCGCCCTGCGGCGTGGTCAATGAAATTGATGTTATGGCCACCGCCGATTCCCGCATGATCTTTATCTCCTGCAAGGACATGGATAACCCCTCCACAGGCATGCTCAACGAGCTGGAGGTCTATGCCCAGAGAATAGGCGGCAGCCAGGGTATCAAGCTGCTCATTACCGCCAGGAAGCCCCATAGCCGACATTTTTTTGAGCGGGCCAAGGCCATGGGTATCCACCTTATTTGGCTGGGCCATGATATACAAGCCTTTTCGAGGGTTTTGAATCAGGTGCTTTCACAGGAGCTGTCCTGATTTCGACAAAGACCAAATGACGGGTTGTCTCATATTATTTATTAGGATCATCCTGATAAAGTTGTGATGAGATATGATACGAATTGGCAGCGAAGTCTTAAGTGACGCGCCTCCTGCCGGAATAAGAAATGATCCCGTCAAACGTCTGACCTACAAAATCCTCACACAGAGCCCCAAGGTCTATACCTATCCCAGTATGGATGTCCTGCTCTTTGAACTGGATGTACGATCAGCCATTGTGGACAGTGCGACAAAATTATATCGCAGTCATTTTGCCTTTGCCGTTTTTGACGAGTCCCGGTGCAACGAGAAATACTGGACCAGAACCGATTCGGGCGGATTCAGGCTCAGACCGGGTCAAAGCGCTTACCGGGCTATTCAAAACTTTCTGGAGGATAGCAGGGCCTATGCCACTGAATGCTCTACGGCCATTGTGATTGTTTTTTACCTTGGCCTAACCCAAGTCCTTTCAGAATCGACCTTCAATCGTTTGTTCAGTCCTATTTACCTGATGAATTGGTCCTATCTGGACAAGGATCTGGGCATCCAATCCTATCGGAATATTAAGGACCCGCTTCCAGGGGACTGCATCTATGTGGAGAATCCAGATTTCGATCCTGAGACCCCGGAATGGCGGGGAGAGAACGCCATCATGCTCAGCGAGGACAGGTATTACGGCCATGGCATGGGCATTATGTCCATTGAAGAGATTATCAAGGAACTGAATAGAAACCGGCGGCGCGGTTCCACCCATTCAGCCTACTTAAGCAGCAGTGTAACACGCCCCGACTATCGGTACATATACAGACAGATTCGCCAGTGAGAGTACATATTGGACAGTTTATCACCCATGAAATCCTTTCTGAATCCAGGTTTGCTAAGCTCATAGAGACCCTGTAAGGCATCCTTTCAGATGATTTCTTATAGGATAATCCTGTCATGTTACTCTTGCATAGGCTGTATATTTATGCTATAGTACTCCTGAAGTACAATTGTATTTCATGGAAGGACAGGTTGGGTGATGAATAAGAACTCCACATACCTCCTGATTGACACAAAAGTCGCTCCGGAGGTTTTTTTGAAGGTTCTTGAGGCGAAGCGGGCATTGATGCGGGACAACCGTCTTTCGGTCAATGAGGCTGTAAAGCAGGCCGGTATCAGCCGGAGCGCCTACTATAAGTACAAGGATTGTGTTTTCCCTTTTTATGAAATGTCCAGCGGCAGGGTGATGACCATCCTCTTTATCGTCGATGACCAAACTGGCATCCTTTCCGAAATCATTTCATGTATTTCAAGGGCCAAAGCCAATATACTGACCATTGTCCAAAACCTCCCCATCAATGGACTGGCCAATATTACGATAACCATTGAGACCAAGAACAGTGTTATCGATATTCAGGACATGCTCACCGCGGTGCAGCAGATTCCGGGCGTCCATCGTATGGAGGTACTTTCAAGGGAATAAACATCATGAAAGGGAGTCATTTATGCTCAACATTGCTGTTTTAGGATATGGTGTTGTGGGATCGGGTGTTGTAGAGCTGATACAGCAGAAAAACCCAGTTATCAAAAGTCGGCTGGGGAGAGGGATCAAGGTAAAAAAGATTCTGGATATCCGTGATTTTCCCCATGATCCCAATAAGGACTTGATCACCAAGGATGCCGATGAGATTTTAAAAGATGAGAGTATTAAGATTGTGGTTGAAACCATTGGTGGAACTGGCTTTGCCTACGATATCACCAAGCGGGCGCTGAAAGCGGGAAAGAGCGTGGTGACCTCCAACAAGGAGCTGGTGGCCACCCATGGCCCTGAGCTTCTGGCACTGGCAGCAGAAAACGAGGTATCCTATCTCTTTGAGGCCAGTGTGGGCGGCGGCATCCCCATTATTCGCCCCCTTTACAACTGCCTGGCGGCCAATGACATCAACAGCATTACCGGTATTCTCAATGGTACCACCAACTATATACTGACAGCCATGAACAAGCAGGGCAAGGCCTTTGATGATGCCCTTAAGGAAGCTCAATCCAACGGCTATGCCGAGGCCGATCCTACAGCCGATGTAGAAGGTCATGATGCCTGCCGCAAGATCGCCATCCTTTCATCCATCGCCTATAATCAGTTTGTGGACTACAGGGATATTGAAACAGAAGGCATCACCAGGATTGCTCCCGATGATTTCCACTATGCCAATCAGTTGGGCGGAACCATCAAGCTCATTGGTGAAAGCCGGAAGGTGGACGGAGGCATTTATGCCAGGGTCCATCCGGCCATTCTGGATGCCAATCATCCCCTGTCCCATGTGGATGATGTGTTCAATGCCATTCTGGTGGAGGGTGACGCCGTAGGGGACGCCATGTTCTATGGCAAGGGCGCAGGAAAACTTCCCACGGCCAGTGCCGTGGTGGCCGATATTCTGGATATTATGAAGAAGAACCGCAGCCATACGGCCAACAGCGGCTGGGATTACCACCGCAAGGCCTGGGTGCTCAATCAGCCTGCCACAGGTTCACAGCTCTATGTGCGTATGGAAGGAGTCCAGGACAAGGCAGCCCTGAAGGAATTACTGGCCAAGGAGTTGGGACAAGTCAGGTTCTATGAGAACCTTGAAAAGCCCGAGCAGTTGGTCTTTGTTACCCAGGTCAACGAAGCCCTGGGCATCAGCCAGCTTACAGGAAGGCTTGAGAGCTTTGGGTATAAGCCGGCTATCGTGCTTCAAATTATGGACAAGCAGGAATGATTTCGTTATTAAAATAAGTATTGACATCCCCGCGTGGTATTGATATAATGCTAGAAAATAACTGAATAACCCTAAGTAAATACAATGAAGGAGCAAGGTGTTCCAGACAAAATCTTTACAGAGAGCCGATGGTTGGTGGAAATCGGCAGGATTCCTGGGATATTATCTCTCCCGAGTAGTTCTTCTGAAGGCAAAAGTAGGAAGAAACGGCGAGCCCCGTTATAGGTGATGGTTTGTTGGAACCTCGTGAGTTTCTTATCGTGAGATAAGAATAAAAATAGGGTGGTAACACGTGGAGTATATCCCTCGTCCCTGTTGTTAGTGTATAACGACGGTGCGAGGGATTTTTTGCTACATATGCAACTAAAGCACACTTGGAATGGAGAGGGTGAAAGGCATGAAAGCTGCAGAGGCGCTCATCAAATGTTTGTTGGAAGAACAGGTTGATACGGTCTTTGGTTATCCGGGAGGGTTTATTCTGCATGTCTATGAAGCCTTGAGAAAGTCCCCTATTCGTCATGTCCTGGTCCGCCAGGAGCAGGCCGCAGCCCATAGCGCCAACGGCTATGCCCGTGTTTCGGGGAAAGTGGGCGTTTGCATCGGTACCTCGGGCCCCGGAGCCACCAACCTCATTACAGGCATTGCCAATGCCTATATGGATTCCATCCCCCTGGTGGTCATCACCGGTCAGGTAAAGTCCTCCATGATAGGGCGGGATGTGTTCCAGGAAGTGGATATTACGGGGGCCACCGAGTCCTTTACCAAGCACAGCTATCTGGTTAAGGACGCCCAGGAGATTCCCAGAATCATTAAAGAGGCCTTTTATATTGCTTCCACAGGCAGGCCCGGCCCCGTGCTCATTGATATCCCCTCCGATATTCAGGAAGCCAAAATCGATTTCTCCTATCCTGTATCGGTGGACATTCGCGGGTATAAGCCCACTGTAAAGGGCCACGCGGGCCAGATAAAACGTGCCGTAAAGGCCATTGGTGAAAGCAAGCGGCCTTTGATTGTGGCAGGAGGCGGCGTCCTTTTGGCCCATGCCCAGTCCGAGCTTCAAGCCTTTGTGGACAAAACCGGAATTCCGCTGGTGCATACGCTCATGGGCAAGGGAACCCTGCCCAGCAAGGATAAGCACTATCTGGGCATGATTGGAACCCATGGCTTTGCCCGGGCCAACCGCGCCCTTACGCGATCCGACCTCATCATCTTTATCGGTGTCAGAGTCGCCGACAGAGCCTGGGGAGGGGTTTCTGACAAAGCCCTGCAGAATGTGCGCATCATTCATATAGACATCGACCCTGCCGAAATTGGAAAGAACGTGGGGACCCAAATCCCCCTGGTGGGTGATGCCAAGACCATTCTTCCTGAAATCACCGCCAAGGTGTCCAGAGTCGATACCGCCGAATGGCTCAACGAGCTCAACGGCTATAGAAATGAAAATCCCAGACCTGAGACGGGTCTTGTCAATCCTAAATATGCCATACAGCTTTTGTCCGACAAGCTTAACGAGGACGCCATTATGGTGGCCGATGTGGGCCAGAACCAGATGTGGGCGGCCAGAAACTTTGAAGACAGGCCGGGGCGCAGCTTCCTGACCTCCGGTGGCCTGGGAACCATGGGCTATAGCCTGCCCGCAGCGGTGGGTGCCAAGTTTGCAGCCCCCAAGCGCCAGGTGGTGGCCGTCATGGGGGATGGGGGCTTTCAGATGAGCCTCTTTGAACTGGGTACCATCAAGACCCATCAATTAGGGATTGTCATGGTTCTGTTCAATAATACACGGCTTGGCATGGTGCGCGAGCTTCAGTCCCGGAACTACGGCAATACCTATGCAGTGGATTTGGAGCAGAACCCGGACTTTATCAAGCTCTGTGCGGCCTATGACATACCGGGCATTAGGGTATCCGACAATTCACAGCTTCAGGAAGCCTTTGACAAGGCGCTTAAGCATAATGGACCTTTCCTGGTGGAATGCATGGTGGATCCTCTTGAGGCGACATTATAAGCAGCATTCAATGTGATCAATCAATAGACTCAGAACTATCATACAAGGGAGTGAGGTTAAATGAACAGACATGTTCTGTCGGTACTGGTGGAGAATCAATCGGGTGTTTTAAGCCGTGTATCGGGCTTATTCAGCCGAAGGGGCTACAATATCGACAGCTTATCGGTGGGTGAAACCGAGGACCCCAAGGTTTCTCGCATGACCATTGTGGTCCGAGGCGATGACTATATCCTGGAGCAGATTAAGAAGCAGCTTAATAAGCTTATCGATGTTATCAAGATTATTGAGTTGGATCCCCGCCAATCGGTTTTCAGAGAACTGGCTCTGATAAAGGTCAAAACAGGGGACAACAGGGCATCCATCATTGAGATTGTGGATATCTTCCGCGCCAAGATTGTGGATGTGGCCAATGAAACCCTCACCGTTGAGATGACGGGGGATGAGGCAAAGATTGAGGCCTTTTTAAGCCTTATGGAACCCTACGGTATTGCTGAGATTGTTCGTACTGGGCTAACCGCCCTTGAAAGAGGAAATAGGGAAATTAAAAATCAAAGGAAATATGAGGAGGACTAATTATGGCACAAATGTATTACGAAAAGGATTGTAATCTGGGACTTTTGAATGGTAAGACCGTGGCTGTTATCGGCTATGGAAGCCAGGGACATGCACATGCCCTGAACCTTCACGAGTCCGGCGTTAAGGTCGTTGTTGGTCTATATGAAGGCAGCAAATCCTGGAAGCTCGCCGAGGAAGCAGGTCTCCAAGTGGCAACCGCTGCTCAGGCCGCTCAGCAGGCAGATATTATCATGATTCTCGTCAACGACGAAAAACAGCCCAAACTGTATCAGGAGAGCATTGCTCCCAACCTGAAGGCCGGTAAGAGCCTGGTATTTGCTCACGGCTTTAACATCCACTATGGACAGATCGTTCCTCCCAGTGATGTGAATGTGTTCATGGTAGCTCCCAAAGGCCCCGGACATACCGTTAGAAGCCAGTTCCAGGAAGGAAAGGGTGTTCCCTGCCTCATTGCCGTATATCAGAATGCCACCGGCGATGCCAAGGATTTAGCCCTTGCTTATGCCGCCGGAATCGGCGGAGCCAGAGCCGGTATTCTGGAAACCACATTTAAAGAAGAAACAGAGACCGACCTCTTCGGTGAACAGGCTGTTCTCTGCGGCGGTGTTTCCGAATTGATGAAGGCAGGCTTTGAAACATTGGTAGAAGCAGGTTATCAGCCTGAAAGTGCATACTTTGAATGCCTCCATGAGATGAAGCTCATCGTGGATCTCATTGCCAAGGGCGGCTTAAGCTTTATGAGATACTCCATCTCCGATACCGCTGAGTATGGGGATTATGTCACCGGAAAGCGCATTATCACCGAGGAAACCCGCAAGGAAATGAAGAAGGTTCTCTCTGAGATTCAGGACGGTACCTTTGCACGCAACTGGATCCTTGAGAATCAGGCCAATCGTCCCTTCTTCAATGCCAAGAGAAGAATGGAGCAGCAGAGTCTGGTTGAAACCGTAGGTAAGGAACTCCGCGAAAAAATGAGTTGGAATAAATAAGGCGTAGTTCGAGACGGAATACATATAGCCATTCACACGTTGCGGAGGTACCTACGGAAGCCAAGGTAGGCGCAGGTGTGAATGGCTGGCACCAAGCCTCAGATCGGCATGACGTTTGACATTGGTACTGGCTCAAAGACGCATAACGCGATACAGTGTGTCTGCTGCCTGGATACAATGCCCGGGCATCGGCACAATGCGTTATGGTCTTTGAACAGCATAGGAAGGAGTACTGTAGTATGGGAAAAAGAATATTTATCTTTGACACCACCTTAAGAGATGGTGAGCAATCCCCGGGTTGCAGCATGAACCATCAGGAAAAGATCGAGGTTGCCAGACAGCTTGAACGGTTGAAGGTGGATGTCATAGAAGCCGGCTTTGCCATTGCTTCGCCCGGCGACTTTCAATCGGTGAAGGCCATTGCCGAAACCGTCAAAGACTGTACGGTGGCCAGCCTCTCCCGGGCCCTGACCAAGGATATCGATCGTTCCTGGGAAGCCCTCCGGAATGCCGTCAGCCCCCGTATTCACACCTTTATCGCCACATCTGATATACATATGAAATATAAGCTGAGAATGTCGCCCGAAGAGGTTCTGGAGCAGACCAAGACCATGGTGGCCTATGCTAAGAAATACTGCTCCGATGTGGAGTTCTCAGCCGAGGATGCCACCAGAAGCCAGCCCGAATTCCTTTATAAAGTGTTTGATACCGCCATCAAGGCTGGCGCCACCGTCATCAATGTACCCGATACGGTGGGCTATACCACTCCCGACGAGTTCTATGCACTTATTAAGGGCATTCGTGAGAATGTTCCCGATATTGACAAAGTCACGATTTCAGTCCATTGCCATAACGACCTGGGCATGGCCGTGGCCAATACCCTGGCAGCGGCAAGAGCCGGAGCCACACAGCTTGAATGCACCATTAACGGTATTGGTGAGCGGGCCGGAAACGCCGCCCTTGAAGAGATTGTCATGGCATTGAAGACCAGGGAAGCCCTCTTCGACTTGGATTGCCGCGTGGATACCACGCAAATCTACCGCTCGTCCAAACTCATCAGCAACATCACAGGTGTTTCGGTTCAGCCCAATAAAGCCATTGTAGGCGCCAATGCCTTTGCCCATGAATCGGGCATACACCAGCATGGGGTCCTTGCTGAAAAGAGCACCTATGAGATTATGACGCCCGAGTCCATAGGGCTGACCCAAAATCATATGGTTCTTGGAAAGCACTCAGGAAGACATGCCTTTGAAGATAGACTCAAGACCTTGGGCTATCAGCTTACCAAGGAAGAACTCAACAAGGCCTTTGAACAGTTCAAGGTTTTGGCCGACAAGAAGAAGGTTGTTCAGGATGCTGACATTGAAGCCCTTCTGGCTCAGAAGGCCGTTCAGATTCCTGAGACCTATAGATTGGATCGCTTCGTGATTAATACGGGCAATACCATCACCGCCACCGCTTCGGTACGGTTGGTGAAGCAAAACGGAGAAGAAATGGTTATTGAAGAGGTTTCAACCGGCGACGGACCTGTGGATGCCGCATTCAAAGCCATTGATAAGATTGTAGGCGTCAACTTCGTCCTGGAGGATTACAAGCTCCGTTCGGTGACCGAGGGCCAGGATGCCCAGGGTGAGGCCTATGTGAAGATTCGGAGAGATACCCGCATGTATACCGGTACGGGTGTCAGCACCGACGTTTTCGAATCCAGTGTGCTTGCCTATATTAATGCTATCAATAAATTGATTTATCAGGAAAAGCTCGAACAAGCTGTTTAAACATCCAACCATGAAAGGGGGTTGAGGCTTATATGCCGCAAAAAGTTGACATTCTGGATTCTACATTACGAGACGGAGCACAAGCTGAGGGGATCTCATTCTCTGTAGAGGATAAGATCAAGATTATTTATGCCCTGGATCAATTGGGAGTAGCCTACATCGAGGCAGGAAACCCCGGCTCCAACCCCAAGGACATCGAATTCTTCGAAAGGATGAAGACGGTCTCGCTGAAAAATGCGAAATTAACTGCCTTTGGCAGCACCAGAAGGCGCAATATCTCGGTGGAAGAGGACAAGAACGTACAGTCCCTGCTCTCGGCCAATACTCCGGCCGTCACCATTTTCGGCAAGGCGTGGGACTTCCATGTGACAGAGATAATCAAAACCACCCTGGATGAGAATCTGGCCATGATCACCGATACCCTTGCTTTCTTCAAAAAGAAGGGCAAGGAAGTGATTTTTGACGCCGAGCATTTCTTTGACGGGTATAAGGCCAATCCCGAATACGCCTTTAAGGCGTTGGAGGCCGCAGTTAAGGGCGGCGCCGATTGTCTGGTGCTCTGCGACACCAATGGCGGAAGCTTCCCCAATGAGGTATACGAGATTGTCAAAAAGGTTAAGGAAACCTTCGACATCAAGGTGGGTATCCATACCCATAATGACTGCGGCATGGCAGTTGCCAACTCCATCATGGCAGTTGAGGCCGGTGCCGAGCATGTCCAGGGGACCTATACCGGGTTCGGAGAGCGCTGCGGGAATGCCAACTTAAGCTCCATCATCCCCAGCCTGCAAATCAAGAAGCAGATTCGGTGCATCCCTGAGGAACAGCTTAAGAATCTGACCTACACCGCAAGAAAGATATCCGAGATATCCAATATCACCCTGAATGAAAGAGATCCCTACGTGGGCAACAGTGCCTTTGCCCATAAGGGTGGCATGCATATCGACGGTGTCACCAAGGCTTCCATTTCCTTTGAGCATGTGGATCCTTCGCTGGTGGGCAATAAGCGGCGGTTCCTTATGTCGGAGGTTGCGGGAAGAAAGACCATTCTGGACAAGATCAGAGAACTCAATCCCGCCATCACCAAGGAATCGGAGGAAACCGAGGCCATTATCCAGAGGCTCAAGGAGCTGGAGCACCAAGGTTATCAGTTTGAGGGCGCAGAGAGCACCTTTGAGCTCATCATCCGAAAGCAGCTTGGCAAATACAAGCCCTTCTTCGAACTGGAGCAATTTAAGCTCATTAATGAACAGCCTGCCAAGTCGGGGTGTTCGGCCTCGGCTCTGATTAAGGTCAAGGTGGACGATCAGTTCGAGATTTCGGCCGCTGAAGGAGACGGTCCCGTCCATGCCCTGGACAAAGCCCTGAGAAAGGCCCTGGAGGTCTTCTATCCCGAGCTCAGGCATGTGCATCTGACCGATTTCAAGGTCCGCGTCATAGACTCCAACAAGGCCACTGCTGCCAAGGTTCGCGTTCTCATTGAGTCCACCGACGGAGAATCGGTATGGACCACCGTGGGGGTATCCACCGACATTATCGAAGCAAGCTGGATTGCCCTGGTGGATTCCATTGAGTATAAGCTGCTGAAAGAATTGGAGAAGAAAATTAAAGTCTATCTGTAACAGGAGGAAGAAGAATTATGGGAATGACCATGACACAAAAAATCCTGGCTGCCCACGCAGGGCTTCAAAGTGTGGAGCCGGGACAATTAATAGAAGCCGATTTGGATTTGGTGCTGGGTAATGACATTACCACACCCGTTGCTGTTAAGGAGTTTCAGAAAAGCGGAGCCACCAAGGTATTCGATAAGTCCAAGGTGGCCATTGTCCCCGACCATTTTACCCCTAACAAGGATATCAAGGCCGCTGAGCAATGCAAGATGATCCGCGAATTCGCCCATTGCATGGAGGTTGAGAATTACTTCGAGATCGGCGAGATGGGTATTGAGCACTGTCTCATTCCCGAAAAAGGCCTTGCCGTACCCGGCGACTTAATCATTGGCGCCGACTCCCATACCTGTACCTATGGTGCTTTGGGAGCCTTCTCCACCGGTGTGGGCAGCACTGATATGGCCGCAGGCATGGCCACCGGAAAGTGCTGGTTCAAGGTTCCCTCGGCCTTGAAGTTCGTGCTCAAGGGCAAGCCCCAGGGCTGGGTTTCGGGTAAGGACGTTATTCTCCACATCATTGGCATGATTGGTGTGGACGGTGCTCTGTACAAGTCCATGGAGTTTGTGGGAGAGGGCTTAAAGTATCTTTCCATGGATGACAGATTTACCATGGCTAACATGGCTATAGAGGCCGGGGCCAAGAATGGTATCTTCCTGGTGGATGAAAAGACCCTGGAATATGTGAAGGAGCACTCCACCAAGCCCTACAAGGTTTATGAACCTGATGCTGATGCGGTCTATGACGAGGTCTATGAGATTGATTTAAGCACCTTGAAGCCCACTGTCTCCTTCCCGCACCTTCCCGACAATACCCACACCATTGATAATGTAGGGGATATCGCCATTGATCAGGTGGTTATCGGCTCCTGCACCAACGGTCGGCTGGAGGACCTACGCGTAGCGGCAAAGATCTTAAAGGGCAGAAAGGTGAAGAAGGGGGTACGCTGCATTGTGTTCCCCGGTACCCAGAAGATCTATCTGGATGCCTTGAAGGAAGGGCTTATCACCGATATGGTGGAGGCTGGTGCCGTAGTTTCCACCCCCACTTGCGGACCCTGCCTTGGCGGACACATGGGCATCCTGGCAAAGGGTGAAAGAGCTGTGTCCACCACCAACCGCAATTTTGTGGGCCGTATGGGACATGTGGAATCCGAGGTTTACCTGGCAAGCCCGGCGGTAGCGGCTGCATCGGCAATTACCGGCAAGATTACAGATCCCGCCGCCATCATGAGCGTATAAAAAGGAGGAAAGACCATGAAAGCAAAAGGAAAGGTTTTCAGATATAAGGACAATGTGGATACCGACGTCATTATCCCGGCCCGCTACCTTAACACCTCTGACCCCAAGGAGCTGGCCGCCCACTGCATGGAGGATATTGATAAGGACTTTGTAAAGAATGTTAAAGAAGGCGACATCATTGTGGCCGACAGGAATTTTGGCTGCGGCTCCTCCCGTGAGCATGCGCCCATTGCCATCAAGGCCTCGGGTATTTCCTGCGTCATTGCTTCGACCTTTGCCCGTATCTTCTATCGCAACGCCATCAATATCGGGCTTCCCATTCTGGAATGCGAAACTGCGGTTAAGGGCATAGAAGCCGGGGATGAGGTGGAGGTTGACTTTGATACGGGGGTTATCCGCAACCTCACCAAAGGCACCACCTTTAAGGCCCAGCCCTTCCCTGAATTCATGAAGAAGATCATGGCGGCCAATGGCCTGGTGAACTATATCAAGTCCAAGATGTAAGGGACGAGGAGGTACGTATGAATTTTAAAATAGCAGTCATTCCCGGTGACGGAATCGGTCCCGAGGTGATAGAACAGGCCTTGAAGGTCCTGGATAAGGTGGGTGGGACCTACGGTCATACCTTTGAATATACCAAGCTTCTGGCCGGCGGATGTGCCATTGACGCTACAGGCGAGCCCCTGCCTAAGGAAACGGTGGAGGTCTGCAAAAAGAGTGACGCCGTGCTGCTGGGTGCCGTGGGCGGCTATAAATGGGATACCCTGCCGGGTCATCTGCGCCCCGAGAGAGCTCTCTTAGGCTTAAGAGGCGAACTGGGGCTCTATGCCAACCTAAGGCCGGCCCTGCTCAATAAGGAACTTAAGGATGCCTGTCCGCTCAAGCCCGAGATAGTGGGTGACGGCATTGATATTATGGTGGTGCGTGAGCTCACCGGCGGTATGTACTTCGGCGACAGAGGCCGCAGAGAAGGCAAGATGGGCCAGGAGGCCTATGACACCGAGGCCTACAGCGTGGGCGAGGTGGAACGCATTGCCCGGGTGGCCTTTGATATTGCAAGAAAGCGCAATAAAAAGGTAACCAGTGTGGATAAGGCCAATGTTCTGGAAAGCTCCAGACTCTGGCGTGAGGTGGTGGTCAAGGTGGCCGCCGAGTACCCCAATGTGACCGTTGATCATATGTATGTGGATAATGCGGCCATGCAGCTTGTCAGAAATCCCAAGCAGTTCGATGTCATGGTGACCACCAATATGTTCGGTGACATTCTTTCCGATGAAGCCAGCATGATTACAGGCTCCATCGGTATGCTTCCCTCGGCAAGCCTGGGCGAAGGCAATTTTGGCCTCTATGAGCCCATTCATGGTTCGGCGCCCGATATCGCCGGCCAGGATAAGGCCAATCCCATCGCCACTTTGCTGTCGGTAGCCATGATGCTCCGTTATACCCTGAACCTGGAGAAGGAGGCTCAATCTATTGAGAATGCTGTCAACATCGTGCTTGAGGAAGGGTATCGCACCGGAGACATTATGAGCCCCGGAAAGCAGTTGGTGGGAACCCAGAGAATGGGTGAACTTATCTTAGAGAGAATAAAATAAGCCATAAATAGGATGTTCTTGGAACAAAAGAATCAGAAAGGCGTGATAACATGCGAAGCCATGCTGTAAAATCGGGACTTGAAAGAGCCCCCCATAGATCCCTATTCAAATCCCTGGGCTTGACCGATGAGGAACTGAACAGGCCTCTAATCGGTATTGTCAGTGCCAAGAGCGAAGTGGTTCCCGGTCATATGCACCTGGACAAGATCGCCGAGGCCGTCAAGGCCGGAGTGCGCATCGCAGGCGGCACCCCCATTGAATTCCCCGCCATTGGCGTCTGTGACGGAATTTCTATGGGCCATATCGGCATGCATTACTCCCTGCCTTCACGGGAACTCATTGCCGACAGCCTGGAGTCCATGGTCCTGGCCCACGGATTTGACGGACTTGTGCTCATTCCCAACTGTGATAAGATTATCCCCGGCATGCTCATGGGAGCGGCCCGATTGAATATCCCGACCATCGTGGTCAGCGGCGGGCCCATGCTTGCAGGAAGAGCCAAAGAGATGGGCATCAGCCTTACTGATATGTTTGAAGCCGTTGGTGCCGTCAAGGCCGGAAAAATGACTGAGGAAGAGCTGGAGGCCTATGAAAACAGCGCCTGTCCAAGCTGCGGTTCCTGTTCGGGCATGTTCACAGCCAACAGCATGAACTGTCTGACCGAGGCCATTGGTATTGCCCTGCCTGGCAACGGGACCATTCCCGCCGTTTATTCTGAGCGCCTTCGTCTGGCCAAGCATACAGGTATGAAGATTATGGAGCTGGTGGAGAAGGACATTAAGGTACGGGATATTCTCACGCCGCAGGCCTTCTATAATGCTCTTGCTGTAGACATGGCTTTGGGCTGCAGCACCAACAGTATGCTCCATCTGCCGGCCATTGCCTATGAAGCAGGTGTTTCCTTCGACCTGGATACGGCCAATCAAATCAGTGGGAGAACGCCCAACCTGTGTAAGCTGGCTCCGGCCGGCCGCCATTTCGTAGAGGATCTCTATGGCGCGGGCGGTGTTTACGCCGTCATGAAGGAATTGTCCAAGAAGAACTTGATTGATGCATCCTGTCTGACCGTTACAGGCAAAACCATGGGAGAAAATCTGGTTGGAGCTGAAAACCGCAATCCCAATGTGATCCGTCCCGTTGAAACACCCTATTCGGCCACCGGCGGCATTGCCGTGCTTAAGGGGAATCTGGCACCCCTCGGCAGTGTTGTAAAGAGAAGTGCTGTGGCGGAGAACATGCTGGTTCACCAAGGACCTGCCCGGGTCTTTGATTCCGAGGATGAGGTCATCAAGGCCATCTTGGACGGCAAGATCAATAAGGGTGAAGTTGTGGTCATCCGCTATGAGGGGCCCAAGGGCGGACCGGGTATGCGTGAGATGCTCATGCCGACCTCGGCGCTGGCCGGTATGGGTCTGGACGCCGATGTGGCCTTAATCACCGATGGTCGGTTCAGCGGAGCCACCCGTGGTGCCTGCATCGGCCATGTATCTCCTGAGGCTGCAGAGGGCGGTGTTATTGCCCTGGTTCAGGACGGGGATATTATCGCCATTGATATGAATCAGTGTACCCTTACCCTTAAAGTATCCGATGAGGAGCTGGAGCGCAGGAGAAAGGCCTGGACCTGCCCGCCTCCCAAAATCAAAACTGGTTATTTGGCCCGCTATGCACGACTTGTATCCTCGGCCAGCGAGGGAGCAGTGCTGAAAGGGGGCCTGTGATATGCGCTTAACAGGCGCCGAAATCCTGGTGGAATGCCTTTTGGAGCAAGGCGTGGACACCATCTTTGGCTTCCCCGGAGGAGCCGTGCTCAATATTTATGATGCCCTGTACAAGTATCAGGACAAGATCCGCCATATCCTGACCTCCCATGAGCAGGGGGCTGCCCATGCGGCCGACGGCTATGCCAGAGCGTCAGGAAAGGTGGGTGTCTGCCTGGCCACATCGGGACCCGGAGCCACCAACCTGGTTACGGGTATTGCCACCGCCTATATGGACTCCATTCCCATGGTGGCTATTACAGGGAATGTGCCGTTGAATCTCCTGGGCAAGGACAGCTTTCAGGAAGTGGATATCACCGGCATTACCATGCCCATTACCAAGCACAACTTCATAGTTAAAAATATAGATGATCTGGCCCATACCGTCAGAAGGGCTTTTAAGATTGCTCAGGAGGGGCGTCCTGGTCCGGTGCTCATTGATATCCCCAAGGATATTACAGCCCAGGTTGCAGAGTATGTGCCGGCCGCCAAGGAGGAGCCAGAAAGATTTACCGAATACATAAGCGAATCGGCCATAGCCAAGGCTCTGGAGCTTATCAACCAGAGCGAGAAGCCGGTGATTTATGCCGGCGGGGGTGTTATTGCCTCAGGTGCCGCTGAGGAGCTTAAGGAGCTGGTGGAAAAGCTTAATGCGCCCGTCACCTTAAGCCTCATGGGCATGGGAGCCTTTCCGGCCACCCATGAGCTGTTTACAGGAATGGTGGGCATGCACGGAACCAAAACCTCCAATATGGCCGTGACCGAATGCGATCTCTTAATTGCCATCGGTGCCCGTTTCAGTGACCGTGTTGTCAGCAAGCTGGAGCGGTTTGCGCCCAAGGCCAGAATCCTCCATATTGATGTGGATGCCGCCGAGGTCAATAAGAATGTCCGTGTAGCGCGGTCCATCATTGGTGATGTGAAGGCTGTGCTCCAGCGCCTCAATCAAGGTGTTGAGCCCAAGGACCGAAGCCAATGGCTTGCCTATATTCGTGATTTAAAGGAAAGGTATCCTTTGAGAATTGCGGGGAGCGAGCTGACCCCTCAATATATCCTGAACAAGATCTATGAGCTGACCAAGGGAGATGCCATTCTTGCTACTGAAGTAGGGCAGCACCAGATATGGACGGCCCAGTACTACAAGTTCACCAAGCCCCGCACCCTCATTACCTCGGGAGGCTTGGGAACCATGGGCTTTGGACTGGGTGCCAGCCTCGGTGCGCAATTGGCCCGGCCCGATAAGAGGGTCATCAATATCGCCGGCGACGGAAGCTTCAGAATGAATCTCAATGAGCTGGCCACGGCTGTGGAATACAATCTGCCCGTCATTATCGTCATTATGAACAACCATGCGCTGGGCATGGTACGCCAGTGGCAGAACCTGTTCTATGACAGTCGCTTCTCACAGACAACCCTGGACAGGGGCACCGACTTCGTTAAGCTGGCCGAGGCCTTTGGCGCGGCAGGCTTTAATCTCACCCGCAGGGAGGATACCGAGGCGGTGCTTGAAAAAGCCCTCAGCCTCAATCGGCCGGTGGTCATCAACTGTGAGATAAACCGTGATTTGAAGGTGCTTCCCATGGTACCGCCGGGGGCCGCCCTGGAGGATGTCATTGTGGAGGACGATGAGAGCCCTATTCATTAATGGGCTTATACGATGCGTGATAGGATGATCAAGGGGAGATGCTTCTTAGGGAAGCAGTCTCCCTTTTGCTTAAATAACGCTTATTTACTTAAAATATTGTTTAATTAAATTACAATGTGTTAAAATGGAACAATGAAGGCTTCTTGATTTGGAGGGGGATAAATGGTCAGAAAGAGCATTACCATGAAGGATATTGCTGAAAAACTGGATGTCAGCATTGTCACGGTGTCAAAGGCCTTAAGCGATAAGGACGGAGTCAGTGAAGAACTGAAGGAAAAGATTAAGGCCTTGGCCAACCAAATGGGCTATCGCTATAATACCATGGCCAAGTCCATGAAGGAGGGACTGTCCTATAACATAGGCATTGTTGTTCCCGACAGGTTTATTGGCAAACAGCAATCCTTCTATTTGAAGTTTCAGAAGCATATCACCCAGGCCTTGGAGAACTATGGCTATTATGGCCTTTTGCAGATTCTTTCGCCCGATGATGAGCATGGGCTGGTGCTGCCCCGGTTTTACTCCGAGAAACGGGTGGATGGCATGATTATTCTGGGACAGGTCTCCAAGAGCTATATCGAGACCCTGCAAAACACCGATATCCCCGTTGTATTCCTGGATTTCTATGATGAGCATTCCAATATAGATTCGGTCATCACCGACAATTTCTATGCCGCTTATGAGCTGACCAATTATGTGATTAAATGCGGCCATAGAAATATTGCTTTTGTGGGGAATATCCATGCCACCAGCAGTATTCAGGATCGGTTCTTAGGGTATTACAAATCCCTCATAGAGCACCAACTGAATCTTAAGCCCGATTTTATCAGCGACAGGGACGAACAGGGCTTGTATATTGATTATGAGCTCCCCGATCCATTGCCCGATGCCTTTGTGTGCAACTGCGATGAAGTGGCCTACAATCTGATTCAAAAGCTTCAAAAGCTGGGCTACAGGGTTCCTGAAGATGTTTCGGTGGTGGGTTTTGACAACGATATCCATGCCACCCTGTCCCAACCCCAACTGACCACGGTGGAAGTGGACATGCCCGAGATGTCCAGAATCGCTATAAAGATTCTTATTAATAAGATCAATAAAAAGCAGAAGGAGTATGGACGCGTGCCTGTCACGGCCAAATTGGTCATCAGGGAATCGGTTAAGATTAAGAAATAAAACTTTAAGTTAGTTAAGGATAATAGCTTATATATTAAAGCAATCTGTTAAGTCAAATAACAGGTTGCTTTTTTATTGCCTTAAACACGCAGCGTTACCAAAAACCCCTCAATCCCATCTGATTCTTATTTATTCCGTCTGAAACTGTGGATTTATTGCGTCAATAAATAAGATTTGACAAGGTAAAACAACTTAATATAGAATCTAAGTAAAGTGAACGTTAACTAAAATAAAGTTAACAATGATTAAAACAGCACGACTGATTCCCTGGTAATCATCTGAGTACTGTTCAGCAAAGCTGAAACGTCTAACGGAGTAGTCCCCTCGTCGAGGGAAGAACTGGCGGCGCCCGGGGACTGTAACATGTCATGAATGCTGTTGGCTTTTTTGAAAAGTGCAATTGGATTTTGTGCTGACTGAATATGATTAATACAAAGGATGGGAGAAGGTTATTATGTTATCAACACTTGGGGCTCAAAATGACATAACATCCCTTAAGCTTCTTTCTCAGGAGATGCTGGAGGAGCTCAAGGGCAATATTCTGCCCTTCTGGATATGCCATACCATAGATACGGAGCATGGCGGGTTCTACGGTCTTATGAGTCATGATCTTGTGCTCAACCCGAAAGCGCCCAAAGGTGGTATACATACTTCAAGAATTCTGTGGACCTTTTCAGCCGCCTATCGCATCTTCCATCGGGAGCAATACCTGGACGCGGCTCACCATGCCTTTGATTTTATCTCCAGGTGCTTATGGGATGAAATCTATGGGGGCATTTACTTTATGGTGGATTTCAGGGGCTGGCCTGTTATCGATCGAAAGCATGCCTATAACCTTGCCTTTGCCATCTATGGATTATCCGAGTATTATAGGGTCACCTCCCGGACCGAGGCACTGCATATGGCCATAACCATCTTCCATATGCTCGAGGAGCATTTTAAGGATAAAATTGACGGCGGATACATAGAGGCTTTAGCCCGGGATTATTCCCCCGTATCCGATGTAAGGCTGAGCGACAGGGAGGATAATGATATAAAGACCATGAACACCCATCTTCATATTCTGGAGGCCTATACCAACCTGTTGCGCGTCTGGAGGGAAGACAGGCTTATACAAGCCCAAAAGGAGCTTATAGAAACCATGCTTACGCATATTGTGGATCCCGAGCACCACCGCTTCAAGCTGTTCTTTGACGAGAAATGGCGTTCAAACAAACCCATTATTTCCTACGGACATGATATTGAGGGAAGCTGGCTTTTGTGTGAGGCTGCCGATGGGCTGGGGGATGACGCTTTGAAGCGCAAGGTCTATGCTGAGGCGGTGAACATGGCCTATGCTGTTCTGAATCATGGCTTGGATAAGCAATACGGCGGGATTTACAATGAGGAAACAGCGGGCCATCTGGATGATGAAAAGCACTGGTGGCCCCAGGCTGAAGCGGTGGTAGGCTTTCTTAATGCCTACCAGATTACCCGGGATGAACAGTTTCTCAACGGGGCAATGCAGTGTTGGTCCTTTATCAAGAACCATGTGATAGACAGGACCTACGGTGAATGGTATTGGAAAACCGATAGGGCGGGGAAGCCTGACCTGGATAAGCCAAAGGTGGAGCCCTGGAAATGTCCCTATCATAATTCAAGGGCCTGTATAGAAGTTCTGGAGCGGGTTTTACACGGCTGCCAATAGCCCAGGGGTCTTTTTCTTGACAAAGAAAAAAAAGCATATTAGCATTAAGGGTGACGGGGGATTAACTCAGCGGGAGAGTGCTATCTTCACACGGTAGAAGTCGCCAGTTCGAATCTGGCATTCCCCACCACCCGAGGGTTCTCAGTAAAGGGGAACCCTTTTTTTGCGATTCAGAAGAGCTTGTGATATGGAGGAAATAGAAATGGGAAGACTCTTTGGTACCGATGGTGTGAGAGGTGTTGCCAACAGCGAGCTGACCGGTGAACTGGCCTTCAGTTTAGGCCGGGCAGGCGCCTATGTTCTGGCTGGTGAAACCCATCATATGCCCAGAATTCTTGTGGGCAAGGATACCCGCCGCTCCGGGGATATGCTGGAGAAGGCCCTGGTTGCCGGAATCTGCTCGGCCGGAGCCGAAGCGGTGCTTGCTGGCTACATACCCACCCCCGCCATTGCCTATCTGGTGCGTAAGTATCGCTTTGATGCGGGCGTTGTTATCTCAGCATCCCATAATCCCGCCGAGTTTAACGGCATCAAGTTCTTTAACGGAGAGGGCTTCAAGCTTTCTGATGCATTGGAGGAGCGTATTGAATCCATTATACTGGACAAGAGCGAAGACATCCCCAGCCCTGAAGGAGAGGGGATTGGTGTTATTTCCGAGCTCTGCACGGCCGTGGATGATTATGTGGACTTTGCCATGAGCACCATCCAATGTGATCTCAAGGGCCTTAAGATTGCTATGGACTGCGCCAACGGCGCATCCTTTGAAACATCTCCCAAGGCGGTGCGCAAGCTTGGAGCCGAGCTTTTGGTCATCAACAATGACCCCGATGGCCTGAACATCAATAAGAACTGCGGCTCCACCCATCTTGATATGCTTAAGAAATATACGGTCAATAACGGCTGTGACGTGGGAATCGCCTTTGACGGGGATGCGGATCGGGTTCTGGTGGTTGATGAAAACGGAGAATTGGTGGATGGAGATAAAATCATGGCCATTATTGGTCTGAGCCTTAAGAAAAAAGGATTATTGAACCACGATACCATTGTTGCCACCGTCATGAGCAACCTGGGCTTTGATGTGATGGCCAGGGAGAATGGCTTAAACATCATCAAGGCCAGCGTGGGCGATCGTTATGTGCTTGAAAAGATGCTGGAAGGTGATTATACCCTTGGCGGTGAGCAATCAGGGCATATTATCATCCGCACCTACAATACCACAGGAGATGGGCTGGTTACGGCTCTCCAGCTTTTGCAGGTGCTGAAGGAATCGGGAAAGAAGCTCTCGGAGCTTGCCAGTATTATGACTGTGTTTCCCCAGGTTCTTAAGAATGCAAGGGTCAGGAATGATAATAAGCATGCCTATATGCAGGATGAGCTCATTGCTCAGAAATGCCATGAGCTGGAACAAACCTTCCATGGTGAAGGGCGTGTACTTATCAGGCCTTCGGGCACCGAACCCCTGGTCCGTGTCATGATTGAAGGCCGGGATCAGGCCTATATTACACAAAAGGCAGAAGAACTTGTCAAACTCATAGAAGAACGTTTGGGCTGATTCATAAAGAATCAGCCCTTGCATGATCAAAAGGAACAATATAGAATATAATAGTAATGAAATGCGAAAGTGAGCTGTCGGGAAGGAGGCAAAAAGCGTTAAGGACAGTATGAAAAGCGCCTGAACTGGAGCCTGATGTTTTTTAAGGTCCAGTTGACGAGGAGAGGGAGGTTATCGAAGTTTCGGCGGAAACCCTCCGGTGCGCCACCATCGTAAGAACACCTACAAAGCCTGTCGGTGACGACAGAGATAGAAAGTGTTCAAGTGGACTTTCCCGCATTTCTTCATTTATTAATCCAATACTTTAAAAACTGAATATTATGAGCTACCCGATGAGAACATGTACAATAGTGTACGCTTGTTTTCTTATTCCCTGCTTTTGAAGAAGGCCTTTTTGCGGAGGTTTTATATTGCTGCGCATAAGGTTCGGGTGCTTACGTGTTTTTCAATATTTCAATAAATGAAGGAGAGTTTTTTCTATGTGCGGAATTGTTGGTTATGTAGGCCAAAAGAATGTTACCCCTATTCTGATTGAAGGACTTAAAAAGCTTGAATACAGAGGCTATGACTCTGCCGGTGTTGCCGTTGTGAATAACGGCAAGGTGGATATGGTAAAAACCAAGGGCCGCCTGGCCGTTCTGGAGGATAAGCTGAAGAATCTGAATATCTCGGGCACTGTGGGCATTGGCCATACCCGTTGGGCCACCCATGGCGAACCCAATGATGTGAATTCCCATCCCCATATGAGCAATAATCATAAGATCGCCGTTGTACATAACGGAATTATCGAGAACTATATGCAGCTTAAGGAATTCCTTATCAGCAAGGGCTATGAATTCAAGTCGGAGACCGATACCGAGGTCGTGGCCCATCTGATTGAGTACAACTACAAGGGCAATCTGGTCAAAGCAGTCATGAACACCCTGAATGATGTGGAAGGCGCCTATGCGCTGGGTGTAGTATGCACCGACTGCCCGCATCAGGTGGTGGCAGCCAGAAAGGACAGTCCCCTCATTGTGGGCCTGGGCCAGGGCGAGAATTTTATCGCCTCCGATATCCCCGCCATTCTGGAGCACACCAGGGATATATTAATCCTGGAGGACAGGGAGGTTGTCAGCCTAACCACTGAAGGCGCAGAGATTTACAATCTCCTGGGCGAGAAAGTGGAGCGTGAGGTCTTCCATGTGGATTGGGATGTGGCTTCGGCCGAGAAAGGCGGCTACGAGCATTTCATGATGAAGGAAATGTTTGAGGAGCCCTCGGTGATTAAGGCCACCATCAATCCCAGAATCCAGAATAATGATATTGTTTTGGATAAGTTTCGTCTTACCGATGAAATGCTTTTCAACTGTGAGAAGATAAACATCGTTGCCTGCGGAACGGCCTATCATGCCGGTGTTGTGGGCAAGTACCTCATTGAAAAGCTGGCTCGCATCCCTGTAGAGGTGGATGTGGCCTCGGAGTTCCGTTATCGTGACCCTATGGTCAACGAAAAGCAGATTACCATCGTCATCAGCCAGTCGGGAGAAACCCTGGACACCCTGATGGCCATGCGTGAGGCCAAGAAGAAGGGATCAAGAATCCTGGCCATTGTCAATGTGGTGGGAAGCTCCATTGCCCGTGAGGCCGATGACGTGCTCTATACCTGGGCCGGTCCCGAGATTGCCGTTGCCTCCACCAAGGCCTATAACACCCAGTTGTCGGCCCTGTACCTGGTGGCCTTAAGCTTTGCCAGAAGAAAGGGACTGCTTGATGATAAGACCTATCAGACCTATTTAAGCCAGCTTCAGGAGATTCCTCAATGCGTGGAGCAGGTACTTCAGCAACGTGAGATGATACAGAAGTTCGCCTATGAGCATTTCAACGCAAAAAGCGTATTCTTTATCGGGCGCGGACTGGATCATGCCCTGTCCATGGAAGGCTCCTTAAAGCTTAAGGAAATCTCCTATATCCATTCCGAGGCCTATGCGGGCGGAGAGCTCAAGCATGGAACCATTGCCCTGATTGAAGAGGGAACCCTGGTAGTCTGCCCCTTAACCCAGGAGCATCTCTTTGAGAAGATGGTGAGCAATATCCGTGAGGTCAAGGCAAGGGGCGCTGTGGTGCTGGCCATCACCCCTGAAAAGCATGTTGAGGAAGTGACCAAGGTGGCTGACGCCGTCATAGCCATCCCCGATATTGAGCCCCTCTTTGCCCCCGCCGTGGCAGTGACCCCGCTGCAGCTTTTTGCCTACTATGTATCAGTCATGAAAGGCAACGACGTGGATAAACCCCGCAACCTGGCCAAGAGCGTGACGGTGGAGTAGGACAAAAGGGCCCATAAACTCATTTTGTGATTTATTAATCCAGGACTTAAAATAAAAGAGATTATGTTTAGAATCATGGTGAAATTAGGGTATATACCTTATTGGAACCATGATTCTTATTATATGTTTGAATGGCGCACTAAAAAAAGCACAGATAGAATATAAGTTGAGGTAAACGGCTTTTCACCCGATGAGTGGATTATCGAATATTACGATGTAATCATGTCTGTTTATACACTCTATAAGGCGGATACAGTAACAGAAATTCCGGACGCACTGAAATAACACTGGCTCTGCTTAATCATTCCTGCCCAGCAAAAGGCAAGTGTCCATTTTGACGGTTTTTATGTTTTCTGAACCTCCCCAAAGGGCCTTAACCTTGTCATAAGCCTGGTGGAAAAAGGCATCCCCTATGTCGTCCATGCATCTTCGGGTTGCAGACCACGAATGCAGAAACATAAATACCTGATCCAGCGTCCATTCCATTTCCATGACCAATTCCGGTGCATTGATGGGGGAGAAGGGCATAGGAATATCCTGATAATGATTCCACAAAAGCTGGGCTTGCTTAGGCCAGTAAGGGGCTATGATATCAAGGAAATCGGTTTTGATGACAGAATCGATCTCGGGCTCAATGTTGAACCAGGAATACCCCCACACGGCAATCACACCATGGGGCTTTAGGACTCTTTTGACTTCACGCCAGAATTGGTCGTGATCAAACCAATGTAATGCCTCGGCCACACACACCATATCGAAGAACTGATCCGGGAAGTTAGTTTTCTCCGACTGCTGAACGGAATAGTGTATATTTGACTTGGGCTGAGCATGTTTGATTTGCTGCTCGCTCACATCGGTAGCATAAACCTCTTTAAAGAAATCTGCCAAATCAACCGAAGCCTGACCATTACCGCAGGCTGCATCCCATACCGCATTATGCTCGGAGCATAGAGAATGAAGGAATTGGAATAATTCCTTAGGGTAATGGGGTCTGGATTTGGCATAGATATCCGATTTTTCGTCAAATAATCGATGAATATTCATAATAATACTTAATCCTGCTTTCCATGATTCTTCAGAAAATAGGTGGCTGTCCGTGCTATCTCGTAAACCGAACGGTATTCGTTCTCATTGAGCTCTTTTAAAAGCAGGGAAAGTTCCTCGGCGCGTGATGCTGCGGAAGTATTGCTTTTGACCAGCGAATCAATGGTAACTTCCAGAATGTCCGAAATCTTGCAGAGATTTTCGATGCTCAATGCCCGCTCGCCCCTCTCTACACAGCCCAGGAAGGAAGGGGAGACATCCAGAATCTCAGCCAATTTTTCTATGGTCAGGTTTTTTCTGAGCCGCTCCTGGCGAATCCGTGCGCCCAAAGTCTTTCGTATGTTGCTTCCGGTCTGGTTCAAACTATCACCTCTTATAATCAATTAAACAATGCTATGAGTCTACCTTCCATGGACTAAAAGATGTATAATAACTCTAATAGCGTCGAAAAATCAATAGGCTGTAAGGAGTTACCTTAATGACTTCTAAGGAATTGTACAAACGAATAAGTAAGCTGAGAACCCTGCTTGATTCTGCCATCCATATCAAAGACGAGGGTGTGGCGATGAATGAGAAAATACTTGCACTGAGCCAGGAGCTCGATGAACTGATAGTGAAGTATGTCAGAATGGCTGCTGAAGAAAGATTAGGGAAAAGCACTCATAATGCTCATCCATAGAATGTCCCAAAGCAATAAATTCATTCAGGGCTTTGCCCTGGCATGAGCAAAAGTACTTTTTGTAAGGTACCGTCACTATATATAGCAGTAGGATTTCTTTTGAGTAAGGTCCCTTATGAAAAAGATCCTTGTTGCTTTTTTGATTCTGACCTCCTTTCTTATCAACACATCCTCCGTTCCTTCGGGGGCTGAAAGCTTCTCTTCTTCCACTGAGTCCAAGCCTTCACTTAAGCCTTCCATAGAGATACCACCGTTCATGGTGCCGCCCTTTCCGCCCCTGGTTATGCCAAAAGTGCTTGATACTCAGGAGATGGCGACACAGGACCTTAAGGCCGAAGTGACCACTCCCGATGCCATGGTTATCACCCTGTCCTTTGCAGGGGATTGCACCTTGGGCGATGATGACAAATACCAATGGAATACCTTCGACCAGGTCTATAAAGAGGTCAATGACCCAGCCTATTTCTTTGCAGGGGTTAAAAGTGTTTTTGCCTCCGATGACTATACCTTTGTCAACTTTGAAGGGGCGCTGACCAAGGCCGAAAAAAAGGCGGAAAAGAAGTACCGATTTAAAGGAGACCCTGCCTATGTAGACATTCTCAAAGAAGGAAGCATAGAGGGGGTTACTTTGGCCAACAACCATTCCCTGGACTATTTGGAGCGGGGTTTTAAGGACACGGTTAAGATCCTTCAGGAGGCGGACATTGACTACACCTATTTTGAAACCTATTTTATCAGGGACATCAAAGGGATAAAAATAGGGTTTTTGGGCTATAAGGGCTGGGAGCACGAAGAAAGGTCCAAGAGGCTATTGACACAGCATGTGGCCGAATTGCGGCAGCAGGGCGTGGACTATATTGTAGCCAACTACCATTGGGGCGATGAGAACAGCTATACCCCCAATAAACAGCAGATAAGAATGGCCCATTTTGCCATTGATTCAGGGGTGGACCTGGTTATAGGTCATCATCCCCATGTGCTTCAGGGGCTGGAGATTTATAAGGGAAAACCCATTATATACAGCCTGGGCAATTTCTGTTTTGGCGGGGCGCCCAATCCCAAGGATAAGGATACCATTATCTATCAGCAGTTTATTGTTGTAGATCCTGTAAAAAACGAGATACTGGACACCCAGTATAACATCATCCCTGCCAGAGTATCGGGGGAATCGGGAAGAAATAACTATCAGCCTGTTTTGGCACAGGGTAAAGAGGCTGAAAGAATCCTGGAAAAGTTTAAGAAGATAAGCGAAGGTCTTGGCAAGTAATATGTTTTATGGCCCTGGCACAAAGAGCGTTCAGGGCCTTTCTTTTTCAAAGTACCGGGTGAGCTGTTCTGCCAGGCTCCGGATAAAGGTATGGCCAATGGTGCTGGTGGTGCCCTGGGTGAAGACCACAAGGATATAGGGGTTGGGGGTGTAGACAATTCCCGCATCGTTATAGACCCCAATGGTTGAATTGGTACCGGTTTTGTGGGCTATGGCGTATTTGGAAGAAACCCGGTTCACACCCACGGGGATGCGCGTGTTGTACACATTCTTAAGGAGGGCGTCGTTGAGGGCCTTCATGTATTCATCAGTATCCTTGTTCTTATAGATATTGTAAAGAATCAGTCCTGTATCGGCGGGGGTTATCCGGGCACACCTTTTATCGGTGCCGTATTTGGCGATATTGTTTTGTCGGCTGTAGCCGATGGCTCCCGACATTTCTCCGTAAACACGGCTGTTTACAATGCCCAGACGGGCAAGCACCTCATTGCTCCGTCGGTTGTCCACCAGTCTCAAGCAGGCATTGGAATAATTATTGTCGCTATAGCTTATCATGGACTTAATCATGGGGATGAGCTTAAATTTCCGCCCCGTGACCTTATCGAAATAGGTTTTTTCGGTATCCAGTTCCCCCCTTCGCATCATATCGCAAAAGATATACCCCTGGAACAGCTTAATCACCGAAGCACTGTTAAAATAGCCTTCGGGCACCTGATCCTGAGGATCCAGCACAGTTAAATTCTCATTGACCCCATAGTAGAACTCATTAACCAAGTCCATGACAAAAACACCATAGATACCTTTAATGCCTGACTTTTTCTCAGCCTTCTTAATCACCATAATTTTCGAAGTCTTTTTCTGATATT
>JAKIML020000021.1 GCA_022702935.2 Bacillota bacterium | reverse complement strand
CTGGCATTCCTGCTTAGTTCTTTTTGACATTCATGGCCGGCAAGGTGAACCTGAGACTGTTGGTGTTATTGGCCACCAGCATGGCCCCGAACCCGAGGCTGATCTGGGTGGTGTCTTTGGCCGTACTCTTGGCCTTAAAGGTGATGGTACCAATCTTGGCCAATGCCTCAGAGGACAGACCCGTCAAATTATCAATTTCAATCAGAATCTTTCCGGCCTTCTCATCCACGCTTTGGGACAGAACCTTGCCCTTTTTCACCCAGCCCTCCAGGCTTATCTGTTTACCGCTTGTCTTGGTGTCTGCATCCACCAGCTCCACAGCGCTGGGGTCATAGTTGAAAATCAAATAGACCTTCTTAAGATTCTTGGGATTCTTAACACTTATGGTGGTGGTAAAGGTCTCTCCAGCCTTAAAAGTGGGACTGGATTCGGCAATAATCTGGGGAGCCCCCGTCTCCAGGGTGAAGGTGCTTGATGCAGAACCCGCATTGCCGGCCATATCGGCATACTTTACAGTAAGCTGATGGAGGCCATCAGCCAGGGTATTGCCAGCGCCCAGCTCACCGGTCAGACGGATGACGCCGTTATTATTGGTCATCTGGTAATTGGTTACGGCCAGGCCGTCAACCAATACCTGTATGGATTGGGGATTAACGCCCGATCCGCCGTTGGGGTCCGAAAGCTGGATATCCAGAGCAACAGGCGCAGCAGTGCTCACCGATTGGTTGGCCGGGGCATTAATTGATGCGTTAGGCGCCTGGGTATCCAGGGTTCCTGCACCATAAACCGCAGTGATTCCATCAATGTAGATGGTACCCTTGGTTCGAAGCTCGTCCCTGGAGCACATGATGCGGATAGGGGTTTCCAGGGTGAAGGGCCCCTGCTTGCCTGCAGGAATGGGCGCCTCCAGATACTTCCAGCCTGTAAAGTCTATACCGCCGCTCTGAGTATCGGGTCGGTATTCCTTGACAAAGTCAATATCAAAGCTCTGGCCGTTTCCATCCTTCAGCTTGGCTCTCAGCCAGGTTTTGCCGTTATCGCCATAGACCCACATGCCAATGGCGGTAGGATTCTTGTCCAGTATAATGGGAGCCTGCTGCTTGGTGCTGGGGTCAATCTTGAAGGCATAGAGCCCGGCGATACCCTTCTCAACACCCTCGGCCAAAGTGAAATCATAGTCAATCTTCAAAAGCTTCTTTCCGGACTTGGCCAGCTTGGAGTCCTCAACAATGGCAACGTTCCCTGACTTGGCCCGAACCGTGGAGTAGCCCCAGGAAGATCCGTTTTCAAAGTCTTCAATGACGCCGGGGGCATCGGCCAGAGCCACATCCACATAGGCCACTGCAGTTCCGTAGCTTATGACAATTCTGCCCTTACCCGTTGCTGACGGGCTTGCGGTAAAGACACCATCCTGGGTGATGGAGCCGATATTTCCTTCAACGGCCCAGGTAAAGGCATTGTCAGGCGCGGCCACCTTGGTGCCCTGATAGTAGGCTTCACAGCTTAAGTCAATGGTTCCGCCGGGCATAATGTTCAACGTGGTTTTTGAGGGTTTCAGCGAGGATACATTGCTCAAAACGGTCAACTGGGCCATACCGAAGGCATAGCCGCTGCCAGCCATAATGACATAATTTCCGGGCTGGGCCGTTACCTTAAGCACACCATTGGCGTCAATGGTTCCCGCATCGGTGCCCATGACCATATCCTGGGGCAGGGCAACGGGCAGGTAGTAGTCGTCGCTGGCCAGAACTGTCACCTGAACAGTACCGTTAGGCAATGCGTAAGGCGAACTTGTATAGATATGCAGTTTAGAGGGCTCGGTACTGGGCTGGGCCAATCCGTCCCTGATGGCCATACTCTGCTTGGAAACCAGAAGTATTCCGTTGGCATTGGCTCTTTCACTGCCGTCCGAGGGTGTATTAATCAGCTTGGGGCTGGCATAGCCGGGCGTTCTGGATATCATGGCCGAAGATCCGCCGCCATCCAGCTTAAGGGCGTGAACGCAGCCCAGGTCATAGAGGAATTGGGCAATTTCCTGGCTGGATGCGCCTTTGCTGGCCGTGATTCTTCCGTCCACCTGATAGAGAACCACTTCACCGTTGGCCTTAACACCAATGGCTGAGTAGGGATTATAGTCTTTGGTGGCAAGACCGCTGGTGATTTTACCGTTTTGAATCAGGATCTTGTCCCCGCCCACAACCTGCTGCACATCGTTCCACTGACCTGTGGGATCGTCAAACAGGATGACCATCTCGTCCCCCGGCTTAACCTGGGACAGGGTCGCATAGCCCGACATACCGTTTCTCACCGAGAGCACGAGCTGGTTCTCGCCAATGGGTGTTGCCATGGCATTGGTGCGGACTTCAGTCACAATGGCGGTCACTGCCTTTCCAATGGCAGGCACACCCAGGCTCAAGGACATGACAATTTCAAGGCTGGGCGCTGTGGTCTTGGTGTTGTCGGCATAATCCCTGCTGTAGAGATAGGGGCCATATTCGGTCTGGGCTTTGTTAAAAGCGGTTATGGCAAAATTATTGCCGTTAACCTGTCCTTTGATGTCGATATCGGGTGTTCCAATGACGGCCGTACCGTCAGCCTTAAAGCCGATACCAAACCAGCCCTTGTTATTGGAGCTGACAAGGCGTCCATCCTCAACCACTGCCCCAATGGGCACACCGGTGGTCAGGTTATAGAAATCACCATTGATACCGCCGATGACGGCCAGGCCTTTTTTCTCAAACTCTTTGGCCAGGGCGGTCAGGGTTTTTCTGCTGCTGGTGCTGCTGCCTGCTGAGACCACCAGCTTTGCATCGGAGGAAAGGGGATGGAAGGTGATGGTTCGGCCCACCTTAGGGGTGCCGTCGGTGTTCTGAGCCTGCCAACTGTTGAGGACAACCCCTTTGCCTATCTCTGTTTCGGTCTGGGAAACAATGCGGGTTTGTCCCGAGCCGGTTATGTAAGCCAGCGCCCTTTCATTCAGGCACAGCGAAAAGATCATGGTAAGGCATAGAAAGATCGCTAATGCTGCATTTAGAGTACTTTTCCTATTTCTTCTCATGTAAGAACCCCCTGGTAAATTTTAAGGTAACTCATAGGAAAAGCTTAACATAAAAAGCCTGTCGGAGACAGGCTTTTTATGTTAACAGTGTATTTCGGTTATGTTACGCAAAAATGTTATTTGTGTGGACTATTTCACATAAATGACCGAGCTTAACGGCGGCAGATTCAGAACCCCATCCTTCTCCTCAAAGCCCTCTTTGGTCTGGCAGAACTTCAGGGTATAGCCCGTGGTGTCCACATTCAGACTCTGGGCTTCCTTGGAGAGATTATGAATTACCAGAGCAGTCTGGTTCTCACTGGTCATGGCATAGAGCACAACGGCATCATTGCTCGATTCAAGGGCCTTGAACTTACCGGCATACAGGGCTTCGTTCTCGTTCTTAACACGGATTAAACGCTTGTAATGATTCAATAGAGAATTGGGGTCCTTCTCCTGTTCGGTGACAGGTGTGACCGCATCCTTGTACTTGGATTCCCGCCATCTTGTCTGCATGGCGTCCTCACCCCATACATAGGGCAGACGGATATCCTCATCAGGCTTGGCGCCGAACATGCCGATTTCCTCGCCGTAATAGATAAAGGGTATGCCCTCAAGGGTGAGATAAATATTGGCCGCCATCTTCATCAGCTCATGCTTGCCCAGTACCGAGCCAATAATGCGGTTCTGATCATGGTTGGAAAGTATGGGGGCGTCCACATAATTGGGGTTGGCCTTGGCGTAAGCCGCATAATTGCTTTCAATAAACTTGGCCAGATAGTTGTTCTTGCTGCTTCCTGCCTTGATGGCATTGGTGATTTGAGTACCCAGCCCAATATGGAAGGTGGAGTCCAGCGCGGGCAGGTAAGTGGCCCTGGTGTTCACATTATCCTCCAGCACCTCGCCAATAATCAGGGCCTCGGGATTAATCTGGTGGCAGTGGTCGGTGAATTCCTTCCAGAAGCTGACGGTCTTTTCAATGCCGCTGGCGTTGTTGGGAAGCTCAGCAGTTCCGTAAATATGGGGAACCGCGTCCAGTCTGAATCCGTCCACACCCCGGTTCAGCCAGAAGCTGGCGATGTTTTTCACTTCCTCCCGAACCTCGGGATTGTCATAATTCAAATCGGGCATACCGCTCCAGAAGATGGCATAATAAAAGGCATTGCCCAGCTTGTTCCACACCTTGCTGCCCCAGACGGTAGCATTCAGGCTATAGCCCTCGCTGCCATCGACAGTCCAGGTATACCATTTGCGGTAGGGGCTTGTCATATCGGCCGACTTGATAAACCAGGGGTGCTTATCACTGGTGTGGTTGAGCACCAGATCCATGATCACCGAAATGCCCCGTTTATGGGCCTCACTGATAAGGGTATCAAAGTCCTCCAGGGTTCCGTATTCAGGATTGATATCATAATAGTTGGTAACATCATAGCCATGATAGGAGGGACTCGGATTGATGGGCATCATCCAAATGCCTGTCACACCCAGGTCATGGGTGGTTTCAGGCTTTCCGTCATTGAGGTAATCCAGCTTTTGTGTCAGTCCCTTGAGATCACCAATCCCATCACCGTTGGAATCGGCAAAGGCCCTGACAAATACCTCGTAGTACACCCCTTCCTTGTTCCCGGAGGCGTTTTGCGCTACAGTGCCCAGTCCATAAACAGGATCGACGGGCTGCTGGGAAGGGGTCTCAGAAGCCGGGGCTGTTTCATCGGGCGCACTGGGGTTGGGCGTCAAATTAGGTGTGCCGTTCTGACCGCAGGCGGCCAGGGACAGTGTAAGAATGAGCGCCATGCATAATGCCGTAAGGCGCTTTAAGCCTTGTGTCATAGTTTTATTCCTCCTTAATGGGTTATTTGTCTTGAAAAAAAGCCGATAATCGAAATTATCGGCTCAATGTGAAGGAAACATCCATTGCTATTCTTTAACAGCACCTGCTGACATAATCCGTACCAGGTACTTTTGGTTGATGGCAAAGATAATAACGAAGGGAACGGCGATAAGCAAGGCACCTGCCGCAAACATGGTGAAGTTGTCATTGGAGCGTCCATTGATCATCTCAAAGAGACCAACGGCCAGGGTCTTGTTCTTATCACTTCTTAAGATGAATCTTGGCAAAATAAAGTCCATCCAGGGTTGAGTGAAGCTGGTGACTGCCAGGAAGGCCACCATGGGCAGGGTATTGGGCAGTATGACCTTCAAAAAGGTGGTCAGGTTGCCCGCCCCGTCAATCTTGGCCGCTTCGTCAATACTCTTGGGTATGGTGTCAAAATACCCTTTCAGAAGCCAGGTATTATAGGGGATATTACCTGCCGTATAGACCAGGATCAACCCCATAAAGTTGTCGGAAAGTCCCAATCTGTTAAGAATGATATAGATGGCTATCATGCCCACCGCACTGGGGAACATCTGCAGTATCAGAAAGCTGACCATGGCCGCTTTCTTAAAGCGGAACTTAAAGCGGGAGAAGATATAGGCCGTTATAAGCACAATAACCGTGGTCAGAAGCGTATTCACGCATGCGATAAACAGCGAGTTCTTGTACCAGCTTATATAATTGGTGGTGGTAAACAACCGCGTAAAGTTATCGGTGGTCGGGTTATTGGGTATGGGCAGCACGTTCATTGAGGCCAGAGATTTACCCTTGTTAAAGGCGCCTGCGATGGCAAAGGCTATGGGATATAGCACAATCAGGGCCAGAAGGATGAAAAATGCGTAAATCAGGACATAACGAGCAATTGACATAGCCTTCTTCATCATAATTCACCTTCCTTAAACGATTTGGTCTGCATAAAGTTGTAGATGGCAAAGGGCGCTACCACAATGAACAAGAGCAGTGCTACCACAGAAGCTCTGTTATACAGTCTTTGCTCCAGCGTGAGCTTATACATCCAGGTAATCAGTGTATCGGTAGTACCCGCAAAGGACTGGGTGGTAATGGTGTCGGGCGGATTACCATTGGTCAGGAAGTAGACGCCGCCGAAGTTATTCATATTGTATGAGAAGCTCATAATCATGAGCGGGATTGTCTGATACAAAAGAAGGGGCAGGGTAATATATCTGAATTGCTGGGATTTGTTGGCCCCGTCAATGGTTGCCGCTTCAAATACATCCTGGGGCATGGAGGTCATGATACCTGTAATCATGAGCATAAAGTAAGGGAAGCCCAACCAGAGGTTAACAACGAGAAGCATAACCCTGGCCAGATTGGTTTCGGACAACCATGGAATCGCATCCTTCTGCAAAACGCCGATGCTCCTGAGCCAATCCACCACACCGATTTCTCTTAAGCCACGGGTAATGGGACCAAATTGACCATTGAGCAGGATAGCCCAGATAAAGAGGCTGATCATTCCGGGCACGGCATAGGGAAGGATGAAAACAGTTCTGAAAACGCCTGCAATCTTAATCTTTTTGTCATTCAAAGCAAGGGCGATAAACATACCGCCAAAATAGCAGGTTAATGTACCAATCAATGCCCATTCGAAGGTCCACACAGCGGTTCTTGCAAAGCCCTGGGAGTAGTTCTTCATCTGGAGCATTTCTTTAAAGGTCTGTAATCCTACCCAATCCACAGTATTATTGGGCGGAATATGTGAGGGGGCGGAGTAGTTGGTGAACGCAAGCAAAATCGCAAAGACCAACGGGATAACGACAAAGAAGGATATCATCACAAAGGCAGGAGACAGAGCGGTATAGGCGAAAGCCTTTTCACCCAGATCATTGAGAAATTCCCGGGTTGACTGATACTCGCCGCTTTTCTCAAGTTTTAAGCCATGTCTTCTGGCATCGGTCACATTAATGACATAGACAATGATAATTATGACCAGCACCACACAGGCAATGAGACCATCCAGCATCATCCATGTGGAGTTATCTCTTTGTGCAACGGGCAGATGATTCTTCTGTTCTCCAAGAGTAATCAGCCCTTTAATGGCCGTTACAATTTTACTGGCATTAATAAGAACAATAATTTCAAAAATGGCAAAGATGATTCCTTTGACATACTGCTTCAATACAGCGATATGCCCCAGGCCCATAAACAATGCTGATCCGATTGGTGCAGCTAGACTTGGCTTCTTTGTCATTCTTTGTGTCCCCCTTCCCCTACTGATTCATTTATTTAGAGCAATGCGTATTATCAAATTCAAGTGATCAGCACGCTGCTGATGTATTGCTTCAATTCTCTTTAGGAGTACTGCAAAAGGTGCAAAGGCTTATTTCATATCGATATACTTAGTTTAAAGGGATATCTAAAGCCTGATTTTGGAAATAAAAGGCGATTCCGGTTTCGGAACCGCCTTTTTTGATTTTCAATTATTGAGCGGCTTCGATAGCTGCTGCAGCAAGATCAAGTTCGGTCTTAATGTCGCTGCCATTCCAAATGTTAGCGTAAGCAGAAGCCATTGAAGGCCAGTAAGTATTCATAGCAGGAAGGCTGGGCATGGGCTTGGAGAATTCGAACTGTGCAAGGATACCAGCATGTGCATCGTCAGAGATGGAAACATCGGTGCGAGGAGGAATCTGGTTGGTGATTTCATAACGCTTCAGAAGAGCATCCTTGGATACAAGGTAGTTAGCGAACTTCTGTGCTTCCTCAGGAGCCTTGGTGAAAGCGGAAACGTACATAGCACGAATACCGGAGAAGGACTTCGGAGGTGTATCGTTGCCAGGAAGCTTAGGCAGAGTGGTTACACCGAAATCAACACCAGCTTCTCTGTAAGCAGCAATGCTCCAGGGGCCAGTAACAGCCATCGCGATGGTACCATTCTGGAAGCCAGCGCTCATAAAGTCACCGGTCAGGTCGGCAGCATCAACATCGAGGTATTCTTTTCTGAAGTTCTGGAAGTATTCGAGAGACTTGATAGCCTCAGGGCTGTTAACCATGTGCTGAGCCTTATCGGTTCCGTTAGGACCAAAGAGTTCTGCGCCGTAACCGGAAAGGAACATGTAGTTGAAGTAACCGTCGTCAACGTCCCAAACGATGGCGTACTTACCTTCGGAGGGCTTGTTGAAGGTCTTAGCAAACTCTTTTACTTCATCCCAGGTTGCGGGAGGATTCTGAACAAGAGCCTTGTTATAGAAAAGGGCATAGGTTTCAATAGCGGTAGGATAGCCATAGAGCTTTCCGTCATAAGAAGTAGCGTTGATAGCAGTTTCTACCATGGAAGCCTTTACGGATTCGGCATTGGTATTCTCAAGAATGATACCGCCAACGATCATTTCACCGAGTTTGTCGTGAGGAGCTGCGAAAACGTCAGCGCCTACGCCGGCAGGACCGTCGAGCTGAATTCTCTGAGCTGCATCGGTGTGAGCAACAGGCTCAACAACGATAGTAACATGAGGATTTTCGGCCATGTACTGCTTAGCCATTTCCTCGATAAAGAGCTTCTCATTACCGTCGGATTCCCATACCTTAAGGGTAACGGGTGCAGCAGGAGCTGAAGATTCGGTAGGAGCTGCACTGGTTGTGTCTGTAGGAGCAGGTGTGTTTACGTCGGTACCTTGCTGCTTTCCACAAGCGGCTGTCAATGAAGCAACCATTACTAAAGCAAGGACTAAAGCGAGAATACTACGCTTTTTCATTGAGAATTTCCTCCTTATAGATTTTCTTGAGGCTTTTGCCTCTGTCTTAATAGAGCAAGCGTTTGCACACGCTATGATTTTATTATAATTTGCATTGATAATTTTGTCAATAAATATTGACCAAATTTTTCAGTTATTCGTGCCCCCTTATTTGTCATAATATATAGAATGGCCTTTTTATCATAGGCAGAATGCCATTTTTTTATTCCAGTTTACAAAAAATAGAGCTTGTCATGAACAAATCCGAAGGGTGCTTTTGCACAAGAGCAACGCTATTTTAACAAATTTGCACCACAATCTGACAAAAAACACAGGTTTTTGGGCTTTGAAATGTCGATATTCCTTAGTTCTTTATGCAATCGATTACATTTTAGTCCATAATACTAATAAGTTTCCTAGATTCATTAAGTATGATATGATGGTAAAAGGTGTATTTTAACACTCCAGTCAATAGGTATGAAAGGATGGATCGTATGTTCTGTAACAAATGTGGAAGCCAACTGCCTGAGGGTGCAAGTTTTTGCACCGCATGCGGAGCCAGGCAGAATAGTTCCACCGAAAGCACGCCCACTACTGCATTAGAACCGGTTGAGAGCAATGAGTTGACAAGCCCTCAAACTTATCAATCCGGATATACCTTACCCGAAGAGCCCCCTGCCAAACCGAAAAAGAAGCGCATTGCGCTTAAGATCATTCTTGCCCTCGTCTTGGTATTGGTCCTGGGTGCCGGAGTAACGGTCCTTGGATACTATACCTTCCTGCCTGCCAAAACCACGCTGACTATAGCCCAGTATGCTACAGTGCGTGACAGCTATGACACCATTGATAAGCAATTGACCCAGTTCAGGGAAAAAGTCCTCGATCCTTTCTATCAGGATACTATCAAGACACAAACTGAGATTGCTCTATCGCTGGATGATGAGTTTCTGAGTGTATTGTTGGGCAATGATAACAGCACCATCGGCATTGTGAAGGATGCTCTTAAGAACGCCTCCATCAGTTTCGGAAGCGCTGTTGATGCCAAGAACAAAAAGCAAATCATAAATTTCGGCGTTAAGTATATGCAAAATCCCCTGCTTACCGTTAACGCCTATGTGGATGGCAAGAAGTTTGGATTAAGTGTTCCCGAACTCTCCAGAAAAACCATTGTGGGGGATCTGAGCAACCTTGATAATCTGGCCAACCTCCTTCCTTCCGTTGATGAAGAGGCCCTTGAGATGTTTGAAAACATGGATCCTTGGTTTGGAAGCAGAATCTACGATGATATCAAAATTGACAGGGCTGCTTTGAAAAAGGTGATGCAGGACTTTTCCAAGACCATCGTTGACAGCATCGATCCATCCAATATGTCCATTAAGAGAGGCCGGACCACCGACCTCTTTGGTGAGGAGATCAAGTGCCAGGAGATCACCATTAAGCTGAACCAAAAGGCTCAGAAAAAGCTTGTAGCCAACGTACTTTCCATGGCTAAGGACAGCCAGGAATTCTATAATCTTACCATAGGCAATATCCTTAAGCTGGTAGATATTCTCTCCGAGAATCCCCTCTACAAAGACATGCTTGATATGGTGGATCTGGAGGATCTCTTAAGCAAGTCCAATTACAAGGCCATGCTCAATGGGCTTAAGAGTAATCTGGACGAAACCATGTTCCCTGAAAAGGTCACCGCCAAGGTCTACATAAAGGGACTTGACATTGTGAAATATGAAATTACCCTTGCCGAGGATGATGAAGAAATTCTCCTGACCCTTGAGCAGGTCAATGAGGGGCTCTCCCATAAGACCCGTGTTACCCTGTCCCAGGAAGACAACTTCAGCGGTGAATTCAGTATCATTAAGGACTATGACGCCTCTTCGGATATCTGCGACTTTGACGTTAAATTCAGCTTCACTGACTACTATGCATCCTTTGATATGTCTCTGAGCTCCAAAGAAGAGTTGCAGGGCAAGAATGAAGTGAAGCATGATGTCAATGCGTCAATCATCGTCAATGAAGATTACAGCGATGACAGCTCGAGCGTTGAGATTACGGCCAAAATCAACGGCACCAAAACCCGTAACGGTAAAAAGCAGGTTACCGAAAGCAGCTACAAGGGCAATCTGAGTGTGGCGCTCCCCGAAAAATTAGTCTACTATTATTCTGCTCCCGAATCCGTTAGCATCGGCTTCAGTGTTGATACCCAAAACACTTACGGTCAGAAGGTTGAAATTCCTAAGGCCGACGAAACACTGGATTTGGCAACAGCCACTGAGGATGATTTTGAGGAATTGGGCGAAGAGATCTATGAGCAAATCAGTCCTCTGATATTCATGCTTCAGGGCTTTTAGAACCTGAAAAATTAAGGGAGGTGGTTCCACCTCCCTTTTGTTATGCCTAAATTCTGACAGCGCGCTTATACCGCCTTACGGCAAGGACCAAAAAGATTATTGCCAGCCCCAGGAAGATCATGAGAGCGGGAAGCGCCAGTCCCCATTGCCGGGGTGCTGCATAAAGATTTGTCAATGCTTGAAGCGCCCAGCCCTGAGGGGTTAAAAGGGCCAGTTTCAAAAGCTGGGAAGGAACCCCCAGCAGGTTCCACAAGCAACCGCCTAAAACTCCCGTGATTAAGGCAAAGACAGGAACAAAGGCCTGAAGCTGATGGGGGGTATTCAATAGTGCAGCAATAAGCATACTCATGGCCGAGGCGCAAAGGATGTATCCCAGCATTACCAGCCAGGACAGTGCACCCTGAAGCAATGCTGTTTTGAAGATGAAGCACTGGACAATCTCAAAAATACCGGTCAGCAACAGCCCTATGGTTGACAGAGCCCCTATATTTGCCGCAAAAAGCGGCAGGGTTGCACCATCCACCGAGAGTATTCTCTGCAAGGTGCCGTTTGCCTTTTCCTCGCAAAGCCAGCTACTCCCGAAAAGAATGCCCATCATAATGAACAGAACCAGAAGTCCCATGGAAGCCGCCGTAAAGGAAGGGACTGAAATGGATGTACCGGTTTGGGGCGTCACTTCCAGTTCCTCATAGGTAATGGTCATCAGGGGCTTGGGCTCCCAATAGGCTTCCACCCTGTCCTTGACCTTGTCCAGGCTGACCTGCATATCCTTTCCTTCGAAGCTGTTGGTTATCCATTGGTAGGCGAAATAGCCCGAGTAAATCCTTAAGGCCTCACTCCCGACGATTTCCTTCATCATCTCGGCCGAATAGGTACTGGGAGACTTTATGAGCGTAATGGTGTTCTCAAGCTTTCCTGAAGCCAGATGTTCCGAAAAGCCCTCCTCAATAATAACCATCACCTCAGCCCTATCCTGCTTCAGAGTGTTCATGGCCGTCTCCCGGTCGGTTTGATGGACCTGGAACCCTTCTTTTTGCGCAAGACGATTGCAGAATCTTATTGAATCCTCGGTTTCATCCTCATCCACAATGACAATGGGTACATAACCCAGCTTTTCTTTACGCTGTGCATGGCCGGTCACCAGCGCCAGCAGCAAAGGAATGATCAAAAAGGCGAGGATGAACCATTTATCGGAGAAAATCACCTTAAGGCGATAGGTATAGAGCGTACGGATTTTCATGAGGACACCCTCCTTCTTTGAGCGCTCAGAATAAGGGCGGAGATCAGGAAGTATCCCGCAGCAATGAGCAAAAGAGGCCCGCAGCTTGCATAAACCGCATTGATGCTCTCCCCATAAAGGGCGTTAAGGAAGCCCTCGGTGGCCCATCGATTAATGGTCAGCAGGCTCACGGGTCTGCAATAATCCGGCAAAGAGGCCAGAGGGAACAGGCTTCCCCCCATCACGGCCATAAGCAGGATGGACAGGTTGGCGATGAGATCGGCCAAGCTTCCGCTCCCTGCAAGACTTGCTACAAAAAGAGAGAAGGCTCCTGCAGCCAGAATGGTGGCAATGAGCACAGGAATCATGGGGCCCAGGGCGGACAGAAGTTCCTTGCCCCCCACCCTGACGATGAGAATAAAGATAATAGCAAATTGGGTTATGGAGATTAATAAAGAAACAATGAGCTTGGAGAGCACCGTCTGCCAGCTTCGGGTGGGCGCCGCATTGAGTCGGGTGAGAATGCCCAGACGCCGTTCTTCGGTCAAAAGCTTCATACAGGGTATGGAGGCAAAGAGAATGAAAACCGATAACAATGAAAGCGCATAATAAACCACCGGATTGACATCGGGCTTATCAAACTTCTTTTCGTTGATAAACACCTTACGGTTCAGGACTTGCATAATATAGGCCTCATTGGCGTCAACGATCTCCTGGTGCAGCTCCTCGGAAGTGAAGCCCGCTTCAAACTGCACATCAAAGATCACATTAAGGGCTGCCAACCCGGCCGATACAGCCGTGGACCCTACAAGACCAATATTTTTGACCAGCTTGGACTCCAGGTATTGAAGTTCGGAACCAATAATCTTGCCATCTATGGGTTCCCAGTGGTCAATGCTGCTGACCAGATCCTTCGGAAGGACAATGGCCGCTGCTGCACTCTGGTTTTTGATAAGCTCCCGGGCTTCCTCCTCATCACTATAATAAACCCTGTCAACAATGCCCATGTTCTTAAGCTGAGTGGCCAAAAGGTTTGTCCATGAGGATTTTTCCTCCTCAACCAGAACGAGGCTGAAGGGCTCCACAAAGGTATTGTAATTCAAAAGTGGGGCCAGCGCCTGGGAAAAGAGAACAATGATTAAAAGGGGCATAAAAAGGATCAGCAGTAATGCCTTAATATCCTTAAGGATAATTTTCAGATCATTCTTCAATATGGTTGAAAAGGCGGCCATCCTATGCATCCTCCAGCCTCAGCATTAATTGCTCCAGATTGGGCGCGGCAGTTTTTGCAAGAACCTCATCAATGGTTCCGGTATGAAGAAGGCTGCCTTCCTTAAGAATAGCGACACGATCACAGAGGAGCTCCAGTTCATCAATATAATGGCTTGTGATGATCATGGTGCAGCCCTGTTGCTTTAACTGACGAATCAAGTCGGCAATGGTAGCCCTTGATAGCACATCCACACCGGCGGTGGGTTCATCCATGATGAGGATGTCCGGCTTATGGAGAAGGGCTGCTGCGATGTTCAAACGCCGCTTCATCCCTCCCGAAAAGGTCCCCACTCTGTCATTCTTCCTATCATAGAGCTTGAGCAGCCTAAGAACCTCATCAATCCGCTCATGACGGAGCTTGGCATCAATCCCGTAGATGCCGCCCCAGAAATTCAGGTTATCAAAGGCAGAGAGCATGGGATATAATGCAATATCCTGGGGCACATAGCCCATTCTTGCCCTCATGGCCTCGGGCTTTTTCAGAAGGTTTTGCCCATCAACGAAGATTTCGCCGGCTTCGGGCCGATTGATGGTGGCCAGCAATGAAATGCAGGTGGACTTGCCCGCGCCGTTGGGACCCAGCAGGCCAAAAATCTCACCCTTGTATATATCTATGGATATATTGTCAAGGGCATTGCGCTTTTTGTACCGTTTGGTAACATTCTTTATCGAAATAATCGGTGCGCCGTTCATGATCTCCTCATTCTGTCCTTTCAAAAGAAATTTACACTTAACAGGGTACAGTGCCTGGTCAATAAAGGCTATGCAATCCTTTATCAATTTTACACCAAAAGCATGGGACATGGCATCAAAATGCATATATCTATAAAGTAAAATGTTATTTTTACATAAAAAAGCAGCCCCTGCGGGCTGCTTTACAATTATTATGCTAAATTACTTCTTCTTACCCTTAGCTGCTGCAACCTTTTCCTTCAATTCCTTACCGGCCTTGAATACAGGTGCCTTGGAAGCAGGAATCTTGATCTTTTCCTTGGTCCGGGGATTAACACCGGTACGAGCCTTGCGTTCTCTTACGTCAAAGGTTCCAAAACCAACGAGAGTTACCTTTTCACCCTTTGCCAGAGAAGCGCTTACGCTTTCGATGATAGCGTCCAGAGCAATACCTGCATCCTTCTTTGTCATTTCGGCTTTCTTTGCAATTGCATCAATAAGATTCGCCTTATTCATGTCAACTCTCCTTTCGGATATTTATGGCACTTACTGCCAAGTAGTTTTATACCCATATTATTTCATAAAACAACATAAAAAGCCATCATTTTTATAAATTTTTTTAAATTTTTCAAGAGAGAATGTGTGCCCGGGCGGATCGGCCTCATTGTCGAACGCCAAAACCCGCATATCAAGCCACTTTTAGCAATTGCCATAAAATCGAAGTTTTATACTCTCAATTACGGCTCAAACCCGCCTATAGCCTGTGGTTGGGGACTTTTTTCACAATTTCCTATCGCATTATCCATTTTTGGTTGCTATTGCTATTTATTTCGGTTAACTTCTTCACGCTCAAATGTGAAGGAAGTATAGGTTTTCGCAAAAACATGAATGCTAAAATGTAACTTTGTCACTTCTTAATGTGACTCATAAATGATAAGCTCCTTGATAAACGGAGCAAGACAGTTCATAGGCAAGAAAGGAAGGCGATAGTATTATGAGATTGAAAACCTTGCTCATCAGTTTACTGGGGCTGTCCCTTTTCTCCTTTTCCTCCTGCTCAGCCTCGATAAATTCTGTGACCAATATATCCCCCAAGGACGCGTTGGAGCTGATTAAGGGAAACAGCAATGCCGTGTTGATCGATGTAAGAACCCCGGATGAGCATAAATCCATGCGTATCCCGGGTAGCATCCTCATTCCCGTTGACGAGATTAAAGAGAAAATCGCCGATGTAGTGCCCGACAAGAACACAACCATCATTGTCTATTGCAGAAGCGGCAAAAGGAGCACCACTGCTGCAAAGACCCTGATGGAGATGGGCTATAACAGGGTGCTTAATCTGGGCGGAATCATTGACTGGCCCTACGACACCGAGGGTGATCTGGATTAAGCTTTTCTGCTCCTGGTAAAGGGCGTAATCGTAAGGGATGAAACCATTACCAGGAATAGGCCTGTCCACATTTAAGGAAAACGTTTTCTTTTTATTGTTCTTATGCTATGCTACCACTATACATCTCTTAGGAGGGTGACCATGAAGATCTTAGTGGCAGGGCTTACGAATATTGAAACAACCTTACGTATTGATGGCTTTCCCATTGCCTATAATCCTGTGAACTACCCCTTTTTTGGCGTGGCCTCAACAGTCTCGGGGGTCGGTATTAATCTGGCCAAGGCCCTGACTACATTGGGAGATCAGGTGGATTTGCTGAGCCTGACCGGGCAGGATATGCAGTATGAATCGGTAAAAAAGGCGCTTGAAGAAAGTGGTGTGGATACCCGCCATGTGCTCCCTCTGATTAAGGAGACACCCCAATCGGTCATCCTCTACGATCCTCAGGGAAAACGGCAGATATATACTGATTTAAAGGATATCCAGGAGGCGGTTTATCCCCAGGATATCGCTATAGAGGCCTTAAAGGCCTGCGATATTGCCGCCTTGTGCAATATCAACTTCTCAAGACCGCTTTTAAAGAAGGCCAGAGAATTAGGCAAATTAGTGGCCACCGACGTTCATGTGCTCAAGGATATCCACGATGCCTACAATTCTGACTATATGCGCTATGCCAATATCCTCTTCATGAGTCATGAGGGCATGGATGGGGACTATGAAGGCTTTGCCCGAAAGGTTATCAGTGAGTATGACAATGATATCCTGGTCATTGGTCTTGGCAGTGAAGGAGCTTTGCTCTATGTCAAAAAGGACGGCTTTATGGGACGATTCAAGGCCGTCAAAACCCGCCCCATTGTCAATACCATTGGTGCCGGGGACAGCCTCTTTTCATGCTTCCTGCACTACTATGCCAAAACCGCCGATCCCTATCTAGCCATCAAGCATGCCATTGTCTTTGCATCTTGGAAGATTGGCGAAAAGGGCGCTGCTCAAGGCTTCTTAAATGAGGCCGAGCTGGAGAAGCTCTATCTGGAGAAGCAAGGGGAGATTTAGCCCTCTCCCCATGGTGTTTTATGGAACAGCAAATCCTCACTGAAATTGCTTGACTGTTGTCCAAGGGCTGTGTTACAATATTCAAGCGTGCTGATTAAGGGCGCAAACACCATATAAATGATGTATATGGACCATGGAGAGATGGCTGAGCTGGTCTAAGGCGCACGACTGGAAATCGTGTGTACGTGATGAGCGTACCGAGGGTTCGAATCCCTCTCTCTCCGCCAAACCCCTTGCAGACACTGAGTTTGCGAGGGGTTTTAATTTTTGTGAATAGTAAATATATTCCATAACTTATCCCATTTTCTGTAAAATGGTGACAAATTGGTGCCATAAACTAATAAATATTAATAAAGACTAATATGAAATTGAAGGAAAATATATCATTACCGCTCTCTATCATGACTTTTTTTCTGAGCCTTCTTTTTTACTTTATTCTTTTCACACGGATGTAGTGTATTATGGTAAGTATCCAACACGGCTCTTTTTCTGTCTAGTCTTACATCTACATATTGTGCCGTAATGCTGTCAAGATTTGAAGATATCCCCAACTGCATACCTACACCCTTCAGGCTATGCCCCAGAATTTGCCCCACAGTGTAAAAATCACCTGTAAGCTGATGCATGTTTGTTGCTGCAGTGTGTCGAAGATCATGAAAACGGATATGCGGCAATTCAAAGCGCCTGAGCAACTGACCGAAATCAGATGATACAGTCTCTCTTCTCAAGGGGACGCCGTTTGGTTTTGCTATAACCAGCCGGTTATCATAGTATACAGTTCTGGACAGGTGGCATAATTCCTTTTGGCGCGCTTGCAAATCAAGCTGGCGTTCAAAATATGGCCTTGCTACTTCAGTTATTGGCAAGACCCTGTCATGGGATTTGACCGGAGGCAACTCTTCCGGCAGAGTGAGTGCACCGGCCGGTAATTTGAAAGGCAACTGCTCAACTACTTTGAAAGTTCCCTTTTCCATGTCTACATTGTCCCATCGAAGTCCTAATATTTCGCTAATGCGCAGGCCATACATACCTCCCAGCATAATTATCATTTCCCATTCAGTTCCTAGAATACTGCCCATTAACTGCTGCATCTGCTGTATAGTATATGGTTCCGGTGTTTTTCCTTGCTTTCCAAACTTGGTAATAACATCATGAGCGGGATTATTCTCTATATAATTGTATTTTCGGGCGGCTTCAAGCGCAACACTCATAATACGCTGGCAGTATCTAACAGAGCTTTGGGATAATCCTTTCTCAAAAAGCTTCTGAAACATATTATCCAACATGGCAGGTGTCACCTGACGCAGTTGTACATGTCCTATGCAGGGTATAATATGATTATTTATATTGCTTTTATAGCCTGCAAAAGTAGATGGTCTGAGGTTCAGAGCACCATGGTTTTCTACCCATTCCAGCAAATAATCTCGTACAGTTTGCTTGGCCTGCGCTGTTACTGTGGCAATAAAGGATGGATTTATTAGCTTTGCTCTCATTTCAGCTTCATGCTGCAATGCTTCCTTTTTAGTCGCAAAGCCTTTTTTGGCATAAGACTTATAGCCGTCAGGCGTTTTATACTTGATGTTTACGTCATATACCGTACCAGGCCTGCCGGTTAAAGTACCATCAGCATTGCGTTTATTTTTAACTTGCCTTGGAGTTACCGCCATAATTCTTTTTATCTCCTCTCCCACTGCATATTAACCGCAACTTTATTCCTTTCATACCAGTCCCATATTGCAGAATCTGCTAATAATCGGCGGTTGCCATTCTGAACATACTCAATTTCGCCTTTGTCCATCAGTTCCCGCAGCTTGTTTTCACCTATGCCTGATATGCGGCTCATCTGCTCCACAGTTTTCAACATGGGCAGATGCTCAATAGCTTTTGCAGTTTGTTGTTTAGTGGCCATACCACCGTCTCCTTTCATAACATTTTTATAAATATAAATAATTATGGGTTTATCCGGCGGACAGCGGTTGACCGTCCTCATAGGAATTCCACCTCCCCGTCGGCGACCGGGGCGCACTCTGGGACCTAACCTCGACTATGCGCAAGTATCATTATCCTTCCACATGGGTCATCGCCATAAGTGCTACCCGCATTTATTAATTGCATTGGCATTTACCGCTCGTACCTTTCCTCCATCAATACCATGTATGATTGGATCCTTCAGTTTCAATCCGGTGTAATAGAGGACAGGTGGTCTTGGCGTACCTGCAATCCGGCTTTCCTTCTCAGTCCATGTGGGGAACGTGCCGGATAAAACAACTATTTTGTTTTCAAAGTGCATTTGAGGGGGTAGTTATATCCCTCTATTAATCAGCAGATTTTTTGGGCAAAAGTTGCCCCCCTAAGAAAATTTTTTTAAATTTTTATATGTTTTTCATTGCTTTTCAATGGAGTGTCAAGGCGGTCTGTCAAATCTCATATAGCTGTGGCAACCATTACCGTTCTTCCTTCCCGGCATGTGGCTGCTTCCTGAATATACATCTTTCATGTGGTATCGTCCGCCTTCATTTTTTGGGGATAAGAGACTGACTGATGGTTTCCCGTAAACGACAACTTTAATATTAATACGTGTTTTGTTTGGGGTATTAGGGGTTATGCCCCTAACAAGTGAATTTGGGAGACAAAATTCAGTGCTTGCTACAACGCAAGACAGTTCACTACAACGCAAGACAGTTCATTCTCAAAGGGAACGTCGGCTTCTTCCTGCAAAATAGAAAAAGCGGAGTCTTTTTGTACTCCGCCTGTTCTATTACTTCAATTTGCTGTTAAACTGTAGGGAAAAGGGTTAACTGTAAACCAGCTCCGTCAGTACCGACTCTTCTGCTGAGCGCCGCAGGTTGTTCATATGTCCCGTCCAACCCATCGGGTCTATCGTTTTGTCCGGTGCCGGATTGCTCTCCAGAAGCTTCGCCGTGATTATCTCTATTCGTTCCTTCGCTATCCGGTCGATTTCTATCAGGTAGCTGTTCAATTTTCCCGACATCATCAGGCCGGCGTATGTTCCTTTCCTGTGATTTTTCAGGTATGTCCTGCGCAACATCCCATATTTGCCGATGTGCATCTCTTCCTCCGGCAGCGCCAGATCCGGTATCAGATAATCGCCCTGCATTGTGTATGCAAACTCCATAATCATCCTTCCTTTCATCCCTGTTATCTATACTTTTATTGTGTCGCACGTTCCGGCTTTTTGCAAATATACGGATTTGTTTATTCTTACCTGCCGAAAGACAAAGATATTTCTTTTTCGGCTGGTAATTTAATGGGGGAGGGGTGTGGGGAGGGGGAAACCGCAGGGCAAACACCAAACCGGCTTCTATCAAATAGATACACTACCCCCTTGGTGTAAGATGCTTGGTAACTAATAATCAAATATATCGCACTTATTCTCGCTACAGCGGCCTCCCTTGTTTGCAAAATGATTATTTTGCACTATGGCCGCATCCTGCTTTATCTTTCCTGCTCCCTTTGCTTCTTTTTGTACCAGCTTTCAAGCAATTTACAGAGATCCTCTAAATTGGTAATATAATTCGATAAAATTCGCAATATATCATTATAATATTTATATCTTTGTGTGCAGTCCGAACAATCATGAGCAAACATATTGATATAGTTTATAATTTTACTCCTTTTTTGAACTGCGGCCCATAAAATTTTTCAACTTATGTTCTAATTGGCAGCGGTTTCTCACCTTAATCTCACATTGCCAAATAACCAAAAAATTCCAGTTTAAGTTTAGTAACTCTTCAAAGTTTGCTTTATCTCGTTCAATGTTTTTATTGATTTTATCGCGCCAAAAATCCACATTGCTTTGAGGCAGCACTCCTCTTGAGCAATTATGCCCATGCCAAAAACAGCCGTTTACAAAAATTGCTTTCTTGAGAGCCGGAAATACAATGGTCGGAGAGAAACTTAACTTTGAGGTTTTTAACCTATAGTGGCTATATCCCAACTCACATAAAAGCTTTCTAATATACAATTCAGGTTCCGTACCCTTATTTTTTACATGGCTCATTATTTCAGAGCGTTTATCATTATCATATATATCCGACATAAAGAACACATCCAAATGTTTGCTAATATTTTGTGCTTGCTGTCTGCAAAACTCCGGAGGTAACGCATTACCTATCATTAGCGCAATTGCAGATCTTGAAATATCAACCGGAAATATATAGTTTTTAGGGAAAGTTTGCAACATAGCAGCTTCTCTTGCTGAAATACATCTGTTCTCTTCAGGATGTAAAAACCTTCCCTTTGAAGGATTAAGGCAACCTCCGGTTATTGTTGATGAAACATCATCCCATCTAAGCCGTCCATATACATCTTTGAAACCGACGCCCTCTTTTTTATGACATTCAAGAGTATATTCATCAGGTAAATCACTCCGACTTCCGCCATCGCGAGGCGTTAGTTCAATTCGTGTTCGTACGGCTTCCGTATGTACCGGAAAAATTTTGTGTACGGGGTCATTCGTAATATTAACACTTTCTAAATTCCCAATAATATCTCTCACCGTAACTTTTGTTTTTGTCTCAGGCGCAACTCTTATAGAGCCTAATAGTGACCCCACCATAACAAGTCGTTTTCTCCTCTGGGGAACGCCGTAATCGGCAATATTGACTTCCCTGTACTCAATTAAATACCCAAGCTTTTTAATTTGACCGACTACTTTTTTAAAGTAAGTGTAGTTTGCTAATGCCGGTACATTTTCAAGCATAATTGTGATCGGCATAAGCTCTTTTACAAAACGATAATACTCATTTATAAGCTTATTACGAGGATCCTTTACGGAACGTTTTTTATTTTTTCTTCTTATCGACGAAAAGCCTTGACAGGGGGGGCATCCTGCTAATAGATGAAGCGGTTGTCCGTTTAAAATGTCCTTTATAATGTTTGTATTGAAAAGCTGAATATCTTGTTGGAATAGAATTGTGCCGTCTTTTTCATGGTTCATCCTATATGTTTTACCGGCATGCTCGTCTATCTCAATTCCGGCGATAACCTGAAAGCCGGCCTGTTTAAGTCCCTCTGTCATCCCTCCGCAACCGCAAAATATATCAACAGCATTGTAAGCCGGCATTTTTATCACCTCCGTGTTTAACCAAATATAGAAATAAGTCTCCGTTCAACTCTACCATATTCTTAATGCCAAACATATTAACAGCAAAATTATCAATAATTATATCATATGCTTTGGATGTTGTGGATATTTTTATGTCGTTAATTGTCCCTGGTCAGAGCTATCTCACCCAATCGCCATAAAAGCCTATGTTTTTGTTTTTATAAGTTCCGACAACTACACCTCTGTCTAGGAATACATTAAACTCTTCACAACTAGTTTCAGGAAGTAGTGTACAGGCATGGCAGGCGGCTAAGTTCAATGCATCACGCCCCTGTCCGTCCTCGGTAGAAATGCAAACAGGATCGTTGGAACACACTAAACTACTTTCAATAGCCTTCTTAAACACATGTGGTAAACAATCCGGATATCCCTGCCTGACAAGTCCACCGAGAGTGCCTTCGGAGTCTCCGTTTGCCGTATAAACAAAGATTCCTGCCATCTCTTTGCCTTCTTCATGAGAGCTACAGTAAATCCTTTCTCTAAGTGATGCGACGGAATAACCGCATTCAAAACTCATTTGTCGGATTAATAAATGGGATACGGTATGCAAAAGCAGAAATTTCGGTGTAATATTTTTAGGCGAAGACCCGCTTTGCACTGTGAGTTCATAGTTTCCATTAAGCTCTTGAGCCCTTCGGACAACTTCAGGGCATCTTTCAATCCAGCTTGCAATGGCTTTTTCGTCAAATTCTAAGAAGATTCCTTCGCCACGCACCTCATAAGCAGGATACCAACGGGTTTCAGGTTCTTTAACGGGTACAAATCCATACACTCCCTGCCCCAAATCGGATGAGCCTGGCGGATCAATCCTGGTGAATCCTGTCATGGCCCTAACTTCCCGAATTTTATGTATCAATGAAACTCGTTTAATGCCCGGAATATTATATCTTTCGGCATTAATTTCCTCGCGTAAGAAATCCCCGGATTTCGAATCAATGCCGAGAATTGCTCCCGTCAGAGCTTCGAACTCTTCTGCTCGATATTTAACCCCGGTAGTTTTATATCCGCTATTCTCTTCATGCTGTTGGAAAAGCAACTTACGTTCTAATATCCTTTTTACGTCAGTCTCGTTAAGTGACTTTTGCATAGCAATATCATGTGCCCAGCCGTCAATTCGCTTTTTTATCTTCTTTTCTCGTTCATCCTCGTCGTAATCCGCTATTTTTACTAAGCATTCATGGTATGCTTGTGATTCTTCTATCTCTTTATTAATTCTGTCAGAGTAGGGTGGAATAACAAGCGAGCTAACGGTTTTAGGAAAATAAATCGACGAAGCACCTCTTTGCATTGCACGAGGATATTCGTTACATAATACGGAGTTGTGCTTCCAAGGTTCATTACCTGTGCAAACAAACTCATTTGTGCTATTACCCGTATTGTCTTCAGTTTGTTTTCCGTCTAATCGGATAAAAATATTAGGATCAAATGCTTCATATAGCGTTGCTCTGGCATTGCAGTTTTTACATCTAATCACAAGCCCCTCGAGGCCTGCGGTTGCCGTAGCGCCTGTTTCAAATGTTAGGTCCGGATTGTCGCAGTTCGATTTTGCGTTAACATTTGTATTGCGTTTATGAACCCATTTAACCCAAGGGAAATCATCGATATGTCCTTTTTTACAGGCAACTACAACACGGGCGGCAACAAGTTCTTGCCTGCATTCCAGGCAGCTTAATCGACTCATATACGGGTCCTTTTCTTTCTGCTTTGAAGAAGCTTTGAGCTTGTATTCGGTATACCATTTTTTGATTGGCTGAAATCTACGACATTTCGGACAAAAATACCACTGAGGAAACCGTACGTAAGAAATCCCTTCTTGAAAGGCTGTTTCGTCTTTACCCCCAGGCATGCCAAAATAGTCTACACCTAAAACTTTTTCAAGCCGTTCGTCATGTATTTTAGTAATTTTGTCGTTCCAATACTCCGGTGCCGCAGTCATTAACGTTTGATCTGGGAAATCCACCATTGCTCCCACTCCATATTGTAAAACGGATTGGGCGGTTCGCACCGTGTGTGTGATATTATTAAGCGGAATTTTTTCTTTCTGAGGTTTTAACTCACTCATAAATCGTCCTCCCATATCAGCATATTTGCCGCTACATTTTTATCTACATTACGCATAGAGGTCATTGTTTCAATAGCAGGATCTAGACCACTGCTACCATATACCTTCATAAGTCTTTTTGCATCTCCGGCCGGAGGTTTAATCATATATCTGTCACCATAGAAAAAGCTTTTCCTGCCCGCAATCTCTACTCTTTGTTGCCAGGTTTCGAAGAATTCGTTAATTTCTTTTAAAGTAATTTCCGATTCGTCTGCTATTTTAGAAGTAGATCGTCTTTTTATATCACGAATTCTCTTTACAATAAACTCTTTAATTTGTTCCAAACCTAGTTGATCGGAGTCTTTGTCAAACATTGCCGCATCACTGTCTTGCGATAGTCCGTAAATATGCCTCAAAAAAGTAACGATTACCGCATGCAACGCTCTATCCCTTGCAGGTTTTGAAAATGGAGTTGCACCGGTGGGCTCAACATATTTATAAAATGATTCATGGTACGCTTTGAACTGTTCATAATGTGAGCGATCTCGACTTTTTGATCCGTCGTATAAGGTAAACGCCACACCGGGATATGAACGTCCTATACGACTCGATGCTTGAATATATTCACTGGTTAATTTCGGTTGACCGACTAAGAGCATTACGTTAAGCCTTGCAACATCTACGCCGACGGAAATCATATTGGTAGCAAGTAAGGTATTGACGGCATATTTTTTATTTTCAATATTCTTCTTAGAATATTGAAATCTTTCTAATTTTTCCAAGGTCTCATTTAATTGGGAGGTTGATACGCGGCTTGTTAATTCGGCCGCACCCCCTATAACACGACCTCTTCCAATACCAAAGCGATATGCAGTCCTTTTTATAAAGTCTTTAACGTCATCGTCAATTAATGTTGAACATTTCCCTAAATCTCTTAAACTATTAAAATATATCGCCAGTGTCCAAAACTTATCTTTAACCTCATCAGGAAGTTGCATCATATCCACTCTCTGTAATATTGCCGCAATGGTTCTAACCTCCATCATAGCTTTAGTTTTCCCTGAAGGCATTAGCCCGACATATATGCGACCATACCGGTTATTCTCAGTAGATATTTCTGCTTCACGCGCAAAGAATGAATCTTCCGCATTAATACCAGGGGAGGGAAATTGATGGACTTCTCTATTATAAAGGACGGAACATTGCTCCTTTGCCCTACGTATTGTTGCCGTGGAGGCAACTATTTTAGGCTTAACACCTTTTGCCGAGCATAGCGCATCAATAGCAGTTTCATATAATCCGACCAAAGTTCCTAATGGCCCCGAAATAAGGTGCAATTCGTCTTGTATAATTAATTCGGGCGTCCTATTGTGGCTGTCTGTTGCAAAAAAAGAACCGACTTCTTGCTTCCATGGAAGCATAGCAAATTTATCGACCGTTCCAAATAATAATGTAGGAGGATTTTCATACAACTCTTCATCTACAATTTGAATTGGTAGTTTTGCTTCAAATTTACACCCTTCTTGAGTACAAGCTATATAAAAATTTTTGTTATTCTTTAGGAAATAACCCCATTGTCCAACTGTTTTTCCACTCTGGGGATCGTTGTCCTTAACCAGTTTTGTTCCACACCATGGGCATTTTAAGACTTGAAATTTATTATATCTGTCTTTAGCGTATCGTATATCTTTGACGGAAGGATCAGTTAACTTTGCCAGGAATTTTTTTGCTTGATCGTTTTTATTAGGTGTATGATCCCCTCCGATCCATAACCCGATAGATATAGATTCCTCTCCAAGAGGATAAATAGGATATTTCTTGTGTTTTTTACAGTCCTTTCTTATTGTTTCACATGCACAGATTAACGTTGCGGCTCTAATAAATTGCTGTGCCGCCAATAGGCGCAACGTATATCTCATAATTACCGCAGTACCACCCGACAACTTCGGATATGCAAGTCTTCTGAAAAAAATCGTAAATGCTGTAAGACCTAAATATGCTTCTGTTTTGCCACCGCCGGTAGGGAACCATATTAAATCCACAATATCACGTTCATTACAGGTTTGGTCGACGATGGATCGAATACTCATAAGTAAAAAGGCAAGCTGAAATGGACGCCATGTGTATTTATCATCGGCATTATAATAATCCAAAGACTGCACTTCATTTTGAAGCTCCCTGTCATTGGGATATTTATCGGTTTCTTGTATTTTCAAATGGATTCGCTGCATGAACATGGCCCTATTTGCCAAAGTAAATGCATCCCATACAAGTTTGTTTTTTGGGTCTTTCAGCAATTCCAAACCCTTATACATTCGATTACATGATTCACGACACTTAGCAATGTGTTCCAGTGCTTTCGGTTGAAATATGACTGCTACCTTTGTTGTATCTCGACTCATAGCCACTAAATCATCTATCCATGATGAGTATGCATCTATCAGTGTTTGCATAGATCTGATTTTTTCGCAAACGGGACTGGAATCTAAATCCGATAAATACTTCATGGATAAACAGCGGGCATTTACATCGAAAGATTTTGGGATATCGAAATCAATTTGAGGAACCTCATTTACTGGGAAAAAGTCGTTTTCAATATATCCATGCCCTTCGGCGTCAACAGACCAATTTACAGATGTTCCGTGACCGGTGCCATATATATGTCTATTTCTATAAAGCAATGCGAGAGACAACTCTTCTTCGTCACCGGTAAAATTCTCTTTTAAAGAATCATACGCACAAAACAAGAACGGGCTGTTCGCCTCGGAAGACACTCTAATAACCGGCTGAAAAATTGAATTCAATCCGTTATAGCTACCAACGGCTTCGTTTACCATCATTATGGTAATGGCGTAAACCCCATCTCCCATTTTGCGTCTTAAAGCGGTAATCTTAGCAGTAGTTCCGTCTATTTTATCAATATTATCCACATAATCCGAGTCGGAAAAATTAACGATTACCTTGGTTTTATGAGGAACACGTATGTATCCGCTACGACCTAATTGATTGCATAGGCTGATTAATCGCTCTTTCAATACATAATCTCCAAAATTATTCGACTCATAAGCTTTAAATACATCCTGTTTTTTTAAAGGCGCTTTAAGCCGTAAAAGGGCTCTATCCTTATCGAATTCAACATATTGCGAAAAGGGTGTAGGAATTTCATAATCATCATATTCCGGTTTGAAAGGAACCATACAATCTTCGAGTCTAGTTTTACGGTATGTACCGAAGCTTAACTCAAAATGAATTTGAGTGCATTCACCCTTAACAAAGAAGGTAAATCCCATTGATGAGGGTAAACGTTGTGAAGCTAAATTGATTTCTTCATCGAGGGAATCTTCTTCGGCATCACCAATGGCGCTTTTATACCATGAAGGTATCTCCGGCACTTCCGGTTCTTCATTTTCATCAAGTACATTTTCTTCAATATCAACCATATTCTCGCTAGGACGTATGGGATCATTATTATCTGCCTCATATCTTTCTTTTTGAGGAAATAAAATACCGACGGAATACCTTACTTCCGGCAAGTCGGTAATAATTTCGTGATCTGCATCCGGAATAGAGTATTCCGACCCGGGTCCAAGTAGCTCTTTTTTTATCTCATCAATTAAAACATTCCGTGCCGCATATGCCTGCTTACGCAAATCAAAATCATTCATTCAATATCTCCCCCCGTTACTGAATTGGCCGATTGGCTAAATATACCGGTACTTTAACACCAGTGACATCTGCAATAGCCTCAATTTGTATAACATGAGATAATTCCTCTACTTTTTCTTTAACAATTGAAAGCAACTCATCAGATTCATTTTGTACCCCTTGGAAACTGCGAATTATGCTTTTACCTATAAGTCTTAATACTTTTATTCTCAAGGAACGTATAATGTCACATGCTTCCCAGAAACTATCCGGATCGGCAAGCATTTCCTCATCATTGCAAATTAAAGCAATTTGATAAAAAGAATCCACGTCACGCGGTCCGACAATATGGCTTTCATCATTTATCCAAGAACGTAGTGTCACTTCATGCTTGGCTTTACCATAGGAGCACATTTGCTTAGAAATATCCTTAAACGATAATCCATTATCTAACATGTGCTTTTTTAGTGCGTTTTTCCAATATCTAGACTTTCTGTAAGCTTCTTTTATATCTTGTCCCGTATTTGGGGATGCAAGAATTTTAAGGATTATTTCATCAACAATATCTTTGGTTTGTTCCGTATATCTCGTGAAAATCAGAGTATCGCCAGACTGTAGGGATTTTACATTTGTTTCGTTCACTATACATTGTTCTTGATCTAAAACGTATGGCGTATAGTATTTTGAAAAAAATACCTTCTCGCCGTCATGAAATATTGCAACTCGAATAATATCTGCCATTAATGTGGTACCGGAACTTCCTCCAACATTGCTTATATAATTTATAGTTGACTTTATTGTAATGTCCTCTATATATTTACTAAGATCAATATCAATCTTTTCCATGTTTTGCTCTTCAATAAATGGTTCTGTTTTTTCTTCCGATTGAATTGCATCTAAATCTAGCTTTATATATGAATGCTCATTATATAGTTGTTCTATTTCTTTATGTCGACGACTTTCAATGTTATGTAGAACGAACTCATATGGATACAACAAACAAACTATATGGGATGAAGAGGGTGTAGAAAACATGTCAAACCCCTTTGCTTTAAATGCACCAACAACTATTATCTCATTATATTGCTTTGGGGTATCCAATCTGCCAGCATTTACTATGTCAATCTGTAACCCGCTAAACCCGTCACTCTCTAGTTGAGCAGAAAGTAAAGTTTTATAAAACGCTTTGGGAACAACAAATGCAATATACTCGCCTATAGCTTTATTAGTAAGTCTGTTTTTGATAAACTCATACTTTAAGTTTTTGTAAAGTATATTGGAATGCATTATTTGTAAGACGGTTGTTACCGACTTCATTTTCTCTCCCAATATACCCGAAAAAGATTTTGCTATTTCCTCAAGTTTGTCCAATTGTTCTAGGGGGGAAAGACATCCGACTGTTCCTTCCGTAATAGCTTTTTCAATGGAAGTCACGGAAAACACAGCCGTAGAAAGTAGATTAAGCAAAGAAAAACTATGAATAACAAAATATTCCGTATCGTTATCGGAATACTCATAATTTTTTATAAAATAGATATCTTTTTTTGTTCTGATATATGTATTCCAATCAATTTCGCTATAAATCTCAACAATTTCAATTTTTTTATCTATAATATTATCGATTTGCGTGTTTAATTCATCCACAAAACCGGTACGGCAAACAGCAGGAACCGAATAGGATAATAATAAATCCTTGGTACATGAAAACAATTTAATATCCGGATATGTTTCAAGAAATCCTTTGTTGTCGTCACAGTCTAGCGCATAAGAAATAAGGATATACTTTAAACTTTGTCTACCCATAAGTCCTGTAAGCTCAAATTTGCCGATATCTACATTTTGCTTTCCTAAAACAATAAGACCAATGATTTCTTGATTTTCATCATCAATAATATACTCTCGGGCCAATGATACCCGATTCGTAAATTTAAGAACGGCTTCTGTTTTTCCCGGATTTCCTAAGTATGTATATTCATCATTTTCAGTAAAGTATGATGCGCTAACAAGTTCCGTTAATTTAATACTCTTGTCAACATCATAATGAATTACCGTACCTCTAACTATCATATCTGTGGTTTCTCTACTGGCTACAATAACTACTGATTTATGGATTAAACCTGATATGTTCGTCCTATCTCTTTGAAACACGCTTTCGATAAAATCAATTCTTGCATTAGGATTTTCTCGAATACCCCTACCGTCTAACCTAGTTGAATTTCCTTGGTAAGGTTTGATTTTATAGAAATTACGGGGAGCAATTGTACTTATAAGAGAGGTTTTTTGTCCATAGCTTACAACTTCTTGCCTTATACGTGCATAGCCATTCTCATCCATACCCATGAAAACAGCTCTTGTACGTCCATTGTATATAATTAAATCGCCTTCTTTTAATGAATTGACAATATCCTCCGGAGGCGTTTGATCATACAGCAAACAGCTTAAAGCTGCATAAGCAATAGTAATCAAATCAAAGCAAATGGAACCGGTATGTAAAGAAACCCCAACTTCATGCTTGTCGGAGCAAATTGTTTCAGAAATAAATTGAGCATACGTTTTTAGTAGGAGTTCTCTTGAAATCACTTCTCCATTTAGGCAGATATCACATTTTTGAATTAATTCATAAAGGTTTTTCTCTACCGACATAGAAACGCTCTCCTACACCATTCCATTTATGTCAAACCTTAAGAGTTATTAATGATATCTTATCACAAAATATACCATTTTTCTAATGCTTTCGAGTATTTATATTATTTCAATTGTTAGTTTGGGTATAGAAAAAGGCTCCATTCCACTTTTCAGCATTAGTCATTTAACCTAACCAAATTCAATCTTAATAGTGCTCAGCAAGTATTACTTTCAAGGATTCTATAATCGCATCAAAAGAGACAAAACTAACCAGCTCCCAGATAATTCTATCGATACGTTTTCTGAAAAGATCTAATGACAGTCCTTCTATAGTTTTAAAATTTGCTTCTAATAAACTGCGCGCCTCCCTATTTAAACGTCCTCGTTCGGGGCCATGTATATTCTCAAACTTCAATTTTTCAATAAGTTCTTCGATCTCCCTGAATTGCAAAATTTTTGCATCATCCTGGAAAATATACTCTACAAGAAGCTTAAGCTGATATCCTACAATTGCCCACTGTGCTTTATCCCTGTTTACGATATTTCTAAGATATAGAGCTTGAAAGTCATTCGCCCGCTGCAACAGGGTACTGTTACTTTCAATATTTTTGACCCGGTTTATAAGTAACATCATATCTTTATAAAGGTTTTCCGGATCAAATGGAATACCATGCATTTCACATTCAAGCTTTGCAACCTTTTCATAATTCGCCTTAACCTTATCTTTGTTTTTAATAATTCGGTCCATATTTGAAATAAACAATGTTATAACGTCATATATTTGTTTAAACTGCTCATCCGCTCTTTCGTCGGAAACACCAATTGTTGTTGGTCCAAGTGTTGTAAGCTTATCAGCAAATAGACTCTCCAATGCCAATATATTGAACTCCTTTTCAGTTTCTAAAGCAAATAGTTCCGGCTGCTTAATTTTGTTAATATCATATCTATGATTAGAGAACATAAATTCAATCTTGACTTCCTGTTTTCCTCTTGAAGAAAACAATTCCTTTTCTTCACAAATACTTGGTACAGTTACAAAGTATGTTTCCAAAGCTTCCAAGCCCAATTTCGGATTCTTGGGTTTGTAAAATCTGAATTTGCAATATTCATGCTCTCCATTAAATTCTGATTCTATTTCGGAAATTACTTTATGTACTTCTTCTCGTGATGCTAAACAAATCATATCAATGTCTATACTTGTCCGTTGAGCAGTTATTGGTACATAAAACTGTGTAGCTGCTCCACCCTTAAGAAGGATTTTATCATTAAGTTTTTTCTGCAGTTGCAGAAACATTTCCAAATCCCATATAAATAGCTCAAATTTAGCTATTGAATTGAAGCCTCCATCTACCATTCGTCTTTCTATTTCTGTTCTCTTAAAAACATCACGTTCTAGAATTAAGTTTTCTTGACGTATTCCGTTCATTTTGCCTCCTTAATCTGGTAGCTCATAAACTCCAGTACTTTTTTAGAAGCTTTATTTATCTCTATAAGCCAGTTAATCTCTGTACTTATTCCTCTATCTCGAGCAGCACTTTTTACCTTCGCAATGGACAGGGAGTTATTCCTTTGCAAACTCTGATAAATTCTTGATAACTCCGGTATTGAAACTCCATAATCCATTCTGGTAACTGCATAGTACAAATCAATAAATCCTTTTTCTTTCTGGGCAATATGTTCAAAAGATAATGAAAAATCTTTTCCTTTTAAAATAATGACATCAATTTTGTTCTTTATTGTACTATTTTCAATGATCTTGCGATCTTTTTCTGTCATTACAATAAAATCTTTTTGACTTAGAATTTCCTGCATTTCCGCAATTCCTGCATCCTCTGTTACCAGCAATACCGGATATTTTTCAGGTATGTGAAGCAGTAAACCAATTAAGGAATCCAAACCGGTAATATAAAAATCATACCCATAATCTATAACAACATCATATACCAATTGAGATTTCTTCTGTAAATAAACATAGCCAGCAGGGTTGTTTTCACTTATTTCAGTTAAGGCATAATATCCGTGACCAGTCCTATGGATTTTTCCGTGCTGTACTAATTCGTGTAATCGCCATGATACTGTTTTCGGATTTATTTCGGGGAATAGGGAATATATCTTTTTGACACTTAATTCATCACCATTTTGCATATATCCTTTAAGTTCTTTATAAAAAATTTCTTTAGCTGTCCTTTCATCTGTGTTCATATAATCACTCCATCAAAACTTTAATTCCAAAATTTAATTTTGATATATTTCTTTTGCTTATTATATCAAAACTTTTTTAGCAAAACAATATTTTGGCAAAAAGTTTTGAATGCATTTATTATATCTCGCTTCTCTTAACAACAAACTCATCCATGAAATCATGCATACAATCGTCCATGTCCAACAAAAAAGAAAACAAAAAATACTGCCGAGCCTCCGGGTGATCTGCTAATAGTTCAACATCCTCCGGGAACTGCATGCCCAAAACATCGTATAGAATACGCAGTACGGCCATCATTTCGGCTTGCTGGTTTTTCTTGTATAAGTGAGTTAAGGTGGTCGAAATTCTTTCTATGGTCTTAGCATCATAACCAGAGGATATCCAGACCATTTCTATCAATGGTGCGGTCATCGCCCCGGATATGAGATTGATTTTGTCCCGGCAAATCGTGCCTGATTGGAGTATAATACCCTTATCAAGCAGTAAGCTTCTCTTGGTTGCTTTTTCCATAGTGTCCATTATTGTTTCCTCCCTCTATAATCTCTAATTTTCTTTCATTATCTCGCATTATCTTAGATTT
>JAKIML020000076.1 GCA_022702935.2 Bacillota bacterium | reverse complement strand
GGAAGGGCCTTGTATGCAACAGCACTGCAGACTAAGAGCGATGCTGAGAATATCTTTATCCTTATGTCTACCAACTTCTTCCCGCCCTTTCTGGCAGGAATTGTCATGGCGGGTATTCTGGCTGCCACCATCAGCTCTTCGGACTCTTACCTGCTGATTGCCTCTTCGGCCTTTGCCAAGAATATTTATCATGGACTGTTTAAAAAGAATGCCTCGGATAAAGTGGTATTGTGGGCAACAAGAATATCCCTGGTTGTCATATCCATTATCGCCATGGTTCTTGCCCTGGATGAAGACAGCATCATTTTCGAGTTGGTTGCCTTTGCCTGGGCAGGCTTCGGCGCTACCTTCGGCCCCCTCATGCTCTTCTCCCTGTTCTGGAAGCGTGTGAACCAGTGGGGAGCCATTGCCGGCATGGTGTCCGGCGGTGTCATGGTCTTTGTCTGGAATAAGCTGATTCGGCCTCTTGGCGGTCTCTTTGATATCTACGAGCTCTTCCCGGCCTTTGTCATCTCCTGCATCTTCATTGTGGTTGTTTCCTTGCTGACCAGGAAGCCCTCTGAGGAGATTGAGAAGGAGTTTGAGTTGGCCAAGACCTATCAAGGCTGAGGCAAGCTTGAAGCATTTCCCAAGGCTGGTTCGGTTGCGAACCAGCCTTTTAAACAGCCTATTTACTTTATCACGCTAATGTGTTACTATGACGTGGTGATTCGATATAAACATGTTATTTGGGAAATGGGGGAATAAGTATTATGAGGAGAAATCGTTTAGCTATTATTATGCTGCTTTTGGCAGCTTTGCTCATCACAGCCTGCGGCGTGCAAAAGTTTACTGATGTAAATGCCGGCGTTGGGAGTGACCCAACCCCGACTGCCCAGCAGAGCACTCCGACCTCCGAGTCTAAGGGCGGTGATGAGGATGGTAAATCCATTGATGTGGGCACCAATGTCCCCGGTGTCCTGACCGTGGGCTTCGATCAAAACTTCCCGCCCATGGGCTTTGTGGGTGATGACGGAGAATTTACCGGTTTTGACCTGGAACTGGCTGCTGAGGTTGCCAAGCGCCTGAATCTGAAACTTGAGCTCCAGCCCATTGCCTGGGAATCCAAGGATATGGAGCTGTCCTCCAAGAATATTGACTGTGTATGGAATGGGTTCACTATCAATGGCCGTGAAGACAAATATACCTGGACCAAGCCCTATATGGCCAATAAGCAGGTCTTTGTCGTAAAGGCCGATTCAGGCATCGAAACCTTGAGCGATTTATCGGGCAAGGCCGTGGCTGTACAACTGGATTCCAGCGCCGAGGCCGCTCTCGCCGAAAGATCTGAATTAGTGAAATCCTTTGGGGATTACATCAAGGCCCCCGACTATAATACTGCGCTGATGGATTTGGCTTCCGGAGCGGTTGACGCCGTGGCCATGGACCTGATTGTGGCACAGTACCAGATCGAAAAACGTGGGGATTATTTTGTTGTTCTTGAGGAGTCCATTGCCTCCGAAAATTACGGTGTAGGCTTCCTGCTTGGCAACGAAAAGCTGAGAGACGCTATTGAAAACACCCTCATGGATATGGTGAAGGATGGCACTATGAAGAAGATCTCCGAGAAATGGTTTGGTGAGGATATCACCACCCTCGGCAAGTAATCCGAATTAAGACGAATGGGCGGGGGCTGTCCCTTAACGAGATGGCCCCTGTTTTAATTTAATCTATCCAAGTCATGCACTTTGAGGAGAAATAACTGAAGAAAAACCTCTTTATCACCATCCTGGGATGATGACATTATTAAGGAAGCGGAGGTGCCTTCATTTTGGAATTGCCTGTCATATTGCTAAAGCTTTTAGAAGGCCTGCTTGTATCATTTCAAATCTTTGCGTTAACGCTGATATTTTCGCTCCCCTTAGGGCTTATTGTGGCCTTGGGGCGCATGTCCAAGAATTTTTTCATACGGAATATTATTAAGATTTACATATCCATCATGCGGGGCACCCCCTTAATGCTCCAGCTGATGGTGGTCTATTTCGGCCCCTATTATATCTTTGGCTGGACTCTTTCTCGAGATTACCGATTCATAGCCGTTATTATCGGATTCGTGCTCAACTATGCCGCATATTTTGCAGAGATCTATCGGGGGGGTATTGAATCCATGCCCATTGGGCAGTATGAGGCAGCCAAGGTGCTGGGTTACACCAAAACCCAGACCTTCATGCGGATTATTCTTCCCCAGGTCATTAAACGGATTCTTCCTTCGGTGACCAACGAGATCATTACCTTAATCAAGGATACATCGTTGGCCTTTGTCATATCGGTTTCGGAAATGTTTACTGCGGCCAAGGCTATAGCATCATCCCAGGCCAGCGTGATTCCCTATCTGGCAGCCGGTCTTTTTTACTATATCTTTAATTATATTGTCGCCTTCACCATGGAATGTGTGGAGAAGAAATTCAGCTATTACAGATAGGAGGCCATCATATGCCGTTATTGAAGATATCAAATTTGCAGAAGAACTTCGATGGCCTTGAGGTCATTAAGGATATCTCCTTGGAGGTGGAACAGGGACAGGTGGTGGCCATCATTGGTCCATCGGGCTCGGGCAAATCCACCCTGCTGCGTTGTGCTACCCTCCTGGAGAAGGTGGATTCGGGGGATATTCTCTATATGGGTGAGCCCGTGGTTTATACCGATAAGCAGGGCAAAACCTGCTATGCACCGCACAAGGATCTAAAGCGTATTCAAAGCTATTTCGGCCTGGTTTTCCAGAACTTCAATCTTTTTCCCCATTATTCGGTCATCAAAAACATCATTGATGCCCCCATCCATGTACAGAAGAAGAGCAAGGAGGAGGCCCTGGCCATTGGGCGCGACCTCTTGGCCAGGATGGGACTGGCCGACAAGGAAAATGCCTATCCCTGTCAGCTATCAGGCGGCCAGCAGCAGCGTGTGTCCATTGCTCGTGCCCTGGCCTTGAATCCCAAGATCCTCTTCTTTGACGAGCCCACCTCGGCCCTGGATCCCGAATTAACCGGAGAAATCCTGCGGGTCATCAAGGATCTGGCCGCCGAGCATATGACCATGGTCATTGTAACCCACGAGATGAGCTTTGCCAGAGATGTGGCCGATCATATCATTTTTATGGACGGCGGCGTCATTGTGGAGGAAGGGACGCCCAATCAGGTTATCAATAATCCCCAAAGTGACCGTACCAAGGCGTTTTTAAGCAGATTCTATGAGATATAAATGGGTCCCAAAAAATTTGCTATTTTTGTCTATTTAACTCTAGTGCAATATTCTATTTCTTAGTATAATAGATAATAATTTTAGAGAGTGAGGAGAGAGAAGATGAAACGATTAGTTAGCTTAGTAATGGTAGTCATGCTTGTAGCAACACTTTTAGCAGGCTGCGGAGCTGGAGATTCCAATGTCATTAAAGTTGGTATTAACTATGAGCTTTCTGGTGATGTTGCCACTTATGGACAAAGCTCTGTTGAGGGTATTAAATTAGCCGTAGAACAGATTAATGCCGCAGGCGGCATCAATGGAAAGCAAATTCAACTGGTGGAGTATGATAATAAATCTGATTCTGCAGAAGCTACCACCATTGCCACCAAGCTTATGACCAGCGACAAGGTTGTTGCCGTTCTTGGTCCTGCTACCTCTGGTAACTTTAAGGCAGAGATTCCTGTTGCAATTAAGCATAAGGTCCCCGTTATTTCCGGATCGGCTACCGCTGAAGATGTAACCGTTGATGCCAATGGCGTCAAGGAATACGCCTTCCGTATTTGCTTCAATGACTCCTATCAGGGAACTGCTATGGCGAATTATGCCCTGAAGAACCTTTCCAAGAGCAAGGCTGTTATTATCATGGACAGCTCCAGCGACTATGGTAAGGGTCTTGCCAAGAACTTTGCCGATACCTTTAAGGCTGCCGGTGCAACCATTGTTGCAGAAGAAGCCTATGTTAAGGGTGATACCGACTTCAGTGCCATCCTGACCAAGATTAAGGGCTTGGATTTTGATGTTATCTTTATTCCTGGCTACTACAATGAAGCCGGTCTGATTATCAAGCAGGCTCGCGCTCTGGGTATTGATGTTCCCGTTCTGGGCTGCGACGGCTTTGATTCACCCACCCTCCTTGATCTGGCCGGTGCTGAGGCTCTGAACAATGTATACTTCTCCAACCACTATTCATCCCTGGATCAGGATCCTACCGTTGTTAAGTTCATTGAAGCCTTCAAGGCCAAGTACAACAAGGAGCCCAACGCATTCCACGCTCTGGGTTATGACGCCGCCATGTTCCTGGCCGATGCCATCAAGCGCAGTGAAAAGGTGACCGGTGAGGCTATCAAGAATGCTCTGGAATCCACCGACAACTTTAACGGCGTTACCGGATCCTTCAGCATTGATGAAAACCACAACACTGTTAAGGCCATTGTAGTTATCGAACTTAAGAACGGCGAGCAGGCCGCCAGCGAAAGAGTCGCACAATAAGATATAAGGTACTTAACATATAAGTGGGACAATTTCATTGCTCCCACTTATATGTGTTTTATGACTTTACCTTAAAAGCCTATCGCCAACGAAAGAAGGGATATAAAGCTTGGAACAGTTTTTACAGCAAATCGTTAACGGGATATCATTAGGAAGCATTTATGCTTTGATAGCTCTGGGTTATACCATGGTATACGGCATCATCAAGCTCATCAATTTCGCCCACAGTGATGTTTATATGCTCGGTGCCTTTGTGGGCTACTTTTGCATGACAACACTACGCCTGAATTTCTTCTTGTCCCTTTTGGCGTCTATGGCATTTTGCACTGTGCTGGGTGTTGTCATTGAGAAGGTGGCCTATAAGCCCTTAAGGAATTCAACCAGAATTGCTGCCCTTATCACTGCCATTGGTGTATCCCTCTTTTTACAGTATACCACCATGGCCATAACGGGGCCCGATGTAAGATCCTATCCGGCCATGAGCGGATTTCTTGCTCAGTCGGTTTCCCTTGGCAGCATCCGTATTACCATGCAGCAGATTATTATACTGGCTGTGACCATTGTCTTGATGGTGGTTCTGCAGTTTATTGTTAAGAAAACAAGAATAGGCCGGGCTATGCGGGCCGTATCCCTGGATCAGGATGCCGCAGAGCTCATGGGTATTAATATTAATGCCACTATATCCTTTACCTTTGCCCTTGGCTCCGCCCTGGCGGGTGCTGCGGGTATTCTGGTGGGTGTTTATTATAACTCCATTAATCCTCTCATGGGTACGCTTCCAGGACTTAAGGCCTTCGTTGCTGCGGTTTTCGGCGGAATTGGCCTTATTCCGGGTGCCATGATTGGCGGTTACTTTATTGGTATTGTAGAGGTCCTTGTCTCAGGCTATGGCAACTCCATGTACAGGGATGCGGTGGTTTTCGCCATTTTGATTCTCATACTCATCATCAAGCCGGCAGGACTCCTGGGCAAGAACGTGAGAGAGAAGGTGTAGCATGGATAAGATAAGGAAGAATAAAACGCTGATGAAGCTCATCTATCTCGTTCTGACTTATGCCGTGGTACAGGTTCTCATCTCTACGGGCATTATTACCTACTACCTGCAGGATATTTTAACCACCATCTGTATCAATATTATTCTGGCCGTCAGCCTTAATCTCATTACAGGATTTACAGGACAGTTCTCTTTGGGCCATGCGGGCTTTATGTCCATTGGCGCTTATGTATGCGCCATTATCACCCTCCGCATGTCCACCACCTTCGGCTTTATTATTGGTGCTATAGCAGGCGCTGTTGCCGCAGCCCTTGTTGGCTGTCTGGTAGGGCTTCCTACCCTGCGTCTAAAGGGTGACTATTTGGCTATTGCTACGCTGGGTATGTCAGAGATTATCCGCATCATCGCCGTAAATCTGGAGATAACCAATGGTGCGGCGGGCTTAAGCAGCATTCCGCAGTTTGTCAACTGGGTATGGCTGTTCGTTTTCACAGCCGGTACCATTCTTATCATCTCCAATTTTATCAGGTCATCCCATGGAAGGGCCTGTATCTCGGTTCGCGAGGATGAGATTGCCGCAGAAGCCATGGGTATAAACTCCACCCGGTATAAGGTCATTGCCTTTACCATGGGCGCCTTCTTTGCGGGGATTGCCGGAGCGCTCTATGCCTCGTACTTCTATGTGATCAAGCCCGATACCTTTGGCTTCCAGAAGTCCATAGATGTGTTGATCATTGTGGTATTCGGCGGTATGGGCAGCCTGTCGGGCTCAGTAATCTCAGCCTTTGTTCTGGCGCTTATAAACACACTGCTCCAATCCCTGGCTGAGGTTCGGATGATTCTGTATGCCGTCATTCTTGTGGTTATCATGATATTCCGTCCTCAGGGCCTCATGGGTTCGAAAGAGCTCTCGGTTTCCACATTGAGTAAAGTAGGGCAGATCTTTCAACCCAGGAAAGGAGGGGATAAGTGATGCCAATCCTTAGCGTCAATAAACTAACCAAATCCTTCGGCGGATTAACAGCCGTCTCCAATGTCAATATGGAGCTGGAACAGGGAGAACTGGTGGGTCTTATTGGGCCCAACGGTGCCGGAAAAACCACACTCTTTAATCTGCTGACGGGGGTTTATGTCCCCTCAAGCGGCACCATTACCCTCACAAAGGATGGCAAAAGCAAGCCCATCCATGGGCTTAAGCCCTACACTATCTGCAAGGAAGGGCTGGCAAGAACCTTCCAGAATATTCGTCTGTTCAAGGACTTAACGGTTCTGGACAATGTGCGTATTGCCATGAACCAGAATGTGAAGTATGGTCTAGCCTCAAGCTTCTTCCATCTGCCTTCCCACCGGAAGGAGGAAGAAAAGCTTCTTCATGATGCCATTGAACTGCTGAAAATCTTTAAGCTGGATCATAAAAAGGATGAACTGGCCAAGAATCTGCCCTATGGTGAGCAGCGGCATCTGGAGATTGCCAGAGCTTTGGCCACCAAGCCCATCCTGCTTCTCTTAGACGAGCCTGCGGCAGGTATGAATCCGGCTGAAACAGCAGAATTGACCGAGCTCATAGGCTGGATCAGAGAGAAATTCAATCTGACCATTCTCTTAATTGAGCACGATATGTCTTTGGTTATGAAAATCTGCGAGCGTATCTATGTCCTGGATTATGGTGTGGTCATCGCCAACGGGACACCGGAGGAGATCAAGAACAACAAACGCGTTATTGAAGCTTATTTGGGGGAGGAAATCAGCAATGTTTGAGATTAAGAACATCGATGTCCATTATGGTGTTATTCACGCCCTCAAAAATGTCTCATTAACCGTTGAGGATGGGGCTATTGTGACCCTGATTGGCGCCAACGGCGCCGGCAAGACTACCACCCTGCGCACTGCTTCGGGACTTAAGAAACCCACCAGTGGTGAAATCTGGCTGGATGGCAGGAACATTACCAATACGTCAGCCCAGGAGCGCGTAAAGATGGGTATTTCCCATGTTCCTGAAGGACGGCGTGTATTCTCGGCCATGACGGTGCTGGAAAACCTTGAACTGGGCGCCTACTTAAGAAGGGATAAGGACGGTATTGCCAAGGATCTGAAAATGGTCTATGAACGCTTCCCCATTCTGGCCGACAGAAGGAAGCAGCTTGCCGGCACCTTGTCAGGCGGCGAGCAGCAAATGCTGGCCATTGGCCGTGCCCTCATGAGCCGGCCCAAGATTCTGTTTTTGGATGAACCGTCCATGGGGCTTGCACCCTTGCTGGTTCAGGAAATATTTAATATTATTAAGGATATCAATCAGGCAGGGACCACCATTCTTCTCATTGAGCAGAATGCCAGCATGGCGCTGCAGATTGCTCACTATGCCTATGTGATGGAGACTGGCTCCATTGTTCTGTCAGGTACGGGAACTGATCTCATGGAGAGTGAGGATATTAAGAAAGCCTACCTAGGAGGTTAGAGTTATGTTTGTAAGGAATAAGATGACAGCAAACCCGTTTACCATTTCACCCGATCAAACCATTCCTGATGCTCACGAAATCATGACTACCCATGGCATCCGCCGCCTGCCCGTCATGAAGAACGGCAAGCTGGTGGGGATTGTCTCCAAGGAGGACATCACCAAGTACAGTCCGTCCAAGGCCACCACCTTGAGCATGGGGGAGATTACCTATCTCCTTTCCAAGACCAAGATCAGCATGATCATGACCAAGGACCCTGTGACCATATCCTCCAATGCCCTCCTTGAGGAAGCGGCCACCCTGATGCGGGATAATGACATCAGCTTCCTGCCCGTGGTGGATGACGGCAAGCTGGTAGGCATTATCACAGAGAGCGATATCTTCGACGCTTTTATTGAGCTTCTGGGATTCAGAGAGCACGGCACACGGCTTACCATTGAGGCCGACGATGCACCGGGTATTATGTGCAACCTGACAAAGATTATTGGAGACTTCGGTGCCAATATCAATCATGTGGCCGTCTATCGCGGCTCCAACGGCAAGAGCGCCATTGTGGTGGGGGTTAATTCCCTCAATACCGCCGATTTGGAAAAATCCATTGAAAGCCAGGGCTTTAAGATCCTTTACAAACTGCAGAACAAATAATCCTGCACCATTTGTGTGTGATATTGGTATGATATAATGAATAACCCCTTTCGCTGGTCAAAAGACTGACGGAAGGGGTTTTCCTGTATGTCCATAAACATATGCCTCAAATTGTGCAATAAATTTGCACAAGGCCTAATCGAAACTGGAATGTGCTTATTCAATGGTTATGAATAACTAATGGATGCCATACTATAGAACAGGGAAATATTAGGTGAACTTATGTAAAAGTAGACGAAAACTTTTAGGATTATTTCGTTGTTTTTATTGCAAACCTCACAAACGGATGGTAAAATGTTGGATGTATGGTGGGAAGACCATACGAATTTTTTCACCGTTTAATGCAATCGATTGCATTATTAGGCGTTCTCTACTCCAATTTATAAGTTAAAAATCTACAGTAAAATGAAACATAAGGGAATTTTACTCCCTGAAGTGCAAACGATTGCATTTTGTCAAAGGCTTGGAATTACAGGTTTTTTGTTGAAAGGAGGTCGGTTCTGTCTTTTTTTAGCTCATTTTTAGTCAAATGATTTAAAGGAGGATTTAGTGTTATGCGAGTACAATGTCGCAAACTCATGGCATGGGTTCTTATGCTGGCTATGTTGGTCGGATTGTTCAATACAGCCTTTCCCATTGCCATAGCTTCTGCGCAGGAGGCCGCTCTGCCAGAGGTGGTTACCGCCGCTGTAGCAGGGGACTTCCAAATGCTGTTGGGTGCGCCTGATGATTGGATGCCCCAAAGCGATGTCACCGAAATGACCTATTATGACAATGGAACCATGGAGTTTATTGCTGAGCTTCCTGAAGGTACTTATAACTATAAGGTTGCTCTCAATGACAGTTGGAGTGAATCCTACCCTAGCTCTAACAAGACCATCGTGGTTCCTGAGGGTGGAAGTAAGGTCATATTCCGGTATGATACTGTCACCCATGGGGTTTTTGACTCCATTAATGATAAGGCCCAAATTCCCACAGCCGCTGTCGTCGGTGACATTCAGGTGACCTCGGGGGATGCTATTGGTTGGACTCCCGAGAACCCTGCAACCGAGATGACCTACTTAGGCGGGGGCATTTATCACTATTCCATGGAAGTCAAAGCCGGCAGCTATGAGTATAAGGTTGCCCTTAACGACAACTGGGATGTTTCTTACCCGGGCGATAACAAGCCGCTTATTGTGGAAGCCGATGGAACAGTGGATTTCTACTATAATCATAATACCCATTCGGTGAAGGACAGTATTAATAATCCTTCGGTGAAGGACTATACGGTGCTGGCCGGAAGCTTCCAGTCGCAATTGGGCGGGGATAACTGGGCGCCCTGGAACACCATCACCAAAATGCATGACGTGGATGAGGACGGCGTCTATATGTTCCAGGCCTTCCTGCCCCAGGGTGCTTATGAGTATAAGGTAAGCTTCAATGGTGTCTGGGATGGAGCTATGCCCGGAAGCAATATCGGACTGCCGGTGCCAGCGGGCGGAGCCACTGTTCTCTTCCTCTTTGATAAAAATACCGGGGATATCAAGGATTCCATCAACGATACACCTTCGGCCGTTCAGAGATATATTCTCTTTAAGTATGTGCGTGAGGATCAGGACTATGATGGCTGGAATCTTTGGGTATGGGGCACAGGCAAGAAGGATGACCAGATTGACTTTACTGAGCGCCGGGATGGTGCAGCCTATGCAAGGATCGCTATATCTTCTTCCAATACAAGAGTGGGCTTTAAGGTAAGAAGAGGCGACGGTTGGGACAATGTTGATCAGGATTATGATCGGTATATCGACACCACGGGTCAGGTGGTAACCAAGGTTACCATTATCGGCGGCCAGGGTGATATCCATTATGTCCCTGCAGCAAAGGCCCCTGTAAACATTAATGGTGATATTACCTTCTATTACAGGGATGAAGCCCTTTATCAGCAAAACCTGATGCATACCCTCAATGAAGGGGGCAATGGTGTTGTTCTGAAGCTTGATGGCCGTGAAATCGCCATGGTCTACATACCTGAAGCGGAATATTTTACGGTTACTGTTGAGGATGTTCCTCAGGGCATCTATGAGTACTCCTATCTTGTCACGAAAGATGGCGTTACTACTGAGGTTTCCGACCCCTTAAATACCGATGGGGACGGAAAATCAAGGATTATCTATATTATCCCCGAGGCCCATATTGAGGCTCAAATCGTACCCAATAGCATAGACTACAATCAGAACGCTGTTCTCAGTGTCGATGTGAGCCTTACCGAGGGAACTGTGAGGGAGATCTATGCGGATCTTTCTGCCCTGGGCGGAAATGCAAGATTCCCCATTGACACGGCGCTGAATGCGGGCACCATCTCGGTCAGGGACAATGTGACCGCGGGCGTAAAGACCATTCCCATTACTGTGATTGATGAATTCGGTAATGTTCATAGTGCTGAGACTACCATGGAGGTCAAGGCGCGGGTTTCTTCCGGCTCAGAGCTTGATTTTGACTGGGATGAAGCCAGAATCTACTTCATGCTCACTGACCGCTTCAATAATGGTGATACCTCCAATGACGATCCCAACGGAGAAGGGTATAGCCCTGATGTACCCGGGGATTATGCGGGAGGTGACTTTAAAGGAATTATTGACAAACTGGACTATCTGGACAGTTTGGGTATCAATACCATTTGGATCACCCCCATCGTGGACAACATCAACTATGACGTAAACAGCGGAAAGCCTGAGGGTGCCTTCTATGGCTATCATGGCTATTGGGCCAAGAATTTTGAAGTCATAGACGAGCATTTAGGAGATCTGGAAACCTTTAAGGCGCTTATTGATGCAGCCCACGACAGAGGCATCAAGATCATGGTGGATGTGGTGATCAATCACGCCGGCTATGGCCTTAAGCCTTCCGATAAGGATGCGGGCGCAGGGATCTCCAACTATCCTACCGATGATGATCGGGCTTTGTTTGAGGGTATGTTCCGTACCGTCAACGAATCGGGAGACGTAAGAAGCGAGCTGTCAGGTCTGCCCGACTTTATCACCGAGGATCCTCTTGTTCGCGAGACACTGGTGCAATGGCAGTCTCAATGGCTTGAGAGAGCCAGAACCGACAGAGGAGACACCATCGACTACTTCCGTGTGGACACCGTCAAGCATGTGGAGGATACCACCTGGAAGGCCTTTAAGAATGCTTTGACTGCCATTGAGCCCGAGCATAAGCTCATTGGCGAATGGTACGGCGCAGGCGCCAATAATACCGGGGGCCAGCTTCAGAACGGCCAGATGGATTCCCTTTTGGACTTTGAGTTCAAGGGTATTGCCAAGAACCTGATTGACGGAAGGATCAATGAGGCTGAAGCAGCCCTTGAAGCACGCAATAGCAAGATCAACAATACTGCAGCTTTAGGACAGTTCCTGAGCAGTCATGACGAGCCTGGCTTCCTTGTTGACAAGGCCCAGGGAGACAGGGGCAAGATGAAGGTTGCCGCTGCGCTCCAGATAACCGCCAAGGGTCAGCCCGTCATCTACTACGGTGAAGAATGGGGTCTTTCAGGCGTCAACAACTGGCCGGTCTACGACAACCGGTATGAAATGCCCTGGTCGGATTTTGAGGCTGGAAAGCCCGAAGTGATGGAGTTCTTCAATCACTATCAGAAGCTCTTAAATATCAGAGCTGAATATTCCAAGGTGTTCTCCAAGGGTACCCATACCAAGGTGGCCGGCGGAGATGCCGAAGGCTATCTGGTTTTCAGACGTGCCTATGAGGGCAGCCAGATTTTTGTGGCCCTCAATACCACCACCACGGAAAAGAATATCACCCTGAGTGTGCCCGTGCCCGACGGTACCGTTTATACTGATGAGTACAGCGGTCAGAATTATACCGTTACCAACGGCAAGGTCACCTTCGCGCTTCCCGGCAGAAATGAAGGCGGTACAGCAATTCTTGCCACCAATGTGCTTGTGGAAGGGCCCGGACCCGTGCCCGAAGGGCATCTCCGTATTCACTACAACAGACCTGGCAATGATTACTCTGGCTATGGTCTGTGGCTGTGGAACGATGTTGCATCACCCTCTGCCAACTGGCCTGTGGGCGCAACGGCCTTCAACCTGGAGCAGATGGATGAATATGGGGTTTATCTGGACATTCCCCTTAAGGATGGAGCCAAGACAGTGGGCTTCCTCGTAGTCAACCAAATGGGCGATAAGGATGGCGGGGATAAACTCTTTACCATCCTGTGGCCTGAAATGAATGAGGTCTGGATCAAGCAGGGCTCTGACACGGTTTATAAGTACGAGCCTGTGGATCTGCCTGCTAATACCTTGAGAATCCACTATACCAGAGAGGATGGCAACTACGATCCCTTTGGCGTATGGTCCTGGGGAGATGTGGTCAGCGCTTCTGATGGTTGGCCTACGGGCGCCGCAGCCTTTGCCTCCGGCGGCACCGACCGTTATGGGGCGTATGTGGATATTCTGTTGACGCCATCGGCTAAAGAAATTGGCTTCCTCATCGTCAATCGCCAGGATGGAGAAAAGGACGGCGGAGACAAGATCTTCAAGCTTCTCGACAGCTTCAACCATCTTTGGGTAAAGCAAGGGGACGACAATGTCTATGTTTCGCCCTATTATGAAACCGCTCATACCCTTCTTTCTGCTGAGGTGGTTTCAAACAGCAGGATTCTGTTGAACTTCACCATGACCGAAGGGCTTGATGTAGATGGTCTTAAGAACACCATCGTTATCACAGATGCTTCCGGCGGATCGGTGACTGTCAACAGCGCTGCCATTACAGGAAATACCACTGTTGAGGTCAACGCTCAAGTTCCTGAAGATAAGCTGCCCTTGACCATCACCTTGGCCGGAAGAACCGTTACAGCCGGCTTAGGATGGAAGTATATTGATGAGAACTACTATTATGATGGGAATGACCTGGGGGCTACCTATCATCAGGGCAGTGCCACATTGAAGCTGTGGTCGCCCAAGGCTACCAAGGTAACCGCTCATTTCTATGACAAGAATGATTCCACCGCACTGATTGGAAGCCTGGACCTTGTACTGGGCGAAAAGGGCGTTTGGTCCGTTGAGGCACGTCCTGGCGACTTTACCGGAGTTTCAGACTTAAGGGGCTATTACTACCAGTATGAAGTAACCCAAAACGGTGAAAGCAAGCTGGTTCTGGATCCCTACGCCAAGTCCATGGCCACCTTCAGAGTGGACTCCGCAGGAAATCCTGGTGTGGATGGGGATACGGTTGGCAAGGCAGCAATTATTGACCTTGATGCCACCGATCCTTCCGGCTTTAGGAGCGCCAATATCCCGGGCTATACCAAGCGTGAGGATGCGATTATCTACGAGGTGCATATCCGTGATTTCACCTCGGATCCCACCATTGAGGGAGAGCTCGGCGCGCGTTGGGGCTCCTATAAGGCCTTTATCGAAAAGCTGGATTATATCAAATCTCTTGGGGTTACCCATATCCAGCTCCTGCCCGTTATGGCCTGGTACTATGGGGATGAGGCCGTCATGTTCCAGCGTGAGGACGGATACTCCACCCAGAACAATAACTACAACTGGGGCTATGATCCCCATAGCTATTTCTCACCCGACGGGGCTTATTCGGAAAATCCCAATGACCCCGAATTGAGGGTGAAAGAGCTCAAGGAACTGATTGATGCCATCCATGATGCCGGAATGGGCGTTATACTGGACGTGGTATACACCCATATGGCCAAGGCTGATTTCCTTGAGGACATCGTGCCCGGTTACTACTTCTTCCAGGATGCCGACGGCAAATTCCTGGGAGGCTTCGGCAGCAATCTGGCCACCAACAGGAAGATGGCTGAGAAGCTCATGATTGATTCGGTCAAGTACTGGTTTGAGGAGTACAAGATTGACGGTATGCGCTTCGACATGATGGGTGACGCCACTTATGATGCCATCCAGAATGCCTATAATGCGGCTGCCGCTATTAATCCCAAGGCCCTGTTCATAGGTGAGGGTTGGAGAACCTTCGCAGGACATCTTTCCGATCCCAGCCTTGCAGGAAAAGGTGCCGATCAGGATTGGATGGATAAGACCAATGATGTGGGCGTATTCTCCGATGAGATCAGAAATGAGTTGAAATCAGGCTTTGGTTCCGAGGGTGAGCCCCGCTTTATCACAGGCGGTGCAAGAAGCATCCAGACCATATTCAATAATATTAAGGGCCAGCCCGGCAATGTGGCCGAGGATGATCCCGGTGATATTGTTCAGTATATTGAAGCCCATGACAACCTGACTCTATACGACGTTATTGCCTACTCCATTAAGAAGGATCCTTCCATACCGGCAAATGACATGGAGATCCATCAGAGAATCCGTTTAGGCAATGCTTTGGTACTCACCTCCCAGGGTACAGCCTTCCTCCATGCAGGTCAGGAATATGGCCGCACTAAGCAATGGCTGGCCGATAGTGAACCTGAGCAGAAGTTCACCACCCTTTTAGATGGAAGCGGAAATCCTGTGGCTTATTTCATCCATGACTCCTACGATTCTTCGGATGCCATCAACAAGTTTGACTGGTCAAAGGCTACCAATGAGGACCTCTATCCTGTCAACGCTCTGACCCGGAAATATACCCAGGGCCTCATTGCCCTGAGAAAGTCCACCAATGCCTTCCGGCTTGGCAGTGAAGCGTTGGTCAACAGGAATGTGACCCTAATCAATGCGCCTGAGATCAGCGCTACCGACCTGGTGATTGCGTACAAGAATGTCTCCACCGACGGAACCGGTACTTACTATGTCTTTGTCAATGCCGACAACAGAACCAGAACCCTTACCCTCCAGCAGGATCTCACCAAGGGTCAGGTGCTGGTAGACAATGACGAGGCCGGTATTGAACCCGTATCAGAGCCCACGGGCTTCAGTCTGACAGCAAACGCCATCACGCTGGAACCCCTGACCACAGTGATCATCAAGGTTGAAACCCCGTCAGGCGGCGGAAATGGCGGAGGCTCAACAGGAACGGGCTCCACCAATCCCGGAACCGAGACCAGCCAGGTAGGAGGCACTACCGTTGTTTCCAAGGTTGTGACCGCAACCATCGACAGCAATGGAAAAGCCTCGGCTTCAGTTTCTCAGTCTGAAATCAATGAGGCCCTTGCTAAGGCTCGCAATACCGCAGGCCAGGATGCCTCATCTAAGACCCTGATTGAGGTTCGCGTAGACACTTCGGCCAATGCCAGGACTGTGGAGGCAAGTCTTCCCAAGGATGCCGTAGGCCTCTTGAATGAAGGGGATGTGGACGGCTTTAGAATCAGCACACCCATTGCCGATATGACCTTTGACAGCAATGCCCTTTCCGCCATTGCAAGCCAGGCCGGCGGGGATGTGACCTTCAGCGTATCCAAGGTGGATAGCGCCAGCCTGACTTCTGAAGCCAGAGCTTTGGTAGGCGATCGTCCGGTCTTTGACTTTACTGTCAAGAGCGGGGATAAGACCATCTCCAGCTTCAACGGTAATGTCCAGGTATCGGTACCCTATAGCCCCATGCCTGGCGAAGACCCCGATGCCATTGTCATTTACTACATCAATGATCAGGGTGAGTTGGAGATCGTGCCTAACTGCAAGTTCGATCCTGCCACCGGTACGGTAACCTTTGTCACCAATCACTTCTCCGAGTATGCTGTGGGCTATAACAAGGTGACATTTACCGATGTTCCGTCCAATGCATGGTATGCCAAGGCTGTCAGCTTTATCGCAGCCCGGGGCATCACCAACGGAACGGGCAATAATCGCTTCAGTCCTGACGAGCAGCTCACCAGAGGACAATTCCTGGTTATGGTGATGAGGGCATACGGTATCTTACCCGATGAAAACAGCAGCGATAACTTTGCTGATGCGGGCAACACCTACTACACCGGCTATCTGGCGGCAGCCAAGAGACTGGGATTGACCAAGGGTGTGGGCGGCAATAAGTTTGCCCCTGAGAATCCCATCTCCAGACAGGAAATGTTCACCCTGCTCTATAATATCCTTAAATACCTGAACAGGCTTCCTGACGCTACCGAGCAGAAACCGTTGACCACCTTCGGTGACTACAAGGACATTGACATCTGGGCCAAGGAGGCATTGGAAGCCTTAGTGGGCGCCGGTGTGGTCAAGGGCAACGGGCATCTGTTGACACCCAGAGCCTTTGCCAACAGAGCACAGATGGCTCAGGTTCTGTATGACCTTCTCAGCCGGGATTAAAAACCACAGATAATCCTGTCATAAACCCAGCCGGGCCTTAACCTGGCTGGGTTTGCTTATTCGGCAAAAACATCATTGATCATCGGGGGCGTTTTCTGTATAATCGTGCTATTAATCCAAAATCATATAACGGAGAGGTTGTTGATAATGGGAAAAGCTTTAATCATTGGAGCTGGTGGGGTAGCCAGCGTTGTGGTGCACAAGTGTGTGCAGAATCCGGATGTTTTTGAGGAGATTTGCATCGCCAGCAGGACGGTTGAAAAATGCGATGCCCTGAAAGCCAAATTGGATGGCGGGCGGACCAAGATCCAAACGGCTAAGCTGGATGCTGATGATACACAGCAGGTTATTGACCTTATCAGGAAGTTCGGTCCCGATGTAGTGATTAATGTGGCCCTTCCTTATCAGGACTTAAGCATTATGGATGCTTGTCTTGCGACAGGTGTTCACTATGTGGATACGGCCAATTATGAGCCTCCCGAAATCCCGAAGTTTGAGTATAAGTGGCAGTGGGCCTATCGGGAGAGATATGAGAAGGCCGGCATCACAGCGATTTTGGGAAGCGGGTTTGATCCCGGCGTTACCGGGGTATTCTGCGCCTATGCCCAGAAGCATTACTTTGATGAGATTCACACCATTGATATCCTGGATGCCAATGGCGGGGATCATGGCTATCCTTTTGCCACCAACTTCAATCCCGAGATCAATATCCGTGAGATTACCGCCAAGGGCCGGTATTATGAAAACAGTCAGTGGGTGGAAACCGAGCCCCTGGAAATTAAGCGCACCTTCGATTTTGACGGCATCGGGCCTAAGAATATCTATCTGCTCTATCATGAGGAGCTGGAATCCCTGGCCGTCAATATAAAGGGGGTTAAGCGGATACGTTTCTGGATGACCTTCTCTGACAATTACCTTAACCATTTAAGAGTGCTTCAGAACGTGGGCATGACCTCCATTGAGCCCATTGAATTTGAGGGCAAGATGATTCAGCCCATTCAGTTCCTGAAGGCTGTTCTCCCTGATCCGGCCACCCTGGGCCCCAGAACCAAGGGCAAGACCAATATTGGCTGCATCATCCAGGGTGTCAAGGACGGAAAACCTTTGAGCTATTATGTATATAACATCTGTGACCATCAGGAGTGCTACCGTGAGGTGGGTTCCCAGGCCATATCCTATACCACAGGTGTACCGGCTATGATTGGCGCCATGCTCATCATGAAGGGGATTTGGAGAAAGCCCGGTGTCTATAATGTGGAAGAGTTCGACCCTGATCCGTTTATGGAGGCCCTTAACAAGTACGGCCTGCCCTGGCAGGAAAGCTTTTCACCAACACTATTGGATTGAGGTAAGCCCATGGAATTGGATTTTAACACATGTCCCACTCCGTGCTACATTGTAGACGAGAGGCTTTTGAAACGTAATCTGGAAGTGCTCAAATCAGTGCAGGATCGTACCGGCTGCAAGATCCTTCTGGCCTTGAAGGGCTTCTCCATGCACGCAGTCTTTCCTCTGGTAGGCCAATACCTGAAGGGCATTACCGCAAGTTCCCTGTTTGAGGCCCGGCTGGGCTATGAAAATATGGGCAAAGAGGTGCATATTTATGCCCCGGCCTATGTGGACGAGGAGTTTGACGAGATCCTGGAATACAGCGATCATATTGTGTTCAACTCCTTCAATCAGTGGAACCGATTCAAACAGAAGGTGAAAAACAGTCCTAAAAAGATTTCCTGTGGCATTCGGGTCAACCCTGAGTACTCGGAAATCCAGGTGCCTATCTATAATCCGTGCTATGCCAACTCCCGTCTTGGGGTTACTTTAGCCAATTTCAAGCCCGACGAATTGGAGGGGATTGAGGGAATTCATTTTCACACCCTCTGTGAGCAGAATTCGGATACCCTGGAGCGCACCATCAAGGTGGTGGATGAGAAGTTTGGCCCCTATATAGCCAGAATGAAATGGCTCAACATGGGGGGCGGCCATCACATTACGCGCCCTGACTATGATATTGAGACCCTGATACGGTGTATCCTGTATTTTAAGGAAAAGTACGGCGTAGAGGTCTATCTGGAGCCCGGAGAGGCTATAGCGCTTAATACTGGCTTTTTGGTGGCCAAGGTGTTGGACATTATCCATAATGGAATGGATCTGGCTATTTTGGATACCTCGGCGGCTTGCCACATGCCCGATGTACTGGAGATGCCCTACAGACCCAATATTATCGGCGCGGGCAATCCGGGAGAATTTGCCCATACCTATCGTTTGGGCGGACTTACCTGCCTGTCGGGGGATGTTATTGGGGACTATTCTTTCAAGCAGCCGCTCAACATCGGGGACAAGCTGGTGTTCTGCGATATGGCCCATTACACCATGGTCAAGAACAATATGTTCAACGGTGTTAACCTTCCCGCCATTGCACTTTTCAATGAGGAAGAGGGCATAAAAATCATCAGAACTTTTAAGTTTGAGGATTATGCCTCAAGACTGTCCTGATGATTTCAATAAATTGCTTGTTTAGAATACGTTGTTTTTCAAAAACTAGGGTTAGAAAAGATAATACAGTAACCTTCAAATCCGCAAAGCGCATAGATATTTCCGCCTTTGAGCAAGTCCCAAAGGCGGATTTTTTAGTATTCGGATTTATTGCCAGGCTGGGCCTGGCTGGCAGGGCTGTTACTTTTTAAGCTCCTTCTTACCGGTGATTTTACTGGTTGCATCCATTTTGAAGGTGGACTCGGCTTCGGCGTTGGTAAAGTAGACATTGCCCTCCACGGTGGCGTCTACAAGCTCAAAATTCTTGGCATTGACATAGATATCCCCTTTAAAGGTGCCGCTTTGAATTCTGGCATTGGGGCTGTTTATGGTGAGCTTGGGAGCGGTTAAAGTGAAACGGTTGGTCACGTTTCTGTTGTCGTCCTGGGTATAGAGCGCAATTTTTCTTTGGATAATATCTTTACCGTCATTGTCCTTTTTGCCGTTTTTGAACTCCCCGTCAAGAACCAGCTCTTTATTGATGGTCAGGTCATTGAGCAGGCATATGATCCAGGTGCCGCTGTTGCTGATGGCCTTTTCAAAGGCTGAGGCCTCGTTGACAATGGAAGCAGTGGTATTCACATCTCCCTGACCGGGTGATGCGGTAGGTCCGCCGGTGGCATTGGGCTTTGCAGTAGGTGTGGGAGAATTGGGGCCGCCCACCTCCATACAGGCCGACAGCATAACCATAAGAAAGATGCAAACCATGGATATGGAAAGAAATCTTGAGTTGCGTTTCATTGAATAACCTCCTTTACACGGTGTTTTCTCTTACATTATTTCCTTAAAAGCAAAATTCCACTCATGGGGGTTTTTAAGAAAAATGTCTTGACATTAACGTTACGTTAAGGTGTAGGATGACCTTAAGGAAGTGAGATTATGGAGTATACAGTGCAAAAACTCGCGAAAATGGCGGGAGTGAGTACCCGCACCCTGAGGTATTACCATGAGGTGGGAATTTTAAAGCCGGCAAGAATCAACACCACCGGATACCGAATCTATGGGCCCAAAGAGGTTGACAGGCTTCAGCAGATCCTTTTTTTCAGAGAACTGGGGGTAAGCCTTGAGGATATCAAGGCCATAATCACTTCGCCGAATTTTGATAGCGTCAGTGCACTGAAGGATCACCATAGGAAGCTTCTGGAAAAACGCAAGCAATTGGATCTTCTCATCTCAAATGTGGAAAAGACCATTGCTGCCAGTGAAGGGAGAATTATTATGAATGATAAGGAAAAGTTTGAGGGCTTTAAGAAGATGCTTGTAGATGAAAACGAACAGAAGTATGGCAAAGAGATCAGAGAAAAGTACGGGGATGAAGCTGTTGAGAAATCCAATGAGAGGTTCAGAAACATGAGCAAGAGCGATTATGAGGCCATGACGAGCCTTGGTGTCCAGGTGATGGAGACCCTGGCTGAAGCCATGAAAACAGGCGATCCTTCCAGCCCCTTAGCCCAGAAGGCGGCAGAATTGCACAGGCAATGGCTATCCTATCATTGGCCTGAATACAACAAGGAGGCCCATGCCAATCTGGCCCAGATGTATGTGGATGATGAGCGCTTCACCGCCTACTACGACAGGGTGCAGCCCGGAGCCACCAAGTTCCTGAGGGATGCCATCCATATCTATACCGGATTCAAGGCCTGATAGGTTTGCGTTATGGCTGTAAGTATACGCAAGTTTCACAAAATCCACCTGTGAAAGGGTGGATTTTTTGCCATAATGGGAAAGAATGCGAAATGACTACCCTTTCTGAGGGTTCTATGGTAAAATGGTGACCGCTTATTATTTAAAATCACATGTTGAGACACAATCGGAGGAACCATTGATTACAGTAAACAACCTAAGTTTAAATTTTACCGGAACACCCTTGTTTTCCAATGTTAATGTCAAATTTACCCCGGGCAACTGTTATGGCATTATCGGTGCCAATGGCGCCGGAAAATCCACATTCCTGAAAATCCTTTCGGGAGAGCTGGAGCCTACCACAGGCGAGGTTTTGATTCCCGAAAACACCAGGCTCTCGGTGCTGAAACAGGATCATTTTGCCTATGATGAGTATACGGTGCTGGATACCATTATTATGGGGAATATGCGCCTTTATCAGATTATGAAGGAGAAGGATGCCCTCTATGCCAAGGCTGATTTCTCTGATGAGGATGGGATACGGGCTTCGGAACTGGAGGCCGAGTTTGCCGAACTCAATGGCTGGGAGGCTGAGACCGAGGCATCCAAGCTCATCCAGGGTCTGGGACTGAGCAATGATTTGCTCTATGCTCAGATGAACAGTCTAACAGGCAATGAGAAGGTGAAGATTCTGCTGGCCCAGGCCCTCTTCGGCCAGCCCGACATCATATTGCTGGACGAGCCCACCAACCACCTGGATATTCAGTCCAAGAACTGGCTGGAGGACTTCCTGCTGGAATACCCGGGCACCATTATTGTGGTCTCCCATGATCGTCACTTTCTCAATACGGTCTGCACCCATATCGCCGATATCGACTATGGCAAGATCAAGATCTTTGTGGGCAACTATGATTTCTGGTATGAATCCAGCCAGCTTATCCAACGTATGCTTCGGGAACAGAACAAGAAGAATGAGGAAAAAGCCAAGGAGCTGCAGGCTTTTATTGCACGCTTCTCGGCCAATAAATCCAAATCCAGACAGGCCACATCCAGAAAGAAGCTGCTGGAAAAGCTGACCATCGAGGATCTGCCCGTGTCCTCCCGCCGCTATCCCTATGTGGGTTTCCAGATGGACAGGGAGCCCGGCAAGGAGATTCTCACCGTGGAGGGCTTAAGCAAAACCGTGGATGGCGTCAAGGTATTGAATAATGTCTCGTTCAGAGTCAACAAAGGGGATAAGATTGCCTTTGTGGGCGAGAATGAGATCGCCAATACCACCCTGTTCAAAATATTGATGGGGGAGATGGAGCCTGATGAAGGAAACTTTAAATGGGGTGTGAGCACCTCCCGATCCTATTTTCCCAAGGACAATTCCGAGTATTTCAGTGATTGCGATACCAGCATCATTCGCTGGCTGGAACAGTATTCCAAGGACAAGACTGACACTTATCTTCGGGGTTTTCTGGGGCGTATGCTATTCTCGGGAGAGGATGTTTTTAAGCCGGTGAATGTGTTATCGGGCGGGGAGAAGGTGCGTTGCATGCTTTCGCGAATGATGATGTTTGGCGCCAATGTGTTGATTCTTGACCAGCCCACCAACCATCTGGACCTGGAATCCATTACAGCCGTCAACAATGGCCTCATAGACTTTAAAGGGATTGTGCTCTTTGCCTCCCATGATCATCAGTTCATCCAAACGGTGGCCAACCGGATTATTGAGTTTACCGATGAGGGGATGTACGACAAGATGACGACCTATGAGGAATATATTGAACTTAAGCCCACTTTGACCCTGCTCTGAGTAAAGTTTACCATTCCCTTTTCCAGAATTTAATATTATCTGTAAAAGCCTTAGCTAATAAAGGCTTTTATTTATATGGTTAAAAAAATAACAAAATTATCATTGATAAAAAATTGTCAAATTGGTATAATGGATTTACGCAATGTGGCACAATTTGAGTAGACATACAAGGAGGCAACATTATGATTAACAGTAATTTATTCGACTTGACCGGTAGAGTGGCCGTGGTTACAGGCGCATCCTCCGGATTGGGTGTTCAAATGGCAAAGGCTCTTGCCCGTCAGGGTGCTGATATAGCTATTTTAGCCAGACGTAAGGAAAAGCTCGAGGCTGTGGCCGAGGAGATCAAGGCGTTGGGCGTCAAATGCTTATCCGTTCAGTGCGACGTTACCGATACAGAGGCCATTAAAAAGGCGGCTGAGCTTGTTGAGGCCGAGTTCGGCAAGGTTGATATCCTGGTCAACAATGCAGGCTCAGGCGGCGTGGGACCTGCCGAGGAAACCACTGACGAAGCCTGGAGCCATACCATAAAGGTGGACCTGGACGGTGTTTTCAAGGTGGCCCGTGAATTTGGGAAAATCATGATTAAGAACCAATATGGACGTATTATCAATATTTCATCCATGTATGGCATGGTGGGGAATATGGCCCTTCCTACTGCCGCATACCACGCCGCCAAGGGTGGCGTTATCAACCTGACCCGTGCCCTGGCTTCTGAGTGGGCGAAGCATGGAATTACCGTCAATGCCCTTTGTCCCGGCTATTTTGCCACCGAGTTGACGGTGGATACGCTCAATACCGAGTCTTTCACCAACTATATGAAGGCCACGGTCCCCGTTGGCCGCTATGGCAAGGAGGGCGAACTGGATACCACCGTGGTATACCTGGCATCCGACGCCTCTTCCTATGTGACCGGTGTCATCCTTCCTGTTGACGGCGGCTATACCTGCGTATAAGAAAAATAACTTTCATAGTTTTCTCCCTGCCTATATGAAAAATCCCGGCGATCCCTGATCCCGGGATTTTTGCATTAGCAAGTGTTATCGTGAGGGGATGATGGAATGGACTTCCTTGTGACAAGGGATTGCTTGCGATTATGAAAGCCCTGTTTGGACATACTAGGGTTACTTAATCAATGGAGGAGAATGAGACTATGAATCCTATTGGTGTGGGCGCGAAGGCACCTGATTTTAACCTTGTGGATCAACATGAACAGAATGTGCGGCTTACAGATTTTCAGGGAAGGAAGGTCCTCTTGTCCTGGCATCCTCTGGCCTGGACATCCATATGCACCGATCAGATGCGGGCTTTGGATACCTACTATGAGGAATTTGAGCGATTGAACACTATTCCTTTGGGGTTCAGCGTGGATTCGAGCCCCTGCAAAAAGGCCTGGGCTGCGGCTCTGAACATTCAGCGGCTGAGGATGCCCGCTGACTTCTGGCCCCATGGCAAGGTGGCACAGGATTACGGCATTTTTGATGAACAGGAGGGGATATCGGCGCGGGCCAATATTCTGGTGGATGAGCAAGGAATGGTGCAATGGGTAAAGGTCTATCCCAACCATGAGCTGCCCGATATCCAGGAGGTCTTTCGGGTGCTCAGAGGCGAGTTGTGAAAATGGGGGCTGGCTCTAAATAGAAAAATAGGTCATGGCATTCTCAACTCGACCTACAAATCCCGCATGACAACATTCATCTGCTTCTGCGGAGGCGTATCAATAGAGAACACCATGACCTCATTTGCGCTGAGACGCGCATTTACACTGAGTCTTATTTCTTCATCTCCAGCATGAACTGAAGGGTCAAATCTCCATACCCAGGCAGGTACTCATGACCGTAATCGGGATAAATCACAGACTTCTTCTCGCAGGTTAAGCGATTGAAGCAGGCAAACTGGGTGGATGGCGGGCAGACATTATCCATGAGGCTGATGGCCATCATGACCTTGGCCTTAATTCTGGGGGCCAGATTGCTGATATCAATATAGCCCAGCTTGGTGAAAATCTCGTCCTCCCGTTCATGGAGGGGATCAAAATAGCGGAAATAGGTCTTTAATTCCTGATAGGCTCTTTCGGCCATATCCATCTCCCATACTCGGCGGTAATCGCTGAGGAAAGGATAGACGGACGAAGCCCGGTTAAGCTCGGGCACAAGCGCGGCACAGGCAATGGTTAAAGCGCCGCCCTGGGAGCCGCCGGTAGCGCCCACCCGGGTCTCATCCACATAGTCCAGACCCATGACGATACGCGCCAACTGAGCGGTGTCCAGAAAAACATTGCGATAATGGAGCTTGGTATTGTCAGGATCCGACAAACCACGGACAATCATTCCGTTGAGGGTGGTGCCTTTAACGGAGGCCAGATCTTCGGATAAACCGCCCTGGCCGCGGCAGTCCATTGCGGCGACCACAAAGCCTTCGTTGACATAACTGAGCTTGTCATTCCAATCACCGCTGTTTGCGCTATAGCCATGGAATTGGAGAAGGGCGGGTGCCTTTCCCGTCAGATTCTTTGGCTTTAAGAATTTGGCATGAATCCGTGAACCGCCGACACCGGTAAAATAGAGGTCATAGCATTCGGCGTTGGGGGTTTGGAAGGAGGCGGGAATAAACTCCGCATTATCGGGCTGAGCCTTTAATTCTGCCAAGGCCTTGTCCCAGTATTCGTCAAAGTCATGGGGCTTGGGGCTGATTCCTTTGTACTGCTTAAGTTCGCTAAGGGGCATATCCATCATGGGCATAGCAATTACTCCTTTTTTCGATAGTTTCAGCAGGCAAAGATTTCATAGACATTTTATCATAATTCCACCCGTTTGCACATGTGGTTTGAGAATTTGTACGGACAAATTTTATAGCTGCAAAATGCTCAGGAACATCTTGACAGGGGAAAGTGATAGTGCTAATATAATAATAACAAAATGATATTATCAAAATAATAATAACAAAAAGATAATAACAAAGGATGAGGTCGTTCCTCAGAAAGGGTGCTGAAACGTGGGAGAAAGAGTCAATAAAAATGGTCTGACCGAGAAGGAATTTCTGGCTCAATATGATCCCAATCGCTATGAAAAACCTTCGGTGACAGTGGATATGCTGATTTTTACCGTTGCCGATCAGATGGAGGAGAATTACCGCAAGCTTCCCGAAAAGGTTCTCAAGGTGCTTATGATCAAACGCGGGGATCATCCCTATATAGGCCACTGGGCCTTGCCGGGCGGGTTCATTGGTATGGATGAAAGCCTGGAGGAGGCAGCCCAGAGAGAGCTGAAGGAGGAGACGGGCATTGAGGATATCTATATGGAACAGCTTTATACCTGGGGCGATGTGGGCCGGGATCCCAGAATGCGGGTCATCAGTACTGCCTATATGGCTCTGGTGGATTCCTCAAAGATTGAACTCCATGCCAGTGATGATGCCGATGACGCCCAGTGGTTTACGGTCACCGACAGGCTTGTGGAGGAGACCAGAACCATCACCGAAAATGGTTATCAGCTTAAGCAAACCATCAAGGTGGAGCTCAGCCAGGGCACCTGTCAGCTTGGGGCAACAGTGGAGGTCATCAAGACGGTGGAGGGGAAGAGTCCCAGAATTCAGCGCAGGCTGGTGGAATCCCAGGGTATTGCCTTTGATCACGGACTGATGATCCATTATGCCATTGAGCGCCTGAGAAACAAGATTGAATACAGCGATATCGCTTTTAATCTCATGCCTGAGATGTTTACACTGACCCAGCTTCAACAGGTTTATGAAATCATTTTAGGAACAAAGCTGCTAAAAGCAAACTTCAGACGGAAAATCGCTGACAAGGTTATGGAAACCGACCATTATACCAGGGATGCGGGGCACAGGCCTTCCAGGCTCTACATTTTCAATCCCCAATGGACGGGTTCCGGTGTATGAAAGGAGGTTCATCATATGTTCAACATCACTAAGCAGGAATTTGTTAAACGAAGCGGGGAAGCTCTTGAAGGGATATGGGATTGGCTTGAAGGTCTGGATACTGTCAGTCTGGACCAATTGGACAGTGCGCACACCGCCCTGTTTATCATTGATATGATAAACGGTTTTGCCCGGGAGGGAGCCCTTCAAAGCCCCAGGGTAGAAGCCCTTATCCCCGAAATTGACAGGCTTTTAAAGCTGGCCAATAAAAAGGGCATCAAGAGTCTGGCCTTCACCGATGCCCATGGGAATGATTCTCCTGAGTTTGAGTCCTATCCCGTACACTGTGTGGCCGGTACCTCCGAGGCAGCAATGGTGCGTGAAATAGCAGAAACGGGAGGGTATACCCAAATTCCCAAAAACTCCACCAATGCCTTTCATGAGGAAGCCTTCCAGAAATGGCTTAAGGAAAACCCGGGCATTAATACCTTCATCATGACGGGAGATTGCACCGATATTTGCATTCAGCAATTGGCCATCACCTTAAGGACCTGGTTTAACCAGCAGAATATCAAATCTCGGATTATTGTACCCGCCAATGCGGTCGATACCTACGACCTGGGGCTCCATCAGGGGGACCTGGTCCATGCCATGGCCCTTTATAATATGAGCATTAACGGTGTCGAAATTGTGAAGGCCATTGTTTAGTGGGATGACCTTCGGGAGAAGCAAGGCAGGACCCTTGCTTTCCGGAAAGGATGACGCTTATGAACAACCTGAATCTGACCATGCTCACCGATTTTTATGAAATAACCATGGCCAATGGCTATTTCAAGCACGGTTTAAAGGACAAAATCGCCTACTTCGATATGTTTTACAGAAAGAATCCCGATAACGGCGGGTTCGCCATTGTGGCCGGCCTGGAACAGCTTATCGAATATTTGAAAAACCTCCGCTTTGATGAAGAGGACATTGCTTACTTAAGATCCAAAGGCTTTGATGAGGATTTTCTGGACTATGTCAGGAACTTTAAGTTCACCTGCGATGTCTGGGCCATTCCCGAAGGAACCCCATTTTTCCCAATGAGCCCATTGTGACGGTGCGCGGACCGGTTATTGAGGCGCAGTTTATTGAGACCATGGTGCTTCTGACCATCAACCATCAGAGCCTTATAGCCACCAAGGCTAATCGCATTGTACGGGCGGCCCAAAACCGGGCAGTGATGGAGTTTGGCTCCAGAAGGGCCCAGGGCTATGATGGGGCGGTTTATGGCGCAAGGGCAGCCTATATTGCAGGCTGCAACGGAACAGCCTGTACCCTTGCCGATAGAGCCTTTGGGGTTCCCGCTCTGGGAACCATGGCGCATAGTTGGGTACAGATGTTCCCTTCAGAGCTGGAGGCCTTCCGGGCTTATGCCAGAACCTATCCCGACCAGTGCACCCTTTTGGTGGATACCTATAATGTCCTGAAATCAGGCGTTCCCAATGCCATTAAGGTCTTCAGGGAGGAGGTTGTCCCAAGAGGCTTCAGACCCAAGGGTATCCGAATCGACAGCGGGGATATTACCTACTTATCCCGGGAGGCAAGGCGTATGCTGGATGAGGCAGGGTTTGAGGATTGCAGGATCGTGGCCTCCAATGCGTTGGATGAGTATATTATCCGGGATCTTTTGATTCAAGGGGCTCAGGTGGATTTGTTCGGCGTGGGCGAGAGACTGATTACCTCAAGATCCGAGCCCGTCTTCGGCGGGGTCTATAAGCTTTCGGCCATTGAGGAGGAAGGGCGCATCATTCCCAAGATCAAGCTAAGCGAGAATGTGGGCAAGATTACCAACCCAGGCTTTAAGCAGGTTTGGCGGCTCTATGATCGGAACAGCCATAAGGCACTGGCCGATCTCATTACCCTCTTTGACGAGGAGATTGATGAGAACAAGCCCCTGGAAATCTTTGACCCCGAGTATACCTGGAAGCGGAAAACCCTGACCGATTTCTATGCCAGAAGGCTTTTGGTACCTATTTTTGAAAAGGGCCGCTGTGTTTATGAAAGCCCCAGGCTTGAAGCTATCAGGGACTACTGCCGGGCCCAGATGGGAACCCTGTGGGATGCCATCCTGCGGTTTGAAAATCCCCATAAATACTATGTGGATCTTTCTCAAAATCTTTGGGATGTGAAAGCAGACCTTCTAAAGGAATACTCAGTATATTAACATGTAAGAATCTTTTATCCCCTTTCCGGATGTCCCGGCCTGGGCCTGTGTGCCTGGGCCGGGATGTCATTTCTGTAGCTTTACGATGAGCTGGAATGAGTCGCATCCATGCTGCGGACAAGTGAGCCGGGAGGCGCATAGTATATAAGGGATTTTAGTGACAAAACTATTGGAGGTCCCCAATGCATCAGAACTGGAATAACCTCGTTCGTCTTCCGCAAACGTCACTTTTGTCCGACAGGGAGAATACGGCTCTTTCTGTGGACATGGGGTATGAGCCTGTGAGTTATCCCAATACATACAATATCCAGAACAACATGTACAGCCAAAGCATGCCGCTTTATCAGAGCGGGCTCAATAACGAAATGGCGTTGAACAGTACAGATCATTCTCCCTTAACCCCGCAGCAGCAGGAAATTTACAGCTATCCTCAAAACCTGGCTCCGGCCTTGAAGCTTATTGAAGAAGCCGTATCGGGTGAGAACGAGGACCGTTTGTTCTATCAATACCTGATTGACAAAGCGCCCACCGAGCAGGATAAGGAGATTATCCGGGGCATACGGGAGAATGAAATCACCCACGCCGGACTCTTCCGACAGATTTACAGCCAGATTACAGGAAGGATGCTCCCCATACCCGAGGAAAAGCCGGCCGAATTTCCCGCATCCTATTGCGAGGGGCTTCAGAAAGCATTATTGGGTGAGGAAGAAGCCGTTAAAAAGTACCGCAGAATTCTCTTTGCCATGCAGAACCGGGTTCATATCAATATGCTCACCGAGATTATCACTGATGAGCTGAGGCATGGAACTTTCTATGCCTATCTGCTTGCCAGAAATAATTGCAAGGCATAATGACCCCACAGTGAACCTTTTTATTGCCATGTCGTCAAATCTGGTAGAAGTTCAATTGGAGGAGATGATTATGGTGACAAAAAGGTTCAAGTATTCTTTAACGATTTTAATGATGCTCATACTGGTCATGATCCCCGTGGGCGCATTGGCAACCGACAGTTATCATGTGGTGGTCAACGGCCAGGAGATTAGCTTTGATAAACCGGTTCTTTTCGAAAGCTGGAGGGCATTGGTGCCCATGAACACAGTCTTTGATTTGCTGGGGGCTAAGACATCCTATGATGAGAAGGCAGGCAAGGTCTATGTGGAGGGTGACTATTCCGCTGTAGAAATGAGCCTGAATTCTAAAAAGGCTTTGGTGCATAGAAAGTATGATTTCTCGGGCATTCCCCAGGAGGTTGAACTGGATGCGGCTCCCCGGCTGAGCAATGGAACGGTTTACCTTCCCCTCAGATTTGTGGCAGAAAGCCTGGATGCCACCGTGGATTGGGACGCCAGGAGCAGTACGGCCTTTATCAGCACCGGATTTGATATTATTCCTGTGGAGCGGCTTGCTGACTATAGCATTGTGAATCCCTATGAAGAGGATAATCAGGAGCTGCTGGACTGGTATGAAAAGCAGAAAGTCAATGAAGGCATTTTCAGCCTTGTCATCAACCAGGATACCTATGTACTCATCAGCGCCGGAGAAAAGCCCACTGGTGGCTATGGAATGGAACTGGAAAGCGCAACAGAGGTTCGGCCCGGCTCCCTCTATCTCACAGCCAGGCTGACCAAGCCCGATCCCGATGCCATGGTAACCATGGTCATTACCTATCCCAATGTGCTTATCAAGCTTGAAAATCAGAGCTTTGACGTCATTGACGGCGAGATTATGGAGTAAGTGCATTTATCAAAGTCCTCGGTTGTGGTTTCGCCCCTGTTCGTGATAAACTATAGGGGAAATCCAATCCTAAATATGAAACCATGATTGAGAATGAGGATAGATGCCCATGACAACTTCTCTTTGCACCTGTAAAGCCTGTAATCACGGCATATGCGCTCAGCGCGTATCCATATTTTCGTCCCTGGATGAAAAGCAGTTGATTAAGATAACGGATTTAATCACCCATAAGGAATACAAAAAGGGTGAGCTGCTTGTCATGGAGGGTGAGGCCATGGACAGCCTGGTGATTTTAAATGGCGGGCAGGTGAAGGCCTTCCGCACCACACAGGACGGGCGCGAGCAAATACTGCATATCTTTTCGGAAGGGGATTTTTTCGGTGAAAGAAATCTCTTGAGGGATCATCCCTCGGCCTACAGCATTGAGGCTCTGGAAGACGTTCATGTTTGCCTTATCCATAAAAGGGAATTCCAGAAGCTTATCAAGGAGTATCCCGATATTGCCCTGAAGGTTATGGAAGAGCTGTGCGAGAGGCTGGATCGTCTGGAGAATACCGTGGAAGCCATGGGAACCCGCCCGGTGGAGGCTCGTGTGAGCTCGGTGCTTTTGGAGTTTGCCGATAAATATGGTAAGCCCCATCCCAAAGGAACCATGATTGAGCTTCCCTTAAGCCGTGAAGGCATCGCCCATTATATCGGGCTCACCCGGGAAACGGTCAGCCGGAAGATGAGCCTGCTCCAGGAGGAAGGCATTCTGGAGATGGTGGGCAACAAGAGGGTCCTGCTACTTGACAGAAAAGCGCTGGAGAGAGCTGTTGAATAAAACATGAATATATAAAACCAGATGTAAAGGATCATGGCAGATGCTATGGTCCTTTTTTGCTGCCTTAATTCAGATATTGAAATTTTCTGTCATTTATATGCGCGAGATCACAGATTTTCCTTTCCGGGCCAGGTATGATGGAACCATGATGAAGCTTTGATAAACCATACCGGCCGGTATCAAGCATCCAGAACCCGCCCAATGAGCATATTCGGCACAAGAATATCCCGAACTAAAATGGAGACTCTGAGGATTCTGGTTATGGTGATAAAGCGAAAAAAAGTATTTTATGAATCAGAACATTAACTATAAGAATGGAGGAAACCCTATGAATAACCAGATATTGAATCATACCCTCGGAGATATTGTTGCAGCCCTTCCCAGGGCCAGTGAAATATTCAAGAAATACCGCATCGATTTTTGCTGTGGCGGCCATCGTTCCCTTAAGGAAGCATTAATGGAACTGCCCCAGGACGAGACACAGGTTATTAACGAGCTTAAAGCTGCCTATGAGGAAACCAGGGACCTGGAAGATGTGAAGGACTTTCGAACCTTGACACCCCATGCACTCATGGAATATATCGAGAGCACCCACCATGTATTCACACGCAATATTCTGCCCAAAATCAGCGAAGGGCTTCTCAAGGTGCTCAGAGCCCATGGGGCCAATCATAAGGAGCTCTTTGAGGTCCATAAGCAATTCAATGCCTTGAAGGCGGACTTGGAAATGCATCTTATAAAGGAAGAGGAAATCCTGTTTCCCTTGGTTAAGGATTATGCCCAAGACCCTTCAGCCCATAAACTGAACCACCTCCGTCAAGTGCTGGAAGAGGTGGAAGGGGAGCATGATGGAGCGGGGGATATTCTTAAGACGCTCAGGCGTCTGACCCAGGATTACACCCTGCCCCAGGATGCCTGCACCACCTTTGCAAAAACCTATGAGTATTTGCAGGCTTTGGAGTCGGATCTCTTCCAGCATATCCATCTGGAAAACAATATTTTGTTTAAGGAAGCTGCGCCCCAGGCAAGGGAGCAAAGCCCAGCCGCCCAATAAAATAAGGAGTGATGCACATGGAAAGACTATTGAATGTGGATCAGACTGTCTTAGGTCTTGTTCAGCAGTACCCTGAAGCCGTGGAGATTTTAAAAGACCTGGGCTTTGAAAACATCACCAATCCCGCCATGCTTAACACCGTAGGTCGGGTCATAACCCTCAGAAAGGGCGCAGCCATGAAGGGTATTGCCCTGGATAAGATCATCCGGACCTTCAGGGACATGGGATTTACGGTCAGAGAGGAGTATAGCGTATGAGTGAAATGATCAATAATAGAGAGTATCGCCAGAAGGTACTCAAGGAGCTCATTGGCGAGCTTCATAGGGGAAAGTCTGTGGAGGAGGTCAAAGAACGTTTCGGTGAGCTCATTCAGGGCGTCTCAACCACCGAAATATCTCAGATGGAAGCAGCCCTTGTGGCAGAGGGAATGCCTGTTGAAGAAATACAGCGGCTTTGTGATGTTCATGCAGCGGTTTTTAAGGGATCTATCGAAGAAATCCATCGACCCCAAAAGCCCGAGGAAACACCCGGCCATCCCATCCATACCTTCCGTATGGAGAACCGGGCCATTGAGGCGCTGGTGGATCGTATCCGAGAGGATCTTGCCGCCTATAACGACGGAGAGGACAAAAAGACTGTCAAGAAACTCCTGGAGGGCTTTGAGGAGTTAACTGAGATTGAAAAGCACTATCTCAGAAAGGAAAACCTGCTCTTTCCCTATAT
>JAKIML020000069.1:4511-33762 GCA_022702935.2 Bacillota bacterium | reverse complement strand
TTTCCTGCTGACCAATGAGGTTGTCCACAATAAAGGCGGATTGCTTGTCACCCTTCTTGACAATAACGCAGGTCAAATGCTTTTTCTCACTATCGGGTATCATTCCGGGCACACTGAATATTCTATCCAGACGTACCACAGGAATGACCATATCTCTGAGGAATATAACCTCCTGGTTTCTCACCATTTTCAGCTCGGCAGGCTTGATATTGACGATTTCACGAATGGCGCCCAGCGGAATGGCGTATTTTTCATCGCCAATCTTAACCAGCAGGGCCTGGATAATGGCCAGAGTCAGCGGGAGTCTGATGATGAATTTGCTGCCCTTGCCGGCCTCGGTCTCAACCTCGGTCATACCGCCCAGAGCTTCAATCTTGGTCTTAACCACATCAAGGCCGACACCTCTGCCCGAGAGGTCGGTTACCTTGTCGGCAGTACTGAAGCTGGGCTTGAACAGATACTCCACAACCTCTTTATCAGAGAAGGAGTTGACAATTTCAGCAGATTCAAGTCCTTTTTCAATAATCTTCTTTCTGACCTTGTCAATATTAATGCCGCGGCCGTCATCCTCCACTTCGATGACAACATTATTGCCATCCTGGTAGGCACGCAGGTAGATATTCCCTATGGGCGGCTTATTGGCGCGTTGTCTTTCTTCACGGGTTTCCAGCCCATGATCGGCAGAGTTTCTCAGAATGTGGATAAGTGGATCGCCAATCTCATCAATAACGGTACGATCCAACTCGGTTTCCTCACCCGACATATGGAGCTCAATTTCCTTGTCAAGCTCTCTGGCGATATCGCGGATCATTCTGGGGAATCGGTTGAACACGGTCTCAACCGGAACCATTCTGACCTTCATAACCGCATCATGGAGGCTGGTGGTAATTCTTTCGAGATACTCCAGCGACTCGGTGTCGGCATCGGTCTTACCATGGCTGGACTCATCCAGACGGGTCTTTATAATAATCAACTCACTGACCAGATTCATGAGAATATCCAGTCTGTCGATATCAACACGAACCGTCTTACCCGTCTTCTGGATCTTTTTATGCTCCTCGGTTGCGGTAGCAGCAGTTGGCTTAGCAGCGGGCTTGGGAGCTGACTGGCCGGCATCTGCGGCTGCCTTCTCTTCTTTGGCTTCCTCGACAACGGGTTCCGAGGTCATGCCCACATTCTCAGGCAGGATGGGTGTCACTTCCACACCCGAGATCTCGGCCACAGAATTGATCTCTCTTTCAAAGAATTCCTTGGTCAACTGGGTAATGACCACAACGGTAAAGTCAAACTCGAAACGCTCATCCTCGATGTCCTCTACCTTGGGAACCGATTTGATAACTTCCGAGTTTTTCTCTAGAATTTGGAATACAATGAATGCACGGGCAGCTTTCAGCAAGCAGCCCTTATCAAACATGACATGGATCTCAAAGACATTCATGCCTTCATCAATAGCTTTTCTGATAACATTGATATCGTATTGGTTCAGTTCAATGTTGAGCCGGCTGGCAACCACCGGTTCTGCGGGTGTCTCAGGCGCTTTGGCAGCCTTCTTCTCCTGAACAGGTGCCGGAGCCCCTCCCGTTTTAAGAACATTGGCCAATGCATCAATGATCTCCTGGAAGGCCTCACTCCCCTCATGGCCTGTGGATGCAATGGTATTCACATAGGTCTCCAGGGCATCCAGACATTTGAACAAAATATCTACCATATTGGAGTTTGCCTTGACACGATCATTGCGGAGTGCATCCAGTACATCTTCCATATCGTGGGTAAGCGTTTGCATTTTTGTATAGCCCATGGTTCCGGACATGCCCTTTAAGGTATGGGCTACACGGAAGATTTCATTAAGAACCGCTTTATTCTGATTGTCCTTCTCCAGTTCAAGAAGCGAGGTGTTCAAATTCTGCAAATGCTCTCTTGCTTCTTCCACAAATATGTCCAGGTATTGATTCATGTCCATTACCGTTGCACCCCCATGAAATTCATAATACAGGCTGGTATTTCCTGAAGCGGAACTGTTTTATCAACAATTCCAAGTTCTATAGCCGATCGTGGCATTCCGAAAACAATACTGGTGCTTTCATCCTGCGCTATGATAATAGAATTTCTTTTCTTTTTTAATTCCATCAAACCTCGGCTCCCATCGCTTCCCATCCCTGTCATAATTACCCCCATTGTTGAGTAGGTATGAACATCGGATAAAGAAGTCAGCATAACATCAGCACTTGGTCTAAATCCTCCCACCGGAGGCGTCTTTAAAAGTTTTATTCGGACAACCATGCCCTCCTGCTGGAAGATAATGTGGTTATCTCCCGGTGCAACATAGGCTGTCCCTGCTTTAATCTCCTCATTGTCCTCCGCCTCCTTCACATGGAGCCGGCTTGTTTCATTCAATCTGACTGCAAGCGATTTTGTAAAACCTGGCGGCATATGCTGAACAATGACAATGGCGGCAGGCAGATTGCCCGGGAACTCCGGCAGGATGGTGGATAGGGCTCTCGGCCCGCCTGTGGATATTCCCAATCCTACAATATACTTTAACTCAGTGGCCTGGCCTGCCTCATGCTGGCTGGTGACGCCTTTTTGGATTTTGATTCCTTTTAAGGATTCAGCCTTTTTCAATGTACGATAGGCCAGCTTCACCTTACTGAGTATCTCTTCCTTTTTTGCCTCAGAGGATAGGTCAAAGACATTGCTGGGTTTTGAGATGAAGTCAAAGGCACCGTGCTCCAGCGCACGAATGGTCGCGTCTGCTCTCTGCTGCGAAACTCCGCTGACTACAACAACCCCATAGGCACCCTGTTTCATCAGGTTATCAAGGCAGCTCATTCCGTCCATTACCGGCATCTCAATATCAAGCGTAATGACATCGGGATTGAGCTCTTGCGCTTTCTTGATTGCCTCTCTTCCATCTTTAGCCGTTCCAATGACATCCATCTCAGGGTCCTGTCTTAAAATGTCAGTGATGATGTGCCGCATCAATGCGGAGTCATCCACAACCAGAACCCTTATTTTGCTAGTAATCATTTAGTTAACCAGCCTTTTTTAAGCAATTTCCTCTGGGAGTCAAAAATAAAACCAATAATCTTTTCCCTGTCAGGGTTTTTGATCTCTACAAACTCCACACCAACCTCATAGTTAAATTTACCCTTGTCATGGACATTTATCACACGAACAATACGCCCGATAAAGGGAATATCTCGCTGGATATTAAGAACACCCTCGATATACCAGCCATAGTGAGGCTTTTCATTGGTCAGTAAACACAGACCCCCGCCACTGATATCCCTTGTTATTGTCTTCTTAAACGTTCCTCTGTCTTCTTCCTCAAGCTCCCGGAACATCCGATATTGGACATCCAGAATGGTACTGAACCTGAAGAAGGTCCTTCGCTGCAAACGTTCTTCTTCTGATAGAGGTTTTACGGCAAGCAGATATATATTCCCTGAGATTTTGCGTTCCACTGTTTCTGCCGAGAACTTGAACAGCTCACCGTTTTTTTCATAGATGATATCCATTTTGGTTCCCCGGCGTATGGGGTAAATCCTGCCTTCATGGATGGGGGCTAAGATGTTCAATGTACCATCGGGAGAATCGGATTCAAATTGGCTTACTAAAAGTGGAACATTATGCTCACCATCATTGTCGTATAATTCTAACTCAAGCTTACAGCCTAAGGTGAGTTTAATTGGGTTCATCTAAACAACCTCTTACTCTTTAATATTGTATTTGATTCTCAAGTTACACCATACTACATTTTGCTTAGATTATAACATAGTCCAATGACTTCATGCACCAAAAAACGACAACAGTTTCGATATAAATCCCTTTGCGCCGGTATTACCGTCCGGTGTCGGATTTGAAAACAGCTTATCTGCGATGTCACTGATATTCTTAGCTGCCTGGCATTTGGGATTATACAAGCTGAAGGGTTTCTGCATCTTTACGCTCTTTGTCACAGTGTCATCATATAATATATACCCAAGTTTTAATAGCCTTAAAGACAAAAATTTTTCGGACACAACCATCAGTTTCTTGCTTATCTCCTCGGCTTCCTTAATGCTCTCTGCCTTATTGACGATGATATGCATACGCTTTCTGCGATCCCGCCGTGAAACCATCTTCACCAGCGCATAGGCATCGGTGATAGAGGTGGGCTCCGGGGTGGTCACAAGAATGACCTCATCGGCTGCCATAATAAAGCTCATGACATTCTGTGAAAGGCCCGCTCCCGTATCAATAAGAATGACATCGAAAAGTTTGTCCAACTGGCTGATATGCGCCACGAACTCCCGAAGCTGCTTTCTGTCGAGTCTTATGAGCTCCTCAACGCCCGAACCGCCTGACAAAAACTTAATGTTATTGGGCCCGTCAGTCAGCACATCATTAATGCTCTTTTCGTCACGGATCACATCAAGAATGGAATATTTCGGTACAATACCGAAAAGCACGTCAATATTGGCAAGGCCGAAATCCACGTCCAGAATGACAACCTTCAGACCCATTTGACTTAATGCCAGGGCAAGGTTAATGGTTACATTGGTTTTTCCAACGCCCCCCTTACCGCTGGTTATTGTTATAACCCTGGCACGCTTTCCCGATGTATCCGACTCGCTCAGACTTTTATCATCGGCCTTATGCTGCACTATTCTTCTTAGAGTTTCTGCCTGATCGTGCATGGATACCCCCACACCCTTAACAGCTCAAATGTTAATTGATTCTCCAAAGGTTAATTTTCAGGTTTCGACAGGATGCTGGCCACCAACTGCTTGACATTGGCTACATCCAGGTCATCAGGAACACTTTGTCCCGCGGTTGTATAGGAAAGAGGCTTTCCCGTCATATAGCGCGCATTTAAAATGATTCCGGGAACAGGACTCTCATCCAGTTTTGTAAACAAGAGCTTATACTTCTTAATAAACGCATAGTACTCTAATATCTCTTTAACAGCCCCCCGACTGGTATTGCAGCTCATAACCAGATAGGTATCGTCGGCATCGACGGCACTGAGGAGGGACTTCAGCTCATTGAAATGGGCCTTGTTCTTATGGCTTCTGCCCGCCGTATCAATGAGGATCAAATCATTGTCCGACAAACGCTCCACCGCATCCTTGATCTCATTGGGAGAGTAGACCACCGAAACCTGAAGATTCAAGATCTCGGCATAGGTTTTAAGCTGCTCCACGGCCGCAATACGATAGGTGTCGGCGGTAATAAGTCCCACCTTTTTCTGCTTGTTCAAGGTAAAATCTGCGGCTATCTTGGCCAGGGTGGTTGTTTTGCCCACACCCGTCGGCCCAATAAAGATTGCCACATGGGGCTTTTTCCCTTCCTTAAGAACCAGGGGCTCGGGCTCACCCAACAGTACCGTCATGACACGGGCTGCCAGATTGAGAACCTCTTCCTCCTTCATGGAGGCGCCTCCACGTTCCCTGATCTTATCAAGGATCTTGTCAATGAGCTTGGGCTCCACATCATGATCCATAAGGAGCTGCCCCAATGCGCTGAGACTTTCACTCTCCACACTGGCGGCGGGAGTTGGTGCCTGCTGCTTAACAACCTCCTCTTTCGGCAGCTTCTCTTTTCCCTGAACCACCTGGTAAATCTGGTTGAGCATATTCTCCATATGCTTAACCTTGTTCCCCAGTTCAGTGATCATCTGCTTCTCGGGGGTGGGATTTACATCCTTCTGCTGAGCGCCATGGGTCCTTGTTGCAAAATCCACAGGTCTCCCAGCCTGGTCATGTGCCACCTTGGGTTCTTCCCGGGTTGTCATCCGCTGACCATAGGCTTCTGCTGCCTGCGGATAGACAGGAGGCGGCGTGTAGGCCTGACTCTGGGGATAGGTATTGATGGGCTCCTGCGCGAAGGGCTGCTGGGATACCTGCTGCTGATAAGGCGGCTGTGCTGCTTTCATGGGCTGAGAAAATGCAGGGAATGCTGTATTCTGCCTCTGCTGAAGACCCGAACGTACGGGACGCGCATAATCATCATCCACCGCCGCCACCACTTCAAGCATGGGCTTCTGGAACAGCCCCAATAAGCCCTTGGGCTTAATCTTTCGACTGTTCATGATCACAGCTTCACTGCCAAGGTCCATCTTCACCTTGAGCAAGGCTTCCTGCATATCCTTGCATGTGTACCTGCGTATCTTCATCTAAAGCTCCTACCCTCTTCTATTACTTATTATCGACAAATACAGGCTAGATGCTGACCATTCCAACCGCATTTACTTCCAAAGCAGGATCCAGTTCGTTATAGGACAAGACCACAAGGCCGGGAAGCGCCTGTTCGGTCAGTCGCTTGAAATAAAACCTGACTACCGGAGAAGCCAGAATAATGGGCTGTTTACCGCTCTGAGCCAGCTTTTCCGACAGACTGGCCGTATTGGAGACAATCCGATTGCTGATGGAGGGTTCGATGGAGATATAGGACCCCGCCTCTGTCTTTTGCACTGAATCCAGAATCATTTGCTCCAGCTTGGGATCGAGGGTCAGTACCTCGTTATTATTTCGATTGATATAGGCTCTGGAAATAGCTCTTCCCAGGGCTTGCCGCACATATTCGGTCAGCATGTCGGGATCCCGGGTGATGGGAGCATAGTCAGCCAGAGTTTCAAGAATAGTGGCCATATCCCTGATGGATACGCCTTCTCTTAAGAGGTTGGCAAGAACCTTCTGAATTTCACCCAGGGTCATGATCTTAGGAATAAGCTCCTCCACAATGGCAGGATGAGTGGACTTGACGTTGTCAATGAGGGTTTGCACATCCTGCCTGCCCAGAAGCTCATGAATATGCCGCTTGATAATCTCGGTCATATGCGTTGCAATAATGGAGGGTGGATCTACCACTGTATAGCCCATCATCTCGGCCCGATCCCTTAAGGTTTCGGGAATCCAGATGGCAGGCAGCCCAAAGGCGGGCTCGGTGGTGGGTATACCCTGAATATCCTCATCGGCAGTACCGGGGTTCATGGCCATAAAGTGATCCAGTATCAGCTCGCCCCGGGCCACCTCCACCCCTTTTATCTTGATGACATATTGATTGGGCGAAAGCTGGATATTGTCACGCAGGCGGATGATGGGCACAATAACGCCCAGCTCCAGAGCCAACTGCCGCCGGATCATAACCACACGATCCAAAAGATCCCCGCCCTGGTTTTTGTCAGCCAGGGGTATGACGGCATAACCAAATTCCAACTCGATGGGATCCACCTGGAGAAGTGAGACCACATTCTCGGGCTTTCGGATCTCCTCGACCTCCTGCTCTTCCACCTTTTGCTCTTCTTCCTGTGTGACCTGTTTGGCCAGGGACTGTAGCCGCGTTCCAAGATAAATCAGCGCAGCACCCACCAAAATCAGCGACCATTGCTTGAGGATGGGAACCAATACAAAGCAGGCACCACCGGCAATATAAAGCACCTTGGGACTGTTGAACAGGGATCTGACAATATCGCTGCCCAAATCCCCATCGGATGCGGCTCTGGTAACGATAATACCTGTTGCAATGGCAATGAGCAGGGAGGGTATCTGGGCCACCAGACCATCACCAATGGTGAGAACAGTATACCGCTCCAGAACCACCTCAAGGGGATCGCCCTGTCGGACCATACCCATAATAATGCCGCCAATGATATTAATGGCGGTTGTAATAATGCCGAAAATGGCATCGTTCTTAACAAATTTCGTAGCACCATCCATGGAGCCATAGAAGTCGGCTTCCCGTTGGATTCTCTTACGGCGCTCCTTGGCCTCAGTTTCATTGATCAGGCCAGCATTCAGATCCGCATCAATGGCCATCTGCTTACCCGGCATAGCGTCCAGGGTAAAGCGGGCTGCAACCTCGGAAACACGCTCGGCACCTTTGGTAATAACCAGGAACTGTACCAGCATGATGATCAGGAAGATGATGAAACCAACAATCAGGTCATTGCCGCCCACAAATTCACCAAAGCTTCGAATAACCTCTCCGGCCTCGCCCTTACCAATAATCAAACGTGTGGAAATGATGTTCAATGACAGGCGATAAAGGGTTAAAAACAGAAGCATGGTGGGGAAAGATGCCATGGAAAGCGCATCGGTTGCATATATGGCATTAATCAGTACCAGAAAGGACAGCGCTATATTGACGACCAAAAGGACATCCAACAGAAAGGTGGGGATGGGCACGATGATGAAAATAACTATAAATACAACACATATAGCAACCAGCAGGTTTCTGTTGTTGCTCATTCTAATTCCCCCGTACCTTAATAAAGCATTCTCTTTCGTGAAGGGTCTACAAACAGCCTATTTGCCGAAAAAGTATAGATTTTGTCTATGATAATATTCTATAATAAAGCCACTTATTAGACAATAGTTTCAACAGTTCTTCTAAGACTTGTCAAGAGGGTTCTTTCCCTCCAGACTATAGACGAAGGCCAAAACCTCAGCCACAGCCTTATAGAGCTCGGGCGGGACGCTTTGACCAATCTCCACGGTCTGATACAAGGCCTGGGCCAGAGGCTTGTTCTCCATCAAATGAATATTGTGCTCCCTTGCAATGTCTTTAATGCGTTGGGCCATGAAGTCGGCACCTTTTGCCAGAACATAGGGCGCGGGCATTTTGTCGGGATCGTACTTTATGGCCACTGCAAAGTGGGTGGGGTTGGTGATGACCACATCGGCCTTGGGAACGTCCTTGAGCATGCGCCGCATAGATATTTCACGCTGCTTTTGCTTAATCTTGGACTTAATCTCAGGGTTCCCCTCCATCATCTTATATTCTTCCTTAATCTCCTGCTTACTCATGCGGATGTCCTTTTCATACCGACGCCATTGGAAAAAGTAATCCACTGCGGTAATGGCCAACAAAGCAAAACAGATTCTGATGGCCACATCCAAAGCGGCATTGATGATGTACAGCGCCAGGGGGCCCATCTCCAGAGCCATCAGCTTCATCATATTGGTAAACTCACCCGAGATGGAGGACCAGGTCACCCATGTCACAATAATTACTTTGGCCAGGGACTTGACCAGCTCAAATAAGGAGCGTGTGGAAAAAAGCTTTTTTAGGCCCTTCAGCGGATTGATATTGGAGAACTTGGGTTTCAGTGGCTCCAGGGTGAAGAGAAAGCCAATTTGCACATAGCTTCCCACCACCCCCACCACCAGGGCAATCAGAAAGAAAGGCCCTACGATTTTGGCCACCTGCAGCATGACAAACAGAGCCAGTCGCATCACTTCAGCCGGCTCCTCCAGGGAGAAGGTGGAGGTCTCGGTGAAAAACATCTGAAAGACTGCCCGGCACTCTCGATAGATGTAGTTTCCCAAAATTCTTATGGTCAGGAACAGAATGAGGAGAATCAAATTGGCAGGCAGTTCCCGGCTCTGCATGACCTGGCCCTTTTTACGAAGATCCTGACGCTTTTTCGGGGTTGCCTTCTCGGTTTTATCGGAATTGTCGGCAAAGCGCTGCAGGTTTATGGTGTTTAAGCCTCTTTGAGGCGAGGGGATAATGCGCGCCATATCAGCCACCCCCGCCCTGTCTTGCCTGGATGAAGAATTTGTAGATCTCCTCGTAGGTCCCCTGGATGATCACATTAACAACGCCCTTAAAAGCGGTAAGGGTGATCATAATAACAGAAAGACCAAGGATTATCTTTATGGGCATACCCAGCATAAACACATTAAGCTGCGGCATACTCTTGGAGATAATGCCCAGAGCCATATCGGTAATGAGTATGACTGCAGTAATGGGGGCGGCAATCTTAAACCCGAGGATAAAGACCTGGGTGAAAAGCTCCACCACCTGCTTTAAGAGTGCCCCGGAAAACTGGGCCTCCCCGATAGGAAGCAGACTAAAGCTCTCGGCAACAGCCCCGATGAGCAGATGATGGGAGTCGGTAATGAGCATCATTAATGTGGCAATAACAGAATAGAAATCTGCCGTAATAGGTATCTGAATGTTGGCCAAGGGATCAAACACCGAGACCATGCCAAAGCCGATACGCATGTCAATCATTTGACCCGCAATATAGATGCTGGCAAAGATCATATAGGAGATATAGCCCAGCATAAGACCAATGAGCAGCTCCTTGCCAATAAGAACCGCATAGGCGGCCAGTGAAGTATAGACCGAAAGATCAATGACGGGAACTGATTGGGCTACAATGATGGAAAAAAGAAAGCAGAAGCCTACCTTGAAGTAATTGGGTATATTGCGGCGCCCGAAAATGGGAGACAGAAAAAACATGCCTGTAACGCGAACCAATACAAGCAGAAAAATGGACCACAGATTAAAAATAGAATCCAAGGGCAGGGTTGTCATGCTTCTTCCTCATTCATAAACCTACATGCCAATGAATTTTAGCATATCGTTAAACATTCGCAACGTAAATTCCTTCATGACGGTAAGCATCCAGGAGCCAAGAAGAAGCAGCGCGATAAGCATGGCAACAATCTTGGGTACAAAATGCAGGGACTGCTCCTGTATTTGCGTGGTAGCCTGAAAAATGCTGACAATAAGGCCCACTACAAGACCAATAATCATAACGGGCGCTCCGACCTTCAGGGTCGTCATCATGGCATCTCTGGCTATATCCAACAAAAACTGTTCCAAGGCTTTCACCCTTTCTTTGGCATGCATCCGTCAACGTACAAAGGATTTAATAATGGTCTCGGTCAGAAGATTCCATCCATCGACCAAAAGGAACAACAGAATCTTGAAGGGCATGGAAATCATGGCGGGCGGGAGCATCATCATGCCCATGGCCATCAGGGTGCTTGCGACAACCATGTCAATAACAATAAACGGGATATAGAGCATGAAGCCCATTCTGAAGGCCGTATTCAATTCACTTATCATAAAGGCCGGAACCACCACCGTCAAGGGCAGATCGGTAAGATTCTCGGTGGGCTCCACTTTGGCAATGCTTGCAAAGAGGGCCAGATCCTTGTCCCGGATATATTTGAGCATAAAATTCTTAACACTGTCCCCCGCATTGTCCATGGCCTCTTCAAGAGTGATTCGATTTTCGGTGAAGGGCTGGAGCGCAGTCTGATTGACCTCGGCAATGACCGGAGACATGATGAAAAGGGTCAGGAACAAGGCCAAGCCAATAACCACCTGATTGGGCGGGATCTGTGCGGTACCCATAGAGTTGCGGAGGAAGGACAGCACAATGATGATACGTGTAAAGGACGTCATCATAATGATGATGGAGGGCAACACCGACAATACCGTCAACAGCAGCAAAAGCTTAATACTGTTGCTAATTTCCTTGGGATCGTCAGTGGACTGAATGGTAATTCCATTGTCAGAAATGGAAATGCCCGGTGCCGCCAGGGCCACCGAGCTTAATAACACAAAGAGTATTAAAGACAAGATTACACAAAACAAAAGCTTTTTCTTTCGCATGGAACCACCGTCAATTTTCCTTCGTTCATTTCTTGTCGTTGTTCATCCTCCGTAGTCTTCTGATGCCTCCCAGAATACCTGAGTTTCTGGTCTCTTCCTCTCCCGAAGACTCCTCCGGGCTTTTGGTCTCGGGCTTTCTTGAACCCAGACCCGAATAGCTCTCGAAGATCCGCTTGAAGTCGAAAACATTGGTGGAATTGCTTTCATCAGAAGAAGCCTCCTGTAAAAGCTCCTCTGCCTGGATCTCGGAGACAAGCTCCAGGCCTTTTTTGCTTGATAAAAACAAGAAATACTTCTTGCCAACAAGGATGAGGTAAAGGGAACGATCCATCCCTAGGGGTAGGGTTTCAATGACTTTCATGTTTTTATTCATGGTTCTGCCCGAGTATTTTTTCCCAATGAACTTGGTCGTCAAATAGCTCATGAACAATACCAGAGCAAAAACAATCAGAAGTCCGAATAATTCCCACCAATTCATGACAAGATCCCTTCTCGTTGAAAGGCCGTACTAACCGACAACCTTCTTCACTGCCTCAATAACTCTCTCGGCCTGGAAGGGCTTAACGATAAAGTCACGCGCACCAGCCTGAATGGATTCAATAACCATGGCCTGTTGCCCCATCGCCGAGCACATAATTATTTTTGCCGCACTATTGAGCGATTTAATCTGCTTAACTGCCTGGATTCCATCCATTTCGGGCATAGTTATATCCATAATGACAAGGTCCGGATTCAAATCTTTATATTTTTCAACTGCCTTAATTCCATTCTCGGCTTCACCGACAACGGTATAACCATTTTTCGAAAGGATATCTTTGATCATCATACGCATGAAAGCAGCATCATCAACGATCAGTATACTTGCCATAGGTCAAATCCTCTCCCAAATAAATTTTAAGCGACATTAAAACTATACCACCCTGAGTCTTTCTTCATACATTATATTCGAAAATCCAACAAAATAAAAGCCTAAATATCAAGGTTATAGTCTTTTTGAAGGATGGATAATATCGGTGATTCTCACGCCAAAGCTTTCATCGATAACCACGACCTCACCCTTGGCAATGGTTTTGCCATTGACAAGAATATCCACGGGTTCACCGGCAAGCTTGTCCAATTCAATAATGGAGCCCTGGCCGAACTCAAGAATCTCCCGAATTTTCTTGGTGGCTCTGCCCAATTCGACAGCGATCTGAAGGGGCACATCCATCAAAAGACCAATGTTATTGCGATCAATATCCGCAAAGCCGTCATCAAAGGACTGGAACTGTACGGGCTGTACATTAACAGGATTCTGTTGGAAGGCTGGCTGCTGAGGCGGCATATTGAATTGCGGCGGCGGATAACCATACTGCCCATAAGGATTTTGCTGCTGGGGTGGCATCTGGTATTGGGGCTGCGGTTGTGGCTGGGGCATAGGTATGGGCTGCTCCTGAGGCGGAGGATACGCAGCCTGGGGCGGCGGCGTGGACTCCGTCCGGGGTGGCGGCTCAAGAATGGGTGCGGTGGGTTCCTCATGATGAAGAAGATTGTGCACCAATTCCTTGGCAAAGGATATGGGCAGAATCTGCATGATCTCACTATCAATGAGATCGCCCACTGTCAGTTTGAACCATACCGCTACAATATGGGAATCCTTATCAATTCTGATTCTTTCAATGTCGGACCCGGCATCCACCAGAGTGGATTCGGGGGGTGAGATATCAACACGCTTTTCGAACATGGATGACAGGGACGTGGAAGATGACCCCACCATCTGGTTCATAGCCTCGCTGATAGCGCTCAGGTGCAGCTCATTGAGCTCTCCTTGTATATTGCCGTAGCCATCGCCGCCCATCATAAGGTCGGTGATGATCTTTACGTCTTCTTCCTTGATAATCAGAAGGTTCATACCCTTAAGCCCTTCGGTATAGCGCACCTTAACCGCAACATAGGGCTTTACAAAGAGCTTTGAAATCTCCTCCCAGGTGGTTTCCTCCACACGGGGGGTAGTGATATTAACTCTTTGTCCCAACAGAGCATAGAGGGTCGTCGCCGAAGTACCCATACTAATGTTGCCGATTTCCCCCAGGGCGTCCTTCTCATCAGGATTCAAAAGCTGCAGCTTGGGCGCCGAAGCCTCTTCCTCTATCGCTTCGGGTTTGGGTTCATCTTCAATACTTGCACCGTTTAAGAGAGCATCTATTTCAGCCTGGGAAAGCATATCGCCCATTAATCTTCCTCCTCTCGGACAATATCAGTTATCTTAACAGCGACCTTTTTATTTCGCGCGCCGGGTTTTCCATAGAATTTAAGCATGTTTCCTACAATGACTTCAATCTTTCCGTCCACATAGGTGTCCAACGGGAGAACATCCCCCTGCTGCAGCATCAGGAAGTCATGCACCGACAGAGTGGTTCTTCCAAGTACTGCCGATATAGGAATCTTGGTATCCTCAACCTTAAGCTCAATAGCCTTTTTGCTTTCCTCGGTGGATCCCTTCTCAATGAGGGAGAACCAGAGCCTTGTGGTCAGCTTGGTCATGACCGGCTCCACCACCATATGAGGAATACAGATATTTAAGAGCCCCTCCACTTCCCCAATCTTAGCGATAAAGGTTACCAGCGCAACCATTTCATTGGGGGACATGAGTTGGGCAAACTGGGCATTGGTCTCAATGCGATCCAGGGAAGGATTAATCTTGGTGACATTCTCCCAGGGCTCACGCATGAGGCCCAGCATCTGCGATATAATACGCATGAGTATGGCAATTTCTATTTCAGTAAACCCTCTGACCTTGTCCACCGAGGAACCTCTGCCCCCCAGAATACGGTCAATAAGCGAATAGGCTATAGAGGGATTAATCTCAATGATGATGGAACCCGGCAGGGGGTTAAAGTTGACAATGCCCAATACTGCAGGGTTTGCGATGGAGTTGGTAAACTCCGAATACTGCAGAGCTTGAACGGTCTGAACATCCACCTGAACAAGGGTTCTTAAATAGCCCGAAAGGAAGTTGGTCAAAAGCCGGGCATAGTTTTCATTGATGATCTGCAAGGTCCTGATATGATCCTTGGCAAACTTGCTGGGACGACGAAAATCATGGTTACGAACCTTCTTTTCGTTCGTCTCCTTGCTGAATTCCTTGACATCAAGCTCTCCGGTGTTGAGCTGCTGCAGTAGGCTATCTATTTCATTTTGGGAAAGTATGTCACCCACTTGTCTCACTCCTTAGGCTATTGGGGAATCCATTTCTCAAAGATAACTTTAATAATAAGTTTCTCATCAGGATCCTGGCTGATGATTTTGTTGTATATCTCTAAAAGAGAGTCACGTGCCTGTTGCATGGCATTTTCAGCTTTAAGCTCCTCATAGGTTTTGCTTCCGAAAAATTCTATGGTTGCCTCTTTGAGCTCACCTAAATAGGTTTGTTCAATAAGGGTCTTTCTAGCCTCGGCAACTTTCTCCTTTTCAGTACCTTTGTCATAGACAATGGTAATGGCAGTCATGAGAAAGCTGTTGGGATGGTCTTTGGATTCCTTAAGGACAAAGACTTCGTCGGCCTCATAGAGGCTGAATCTTTGCTGCTGCTCCACAGGAACGGCACTTTTGGTCGGTTTTCCCGCATCCGGATTAACCTTATTGCTGTTATAGGTGGTGAATAAAAATATCACCAGCACACCCAAAGCCAATGTCAACACGGCTATGATAGATAGCAAGATGGTATATAAAGTCTTTCCCTGCAAAAGTTACACTCCCTTTTTATCGAATGGTTCTATGTCATTTATCGTCATTTTGCGTTGATTCATTAATTACTCTGTTGAGAAAGAATGTTTTCTGCTTATATTCTACCACCCGGCGTATCACATCATCAACCGATTCGGCGACAACGAATTTTTTGCCATTGGTCAGTGTAATGACCGTATCGGGTGTGGCCTCAACTGTTTCAATCCATTCTGCATTAATCACAAGCTGGGTTTTGTTAAACCGTGTGACAGTAATCATAACATCCCCTCCTATGGGCTACACTGATCTATCGGATCGGCGCAGCCGTGAATTTATGGGACTTTTTTACCAGTCCAAATAAAGAATAGGGGGTAGGTGAGTTGCCTACCCCTATTTACTTAATGCTTATCGCTTCATATTGGCAAGCTCCTGAAGAATCTCATCTGAGGTGGTCATCACGCGGCTGTTGGCCTGGAAACCTCTTTGGGTGATGATCATTTCAGTGAACTGCTTGGCAAGATCCACATTGGACATTTCCAGTGTACCGGGTACCAGTGTTCCTGCGCCATCGTTTCCGGGCAGCTTTCCAGTTCCAAACTCACCGGAGTTGGTGGTCTGGATGAACTGATTGGAACCGACCTTCTGGAGACCTGCAGGGTTCTCAAAGGTGGCCAGGGCAAGCTGTCCTAAGGGCTGCTGGCGGCCGTTGTCATAAACACCGGTGATAACACCGTCCCCACCAATGCTGAAGGTCACCAGGGTTCCGGGTGGATATCCGTCTACGCGAGTGGCCTTGACCGAAGAATCATCGGCATACATGGTCAACTGCTCGAAGTTGAAGGTAACCTTGAATTCCTTGGCACCAGTTTGGGGAGACGGAATCAATGAAAACTGCGGTGTAACTTCATAGTCGGTATCATCAGTAACGACCTTGCCCTTGGAATCGAACTTGATAAAACCATTGGCACTGGGCGCCGAGGCATTGTTTCCGCCATCCACCACATAGTACCAGGAGGTCACGGGCTCGCTTCCGCTGGTATCGACAAAGTTCTTCCAGAACTTGATATTGATCTTATACTCATTACCCAGCTCATCATAAACAGTAACGGGCACGGTGAAATGGGGCGCAAGATTTTTGGTACCTGTTCCGCCGTCGGGGATACCATCGCCGCCGCTTACAGCATTACCTTCGCTATCCACAGCGTCAAAGGGCAGAGCCTTTATGGCACCCGAGCCGATTGCATTTCCGGTATAACCGCCAATGGCAGGCTCGGTGGAGTCCAGGTTACCGGCCAGTACGGCTTCGGTGGTCACCTTGGCAGGGATAATGCGCTTACTCATGTTGTAGATGTCCTCGTAAAGATTGAGGGGTCTGATGGGTTCTTCGGTATCAAAGACATAGCCGGCATCGGTATATTCATACTTCATCCAGCCATAGACATTCTGGCCTGATGAGGTTACCAGGTTACCCTGCTTATCAATGGTGAAGTTACCGGCACGGGTAAATTTATAGGAGCCCTCATTGCCGCCGCGGACAATGAAGAAGCCTTCACCTTCTATGGACAGATCAGTGGGGCTTTCAGTTCTTTGAACACTACCTCGGGTCATTGAAACATCAATCGCATCCACGTTCATACCAAGACCGATCTGCATGGGGTTGGTACCGCCGCGGCCCGACAAGGCGTCGGGGGAACTGGCTGCTGAAAGGGTCTGTGAGAAAATTTCCTGAAAGGTAGCACGGCTTGCTTTGAAGCCGACTGTATTGACGTTGGCAATATTATTACCAATAACGTCCATACGGGTCTGATGTGCCTTCAAGCCTGAAACGCTTGAAAACATGGACATCATCATATTAAATCAACCTCCCTAAAGTCCTCGCTCCATCAGTCGTTCAGGAGCGAACAGCCTCCCGGTGGGTCCGGCTGTTTTGTGACTAGTAAATATATCGGCAGATATTGAGTTTTTAGTAAGCCATCACGTGAATACCGCGCCGTCAATATTAGTAAAGACATTATCTTTCAGCTCGTTTCGGTTAACGGCGGTTATCACTGTTCTGGCATTGACATTGACCACAAAGGCCACCTGGTCCATGACCACCAGCGTATCCCTGACACCTTTCTGGGAAGCTAAATCCACTGCATTTTTCAGCTTTTCCATGGATGTGCTGTCCAGGGTGATGTTGCGGGCCTCCAGTCTCATGGCGGCATGCTTGGAAACCTTTATCTCTCTGCCTGCAGAGAGCTTTTCTTCCAGAATGCTGGAAAAGTCGGTTCCCACATCTTGCGCTCTGGCCTTCGTTATGGGTTTGGTGGGCGCAGCCACCTGATGAATGCTGGTTATGGGGCGCTGATTAATGTTCATCTCCATTCCTCACCCCCATGGTTAATCCTCAGAAACTGGATTAGTTGCCTCACCGGCTTCACCATTGGATCCGGTTTCTCCGGTGGTGGGACTGTTCTGTTTTCTGAGTTCCTTCAGGATTTCATTTAACAGCATCTGCTCGGTGGAGAGAAGATCCACATGCTTGGCCGAGAAAATACTGTTGGCAGGCACCTTGATATCATCCAGAAGCAGGCGCAGCTCACCGTCATTGCCAATATAACCCGAACGCAGAATACCGGTGACCTTAAACTCGGCTCCGCTGCTGTTTCTTATGCGGAGAGTTACCTCACTGCCGCTCATGGCGTTAACATATTCTTCTTCATTTTCGAAGGATCCGATATCCAGACGGTATGGCTTAATCTCCACATCATCCAATGTTGCGTAAACGCCGTTCTTCTCCTTGGTAATGGTCGAGATGACACCTTCTATGGTGTTGGTCTTGCCTTCTTCATTGGTGATGGTTGCCTTGCCGAGCATACCGATAATGCTGCTGTAATCAGTTACATTGCCGGTGTTGCTGGTATTGCTGTCCATGACTTCTAAAATATTCTCTACGGGAACCTCTATTTCACCCACCATGGCAAAGACCTTTCCACCATTCATACGAACCATGTCCACTTTGCCCGAAACGTACTTTACATTGCCCGCTTCATCCTTCACCTCAGCATTGATATACTTTCCCATCAGAGAAAAGCCCATGGATGAGGAAAAGGACTGGTTGAGGTTCTGCATCTGCTCCAGGGCACTGAATTGCGCCATCTGTGCAATAAAGTCGGTATCGGTGGTGGGATTGAGCGGATCCTGATTCTGCACCTGAGTAATTAGAAGCTTTAAGAAGTCATCCTTGCCCAGTTCCCCGGTATTGCGGGTTGAAGCTTTCGGTTTGCTCTGTTCTTCGATAATCTGTTCTATGGTTCTGGTTGAACCAATATTTGATACTTCCGCCATGCTATTCACTCCTTTCCTTGAATCTTACGCGGTGAGATTAATCTGAGAGCTATGATCCAAATACTCCCGGGACGGGGTATACAGGGTTTCCGAAGTTGATGTACTCATTGTGTTCCCTTCAATATTCCGGGTTCCTGTTTGGCTTTGTCCCTGGAGATCCTGACTGGCCTGGCCCTCCTTATTTCCATTGCCCACTGATACGCTGAGGCTTTGAACGGTAAACCCATTCTTTTCAAGGGCGTCCTTCAGAAGCTGCATATTGCTTTCAAGAATGCCTTTCACCTGCTCATTCTCAGCAGTGAGCTTGGCCACAACCTCTCCCCGCTCATGGATGATTTTGAGTGATAGCTTGCCAAGGCTCTCGGGCTTGAGCATCATTTCCATTTCCTGCTTATTCTCGCCGGCCATGAGCTTAACCTTCATCATGACCTGATTGGTAATGGACTGTGCCATGGGCCTCTGAGTCAGCGGAATCATATTCCTGACCGTTGCTCTGGCCTCAATGGGTGCTGAATTGGTATTATCAGCCACCATGGCCTGGGGTTGTGCTGAATCCTCGGGCTTAAGGGTGTTTTCAACCTGGATGGGCTCGCCTTGAAGCTGTGCCGCCGGTTTTTCCTCCGTGCCGTCCTCTTTTTGCACCGACTCTGCCTTGTTCATTTCCTTGGACTTATCCAAAGCATTTTCCTCCAGGGGCTGACCCTCACTCTGGCTTTCCACTGAAGCTATGGCCTCTCCCTGGTCGACGGACTCGTCAGGCAATGATTCAAGGCTTTGTCTTAAATCGGTAATTCTTTCCTTGAGTCTCTGGATCATGGCATTGGCCTGTTCCCTAAGCTGAGCAATAAGCTCTTCACGGGATGCTCCTTCCACCAGCTCCACATCGGTGAACATGAGGAAATTTTCACCCTCCTGTCCTTCCGAAATCTTGCTGATGAGCTCTTGAATGCTCTTGAGCAGATCCTGGAACTCCTGAGGCTGTTCCACACCGTTCAGGCTTTCAAGGATTTCCTTAAGCTTTTCGGTGTTGCCCTCAATAAGTGCCCTGAGAAGTTCGGCAAGATCAACGGTCTTTTGACCATCCAGCGCTTCAAGGGCCACTGAGCTGTCCTGAGTTTCAGTCTCTGCAGACATGGCCTGCAACCGCGCCAGAAGTTCCTCCAGCATGGCCACCAAACTCTCAAGGGCGGACAGGGTTTCCTCTATCTTCTTCCTTTTTTCGGCCGGACTTAAGTCCGAATCCTCTTCCTGGCTTAGCCGATCGGCCTTTGAACCATCCTGGGACTTGGCCTTTGCTTCCTTAACGGAATCCGGCTGTCCAGAAGTCTTAAGCTCCGAGGTTTCATCGGTTTGAGCCACATTCTTATCCTGAGAGGTCTCCGTCCTTTGCAGCAGTTTGCTCTTGATGCTGTCAGCAGCAGTTCTGGCCTGGAGCTTTTCATTGAGCATATTCATAAAAGTGTCATCGCTTTGAGCGACGGACCTGGTCAGGCTCTTTGCCGCAAGATCACCGGCCTTGGGCAGTGAGAAAATCACCGAACTCATGAGATTGCTTTGCATCTTTTCACCTCCTTCTTTTTAAGAATCACAGTCATCTATGCTTAACGACCGAGATTTCGGTCGGCAAGCAGCTTGGTAATCTCGGCTGCCGTCTTGGGATCCATTTTCTCCAGAATCTGTGCCGAGGCGTTGGCCGACAGGCCTTGGAAAATATCAATCAGGGTTTCTTTATCCTTGGCATAGAGCTCGGCAAGCACACTGGCTGCACTCTCGGGAGTCATCAGCGAAAAGGGCTTGGCCTGAAGGGCCTTTTGCTCGGTTAAGAGCTCCTGGGTCACAATTTCCTTATAAATGGCTTCTGCCGTAGCCTTGTCGGTTTTTTCAAAATACTCCTTGAAGGCCGACTTATCAGAACCGGCAACCAACTCGGCGAAGGCCTTCATATCCTGGTCCAGCTTGTCCCGTTCCGCTTTGATATTATCCAGAACGGCCTGATTCTCGGCGAGCACTATGGCCGCCTCGCTGGTATTCTCCGCGTTCTTCCTCAGTTCCTCGATGGTCTGATTGGCCTTTTTCAGGCTTTCATCCAATTCCTTGACCTTGGCCCGATACTCCTCATATTTTCTTAAGAGCTGCTTCTCGGTCAGATACTTGGGATCATCCGGATCCTCGGGCTGGAGCTCCTCGGGAAGAACCCATCTCAACACAGGATGATGTTCAAGCTGGGGCTTTACAATATAGGCAAATCCGCCCACATTGTTTTTTACGGCAAAATAAAAGACCCCGGCAAAAACCGCAAACACAATCACTAACGACAGGATAACCACGAGAAATCCATGCAGTATGCCTGCGGGCTTCTCCTTGCGTTTGATTTCGTTGGGCTCTGAGGTCTGTTCAACTTTAACCTGCTTTTGCTTCTGTGCCATGAATAATCTCCCTTAACCGGTTCTATCCACTTTGGCCGCTTCTTTATAGCTGACCAGCTCGTCCACACGCTGCTGTTCCTGCTTCTCTTCCTGCTTTTTAAACTCCTGGAACTCCTTTTCTCTCAGGTTCTCCAGGACCTTTCGCTCACGCATGATTTCAACGAGCCTTTCTCTGATTTTATCGACATTTTGCTGCTGGCGCTTAACATTCGCCTCCTGGCGTTGTTTTTCCTTTTTTAGGTATTCCACATAATATTTGTGTTCTTTGATTTTTTCAGGGCGGATGGTCCCGGTGCAGGCACGCTTGAACTCTTCGGTGGACAGTTCCAAATTTTCCAATATATCATTAAGCTTGGCCTTTTCTTCTTCCAGCTTCATCACTGCCAGGCCAAGCTCATTTTTCGCATTCTTTTCAAATTGCTCCTTGAGGTTTAAGAAGGTTTGCAGTCGGAATTTAAAAACCGGCATAAATCCCCCATTCTAATATACGGATGCCTTGGTTATCCCTGCACGGCTTTGTGCAGGAGCTCTACGGTCTCGTTATAAGTGAAGCGTTCGGTGGTTCCCTGGGTCAGGAAGTCATTGATGCCCTGAATAAGCGCAATGGATCTGTCAATGGCCGGGTTGCTGCCCTTCACATAGGCACCGACATTGATAAGATCTTCTGCGTCACGGTAAACAGCAAGGTTGCGCCTAAGCTCATTGGCGCTTTTTTTATGCTCATCGTCCACAATATCGTTCATGACACGGCTGATGGAGGCCAAAACATCCACGGCTGGATAATGATTGCGGTGGGCAAGCTGTCTGGACAGGGCAATATGGCCGTCCAGAATACCGCGGGCTGTGTCGGTGATGGGCTCATTCATATCGTCACCATCCACGAGCACCGAATAAAGGCCTGTGATGGAGCCCCTGTCCGAGGTTCCGGAACGCTCCAGAAGCTTGGGCATCAGGGCATAGACCGACGGGGTATAGCCGCGGGTTACCGGGGGTTCACCGACAGCAAGACCTATTTCACGCTGAGCCATGGAAAAACGGGTCAGGGAGTCCATCAAAAGGAGGACATCCTTGCCGCAATCCCTGAAATACTCAGCAATGGCCGTAGCCACCAAAGCCCCTTTAAGACGGATCAGGGCAGGCTGATCAGATGTGGCTATGACCACCACTGACCGCTTTAAGCCTTCCTCGCCCAGATCCCGCTCCAAAAAGTCACGGACCTCACGGCCACGCTCTCCGATAAGGGCGATGACATTGATATCGGCCTTGGTATTTCGGGCAATCATGCCCATCAGGGTACTCTTGCCCACGCCGCTGCCTGCAAAGATACCCATACGCTGGCCTTTGCCCACTGTCAAAAGGCCGTCTATACATTTGACTCCTAATGGAAGAATTTGATGTATTCTCGGACGTGTCATGGGATTGGGGGGTGTATTTTCAACGGGATAATACTGCTCGATTTCAAGAGGCCCCTTGTCGTCAATGGGACGTCCTAAGCCATCCAGCACCCGACCCAGAAGCGCAGGGCCTACGCCCACCTCCAGGTCCTTGTCGGCAGCCACCACCAGATTGCCCGGCCCAATACCCGACATATCTCCGATGGGCATTAAAAGAACATGCTTGTCCTTAAAACCCACCACCTCAGCCATAACGGTCTTGTTATTGCGGGACCGTATATGACATAAGGCCCCGACATGCGTCTCGGGGCCCTCGGCTTCAATGGTAAGACCTACCACCTTGGTGACTTTACCCGAATACCGGACAAAGCTTCTCGAATCTAAAAGTCTTTGATATTTATTCAAATCAATTGGTCTAGTCATATTCCCAGCCTTCCAGACTGCCGTATGCCGCGTCCAAATAATCCTGGCCTATTCCTCCTGAAGGAGGTCAAAAAAGGCCTTTCGGATACTTTCCAGACGGGTATCGGCACTTCCGTCTACCGAACCAAACCCTGTATCAATGATACAGGAGCCCTTCGTCAAAGAGCCATCCTTTTTAACTTCCAGAGTATCTAAATCCTTGACCATGGAACGGAGCTTTTCCTCGTTGGCCAAAACCACCTCATAATCCTCGGGTGAAACCCTCAGCACAATGTGCTCCCTGCTGGCGCATACTTCAAGGGTTTGTCTGACAACGCCCAGAATGGCCTGTTCATTGTTCTTTATTTCGTCTCCCACCACTCTTGTGGCAATGTCGAGAACCAGATGTACGATATCGCTTTCCAAGGCTGCCATGGTTGCCTCATATTCAGCCTTGCACCTTTCCTTAAAAGCCTGGGCCTCGGCCAAAAGGTCATTGTAATCCTGCTGAGCCAGCATTTCGCCCTGACGATAGCCCTCTTCACGGGCTTTTTGCTCCCATTCCTCATAGAGGACCTTGACTTTTTCCTGAGCCTGCTCCAGGATTCTCTCGGCGGCGAGCTCAGCTTCACGGCGAAGAAGCGCAGCTTCCTCCTTAGCCTTATAGATAATGTCCTGGCTAATGATCAGGTCACTGTCAACTTCCTCAGTGGTGGCCGCAGCCTCATCATAGACCTCAACCACCTTGGGTTTGGGCTCCTTAAGTTTAACCTCATAGGGGTTACCTATGGTTACCTGATTTCTTTTGTATACACCATAGCCATATGAACTACTAAACAACTATCTCGTCTCCTCCGCCACGTGAAATGATGATTTCTCCTGCATCCTCCAGCTTTCGGATGACATTGACAATCTTCTGCTGTGCTTCTTCAACATCCTTGAGACGGACAGGCCCCATGAATTCCAGATCTTCCTTGATCATGTCGGCCAAACGTTTAGACATGTTATTGTAAATAAGTGTCTGAACTTCTTCTGTAGCGCCCTTGAGTGCCAAAGCAAGCTGGCTGTTGTCCACTTCCCTGAGGAAGCGTTGAACCGAACGATTGTCAAGCTGCAGAATGTCTTCGAATACAAACATTCTCTTGCGAATTTCTTCAGCCAGATCGGTGTCCTCAATTTCCAGGGTATCCATAATGAATTTTTCGGTTCCTCTGTCTACCGAGTTCAAAACATCCACGATGGCCTGGATACCGCCAACCGCCGTAAAGTCTTCGGTAACGAGGGATGAAAGTTTCTTCTCCAGCACCCTCTCCACTTCCTTAATAATTTCAGGAGAGGTGCGATCCATGGTGGCAATACGCTTGGCCACATCGGCCTGCTTATCCTGGGGCAGGGCAGAAAGTACGGCCGCCGCCTGATTAGGCTTTAAATAGGCCAATATGAGCGCAATGGTCTGTGGGTGTTCGCTTTGAATAAAGTTCAGGACCTGGGCCGGATCAGCCTTCCGCACAAAGTCGAAAGGACGCACCTGGAGAGAAACGGTGAGCTTGTTGATGATCTCCATGGTTTTCTCGGTACCCATGGCTTTTTCAAGAATATCTTTAGCATAGCCTATACCACCCTCGGTGATATACTGCTGTGCCAGGCATATCTGATAAAACTCGCTTAATACGCGATCTCTTTCTGCAGGAGAAACCGTTCTGATATTGGCAATCTCCAGTGTAAGCTGTTCAATTTCCTCTTCCTTAAGGTGCTTAAAGATCTGGGCTGAACGCTCTGGTCCCAATGTAATCAACAGCATGGCAGCCTTTTCACGCCCGGACAGCTCTCTCAATGTATCATTTTTCATGGGCATATTATTCCTTGCACCTCCGGATTTATTGCAATCCTATTCCCAATCTTCTGCAATCCAGTTACGCAGAAGCTGTGCAACGGCATCAGGATTCTGCTGGACAAATTTCTCAATCTGCTTCTTAAGCTCGGACTGCTCTTTAAGGTTAATATCCTGTATCTCTTCAACAGTTTCTTCGCCTTGTGACATCTGAGCAACTCCGGCGGCCGCTTCAGCCTCAGCAAGCTGTACCATCTGGGGTACGGGCTGCTTCTTGGGCATGGCAGTGATAACCATCACTAAGAGAAGGATGAGCATCAGTGCATAGAAGCCATACCGGTCAAAGAGTTCCTGAAGGGTATCTGCCAGTGTAGGCTGGATGGGTTCCTCAGCCGCCAGTTTCTGAATGCTCACTGTAATGTTTTCTACGGGTACACCCGTGGCTGTATATGCAGCCTGTCTTACCTGTTCAAGGTACTCCGGAGTCAGGCTTTCGGCCGATTTAATCCTCTTTCCATACCAAAGGGATATGGACATGGTGGACTGCTCGTTGACAAGCTTTCCTACAGCCTTTTCTGACTCCTCATTAATTTGGTTGAATATATTTTCCTCAATGGTGTGGCTTTTATCATATTGGGTATTGTTATTATCCCCCATCTGATAGGTGGGTGCGGTTTGAGGATTGGTATCGGTTCCAGGCACAGCCCCCGATCCGCCGTTAACCACATGCTCTTCCAGGCTTTCTTTGTTCTTCACGTAGCCCTTGCCCGCTTCGTCGGGTGCTTCGTATTTGGTGCTGCTGCTTTTCTTGGTATCAAAGTCAAGGACCACATTGGCCGATACACTCAAGGTATCAAAAAAGTCGTTATCAGCAATGCCAATTTTAAAGTGGTCATACACCTTGGCTTCCAGTTCCTGTTGCCTTTGCTTGCGCATCTCATCCTGAGAGCTTGCCTTTGCGATGTCGGACTGCTTATTGTCCCGCAGCAAAGGGTTAAGCTTATGATCCACGATGGTGATATTGTCAGCAGGAATTCCCAGTGAGGCTGCAACCACCTTAACGGCGCCATCCACCTGTTCGGGAGTCAATGCCGACTTGGTTTTCAGCATTACATAGGCGCTGCCCTGTTGCAGCTCCTCTTCATTGGGTCTTACCCAATAGGTTTTTTCTGGCTTGGAGAATTGAACGGTGGCATACTCAACATTATCAAACTTCTTCAGTTTGTATACCAGATCATTGGTCAGATAATTCTTCCAGAGTTGGTCCTTGTCGGCTTCGGTAGCCGTCAAAGAAAGCTGGCTCCATGTATCTGCAAAAGTGACCTCAGGGGATACAATTCCCTGGGTGGTCAGATCGAATTCAATATCGCTCTTTCTCTTGCTGTCCACAAAGATTTGATTTTGACCTTTTTTATACTTAATCCCGCTCTCCTCAAGGTATTCGACAACGGGTTGAAGATCTACTTCCTCATTTGCTTTAAAGAGAGGGACATATTCCACTTTTAGTGTAATGGCAAGCGTAACTGCAATGGATATAAGAATAACGCCCGCAATAATAATGATTCGTGTTTTCTGTCCTTTCTCTAGGTTTTTCCAAAATTCTTTAACTTTATCAAAAAGTTTAGTCAGTCCTTCCGGCATATATTCGCCCTCCTGATAAAGGCTTCTCCTATGGGTTTTCAAAATCTCTTCTTGCGTAGAAGGTCACTAAATTTGCATTCTCATAATTTCCTGGTAAGCATCCAAAACCTTGTTGCGAACCTCCAGAACAAAGGACGTGGCAATGCTGGCCTTAGTGGTGGCTATGAGTACATCGTGTATGCTGTCGGTATTACCGGCGATAAAGTCCTCGGTAATCCGATTGGATTCCTGTTCAAGGGCATTTACATTCTCAAGGGCATCCAGCAATAGATCCTTAAAGCTTACGGCTGAAGCTGCACCCGTCGTTGTTTTAACCGGTGCTGCCGCTATATTTCCGTTTATAACGTTAATACCTTGAATTGCCATGCTATTCAACCCTTTCTTTTTTCATTGGTAGGATTAACGACCGATCTCAAGAGCTTTGGTGGCCATGGACTTGGAGGCATTGAGCGCCGTGACATTGGCCTCGTAGGCTCTTGTGGCAGAAATCATGTTCACCATTTCAGTAACGACCTCTACATTGGGCATTTGAACAATGCCGTTTTCATCCGCATCGGGATGGCTGGGATCATAAACCTCTCTGAAGGGTGTCGGATCCTCCACAATATTGGTCACTCTCACACCACTGCCAATGGAGTGCTGAAGGCGACTGGATTCGGACAGATACTGGGAAAAAGGTACTTCCGCTTCCTTCTCCTGAAAGACAACCGTCTTTCTGCGATAGGGGGTACCCTCCTCGGTGCGTGTGGTGTTCACATTAGCGATATTCTGTGCAATGATATCCATTCGGAGACGTTGGGCGGACAATGCTGAGGCACTGATATTAAATGAGTTAAACAGTCCCATGATTAACGACCTCCTGTAATGACACTACGTAATCTCTGAAAATCCCCGTTCATCTTCTGAATCAGGGTGCTGTAGCGAATCTGGTTTGCAGCCAGAAGCGCCATCTCGTTCTCTATGTCTACATTGTTTCCGTCACTTCTATAGGAAGAATCGGCAGGGTCCTCAACAATCTTTATGGGACTATTGTCCGATATGGCCGAAGTTCCCTGTGCTATTCGCCCCATTCTCATCTCGTTGTTGAGGAACTCCTCAAACATGACTGTTTTCCTTTTGTAACCGGGTGTGTCTACATTGGCGATATTTTGTGAGATAACGTCGTTTCTGATCCAGGCCGCGTCAAGCGCCTTTTCGAGATTCTGTCTGGTGAAGAGAAGGTTGGACAACACAGAATTCAACTCCTTCCAACTGCATAAAGCAGCTTCTTATCATTTGTTTTCAGGCAAGACAAAGGACACACAATGTAAAATGTATATCTCACTAAGAATATACCACAATATATTGAGGATGACAACACACGGAATGTCAACTTGTCAAATTATTTGTTAATTTAAATCAAATTTACAGTAATTTTGTCTATTAATACTGAACTTACAGGCAAAAAAGCGTTAAGTCACCATAACTTTCTACTTATAAAGATAGTCAGGCTAGCCATAATAAGCATTGAGGAGGTGAGATTAATGGCAAACAACAGTTCAAGCAAAACATCCTTCGACAACATGAAGTATGAGATCGCTGGACAACTTGGTATTAACCTGAAGCAGGGTTACAATGGAGACCTTACTTCCCGTGAAGCCGGTACTATCGGCGGTAACATCGTTAAGAAGGTATTCCAGAGCTATACCGGTAATCAGTATCCTCAGTATGACACAACCAATCAGAGCAAGTAATTAAACCAGGTATAAAAAACTTGGGGATTGTAAAATCCCCAAGTTTTTTGTGTCTGTCGGATAAAAGGCACTGACACCTTTCATCCTTGAAACCGTTATCATGAGTGGCATTACTTATCTTCTTCGGGATCCTGATACTTGAGGGTCTCCTTCTCAGCAGCGCCTTTCAGAATATCCTTATCCTTTTCTTCATCGTGGTCCTTATCGCATTTATGCTCAAAGGCATGCTTGATCTTCTCAATCACATTGGGGATGCTCTCCAAGGCTCGATCCAGGGTGGCATGAGGATGTGCGGGTATCATTCTGATGTTGTTGTTTCTTCCCACTATCAAGAAAGCCACCGGATTGATGCCCACGCCCGCACCACTGCCACCGGCAAAGGGATAGTTGGAGCCTTCGGTCCGACGCTCCGTCGCAAATTCTCCACCGCCTGCGGCAAAGCCGAAGGTCACCTTGGAAACGGGTATGATGACCGTTCCGTCTATGGTTTGGACGGCGTCACCCACAATGGTGTTGACATCCACCATTTCTTTAATGCTTTCCATGGCGGTTTTCATTAGTTCTTCAATTGGATGCTGTCCCATAACGCTCACTACTTCCTTTCCTGATTTTCTTAAGCTGATGATTGGCTATCAAAACTATAATATGGATGATTTTCACCCGTAATATGCAGGATATTGTTAAGTCGGGGCTATCTTTTTCAAAATCAGGGTAGAAATCGAAGACCAGGTGCTTTTGAGGGATGTGGGGAATTAAAGTGCCAATGAGGGCCCATAGGCTTCCATATAAAATGGCAGTCAATGCCGCATCATGGGAGGCAATACGCCCCTTGACCGATACATCAAACTCCAAATGCTCCCGCAGATTTCTAAAGGTTTCCCCGGAGAACTGGGCCTTCAAAATGGAGGCCAGCTTTCCTTTGTTATCCTTATGCTGTTCGGGCACCTGCTCCTTTTTCTTGACCAAAAAGCTCAGGCCCCCCTCATCTGAATGCCACTGGAAGAGCTTGATAAACCGAAACAGAGTGGCCTTGACAGAAAGCTGGATGCCCTTGCTGTCCAGGATTAAATTGGATATGAGTGTGAGCTTGGCGAGAAGAAGGATGATAATCAGCAGCAGGAAGGCCAGCAAAAAAAACAGGAACACCATAATGCACCACCGGCATTAGGGTTTCCCGTTTATTAGAAGATTATACCATCCTCAACTCTCCCATACTATTTTGGGCTCCTTCCCACGTCGTGGGATTAGCCACCGCGGTTTACTACCGTAAACCTCAGCTTGTGGCTAACCGGAGCCTCAAAATACTACGCTTCGCTATGGGTCATAAATATAGGTTGCCTCAACTCTCCCATACTATTTTGGGCTCCTTCCCACGTCGTGGGATTAGCCACC
>JAKIML020000069.1:0-4411 GCA_022702935.2 Bacillota bacterium | reverse complement strand
GTAAACCTCAGCTTGTGGCTAACCGGAGCCTCAAAATACTACGCTTCGCTATGGGAGAGTTGAGGCTTTAATCAATCGGCATGTTCTCCATGACTTCCTGGACTTCGTTGAGCTCCAGGGCGGGAAGATCTTTGATGGAGCTGAACCCGAACACCCGCAGGAACTCCTCGGTAGTCTCATAGAGCTTGGGCTTGCCGGGGCTGTCATCGCGACCGGCTTCCCGCACAAGATTGCGCTCTACCAGCTTCATCAGAACACTTTCACAGCTTACTCCGCGGATCTGTTCGATGGCGGCACGGGTGACGGGCTGATTATAGGCAATAATGGACAGGGTTTCATAAGCCGCAGGTGTCAGGCCCTGCTTTTTACGGACTGAACCCAGCTTGATGATGTACTCGTCCAGCTCGGGCTTGGTGCAGAGCTGGTAGGCATTGTCGATCTCACGGATCATAATGCCCCGGGATGCATTCTGATACTTATACATTAAGTTGGTCATGAGACTTTTTGTGGTCTTCTTATCATGACCAATGATCTCGGCCAGTTTCTCCAGAGAAACCGGGTCCCCGGAGGCAAATAAAACTGCTTCTATGATAACCTCTACATCATGAATGGATTCCACGTTCTTACTCTCCCTCATCGAATCTGACATTCTCACTGCCATGGGCAGAAGCCACAGGGGTCACAAAGATTTCACCAAAGGCCGTGGGCTGCTCAACTTCAGCTCTGCCCACCTTGACCACCTGAAGCATGGCCAAAAAGCCCGTGGCAACCTCCAGACGGCTTTTCTCCCTGGTATTATAGATCTTTGAAAAGCAAATCCGAAGGCCTCGTCCCAAAAGGTCCAGAATCTCACGGATTTTGGACTTTAATGAAACCTTCTCCTGGTTGAGAATACGCTTCATCTTCATGGAAACGTCATTCATCTTCTCCCGATAACGCTTCATCACATCGGCGAACACTGAGCGGAGAATGGCGGGCGACACATCCAGCTCATACTCGGTTTCAATCTGGGGCAGTGGTTCGGGAAGCTTGTAATGGACCCGTTCCCATTTCTGCTCCCGTTCCCTTAAGACCTGGGAAAACTCCTTATACTTCTTATACTCAACCAGCTTTAAAATCAGTTCTTCTCTGGGGTCCACCTCATCCTCGGCCACCGGTTCCCTGCTGGGCAGCAGCATCCGGGACTTGATATGTAAAAGGGTGGCGGCCATAACCAGGAACTCCGAGGCTATCTCCAGATCCAGTTCCTGCATGGCATTAAGGTAATCCATATACTGATCGGTGATCTCTAATATAGGTATATCATAGAGATCGATTTGGTTTTTTTCGATCAGATAGAAGAGAAGGTCAAAGGGACCCTCGAATTTTTCCAGCTTTAGTGTACAGGCTTCAGTAAGTGCACTCTTCATTGGCGACCTCTTTAGGTTCTCATGGGTAATGGTGATGCCATACCCCTTTTCTTCTGGCGGACAGATTCCTTCTTTATTGATGTTACAGCATACCCTGCATAATTGTCCATAACTCATTGGCCGGTTCAAGGCCAAGTACCGTGCTGGCAAAGAGGGTAATGCTCCTGAACAGGGGCTTTGCAAAAAAGCCTATAAACTTTGTGATGACCGACGGAAACAGGGCTGCTATAGCAAGAAAGGCAAGGCCGACATACTGCTCATAATGAGCAAACCTGAAATAGCTTTCCTCTGGAACAAAGAGGGACAGCACCCGTGAGCCATCCAGGGGTGGAACGGGGATGAGATTGAAAATGGCCAGGCTGATGTTGACCGATATGAGAATATAAAAGAAAAGTCCCAGATAGAAAAGAAATCTGGCCATATTCTCACTGCTTGCCGTGATAATCTCCGCCTGGTACAGCCTGGCAATAACACCCCCTATCAGGGCGCTTATGAACGCTAACAACAGATTGGACATGGGACCGGCCAATGAAACCAGAAGCAAACCTTTACGGCGATCCTTGAAAAAAACCGGATTGACGGGCACGGGCTTTGCCCATCCAAAACCCACCACATACATCATGATCACGCCCATTAAATCCAAATGCTTAAAGGGGTTCATGGTAATGCGGCCTGCATCCTTGGCCGTAGGATCACCCATTTTATAAGCCACCCACCCATGGGCCAGTTCGTGAAAAGGAAGGGCCAAGAGCAGAATGGGGGTCATCATGAGAATATTGGTTAACGATAAAAAATCCATGGTACTACCTCATACATTATCAAATCCAGCCCAGAAACGTCAGAATGGGCTTAAAGAATACAAACAGGCCGATAACGACTGCCAGTATGGCACCCACAAGCACGGCCCCCGCCGCAATATCCTTGACCAGTCGGGCCTTCTCACAGTATTCGCTGGTCACCATGTCGGTCAGCCTCTCAATGGCGGTATTGAGAAGCTCGGTAATAACCACAAAGCCGATGGCACAAATTAAAAGCGCCCAGCGGATTGGTTCCAGCTTAAGGATAAGGCCTAAGACAATCACCAACACTATGGCGCCCATATGAATCCACAGATTGCGCTCATTCCGTAATGCGTGAAAGAGGCCATTAAAAGCGTTTCTAAAGCTTTGCATCAGGGTTCTGTTCTTCATTCTCTCTTAAGTCCCATCTCTTCCAGGACAGCGTCCTGCTTACCAAACATGATTTTCTCCTCTGACTCGGTCTGGTGGTCATGGCCCAAAAGGTGGAGCATGCCATGAACGGTCAGAAAGGCCATCTCTCGTTCAAAGGAATGACCATAATTCTCAGCCTGTTCCTGTGCCTTTTCTACTGAGATGATAATATCCCCCAGGAGAACCCGGTTGGTGTCGGGATCAAGGTCGCCGGGCTGTATCTGGGCATGGCCATCCACGAAATCCAATAACGGAAAGGACAGAACATCAGTGGCCTTGTCAACTTCCCTGTGATCACGGTTTATCTCCCGAATGGTTTCATTATCAGTCAGGGTGATGGTGGCCTCACAGGGAAAGGCGAAGTTTTCTCTTTTGACACACAGCTTCGCGGCCTGCTCAATAAGCTTAAGAATCTCCCTGGGCAGTTTGAGGGCCTTCTGCCGGTTGTATACTCTTAACTTCATCCTGACCCTTCCCCCTTTTGTTCTTTAAATCCTTTGCAGGGTTATTGTAAATATCATTGTCCAACTCCGACAAGGTGTTTTTCTTCTCCAGCTCGGGGTACTCGGGCCGTTCATGGAACACACCGCTTAATACCTGGAGGAAGCTGTCGGCTATGGTGCTTAAGTCCTTCAACGTGAGATCACAGCGGTCCAACTGCCCGTCATCCAGCTTATCCTTGATTATCTTCCTAATAAGGCCTTCAATCTTGCCCTGGGTTTTTTCAGGCATGGCCCGGACGGCAGCCTCCACCGAATCGGCCAGCATGACTACCGCAGCCTCCCGGGTATGGGGCAGGGGTCCCTCATAGCGGAACTTCTCCTCTTTAAGGTCCTCGGCCTTTTCGGTTTGGGTGGCCTTATGGTAGAAATAGGCTACCAGGGTGGTGCCATGGTGCTGCAGAATAATATCCCGGATGATCTTGGGCAACCGATATTTTAACGCCAACTCCTCCCCATCCTTGGTATGGGAAGTGATGACCAGGGTGCTCAAATTGGGTGTAAGCTTATCATGGGGATTATCGGACATCTGGTTTTCCTTGAAGAAATGGGGCCGCTTAAGCTTACCCACATCGTGGAAATAGGCACCCACCCTTGCCAAAAGGGCATTGCCTCCTATTTCACGAGTGGCTACCTCGGCCAGATTACCCACCATCAGGCTGTGGTGATAGGTGCCGGGTGCCTCCATCAAGAGGCGCTTCAGCAGCGGATGATTTGGATCGGCCAGCTCCAGAAGCTTAAGGGGTGTAATGACATTAAAGGTGCTTTCCAGGAAGGGCAGGATACCAATGGCCAGAATAATGGAAAGAAGCCCATTGAGGAAGGCCAGGCCGCCATCGTTAATAAGGCTGTCGGGGCCCTTCTTGCTTATAATTCCCGTAAGGACAATAACCAAGGCATTCAATACACCCAGCAAAACGCCGGTAATCGAGATCTTCCTTCTCTGCGTGGCGTTAACAGTAAAGAAGGCCGCAAAGGTACCGCCGGCCAGGGACATAAGCATGAACTGCAGATTTCCTTCAACCATGATGGCATAGCTGAAGGTAAGCAGGAGATTGACAGTAATGGCCGGTTCGACACCCAGGAAGATAGCCACCAATACCGGGGCAATAAATACCGGGATAATCAGATAGGACAGATCGGGAATGAGCCGTCTGAAGGCCCAGGCAAAAAGCGTTGCTAAAAGAACCGCCACACACATCAGAAACACGGAATTCCTGTCATAGTACAGCTTGGGGTGGAACTGATGAAGATAGAAAAGCACGGCCAGCAACAGTATGAAGATCAGCAG
>JAKIML020000110.1 GCA_022702935.2 Bacillota bacterium | reverse complement strand
GCTCCCCGTTGTTGAATCGGTTTATGGTCAGAAGGCAGTTGTTGGCACACAGTCCGCAGCGAGCCACCTTTGTGGTGAGCTCAAAATGCCTGAGCTGCTCAGCCTTAAGAAGGGTGGAAGAACGGCCCGCCTCATGGCGCTCACGGGCAATAAGGGCTGCACCGAAGGCCCCCATGATGCCGGCGATATCGGGCCGGATGACCTCACGGCCCGAAAGCAGTTCAAAGCTTCTTAAAACCGCATCGTTATAAAAGGTTCCGCCCTGAACCACTATCTTTTCTCCCAAATCCTCGGGGTTTCTTGCTTTAATAACCTTAAAAAGCGCATTTTTGATAACCGAATAGGACAGGCCCGCCGAGATATCACCCACACTGGCCCCTTCCTTTTGGGCCTGCTTGACCCTGGAGTTCATAAACACCGTACACCGGGAACCCAAGTCCACCGGTTTTTCAGCAAACAGGGCTTCCTTTGAAAAATCCTCGGCACTCATGCTTAATGAGGAGGCAAAGGTATCCAAAAAGGAGCCGCAGCCCGAGGAGCAGGCCTCGTTAAGAAGGATATGCTCCACAATGCCGTCCCGGGTTTGCAGGCATTTCATGTCCTGACCGCCGATGTCCAGAATGAAATCCACACCGGGGCAGAAGAATTCGGCAGCTTTATAATGAGCAATGGTTTCGATCTCTCCAAAATCCACCTTCAGCGCTGATTTGATAAGCCCCTCCCCATAGCCTGTAACGGCCGAGGAGACAATTCTGGCGCCTTTGGGCATGGCCTGGTAAAGCGCCTCCAGGGCCTTGACCGTGGAGTTTAAAGGACTTCCCTCATTACTGCCGTAATGGGTATACAGGAGATTGCCCTCGCTGTCAATCAGGGCCATCTTGGTGGTGGTTGACCCGGCATCAATGCCTAAGAAGCAGTCCCCTTCAAAGGTCTTAAGATCCCGTTTATGTACCGAAGCCCTGCTATGCCGCACCACAAACCTTTCATAGTCCGCCTCCGAGGTAAACAGGGGTTCCAGACGCTGGGTCTCCACCGCATCAAAGCCATGAAGATCATCCAGCCTGTTTAAAAGATTCCTGAAAAGAAACGGGTCCTGGCTTTCAGAGGTCAGGGCAGCGCCCAGGGCCATGAAAAGCTGGGAGTTTTCAGGGATAATAATCTGATGTTCCTTAAGATCAAGGGTTTCAATGAATCTGGCCCTCAGTTCCGACAGAAAATGCAGGGGCCCGCCTAAAAAGGCCACATTCCCCTTGATAGGCCTTCCACAGGCCAGACCGCTGATGGTCTGAATGACCACGGCCTGGAGCACCGATGCGGCAATATCCTCCTTGGCTACCCCCTCATTGAGCAGGGGCTGGACATCGGTCTTGGCAAAAACCCCGCACCGTGCTGCAATGGGATAGATGACCTTATGGTTTTTAGCCAGCTCGTTGAGCCCCTGGGCATCCACCATCAAAAGCGCCGCCATCTGGTCGATGAAGGAGCCCGTACCACCCGCACATGTACCGTTCATGCGCTGCTCCATCCCATGGGTGAAGTAGGTGATCTTGGCATCCTCCCCACCCAGCTCAATGGCCACGTCAGTCTCGGGATAGAAGGCTTTGATGGCATTGGTGGCGGCGATGACCTCCTGAGTGAAAGGAAGCTTCAGGGCCTTGGCAATGCTCATCCCCCCCGAGCCCGTGATCGTCACTGTCACTGGCGCATCCTTGACAAGATTTCCGGTATAGTGAAGGATTTGATGAAGCTTTTTCTTAATATCAGAATAATGGCGTTCATATTTGCTATAAATCAATTCATTGTCCTGATTCAAAAGAACAACCTTAATGGTTGTGGAACCTATATCAATCCCCACTCGAAAAACACTTTTGCGTCCCATAGTGGTTCTCCTCTCAATAGCCTAATTTTAGGCCACATTGACAGGTAAAGTCATAAGGCTTTACATTCCTTTAATTGTACCCGAAAATAAGACTGATGTAAAAAAGAATTTCATAAAGTTTTCCAACGCAAAAAACCAGGAGACTTTCAATCTCCTGGTCGATTCTTCCTGGTCTTATCAGAAGCCCTTTTCCCTCAATCGGTAGCCTAAAACCATCAAGCTGTCGCTTAAATGCACGTTCTCTACCACCACATCATCACCCAGGCGAAGATCGGTGGGTGAGAAATTCCATATCCCCTTAATACCCAACGAGGTGATTTTTGTGGCCACCTCATTGATTTTGCTGTTGGGGACGGTGAGCATGGCAATGTCCACCTTGGTTCCCTCCAAAAACTTGTCCAGTTCGTTGATATGGAGCACCTTGATACCATGGATAACGGTTCCTACCTTGTCCTTGGCCTCATCGAAGATGGCCACAATATCATAGCCGCGCTTTTTGAAATTCTCGTAATTGGCCAGGGCATTACCCATGTTACCGGCACCTACAATGATACAGTTGAAGCGCTTATTGACACCGAGGATCTTACCAATTTCCTCATAGAGGGATTCCACATTATAACCATATCCCTGCTGCCCAAAACCGCCGAAGCAGTTGAGGTCCTGACGGATCTGGGAAGCCGTGATACCCATACGCTCGCTGAGCTCTTTGGAGGAAATGCGCTTAATATCCAGCTTAATGAGATCGGACAAGTAACGAAAGTACCTTGGAAGTCGTCTTATCACCGCAATCGATATCTTTTTATCTTCACTCATGTTTTCTACCTGCCTTATCTCTTTTGTTAATTTTCACAAAAAACTTTATTAATTACTATATCAAGTTGTTATTTTTTTGTCAATGCACTTCTCCACCACCCTTTTTCCCAGTTTTTCCATATAAGAAGCCACCCTGATCTTAAAAATCAAGGTGGCTGTCGGCAAACATTTATATTTCATGTTTGGCAGGAATGGCTGGCGTCTGGCAGGTATTCATGCAGATTAAAGCCTGACAGGGATACCCTGCTCCCTTAAGTACTGCTTTAAGTCGGAAATCTTCATCTCCCCGAAGTGGAAGAGGGATGCAGCCAGCACCGCATCGGCCCTGGCCTCCACAATGGCCTCCTTAAAATGCTCAAAGGTTCCGGCCCCGCCCGAGGCGATGACGGGAATCTTGACGGTTTCGGAAATGGCACGAGTCAGTTCAATATCATAGCCAGCCTTGGTGCCGTCACAGTCCATACTGGTAAGAAGGATCTCCCCGGCACCGCGTTTTTCGGCCTCGTAGGCCCATTCTACCGCATCCAGGCCCGTATTGACCCGTCCGCCGTTTAAGTACACATCCCAGCCTGAGCGGTCTTCACGCCTTTTGGCGTCAATGGCTACCACCACACACTGGGAGCCAAAGCGCAGAGCCGCTTCGGTAATGAGCTCGGGCCGTTTGATGGCCGCTGAATTTACGCCGATTTTGTCAGCACCGGCTAAAAGGATCTGGCGATAATCCTCCACAGTACGGATTCCACCCCCCACCGTAAAGGGGATAAAGACCTGCTCGGCCACCCGGGCCACCACATCCAGCATGATATTCCGGGAATCAGAGGAGGCCGTAATATCCAGAAAGGTGAGCTCGTCGGCGCCCGCCCTGTCATAGGCAGCGGCACAGGCCACCGGATCACCGGCATCTATCAGATTGACAAACTGGACACCCTTGACCACTCTCCCGCCATGGACGTCCAGACAGGGAATAATTCTCTTGGTCAGCATGCTAACCTCCTAAGGCCGTAAGGGCCTGTTTTAAATCAATGGCTCCGGTGTAGAGGGCCTTGCCCACAATGGCACCATGAAGCCCCAGCGCCTTGAGGCTTAAAAGATCCGCCACCTTGGACACTCCGCCCGAGGCAATGATATTGAGGCTCACCGCTTCGGACATTTCCTTCATGGCCGCAAGATTGGGGCCCGAAAGCATGCCGTCGGTGGCAATATCGGTATAGATAATGGTTTTAACGCCCATGGCTTCCATGGTCCGGGCAAATTCCACAGCCCTAAAGCTGCTGGTTTTTTCCCAGCCCTCAATGGCCACATAGCCATCCTTGGCATCAATTCCCACGGCGATTTTCTCGCCATAGGCTTCCACAGCCTTTTTAACCAGTTCCGGATCCCTGACCGCCGCCGTACCAAGAATCACACGGCTGATCCCTGCCTCCAGCACCGCCTGGATATCGGCAAAGGTTCTGATGCCCCCGCCGGTCTGAACGGGAATGGAAAGGGTACGGGCAATCCTTGCGATAAGCTCACGGTTTCCGGCCTCATTCCGGGCTCCGTCCAGATCCACCACATGGAGCCAGCGGGCTCCGGCCTCCTGGAACTTAAGGGCCACGGATATGGGATCGGGGGCAAAAACCGTCATATCATCATAGCGTCCCTGGGTCAGCCTTACACATTGGCCGCCCCGGATATCAATGGCAGGATAGAGTATCATGAACCTTTAACCACCTTTAAAAAATTGCTGAGAAGCTTAAAGCCCACATCCCCGCTCTTCTCGGGATGGAACTGCATGGCCAGAAAATGATCCCCGGCGATGGCCGCATCGAAGGTAATGCCATAATCACAGGTGGCGGCCACCAGGCTTCTGTCCTCGGCATCCACATAATAGGAGTGGACAAAATACACATAGGTCTCAGTATCCAGGCCTTCAAAGAAGGGTGAGGCCTTGGCGAACTTCAGCGTGTTCCAGCCCATATGGGGAACCTTGAGTTCCGCCGATTCGGGGAATCGCTTCACACTGCCCTTGAAGATGCCCAGGCCTGGAATGCCATTGGTGCCCTGGGCATGCTCGAAGCTGTACTCAAAAAGCATCTGATAGCCCAGGCATATGCCTAAAAAGGGCTTCTTCATCTCGAAGCAGGCCTTAACCACCTTATCCATGCCCTTGCTGACCAGGCTGTTCATGCAGTCGGAGAAGGCACCCACGCCGGGAAGAACCACGGCCTGACTATTTAATATGGTTTGGGCATCGCAGGTAATCAGGGGCTTTTCTCCGGCCCGCTCCAGGGCCTTGGCCACACTCCTGAGATTCCCTGCGTCATAATCAATAATGGCAATCATACGCTAAACTTCTTTCCTGTTAACCGTTCATAGGCTTCAATGTACTTGGCCCTGGTCTTCTGGATGACCTCCTCGGGGAGCTTGGGCGCCGGGGGCTGCTTGTTCCAGTCCAAAGACTCCAGGTATTCTCTTAAATACTGTTTGTCAAAGCTCTTCTGGGCTCTTCCGGGCTCATACTCGGACAGTTCCCAGAACCGGGAGGAATCGGGCGTAAACATCTCGTCGGCAATAACCAGCTTTCCGTCCAGCATACCGAATTCAAACTTGGTATCGGCAAGAATGATGCCCTTTTCCTTGGCATAGCTGCTGGCCTTCTTATAAAGGGCAATGGAGACTTCCTTAAGCTGAGCGGCCAGTTCCTCGCCAATCTGCTCCTTCACATAATCGTAGCTCACATTGATATCATGGCCTTCTTTGGCCTTGGTGGAGGGGGTGAAAATGGGCTCGGGCAGCATATCGGCCTGTTTTAAGCCGGCGGGCAGCTTAATGCCGCTCACCTCTCCCGTGGCCTTGTAATCCTTGAGGCCTGAGCCTTCCAGATAGCCGCGGACAATGCATTCGGCCTCTACCATCTTTACCTTTCTGACCAGCATGGAACGGCCCTGGAGCTCTTCCTTGAACCGGGACAGCCCCATGGGATACTCGGAAACGTCGGTGGTAACCACATGGTTGCCGATGATGTCCTTGCAGTAATCGAACCAGAAGGCCGAAATACCGTTAAGCAGGCAGCCCTTATCGGGAATCAAATCGTCAAAGACCACGTCGAAGGCCGAGATTCGGTCGGTGACAATCATCAAAAGCATATCCTTTCCGACCTCGTAAACATCTCTGACCTTTCCTTTGATAAATACGGGCAAATCAATAAAATTGGTATCTCTCAGCAGCATCAGTTGTTCCTCCATCTCTATTTAACCGCAAGAAGAGATCCTCTTGCTTTTACATTCCTACAGCATGCCCTTGGTGGATAAAACCCCCTGTATGGTGGGGTCTATGGTTACAGCCTCCCTCAGCGCCCGGGCAAAGGCCTTGAATACGGCTTCAATGATATGGTGATTGTTCTTGCCGTGAATAAGCTTGATATGGAGCGTCATTCCGGCATTTACTGATAGGGCCCGGAAGAACTCCTCGTACATTTCGGTGTCCAGCTCCCCGGTTTTGGCACCCGAAAAGGGCACTTCAAAATGCAGATAGGGCCGGTTGGACAAATCCAGGGCCACCAGCGCCAGAGCCTCGTCCATGGGCACCATGCTGCTGCCGTATCGCTTAATGGATTCCCGGCCGCCCAGGGCCTGAGCAATGGCCTTGCCCAGAACAATGCCCACATCCTCCATCGTATGATGGGTATCCACATGGAGATCCCCCGTACAGATCAGCTTAAGATCAAAGCGGCCATGACCCGAGAAAAGGGTGAGCATATGATCCATGAATCCAATTCCGGTATTGATGGTATTTTGGCCCGTTCCGTCCAGATTCAGCGAAAGGGTGATCTGGGTTTCCTTTGTATTTCTGACCAACTCGGCATTTCTCATATCCATACCTCTCATCAAATTAATAGGAAGCGGGCAGCATTCTGGCCCTTTCAGACAAATTTTGACTTTTTGACAGAATCATTATAGCATTCAGGGGTCTACTGTGCTATGACCTTACTGACGATTTCAACCACTTTTTTCATATCCATTTCTGTACCAATTGTGATACGCAGCCAGTCATTGATGGGGGGGCTTTGGAAATTCCTGACCAGAACCCCCTGCTGGCGCAGTTTGGCCAAGGCTTCAGCGCCACTGATACCCGGCAGACGCACAAAGAGGAAGTTGGTCAAAGAATCAGTGACCTGGGCCCCTAATGCCCTGAGGGCCGCTTTAGTGCTCTCCCGGGTCTTTATAATCCTTTCCCGTGTCTCATCAAAGTAGGCCGTATCCTCAAAGGCTGCCGCAGCGGCCACCTGGGCCAGGGCATCCAAAGGATAGGAGTTGAAGGAGTCCTTGACCCTGATCAAGCCCTCCATGAGCGCCTTCTGGCCCATGGCCAGACCAATGCGCATCCCCGCCAGAGAACGGGATTTGGATAGGGTCTGAACCACGATTAGATTGTCATAGCGTTCAATCAACGGCACACAGGACTCCCCGCCAAAGTCCACATAGGCCTCATCCACCACTACCAGGGTGTCGGGCCGGGCCTTTAAAAGGCCTTCAATGGTATCCCGGGGAATGCCAAGTCCCGTGGGGGCATTGGGATTGGCGAAAATAATGGCCTTGGCCTCCTGGGGGTACTTGTCAAGATCAATGGTAAAGTCCTCGTTAACAGGCACTTTGGTATAGGGAATTTCATAAAGGGCGCTGTAAACGGGATAAAAGCTGTAGGTAATGTCGGGGAAGGCGATGGGGGTAGTTTTGTCAAAAAAGGCCTTGAAAAGGAAGGCCAGCACCTCGTCGGATCCGTTGCCCACAAAGATCTCGTCCTCCGAAATACCAAAAAAGCGGGCGACTGCCTTTTTGACCACTAGGCCCTCGGTATTGGGATAGAGACGAAGGTCATCTAAATTAAAGCCTTTTATCCGCTCCATCACCATAGGTGAGGGCGGATAGGGGTTCTCATTGGTATTAAGTTTGATAAAGCTCTTGTCCTTGGGCTGCTCCCCGGCCACATAGGGCTTGAGATTTCGTGTATTGCTGTTCCAGAATCGGCTCATGATTTTCCCTCCCTGGTACGGATACGGACGGCCTGGGCATGGGCCGACAGGCCCTCGGCATCGGCAAAGGCCGCCACATAGGGTGCTGCCTCGGCAAAGGCCCCGGGGCTGTAGGAAATCACGCTCTGGCGCTTGACAAAGTCATAGACCCCCAGGGGCGAGAAGAATCGGGCCGTCCCCGTGGTAGGCAGGGTGTGATTGGGCCCAGCAAAATAGTCCCCCAATGACTCAGGCGAATAGTGCCCCAAGAATATGGCACCCGCATTTTTGATGCTGGGTAACAGGGCAAAGGGATCCCGGGTGCAGACTTCCAGGTGCTCAGGGGCAATGGCATTGGAAAGCATTACGGCCTCCTCCAAATCGGAGGTCAGGATAATGGCCCCATAGTTCTCCAGGGAGTAAGCGGCAATCTCGTTTCTTTCAAGTCTTGAAAGCTGCTCATCCACCTCGGCCTGAACCTTTATGGCCAAGTCCTTCAACGGTGTGACTAATATGGCCGAGGAAAGCTTGTCATGCTCGGCCTGGGATAAGAGATCTGCCGCCACATAGGCCGGGTTTGCCGATTCATCGGCAATGACCAGGATTTCACTGGGACCCGCGATCATATCAATACCACAGCTTCCAAAGACCTGTTTCTTGGCCGTGGCCACATAGATATTGCCGGGCCCCACAATCTTATCCACCCGTGGCAGGGTTTTGGTTCCGTAGGCCATGGCGCCTATGGCCTGGGCGCCGCCCACTGCAAAGACTCTGTCGATTCCAGCCAGCTTTGCGCAGGCCAGAACCAGGGGATTGAGCTTTCCGTCCTTCTGGGGCGGGGAGCACAGAATCACTTCCTCCACCCCGGCGACCTTGGCCGGGATAACATCCATAAGCACTGTGGAGGGCAGCGGCGCCGTACCTGCAGGGGCGTAAACACCCACCCGGCTTAAAGGGGTCACCTTCTGACCCAACAGGGTTCCGTCCTCCCGGGTCATAAACCAGGAATTCTCCCGCTGTCTTTCATGGAAGGCACGAATATTGGCCGCCGCTTTTTCTATCACCTTTAAAAGCTCTGGTTCCACGCTTTGAAGGGCCTTCTCCATCTCCTCCCGAGTAACCTCCAGGGTATCTGCGGTCAGGCTTACCTTGTCAAATCGGGCCGTGTATTCAATAAGCGCCTCGTCGCCCCGCTCCCGTACATCTTGGAGAATGGCGGATACTGTTTCCTCCACGTCTCTTCTGCCTTCGGGGCTGCGCTTATCAAGCGCCTCATAAAGCGCCTCCATAGATTCCTTGCCATATTCATAAACCTTCATGAATTTTCACTCCTTCATGTTCCGGGACGATGCCCTGGTTGAACACCGGGGCTATTTTTCAGTACCTTCCCGGGCTTCAAGCTGCCTGCGCATGGATTCAATCAGCCGTGAGATACGCTCATTCTCCATTTTCATGCTCACGCGATTCACAATCATTCTTGCACTGATATCGGCAATGGTATCCAATACCACCAGTCCGTTCTCCTTGAGGGTTCTGCCCGTCTCCACCAGGTCCACAATAACCTCTGACAGGCCCACCAACGGCGCCAGCTCAATGGAGCCGCTGAGTTTGATGATCTCCACCGACTCCCGGCGTTTATGTCGGAAATACATGCGGGCGACCTCAGGGTATTTGGTGGCCACCCGGGTAATGGACACCGCGTCCATGCGCCCCTCCAGCTCCTTGGGCCCCGCTACGCACATCTTGCATTTGGCAAAGCCCAGATTGAGCACCTCATAGAGATCCCGCCCCTCTTCCAGAAGGGTATCCTTGCCCACAATTCCGATATCGGCAGCGCCATACTCTACATAGACGGGCACATCAGCGGGCTTGGCCAAAAAGAATCGGATCTTGTTGGTCTCATCGGTGAGAATCAGCTTGCGGGAGTTTCCTTTAAGCTCGGAACAATCCACGCCGGCCCCTTCCAAAAGATCGATGCTCAGCTCGGTCAGTCTTCCCTTTGCCAGGGCTATGGTAATATATCTCATAGCTTAATCTCCTTTCTGGAGCCGTCCTTAAAGACTTGCACAAGGTACTTAAGTCTCCTGGCCAGGGCATAGGCCTTAGCCTCTTCATAGCCCTTTCCCAGAATGTCCAGTTCGGCGGGAATGCCTTTGGCAATGAGCTCCCGGCAAAGATCACCGGCAAGCTTGCGCGCCCCGGCCTCATAGGTAACCAGATAGCCCTCGTCATAGGTCTCTGTAAGCTTTTTCTGGCGCTCCAGGGCCATCAATACCATATTAATACCCAAAGAGAAGCCTGTGGCCTCACATTCTCTGCCGAATTTCTCCACCAGCTTGTCATAGCGTCCGCCGCTTAAGATGGGGAAGCCCACACCGTAGGTATAGCCTCTGAACACCAGTCCGGTGTAATAGTTCAGACTCTGAACCATGCCTAAATCAATGGAAACATAAGCCGAAAGATTTCTGTCCTCCAGGATTTCAAGCACAGCCTTAATATTGCTCAAGGCCTTGGCGGCCCTTTCTCCGATATCCTGGTAATTGATCTTCTGAAGAATGTCCTTGGAACCAAAGAGCTTGGGCAAATCCAGGATAAGGCGCTTTAAGGATGCCTTGACCTGGTGTTGATCCATGACTTGCTCGACCCCGACAAAATCCTTCAGATCAATCAGTTCCCGTACCTCCTCCACCTCCTCGGCAGAAAGGCCCGATTCCTCCATCAGTCCTTTAAAGAATTCCACCTGGCCGATATCAATCTGGAACTCCTCAATACCTGTAGCTTTAATGGCTTCAATGGCCATGGCCACCACCTCGGCATCGGCCTCAGGGGTATTGATGCCCAGGATTTCGCAGCCGGCCTGGGTGAACTCGTTCTGCCTTCCCCCTCCCAGCTCGTCAAAGCTGAAGGTATTGGCAATATAACAGCATTTTAAGGGCAGGGCCGCCTCCTTAAGCCTGGTAGCGGCCACCCGGGCCACCGGCACCGTCATATCGGGGCGCAGCACCAGCAGTCGGCCCTTGGAGTCGCAGAATTTATACATGCTTTCCTGCTTGATGAGGCCGCTCTCGCCGCCAAACACATCAAAAAATTCTATGGTGGGTGTCTCCAGCTCACTATAGCCGTTGAGTCTGAATACCTCACGCAGCTTGTTCTCCAGATCCCGCTTCTGTCGGCAGGATTCAAACAGGATGTCCTGTACCCCCTCGGGGGTGTAAATATTCCATCTCTTCATAGCCACTCCCCACTTCATCACTTTAACGCGATAAAGCAATGCATTGTTAATGTACTCAGTTTACATAAAGAGGCTTGTCCCTGTCAAGTATATAACCCTACAATTTCGAAATTTTAACAACTGAATTTCCGCGAATAATAAAAAAAGAGCCCATGAATCCATCACGGGCTCTTAAGCTTCATTATTGAGCGGCGGCCTCGGCAGGCTGCGGCTCTTCTTCCTTATCGGAGTTTACGGCTTCCTTATCCTTTCCCAGGAACTCAGGAAGCTCCATACCGGCCATTTTGAACATTTCATTCATAGGGGGGATGGACTTGAGCATGCCCGAGAGGAAATTGGCGGTGGCCGAAGTCCCCTCTTTGCCGCCCAGGCTGTCCCAAACAGTGACCTTGTCAATCTTGACACCCTTAATAGCTTCCACCTGAATCTTCATCAGATCCTGCATCTTGTCAGCCAGCAGCAGGCGTACTGCATTTGCGGCGTCGCCGCCGGCGGCCTGAATCAACTGGGCATAACCCATGGCCTGCTTGGTGAGGATTTCCTGCATACCGCGGGCCTCAGCTTCCATCTTCATGTAGATGGCATCGGCTTCACCCTTGGCCAGGCGTCTGGCCTGCTCGGCCTGGGCTTCGGCCTCCAATTCCAGCTTGCGCTTCTGGATTTCGGCCTTAACCAGCACGTCAGCTTCCAGGGTTGCTCTTTCACGGGCGGCACGGGCGGCTTCGGCTTCCTGCTCGGCCACATAGGCATCCTGCAGAGCCTTCGCCGTCTGAATCTTTTCTGCGGCAGTTGCAATACGGAGGGCTTCAGCCTCGCGCTCACGGCGGATAGCATTGGATTGAGCCACTTCAGCCAGGGATTCGTTCTCACCCTTGATGGCTTCGGCATCGGCCTGAGCCACCTGGATTCTCTGGTCACGGCGGGCATTGGCTTCACCAATGGCACCGTCCCTGTCTTTTTCAGCCACCGAACGCTTAGCATCGTTGATGGCTTTGGCAGCGGCTTCCTTACCTAATGCGGCAATATAGCCCGATTCATCGTTAATGTCGGTAACGTTCACGTTGATGAGACGCAAACCAACCTTTTTAAGCTCGGTTTCCACGTTGGTGGACACGGCTTCCAGGAACTTGTCACGGTCAGTATTGATTTCCTCAATGTCCATGGTGGCAATGACCAGACGCAACTGACCAAAGATTATGTCCTTGGCAAGCTCCTGAATCTGGGACATCTTCATGCCTAACAGACGCTCGGCAGCGTTCTGCATAACCCCATTCTCGGTGGAGATACCTACAGTGAAAATGGAGGGCACGTCAATACGAATGTTCTGACGGCTCAGCGCATTTTTAAGATCCACACTGATGGACATGGGGGTTAAGTCCATGTACTCATAGGACTGGATGATGGGCCATATGAATGCGGCGCCACCATGAATACACTTGGCCGATAATGCAGAGCCATCCTTGGCGGTTCCCACCTTACCATAAATGACCATGATCTTGTCGGAGGGACACTTGCGATACCTTGAAATAATGAATAAAAAGGTTGAAACAATGAGAATGACGACAACACTGATGAGAATAAAGCTTGGATCGGGCATTAGCTTGACCTCCTTAATATTTTTCAATCAAAACCCCTTCAGGGGGATTGTCCTTGGGCATGACCAGGAGCACACCTTCTGATTCAAGTCCCGTGATGACCACTTTCTCTCCTGTCTTTAAGGCTCTGTCTGCCTGAGTCACTGCACTGAATTCACATAAACGCTCTTGTACGATGACATTGACTTTTCCCTGACCAATCCTGGATCTCGGGACAGGAATGTACACTTCGCCTTCCTTGCCTATGGCATTCTCAATAAGCACATTGCCGCTTTGCTGCATTTTCAGCGCCAATCGCAGGGACCAGGCCACAAAGTAGAGTGCCAGTGCACCCGATATGAGTACCAGTAAGAATACCGCGGGTGCGGGGAGCTTCCATCCAATGGCCGCAACACCCATCCAACCGCCCACTGCCATAAAGGCAATCATGCCTCTTATGGTAAACAGACGCAGGCCGGCCGTGTGTTCGGTATGCGATTCACCCATGGGCTGATCACCGTCACTGCCATGGCTAAGGGAAATCTCCCCATGATCGCAGGGCAGGTCGGGATCATGACATTCAAGACAGACATCGGCTCCATCCTGGATGTCTAAATCAGCAGGGGCATCCACGCCATCGCCCCCATCCCCCTGGGAGAGGCCAAAAATAAGCAGAATAAGCTGAATCAGCATAATCAGGGTTGCGGGAATGGCCACTGAGGCAAAGATTTGCTGCAAAGGGGTTAACGTATTCCACCAGCTCATAATTCACCTCCTTTACCGGGTTAGCGGCATTAAGCCGATTTCTTGATGGATTAGATTCCTTCTGTCAACTGGCTGGCATAGCGTTTGAATCTGGCTGCCTGATAGGCGCAAACCATGGCTTTCAAAGCCAGCTTAAGCCTTTCTCCGGCCCCGGGATAGGGCTCCTTGAAGTCTTCAAGCTGTTTATCTATCTTATTAAAATAGTCTGACAGATCAATGCTTATGTCGAATTTCCCATGGCCGGGTTTTTGATCCGCTTCGGTCAGAACCCGGCAGAGGCAATCGTAGATATCACTGTCGTCCATGATGTCGTCGCTTCTGTCCAGGAGATTTCCGTTAACATAGCTCAAAAGCTTGGCAACCCGCTCAATGGGCAATGCCTCTCTGAGCATATGAATGAGGATGATTCTGGCCACCTGTCCCTTGGCATATTTCCTGTTGACGGGCGGATTCACATAGCCTCTTTTTATCCAGTTTTGCACCGCTGCCGGCTCAAGACCTGTGATATCACAGATTTGGGACAGAGTAATGCCATTGGTCACTGCAAAAATACCTTGGAACAAGCCCTCCTGGGAAAAGGGCACCCTTGTTCCCGGAAAAAAAGACGGTGGATTCATACCCTTCACTCCTTATTTATTACTACAAGAATAGGCGCCAATTGTTTTCTTGTGAATTTATTAACATTATACCCTATAATCTAACGATTGTAAAATACGTTCACATGACCATATTTGGCTTTCGCGTGTTTATTTTGGTTGTTGGATTAAAATATCTCACGCATACGCATTATTTTATTGCTTTTCTTAATTTATCTTAGTTTTTTGAATTTTTAACTGTATAATAGGTGTATGACAGGTCTTACAACGGTGTAATAATCCCGCTTTCTAAACAAATTTCCAGATCCAGGCGCCGAACCTTGCCCTTAAAGTCCACCTCCAGCAAGGTTCTTTGGCCCTGCTGCATCACCCGTGCAATAACCCCGCGCCCATACTTTTTATGCTGGATGAGCACACCCTCACCCAGAGCGTCGGCCAAATCCTTGTGAAGGATGGCCGCCACTTCATTGACAAAGGTGGAACGGGGAACCGTTTCATGATTGACCACCGAAGGGCTTACCAGGTAGAGCCAGGTCCTGGCACGGGTCATGCCCACATAAAAGAGCCGCCGCTCTTCCTCAAGAAGCGCGTCCTTCTCCTCATCTTCAAACTGGCTGAGGGCCTTGATACCGGGAATCTCGGGGTTGGTCAGGTCCACCATAAAGACACAGTCATACTCAAGGCCCTTGCTGGAATGCAAGGTAGAAAGGGTTACCGGATTTCCTGTATAGGCAGCATGATCCAAAGACTGAAACTTATGCTCCAGCTCCGCCATCCGCTCAAGAAAGGCAGCAGGTGTAGCGCAATGAAGGGCCAGGGTTTTCATAATGCCAAACATCCCGTAGAGGGCATCCATGGACAGGCCCATGCGGTCGCAGTAATCCTTGACGCTGGCAAAATACATAAAATCCTTTTCAATAGTGAATAGTCCCCTGATGGGCGACATTCTGGCAAGTCCTTTGAACTCCTTGATTAAATCATAGAGCTTATTGACCTGGAAGGGTTTAAGGTCATTGCTTTTGATGATGGCCTCGATGACGGGAAGCTCCTCTCTGAAGCACAGGGCGTTTTCCATCATGGCTCTGGACAAATACCGATTCATTTTAAGGTAGATGCGCGAAAAGGACTCATAGTCGCAAGGGTCCAGAGCCACCCTGAAAAAGGCCAGGATATCCTGTACCAGCCAATGCTGAAAGAAATGGACCCGATTTTGCTTAAGAACAAAAGGAATACCTTCCCGATCCAAAATATCCACCAGCGGAATGGAGGACAGATTGTTGCGGTACAGCACCGCAATCCGGGCATGACTGTTGATGCCAAGCTGCTGCCGGATGTTATGAACCAGAAAGGTATACTGTTCCCTTTCATCCTCCACCCCCACAATAAAGGGAGGATATTGCTCCCTGTTGCGGGTGGTATGGGCCTTGTCATACCTTTCCCGATTGCCTTTGATAAATTGGCTGGTGACCTCCACAATATTCCTGCTGGAACGAAAATTCTCCTCCAGCTTATAGATCTTAAGATCCTTAAAGGTTTCCTTAAGGGTGAGAATCCCCTGGGGCTCGGCTCCCCGAAAGCCGTAGATGCTCTGATCATCGTCGGCTACCAGAAAGAGATTGTTCTCCTTTGACCCGATCAGAAGCTTCAGAATTTCAAACTGCACCTTGGAGAGATCCTGTCCCTCATCCACCTGATAATAGGTATAGCGGGACCTATAGGCATTGAGAATATCCGGACACTTTTGAAGAATGCTTAAGCTATAGACCAGCATGTCGTCAAAGTCCATGAGAAGATGCTTCCTTTTATAGGCTTCATAGGCCTTATATACGGCCTCAAAGTTTTTAGTCTGAAGCTCCAGCCCCTTAAAGTCCCGGATCATTTTGTTCTTAACAAAGCCTATTTCATTGATCAGGGTTTCCAGTTCATCGTCGTTGATGGCACATTCATTGATCTCTTTATAGAGCTCCCGCAGGATGCGCTGCTTATTGGCCCAGCCCTCGTCGGGCTCACCCTCAATCAGCTTAAGCTGCTTGCCCTGCCTTCTTTCATAGTCCCTGACCACGCCATAGCAGAAGCTGTGAAGGGTCGAAAAAACCGGGAGATGCTGACTATCCCCGCCGAAAATTCGTGCATAGCGGTTTTTCATCTCCAACTGGGCGGCCTTATTAAAAGTCACCGTGAGAATACTTAAGGGAGAGGCCCCGCAGACCTCAATAAGATAGGCGGTTCTGGCCGTGATGACGGTGGTCTTTCCCGAGCCGGGCCCTGAGAGCACCAGAGCAGGCCCCTTGCCATGCATAACGGCCGCCCTTTGCTGTGGGTTTAATGAGATATGATGCTTGACCTGGAGGGTTTCAAAAAAATCCTTCACTGTACATTACCAAACCATCTATGTATTTTTGGCTCCCCCTCTATTCTATTGTATTGCTTTTTGCCCCTCACATCAACTTATGTGGCAAGGAGCTGCTTTAAACCATGGGAGGGCCTCCATCATTGCGCAGGTTCAACCGGTTTAAAGACAGCCCCATCGCCTTAATCCATCGGGGCTGCGCTTATCAGCCCCTTTGCTTCAGCTTCTTAATATCGTGCCCCGTCCCCGGCACAGGCACTCCTCGGTTGTCCTTGGGCGGATCTGGATTTGGATATCTTTTCTCATTATAGGCATGCTTTTTATCCGACATTTTTCTTCCCTCCTTTTAAAACTTAGCATGCACCAAAACCATCTGCTTTACCCTGTATGAATTTTGCTTGACTTGTCCAAAGCTCTGAGCCTACAATAAAGGAAATGCAACTGTAAAATTTTAGGAGGTTAATGGTGATAAAGTACTTAAAAAGCATTGGGGCTGCATTGGCTTATCTTGCCGTCTATATTGTGATGATCTTTTTGACAGCCCTTGGGTTTATGGTTTATAAACTCTTTGTCCTTATGGCTGAAAACCCTTTCGCTGATTTGGAGACAAAGGTGGACACCATTCTTGTCTTTTTGCTCGACAATATCCTCCTAGTCACCCTTGTGGTCAACGTGATAAGTCTTCTCGCCCTGCTTCTGATAGCAAAAATAAGAAAGAGGAAGATCAGGGATCGGCTCGATTTGGTGCCCGTCCCCATAAGCAATCTCTGGCCCCTTTTGATATTAGGAATCACCCTGAACCTGACCATTTCCTATGTCCTGGCTTTGCTGCCCCTTCCCGAATCAACCATGACTGAGTATGCAGAAGCTGCCGGAAGAATCCAGCCCTATACCTTCACAGGCTTCTTAAGCGCCGCCCTTATGGCACCCATCTATGAAGAGGTCTGGATGCGGGGCTATATTATGAAGACCCTTCAAAAAGGATTCCCCACCCTCCTGGCGGTATTCCTCCAGGCCCTTGTTTTTGGTCTTTTGCACGGCCCCATTGTTTGGGTAGCCTATTCGTTTGTCATTGGGCTTCTTCTCGGCATTGTCAAGTTAAGATATCGATCCCTCTATGCCTGCATACTCCTTCATTTTTCCTTCAATGCCTCCAATTATCTGACTTCTCCTCTGTCGGGTTTAATCGCGGACAAGCCCCCGGTAATTCTGGGCACCTTTATCGTATCCCTGGGGCTTTCCATTCTGATGATCTGCCTTGTGATGAAGAAAACCCGAGCTTTGAAAAGCCCTGCGGCAGAGGTGCCGGAGTATCCTCCGGAACAGCCGTTTCAGGTGTAACCCATATTAAGTAAAACATGTAAATATGAATAATAGAGATTGGCAGCTTGCACCTTTTAACCCATATGACAGGATGTCCTTTATTCTCTTTCCATTTCAATGTATATTTCAGCCCTTTATTTTTGGGAGAAGACGCAATTTTGTATAAAATGCCATACATTTGCATGCAAGGATTATGAAATTTTTCACAAAGTGTCTTTCAAATTGTACATTCATCAGTTATAATAGTAATGACTTATGGGTGGACCATGAGTAAAAAATAGCGATGTTATCAAAAATATCAGAAGATATGGAAAAAATCAAAATTGGAAGGGAGTATTATTCATGAACAAAAAACTTGAAGCATGGGTAAAAGAAGTGGCCGACCTGTGCCAGCCCGATCAGATTTACTGGTGCGACGGTTCACAGGAAGAAAATGACCGCTTATTGAAAGAAATGGTTGATGCCGGCATGGCAACACCGCTGAACCCTGAAAAGCGTCCCGGCTGCTATCTGTTCCGTAGCCATCCCTCCGACGTTGCACGCGTCGAGAACCGTACCTATATCGCTTCCAAGACCCAGGAAGACGCAGGCCCCACCAACAACTGGATTGATCCCGTAGAGCTTAAGGAAACCATGACCAACCTCTACAGAGGATGCATGAAGGGCCGTACCATGTATGTCATTCCTTTCTGCATGGGTCCTCTGGGATCACCTATCTCCAAGATCGGTGTTGAACTTACCGACAGCCCCTATGTTGTTGTAAATATGCGCATCATGACCCGCATGGGCAAGGAAGTGCTTGAAGCACTGGGTGACGGCGACTTCGTTCCCTGCCTCCACTCCATCGGTGCTCCCTTAAAGGAAGGCGAAAAGGATTCCACCTGGCCCTGCGCTCCCATCGAGCAGAAGTACATCAGCCACTTCCCCGAAGAGAAGACCATCTGGTCCTATGGCTCCGGTTACGGCGGAAACGCTCTGTTGGGCAAGAAGTGCTTCGCACTGCGTATCGCTTCTGTTTTGGCTCGTGATGAAGGCTGGCTGGCTGAGCACATGCTCATCCTTAAGCTGACCAGTCCTGAAGGCGAGGTTAAGTATGTTGCTGCCGCATTCCCCAGCGCTTGCGGTAAGACCAACCTGGCCATGCTCATTCCTACCATCCCCGGTTGGAAGGTTGAAACCATCGGTGATGACATTGCATGGATGAAGTTCGGCGCTGACGGACGCCTCTATGCCATCAACCCTGAAGCCGGCTTCTTCGGCGTGGCTCCCGGAACCTCTATGGATTCCAACCCCAACGCTATGCGCAGTATTGAAAAGAACACCATCTTCACCAATGTTGCATTGACCGACGACGGCGATGTTTGGTGGGAAGGTATTGGCTATAAGGCTCCTGAACATCTCATTGACTGGAAGGGCAACGACTGGACTCCCGATTCCAAGGAACCCGCTGCTCATGCCAATGCACGTTTCACTGCTCCCGCTAGCCAGTGCCCTGCTATTGCTCCTGAATGGGAGGATCCCAACGGTGTGCCCATCTCCGCAATCCTCATTGGCGGACGTCGTCCTAACACCATTCCTCTGGTTCATGAGAGCTTTGACTGGAACCACGGCGTATTCCTTGGCTCCATCATGGGTTCTGAGATAACCGCTGCTGCTATCTCCGACAAGATTGGTCAGGTTCGCCGCGATCCTTTCGCTATGCTGCCCTTCATTGGCTACAATGTCAACGATTATCTGCAGCACTGGCTGGACATCGGAACCAAGACCGATGCCGACAAGCTGCCTAAGATCTTCTATGTTAACTGGTTCCGCAAGGACGAAACCGGCAGATGGCTCTGGCCCGGTTACGGCGAAAACAGCCGTGTTCTGAAGTGGATTTTCGAAAGAGTTTCCGGCAAGGGTAAGGCTGTTAAGACCGCTATCGGTTACATGCCTACCACCGATGCTATCGATACCACCGGTCTGGATGTAAGCGAAGCTGACATGGCTGAACTCCTCAAGGTTAAGAAGGACGAATGGCTCAGAGAAGTAGAGTCCATTAAGGAACACTACAAGACCTATGGTCCTCGTCTTCCCAAGGAGCTGCAGAACCAGCTTGAAGCTCTCGAAAAGAGACTTAACGAAATCTAATAAAAGGTACCCCATAAACAAGAGGCTGTCTAAAGTGGAGACAGCCTCTTTCATTGCACAAAGCATTTTATGCGTTCTATGTTATTGCTGCTGATTACGTTTCTGCTCCCAATCCTGCCGGGCATTGGCCAGAAGCGCATCCCAGGAGAGTTTCCCCTGAATGTAGGCGGAAATACCGGGCCCAAGGGTCAATAAGCCCCAGTCTTCGGGATAGGCGTCGAAAATCCAGTTGATTCTTTTTTGAGAGCTTACCTGATAGAGAATGTATTTGCTTAACGGATCAGAGACCGAGTCGGCAGCAAAGCCCTTGTAGGGTGGTATGAACTTTAGTGTATCAGCAATGGCATCCTGTCCGTCCTCGGTTAAATAAAGCCAGTTGATAAAATCCTGGGCTGCCTTCTGAACCTCCCAGGGTCTTTCTTTGTTCACAGCCCAATACATAGGAACCCCGATGGGATTGGCATCCTCCATATACCCCTCCACCGGAAAGGGCATAAACCCAACTTTCTGGAGGATATCCTTATCCAGATTTTCAAAGGTCTTGGCCACCCAGCTTCCCTGCTGGATCATGGCCACCTTCTCCTCAATGAACAACTCCTCGATTTGCTTTTTATAATCGATTTCATAGGCGGGCTGTACCGAGTATTGATTGAACAGGTCCACCATTTTTTTAAAGGATTCCCCGTATTTAAACGCGATGGACTTGGCGTAATAGGTCTTGAAGGCATCTCCTTCAAACTCGGGTGAAATAAAGAGGTTGGACAGATACAGTCCCGTCTCCACGTATTCCTTGGCCGCAAAAGCAAAAACTGCGTCAATGCCGAGGTCCTTTTTCTGGTCATCCAGCTTCTTAACGGCTATCTCCAGAGCCTGGAACGAATCAATGGTCTTTACATCAATCTGTGCCTTTTCAAACATCTCGGTATTATAGACCAGGCCATAGCCTTCAAGACAATAGGGCAGGCCGTAGACCGTTCCCTCCACAGTCATGTCCCTGTTAAGGCCATCAATGACAAACTGGGCCGCGGCCGTACTCGAAAGATCCAGAAGGATATCCTTATAGGTAATGATATCCTGGGGACTTCCTATATTAAAAACATCGGGCATGTTGCCGGCGCTGAACCTGGCCTTAAGCTCCTGGCGATAGTCCTTCCCTGCTTCAAGGGACTCGACAGTCAAATTGATCTCCTGATAGCTTTCAGAGAAACTCCTGACGACCTCCTGATAGGCATCCTTAAGCTCGGGATTGTATTGGAAAACCATAAGCTCAATCTTGGGTCCGCTCATTTGCCCGGTCTCAGCAGGTGACGCTGAGGGCGATTCCTGGGAATCCTCCCCTGGAAGGGGGGAGTTAAAGCAGCCGGAAAGCAGAGCCATTGTATAGATTAAAGCCAATAAACACCGACCATATCTTCTTGCCATAGGCATATTCTCTCCTTAAAGATCTTCAAACTAAACAAAAAGCCGCAAGATGATGTCCTGCAACTTATTGTCCACGAAGGATTGAATCTTCCTATAGCATAACCATTACCATAAAGATCATGTATATTATTTTTCCCTGGGTGGGCAAACCGAGTCCCGCTCCACAATTCTCACAGGCAACTGAATATGCCTGCAGGCTTCCAGTTTCCCTTCGATATCATCGACCAGAATACCCGCGGCCAGAACACCCTTGTGATAAATGCCCTGATCCACAGTGGTCAAGCCAGGAATCAGATAATCACAGGTCTTAAGATTGTCAAACCCCACCACCGAAATCTCCTCGGGCACCTTAATCCTCTTTTCCCGAAGGGCCTTGATAGCGCCGAAGGCCACAATATCGGCAGCACAGAAAAGGGCTGTAACAGACTCTCCTTTACGGGATTTTTCATATTCCTGAGCAATGCGAAGCCCCATACGGTAGCCGCCCTCAAAGGAGACACTGTCCTCAAGAACCAAGTTGGGCCGGGAAGTTAATCCTGCCTCTTTCAGAGCCTCCTGATAGCCCTCGTAGCGTTTCAGATTTACCGGGCTGGTTTGAATTCCCCCGCTCAGAAAACCAATCACCTGATGGCCCCGGGCCATGAGGTACTGGCAGGCCAATTTCCCTGCCAAAAAGTCGTCATGGCCAATGCTGTGGCAGTCCCCCTGCTTAGGATGGCTGTCCATAAGCACCACCGGAATATGGAGGGCCTTAAGCTCATTAAGAAAAGGCTCGGGGGTGATGCCCAAAAAGATCACCCCATCCATATTGCGCTTGCGAACCCAGTCCTTTAGGCTTTGCTCGGGACGAATGCCCGTAATGATCACGTCATAGCCCCTCTGACCGGCCTCAAATTCTATACCGCTTAAGAGCTCGGCATAAAAGGGATTGTCTTTCAAAAGCAGGCTCTCGTCATCCCCGGCCTGAGTAATGGGAAGCAGAACCCCCAGGAGATTGCTCTTGCCCTTAGCCAGGCTGCGGGCAGTAAAGTCGGGCTGATAATGAAGCTCTTCGATGGCCTTCAGCACCCGCTGACGGGTCTCCTCAGAGACCTTTTTGTTGACATTGTTAATGACATTGGACACTGTAGCCACCGAAACCCCTACATGGCGGGCCACATCCTTGGCCGACACTTTTGGCTTCATCCTTCTCCCCCACATCCTTTTATTTCAGCGAATAGATAGCTCCCGATACGCCTTTGAGGTTAATTATAAGCTTTCCGTCCACAATTTCACAGGATTTTTTATTAAGAATATCCTCGGCGATCTTGGCATCGCTGTCTATGGGAAGGTGGGCCGTGCATTCATTCTCACCATTGTTAATGGCAATGATGAGTGCATCCTTGCCCTCGCCCCTCTTGAAAACATAGAGCTCCTTGGGTGTATCGGTCAAGAGGGTGGTATAGCTCCCCGACAGGGCCTTTAAATTGTTCTTACGAATTTTAATCAAATCCTTGTAGTAATTGAACATATTCATGCTGGTCTCGTCGTCCTTCCAGAGCATAGGTCTTCTGTATTCTGCCTCAGTCAATCCTGAAAAGCCCTTTTCATCCCCATAGTAAATGGAGGGTATCCCCACATGCATCAGATGGAAGAGGGCGGCAATCTTCAATCTTCTTAAGTCGCCTCCGGCCTCGGTTACGAAACGGGGCACGTCATGGCTGTCGATAAGGTTCATCAAGCTTTCCTGAATGGGCTTGCGATAGCGCATGAGCAGGCTTTGAATCTTTGCATCAAATTGGGCCACCGAGATCCTCCGCTTGGCGAAAAAGTCCACACAGGCATATTTGAAGTTATAGTTCATTAAGGAATCGAACTGTTCTCCCTGAACCCAGGGCTTGGCATCGTCCCAGATCTCCCCGATGAGGAATACATCGGGCTTAACAGCTTTGACAGCCTTTCTGAGCTCCCGCCAGAACTCAAAGTTGACCTCGTTGGCCACATCAAACCGCCAGCCGTCGATGTCATATTCCTTAATCCAGTGCACGGCCACATCAATAAAGTATTTCATAACCTCGGGATGACCGGTGTTGAGCTTGGGCATGGTCTCCACATAGGCAAAGCACTCATAGCCAGGATTGGGCTCAACGGTGACGGGATATTTGTAGATATTGTAATACCAGTCCTTATAGGCAGAAGCCTCCCCTTTTTCGATAATGTCCCGGAAAGCAAAGAAATCGGGGCCAGAATGGTTGAAAACTGCATCAAGTATGACCCGTATGCCTTTCTCATGGGCCTTTTGGACCAATTCCTTAAAGTCTTCGTTACTTCCAAGACAGGGGTCTATGGTGTAGTAATCGATAGTATCATATTTATGCCAGGAGTTGCTGGCAAAGATGGGCGTCATATAGATACAGTCTATGCCCAGGTCGGCCAGGTAGTCCAGGTTTTCGGTAACTCCCTTAAGGGTGCCTCCATTGATGCTGTTGCTTTGAATGCCATTGCCCAGGGTGACCTTCTTCGCTTTCTGGGAGATATACCTTCTGGAGGTGGCGAAGCTGTCGGGAAAGATCTGATAAATCGTGGACACCTTGGCCCACTGGGGCACCCTGGCAATATCCTCCCGGCGGATATGATGGAAGGTAAAGTACATCTGCCGATCCGGGTTCAATGTGGTATGGAAGTCATTATCGTAATAATACAGAGTCTCTTTGCCGTCGGATATGACAAAGTAATAGCATATCCTTGTATAGGGGGTGACAAAGGTGGTTTCAAAGTAATCAAAGAATCTGTCAGAGGCGACCTTTTTCATGGCGTAATTGCTGGTGTGAATGGGATTGTGGGGACACATGCGATCACCGACAAACACTGAACATTCGGTAAGATCCCCTTTTTTCGCCCGGAGCCTCAGCACAACCTCATTTTCGCTTAAGGCATAGCTGTATTCGGAATAGGTAGAATGATAAATGGCTTCTAAAAACATGATCGTACTCCTTCCATTTGCAGGATTAAGCCCTGCCATCACTAGAACGCCAAAGAAGTTAACCGGTTAACTTGACTATATCACGGCTTTTCGGACATGTCAATCCGTTGGAGAAAAGCCTGACCTTTGGCGATGATCCCTTATCTTTTTTGCAATATTTTTGCATTGCTGATAAGTATGATCGTCCCCTTTATGGTAGAATATACTCCATGAGACTCAACATTGCGGGCGCTTGGGAGAGAGTAATGCCATGTTAAGAATTCACTATTATCGCTATGATCAGGATTATACCGGATGGGATCTTTGGATTTGGGAAAAAGGTAAGGAAGGCTCATCATATATGTTCCATTATCAGGAATACTTAAGCGGCGATCTTCAGCGAGCCGCTAAGGTGGCCGAGATTGATCTCGCCAGCTTCGAGAGCCGGGAGCTAGGGGTCATTGTCCGCCGAGGGGGCTGGCATGAACGGGATCTCTATGTGGATCGCTATTTTGTTGTACCCCAGGACTGCACTTCCTATGACATATATTTGGTGCAGGACGTTCCCGACATCTATACCGCAGAGGACCAGATCTGTCTTTCTCCGGGCTTTGAAACTTCTGTTTTCGAGAACTTTCGGGAAATCTTCGTCCGTCTCCAGGCCCCTGCTTACTTCGGTCACGATGCCGAGCCCTTTCAGGTCTTTGAGGACGGCCTGGAAGTCCCGGTCCGCCATGTGACCGCCACCCGGGGAAATCGGGAGTTTATGATCTCCCTGGAACGGGATATGATTCCGGGAAGCTGCTATATGGTTTACAAGCCGGGCTTCCGCATGGGAGCCGTGGCCTACGGCATGATCTATGATACCCCTGAGTTTGAGCGCAAGTTCACCTATCAGGGAGACGATCTGGGCTGCACCTACACCCCTCAGTGCTCCACCTTCAAGGTATGGGCACCCACAGCCTCTGCGCTGTTTCTCAATCTCTATGAAACCGGCGCGGGTCCCACCCTCAAAGAGGTTTATGAAATGACCCGTGAGGATAAGGGAGTTTGGGTACTTACTGTCATGGGAGATCTGTCGGGCATGTATTATACCTACAGTGTCATTGTCATGGGCAAGACCCTGGAGGCTGCCGACCCTTACGCCCGTTCGTCAGGGGTCAACGGCCGAAGGTCCATGGTGGTGGATGTGGCCAGCACCCAGCCCAAGGGCTGGGAGGAACTGACCCACTATCCCCTGGAAAGCCCCACCGATGCGGTGCTCTACGAGGTTCATGTGCGGGATATTACCATTCATGAGAGCTCAGGGGTAAGGCATCGGGGCAAATACCTGGGTCTGGCCGAGAAGGATACCCGCTCATTCGAAAATAAACCCACCGGCCTTGCACACTTAAAGGATCTGGGTATCACCCATGTGCATCTGATGCCAGTTTACGACTTTTTTACCGTGGATGAGACCAAGCCCCTGGACAATCAGTATAACTGGGGCTATGACCCCACCAATTTCAATGTGCCCGAAGGCTCCTATGCCACCGACCCCTACGACGGCTATGCCCGGGTTAAGGAGCTCAAACAGATGATTCTGGCCATTAAGTCCCAGGGCATTGGCGTAGTGCTGGATATGGTCTTCAACCATACCTATAAATCGGGCGATTCGGATTTCAATAAGCTGGTACCCGGTTATTATTACCGCACCGATCGGTTCGGCAGGTTCTCCAACGGCTCGGGCTGCGGCAACGAAACAGCCTCAGAGCGTTCCATGGTCAGGCATTTCATGCTGACCTCCTGCAAACGCTGGGTCAATGAATACAAGGTGGACGGCTTCAGATTCGACCTTATGGCCCTTCACGATATTGAGACCATGAACGAAATCCGCCGGGAACTGGATAAAATAAGCCCCTCCATCCTCCTATACGGTGAGGGCTGGACCGGGGGCCATTCCCTGCTGGACAGCCGGGAGGCCGCCTATAAGACCAATGCCTCCAAGCTCAACCGTATTGCCTTCTTCAATGACAACACCCGGGACGCCATCAAGGGCGATGCCTTCCATCCCCATGACATCGGCTTCATTTCGGGCAGCACCAAGTCCAAGGAGGGTGTTAAATTCGGTGTTGTGGGCGCCATTTATCATCAGGGTGTGGACTATACCCGGGTTACCTATTCGGGCTTTGCCTGGGCCAGCTATGCATGGCATTGTGTTAATTACGCCGCTGCCCACGACAATCTGACCCTCTATGACAAGCTTCTGGCTTCACGCCCCGATTTATCCTTATGGGATCATGAGCGCATGGTCAAGCTTGCGGCGGCCATTGTGCTGACCTCCCAGGGCATCCCCTTTTTCATGCTGGGCACCGACATGATGCGCTCCAAGAAAGGAGAGCACAACTCCTATAATTCCCCCGACGAGATCAATCAAATTGACTGGTCCTTAAAGGCCCATCATGAGCATGTGTTTAATTACCATAAGGGCTTGATAGAATTGAGACGGGCCCATCCGGCCTTCCGCATGGTTCTGGCAGAGGAGATCCGCCGCAACCTGACCTTCTACCCCACCAAGGACTGGGTCATTACCTTCTCCCTTAATAACCATGCCAACAACGATCCGTGGAAGACCATCTTTGTGGCCTATAATGCAGGCATGGGCCCTGAAACTGTGACCCTTCCCTATAACGGGCTGTGGCAGGTGGTGGTGGATGAGAACGGTGCGGGTAACACTCCCTTATCCACAGTGACAGGCCAGGAGGTCACCCTCCCTGAGCGATCGGCCATGGTTCTCTACTGGGATCCCTCCAACCCCAAGTAAGGTTTTTGGGTAATACTTTCCAAATTCATCTGGCTAAAGCATTTGACAAATGATAAGATATCTTTGAATAAATACCATGCATTTTTACGAGGAGATAAAGCGGATGAAAAACAACAACACCATTCTTTACCTCACCTCTTTTCTGTCGGGTATGACCATCATGGCTGTGGAGCTGTCCTGCTCCAGGCTTCTGGCGCCCTATTTCAGTACCTCACAAATTGTGTGGACGGTTATTATCGGTCTTATCATGATTTGCCTGAGCATTGGCAATGTGCTGGGCGGACGCAGTGCGGACAAGCATAAGAGCCTGAACCGCATCTATTTCTACATATGGATTGCGTCCATCTGGATTGCCCTGATTCCCTTTGTGGGCAAGTACATTATTGCCGGTATTACAGGGCTTTTGGTTCTCGCCCTTCCCAGCGGCCCCCTGGTCTTAACCGGATCGGCCATCTCCTGCCTGGTCATTTTCTCCCTGCCCATGATCTTTTTGGGCATGGTTCCGCCCTATCTGGTCAAGCTGGGTATTAAGGACATGGAGAGCAGCGGCAAAGTGACGGGTCAGATTGAAGCTCTGGGCACCATCGGAAGTATTGTGGGCACCTTTGTCCCCACCTTCTTCACCATCCCCACCATTGGCACCGGAAAGACCTTTCTGCTGTTCGCACTGATTCTCAATGTGGTCTGCGCCCTCTACTTTCTGTTTTTTCGCAAGCAGAACGGTTTAAGAAACACCATAACTGCGGTGCTGCTTCTGGTGATGCTTTTTTTTCCCATAACTGATTCCTTTGCCTTTTGGAAAAGCAACCTGGTCTTTGAAGGACAATCCATTTACAACTACCTGCAGGTTGAGGAGAATGAGGAATCAGTCATACTCTCCACCAATGTGGCCTTTGGCGTCCAGTCCATTTACAAAAAAGACGGAAGCCTTTCGGGCTATTACTACGAATACGCCTTAATGGCACCCTATTTCTTAAAGGATATGTCTGCGGACAAGCATTTGGATGTGCTGGTTCTGGGCCTGGGTACGGGCACCTTTCCCAAGCAGCTTAAGAAATATATTCCCAACACCGCCATTGATGCGGTGGAGATTGACCAGAAGATCGCCGATCTGGCTTACGAGTATTTTAACCTCCAAAAGGACGAGGCCACGGTTTACATCAATGATGGGCGAAGCTTCCTGTCCACCCCCGCCGCCGGTCAGTACGACATCATTCTGGCCGATGCCTATCAGGATATTACCGTCCCCTTCCACATGTCCTCCCAGGAGTTTTTTAAGGAGGTCAAGAGCCATTTGAAGCCCGGGGGCATTCTCATTGTCAATGTGAACATGAAATCAGGGAGCTTTACCGGCGTGCCCGAATACCTGTCCCACACCGTCAAGAGCATTTTCAACAAGGTCTATCGGGTAGACCTGGATATCGTCACCAACTCGCTGCTCTTTGCCTGCGATGATGAGGGAATGCTGGACAACTATCTTAAGAATACTGAAGCACTCATCGGCAAGGATCACGATCTCAATGCCATCTCGGAATATGTGAAGGATAATCTTCAGGAAATGACAGAAGCAAGGCTCATCCTGACAGATGACCTTGCTCCCGTGGATATTCTCGGGCAAAAAGCCCTCAATGAAATTGTCAATCATGAACTGGCCTATGTGCGCAACCAGTTAAAGGGCAAGAGCCTGACTGAGATCTTAGAATACCTGACCAATTAATCCTCTGCGGCACCATTGCCTGTGTAGACCAAACCGGATGAGGCATCCATGGTCACGGTGGTGCCGCTTCTTAATACCTCGGTGGCATGCTCGGCACCGCAGATGACGGGAATGTCCAGGCTTAAGCCCACAATGGCCGCATGGGAAGTCATATCCCCTTTTTCGGTAATAATGCCCTTGGCTCTGCGCAGAATGCTCATCAGCTTGTTGGAGGTCTCGGGGATTACCAGAATCTCTCCGCCGTTAAAGCTGGCCAGCGCCTCATCTTCATTCTGGCAGACACACAGGGTGCCCACTGCCGACTTCTGATTGACGCCGATGCCTCGGGCCAGTACGTTTCCCACGATATGAACCTTAAGAATATTGGTCATACCGGGAATGCCGATGGGCAGACCCGCTGTCAGCACCACCAGATCCCCGCTCTTGACAATGCCGGTTTCCACGGCCTTGTCGACAGCGTGCTCAAAGAGCTCGTCACTGCTCTGCTTTTCCTCAAACAATACGGGAATCACACCCCAGGACATGGCCAACTGCCGATAGACCTTTTCGCTGGTTGTACAGCCGATAATAGGACATTCAGGACGGTACTTGGATATCATGCGGGCAGTGGTTCCCGTTTTGGTTACCGTAATAATGGCCTTGGCGTCCAGGTCATGGGCAGTGGTACAGGTGGCATGGCTGATGGCATTGGTCACATTGGAGGTGGACTCCTCCAGTTCCATCTGACGGAAGCGTTTTTTATAGTGAATGGACGATTCGGTGCTTTCGGCAATCTTAGCCATGGTCCGAACGCTCTCTACCGGGTATTTGCCGATGGAGGTCTCCCCCGACAGCATGATGGCGCTGGTTCCGTCATAGATGGCATTGGCCACGTCACTGATCTCGGCACGGGTGGGTCTAGGCTTTAAAATCATGGAATCCAGCATCTGGGTGGCGGTAATGCTCTTCTTGCCATGGGCCATGGACTTCTTAATAAGCATCTTCTGGATCCGAGGCAGCTCATTGTAGTCGATTTCAACACCCATGTCGCCGCGGGCAACCATAATGCCGTCGCTGGCCATGAGGATCTCATCGATATTGTCCACACCCTCACAGTTCTCGATCTTGGCGATGATCTGGATATCCTGTCCGCCGTTATCCTCCAAAAGCCTCCGAATATCGATGATATCGGCAGCCGACCGGGTAAAGGAGGCGGCAATATAGTCGAAATCATGCTCTACAGCAAAGAGAATGTCGTCGATATCCTTGGGGGAAAGGTAGGGCATATCCAGCTTAACCCCCGGCACATTCACACTCTTCTTGTCCTTGATGACACCGCTGTTCATAACCTTGCAGATAATCTCGGTATCGCTGTAGTCCAAAACCCTCAGCTCCACCAGACCGTCATCAATGAGAATTCGGGTGCCCCGTCTGACCACCTGGGGCAGATTCTTGTAGGTGATGTAGGCCCTTTCCTTGTTGCCCAGACATTCTTCGGTGGTCAGCGTGAACCTGTCATTGGTTTCAAGCTCCGCACCGCCATTCTCAAAAACGCCCAGCCGGATCTCAGGCCCTTTGGTGTCCAGCATAAGGGCCACAGGCTTTTTCATTTCTTCCCGGACCTTCTTCAGCTTATTGACGCGCTTCAAATGCTCTTCATGGGATCCATGGGAAAAATTCAGACGGGCAACATCCATGCCCTCTAAAATCAGACTCCGCATGATGTGTTCATCATCCACTGCGGGTCCAAGCGTACAGATAATCTTCGTTTTTCTCATTTATTCCAAACCTTTCTCTCGAAATAGTATTTCCTTATTGAATCATTCTCATTTAAACATGAGTCACCCTTAAAGTCAATGACCACTGGTTGGCACCTCATAGGGCAGAATATCCTCGGTTAAGGCCCTCAAAATCTCCCCCACGCTCCAGGCCTGGGCATAGCAGCCCCTGGGCGTAATGGGCTCATTGCCGTCAAAGATCTCGGCAATGGAGCCTAAACAGCCATCCCGCAGATGATCGGCCATGGGCTCCAAAAGCCTTCTGGCCATGGCCACACTCTCAGGACTATGGTCATGAACCTTGGTATAGGCCGTAATAAAGCCGCCCAAAGGAAAGGCCCAGACCGTTCCCTGGTGATAGGCGCCGTCACGGGTGATAAGCTGCCCTTTATAAATCCCCTTATACTCGGGATCCCAGGGGGAAAGGCTCCTTAAGCCATAGGTAGCATAAAGGTGGATATGGACGGTTTCCACCACCCTTTTTTCTTTTTCCCGGGGCAGCATGGTATAAGGAAGGGATACAGCCCAAATCTGATTGGGTCTTATCTTGGCATCATTTTCATCCACCACATCATAGAGACAGCCAAGCGCCTCATTCCAGAACTTTTGGTTAAAGGATGCCTTAACACGCTCAGCCAACCGGCCATAGGGCTCGGGGTTCTCGCCAAAGCGACAGGACAAGTCCTCCATGACTTTAAGGGCATTGTACCACAGGGCGTTGATCTCAACGGGCTTGCCATGGCGGGGTGTGACCACCCAATCCCCCACCCGCACATCCATCCAGGTGACCTGATCCAGGCCTGATCCCGCATGAATGAGGCCGTCATCGTCCATATGGATGGAAAAATCGGTGCCCTGCCGATAGTAATGGATAATCTCCTTCAGACAGGGATAAATCTCTTTTTGGATGAAATCAAGGTTCTCCTGGGACCCTGTATAGGCAAGATACCGCTCCACGGCGTAGAAATACCACAGGGAGGCATCCACCGTATTGTAGAGGGGTTCCTGCCCACGGTCGGGGAACATATTGGGCACCAGACCGTTCTTTACATAGAGGGCAAAGGTCTTCAGAATATCCCTGCAGTCCTCATAGCGTTTGGTGGACAAAGTGAGGCCTGTTAAGGCAATCATTGTATCCCTGCCCCAATCGGCAAACCAGGGCAAGCCCGCCAAAACGGTTTTAAGGCCGGTGGACTGTCTGGCCACAATAAACTGATCAGCGGCCTGAACCAGGGCCTGGGCCAGCCCGTCGGTGTACCCGACCCGGGCTTTTAAGCCCTTGATTCTCTCCCGGGCTTTATGGATGATGGCAAAGGCATCCCTGTGGGCATAATCCTTCTCTGCGTTGTCGTGAATGGTACAGATAATGGAGAATTGAAGCTGCTCGTAAGGCTTTAACGGAAGCTCAATATCATAGGGTGTATAGTGATTATCAATGGCCGCCATGCCTGTTTCAATCTCGGTAACATACTCCATGTCCCGGGAGTAAATCTCCTGGCGGGACACGGTCCTGCCGTGGCTGAACAGCAATGAAATGGTGATGTCCTTATTCTTCTGAGGCTTTAGCTGAATGAGCCCCTCATCCGTCCAATGTTCAAAGTTTAAGTCAGCCCGCTCACTGACCTCCCCGTGGTCGCGCCAATTAAACAGGGGCGTCAGATTAAGCGTACAGGCCCGGCTGCCGTTGATGATCTCATAGCCAATGGCGCAGGTGTTTCTCCCGTATTCCATGGCAATGGTCTTGGTCAGATAGAAGTCCTCCACCTGATAAATGTAAGTGGGAAGCTCGTCATAAATGACCCGCTGCAGATGAAGATAGCCCTCGGTCATCCACCCGGGCTGCCGGTTGGCGTAAAGGGGTATGGACCGGCCCCCAAGATTCAGCGTCTCATGAATCTTGGAAAGCACTAAAAAGCGGTCCACCGGAGGGTGGAGGCTTGCTATCAGCATGCCCTGATGCTTGCGGTTATGGGCCCCAATGAGGGAGCTTCCCGCATATCCGCCCAGGCCGTTGGTGACCACCCATTCCTTTCTTAAGGCTTCTTCGGTATTTCTCCAATATCCTTTGCCGAATTCCATCTTTCTTATCCTTTCTCTCTATAACATAAAAGGGTGCCAGGCACTTTGGATGAGCTTTCGGAATATGCTGAAGTAAAGCCCTTCCCTGTAACCGAGCACCCATATTGAACAGAAGGAGCCGCGTTAAAAAATCAATTATGATATGACCGGAGGGCCTATGAGAAACCGTCCGATTCGCGTACCAAATTATGATTGCAACAAGCTATCCTTAATATGTGCCATCTTATTATGCGTACGAGACTTTATCTTCATCCTCATCGCCTACCAGAAGTTCTGTGAGGATGCGGTGAAAAAGGAGAAGGCCTGATCATATCATGCGAATGGCAAACATCTTGCAGGCACCAACACAATAGCCGCAGGTCAGACATTTGGCTGTCTCAATCTGGGAGCGCCCGTCACATTCAGCAATGGCCTCATTGGGACAAGTCTCACGGCATTGGCCGCAGTTATTGCAGAGGGTGGGAACCACAAAGAACCTTTTCTTGGCCGCCTTTTTAAGGGGCACCTCAAGCTCCCGCTTTCTGCCCTCAAAATAGTCCAGATTGAACTTAAGCTCCTCCTCAGAAACCATTCCCAAGGCAATGGAGGCAATACCGGGTATCTCCCGGGCAAAAGTCATGGCCTCGTCATACCTGTCAATCAGGGTTCCTCCGCCCAGGGCCTTCATCACATAGACGCCCTTGCCCATAGCGATGCAGTCAGCAATGGCCTTGAGCATTTCCTCCCGAGTGCCATGGAGAATGCCTATCCCGCTTATATTGATGATGGGGAACACCACATCAATATCATCCCTAGAAGCTGCCGCCTGGACGGTTTTCACCGAGTGGGTGCTGATGCCCACTGCCTTGATGAGCCCCTTGGCCTTACAGTCCAGAAGGCACTCCAAAGCCCCCTGTCGCTCGGAAAAGACCGAATCATCGGCTCGGGCGGCATGAAGATGGAAGATATCAATAACATCCACATCCAACTGGGCCAGGGCCTCGCTGACGGCCTTTTTCATGAACTCATAGTCACAGGCCGTGGACTTGGTGGCTATGACGGGCCGGATACCCGTGGACTTCATGGCCCGCTCTATGGGCTCATAAGTCAAATAGGACTGGGCCGTATCCACAAAATTAATGCCGCTTTCCAGGGCTCTCTCAACAATACGTGTGCATGAGACCATATTCAGGTTCTTTTGCATGGGCCCGAAGGGCAGCGCCCCAAAACAAAGCTCAGTAACCTCTAAGCCCGTTTTGCCCAGCTTATTCATCTTCATACCACGATCACCCCTATCTATTGTACCGTTTTTCAAGGGTCCTCTTCAATGGTTAATGGCTTTCCACAGAAAGAAAAAGCGGTTCTATAATAAATGTTGGGGTGCCGAGGGACAGAAACTTCGGAACTCCAACA
>JAKIML020000017.1 GCA_022702935.2 Bacillota bacterium | reverse complement strand
AGAACCTAACTTAGAAAAGCTAAAAAATTGTCTTGACAAGTGGGGGCATTATATTATACCTCGTGGATTTGCAGCATATTCTCGTCTTTTCCATCCGGCGTATCTCGGTACCGAAGACATGGAAATAACCTGGTCTGAAGTTGCAAAACATACAGGAAGAACGCCGCACTCTCAGATGCAGTGGCACTTAATTACCAGCCCGAAAGATTCAAAAATGTACGTAGACAGTCTTGTAACGCCTTCGACCGGCCATCTTCCGAAAAGACAGACAGAAGCATTAATAGAGATATTATACAATTATACTAAAACACCAGAAAACTGCTATTTTGCCATATGGGACGGCTGGGGTTATCCGTCTGTAAAAAATCTTCAGAATCAAACTGTAAGTTTTCAATTATCGGACCGATGTTATTATTTATTGAAAGGAGATATCCATGCAGTCATAACCGGTATCTCAAGTTTTTTGATTCCAAGCATATGGTGGCCCCAGGATTGTACATGGTGTGTTGCAACTGAAGTTGATATGATGTGAACATATGTTGGCGCTGCAAAGGATTGTATTGATGATATAATTAGGGATGACAGATTGGAGGCCTGGCCGGCAACGCCAGACGATAGGGCAGATGTATATGGTGATTATATTAATATTGAATGAAGGGATTAATGTGGTTGTCAAAGGAGTTATTCTGTTCATATTATGAACAGTCATTTTCGCTTCACAAACAAAAAACCGGATAACGGAAAGTAACTCCATTTTTAACGATGTAATATTGTTAAAATGGAGTTTTTGCTTTAGGATGAATGAGATTCGTGCAATTTGATTGATAAAACTTTTCATTGCCTATGGATAGGTATGTTGATTATTGGTTCAGGTGATGAGTTCATAATTAAAGTTATGGTAGAATTTTTAAGCCAGCAGGTGTAGGAAAAACAAAGATAGCATTGTTCAAAATAAGATTGATATGGGATAATACCAGGGCGTCGGAGGTAACCATGAAGAAACTGAGATTTCCTAAAATTAATTCCATTGGGTTCGGGCTGCAGTGGATAAGCACGGGAGCCATTTTGGGCGTTGTGATTCCGGGTGTGGTATATTATATTTCCGGAGCTTTTCTGTGGCCGTTATGCGTTATCGGTGGAGTGGTCTTGCTGGCATTTGGCGTCGTGTTTGCCATTGAGATGTGGCAGGATTTTGGCAGAACACCGTACTATAAGAAAAGGCTTGCAGAGGACATTCCCTTTGACGCTGAGACGCAGTATGCCGTCGTCAAATGCTCCATCTGCACTGGCGAGCAGATCGCGGGCTTTAAGAACAAGACGGACGGAACATTCAAAGAAGTGCTAAAAATTCAGTCGCCGAAGGATCTGGAATACTTTAAGAAGATTTATCATCTTGACGCTGTCAGGAAGGAATATTAGTAAATGTAGACATGTTCCCGCACCATGAAAGGAATCGACTAAACTGTGCATAGAATGTCGGATGATTAAACGCATCCTTTGATAATATTGATGATGAAAGGGGGCTGTTTGATGGATTCTTTAAGAAGTATGAATAATGCATTGGCGTATATTGAAGAGCACTTAACAGAGGATATTGATTATAGTGAAGTATCTAAAATCGCGTATTGTTCAGAGTATCATTTCAAGCGGATGTTTTCTTTTTTGGCAGGCATAAGTTTATCAGAATATATACGGAGAAGAAGACTGACGTTGGCTGCACTTGATTTGAAAGATAGTGATTTGAAAATAATCGATGTAGCCGTCAAATACGGCTATAATTCGGCTGATTCATTTTCCCGTGCTTTTCATTCCCTGCATGGCATTCTCCCTTCTGAGGCAAGGAGTGAGAATACACAACTTAAAGCTTATCCTCGAATGACCTTTCAATTATCAATTAAAGGAGGATGCGAAATGAACTATCGTATTGTTGAGAAAGCACCTTTTAAGTTAGTAGGATTTAAGAAGAGAGTTCCAATTGTTTTCGAAGGTGTCAATCCTGAGATTGCAAAAATGACCGAACTCTTAACACCGGAGATTATTAAACAGCTAAAAGCAATTTCAAATGTTGAACCAACAGGTATTATTAGTGCCTCCACTAATTTTTCAGAAGATAGAATGGAAGAGAGAGGAGAATTAGATCATTACATCGGAGTAGCAACATCAAGTAATGATACTGCAGATTTTGATGTATTAGAAATTGAGGCTAGTACCTGGGCTGTATTTGAATCGATCGGACCATTTCCAGAAACACTTCAAAATGTCTGGGGAAGGATATACTCAGAGTGGTTTCCGTCTTCAGGGTATGAGGCAGCCCCAGGCCCTGAAATTTTGTGGAACGAGAGTCCGGACACTGGAAATCCAAAGTATCGAAGCGAAATCTGGATTCCAGTAAAGAAAAAAGACTGTTAATTACAGCAATGTTTATGATTAAGGGTACTTCATAGTTAAGTGCCCTTTTCATTTAAGCAAGGGCAGGATACAAAACTGCATTAATGGACACACGCATGAAGGTTATATTTGGGCAAAAATGACTGTGCTGGGGATGAAAGTGATGTTGTTGCGAAAACAGAAAAGGATTGAGTGTAAAAAATGATTATAACTATGTTTGGCACTATCGTATCCTGGTAAAACACTTTATAATACCCTTATACGAGAAGGGGGCGTGGATATGAACGCTAAATTCAGATACTATACAAAACAAGCAGGAATAACAGAGGATTACTTTAAAGTAAGAGAGTTCTTTATAAAGCTGAAGTATGATGCGTTTTCATATGCCAGATGGGACTGGATGACCACCCATTCATATCTGGACAAGGCTTCAGTTGGGAAAATCGGCATATGGGAAGACAATGGTGCCGTAGTAGGTATCGCTACCTTTGATACAACCTTAGGCAATACATATTGTCTGACGCTTTCGGATTATTGCGGTCTAAAGGAAGAGATGCTGAGATTCGCTGAGGAAAATCTATCAAGTAATGATAATTTTGCAATCGTAATACCGGACAATGATATCTGTTTTCAGGACATCGCCGCCAGATTGGGATATATAGCAACAGGGTATAGGGAATATGATGCTGCCTTTTATATTGACAGAACATCAACAGCATATGATTTGCCTGAAGGCTTTTATATTACATCCCAAAAGGACAAACTGGATTTATATCAGTATTATCGCGTATTATGGAAGGGCTTTAACCATGAGTTAAACGGAGAAGGACCATTCACCTTTTCCAGGGAAGATGAGCTCAATGCGACAGCAGAAATGATACGTCCTAATGTTGACCTGGATTTAAAGGTAGCCGTGGTCTCGCCTGAGGGTAATTATGTATCCTATTGCGGCATGTGGTATGATCAGGAGGCCGGATATGCCGTGGTAGAACCAGTCGCAACTGATCCGGACTACAGAAGAATGGGACTGGGTAAGGCAGCAGTACTGGAGGGTATTAGGCGAGTCGGATTACTGGGAGCCAAAGTGGCTTATGTAGGCTCATCTCAGCAGTTCTATTACAGTATCGGTTTTCGCCCTTATACAAGTTCAACCGTTTGGAAAAAAAGAAAATAAGTATCTGTCCTGCGATTTTATCATTTAGTATGAGCTGCATGTTCTTATGAACTGCAGCTATTTAATATGTCCGGAAAAGCATTGACATGTTACGCAAACGGATAATATGTCATCGCTGTCCGTATAAATAATATCTTCCAAACATTCATTCCGTGGCCGTAATCAATACAGACTTTCCCGTATTCCTTAGCCATAATGGGAGCGATAATATCCGCATTGACACCGGCACTTACGAGGGACCAGTTATGAGGTGTTTTGGCCATAAATTCGATGGCTTTATCAATATCCTCAGGACAGCTAAGTTAGTGCATCTAATTGATGATTTGAAAACTTATTGCATAGATTTAACATGTATGCTATTATCTTAATGAAATTCTTGAAAGCGAGGTAGTCCAATGCCAGCGAATGCTTAACTTGACCAATTGAATATGAGCTGAATAAAGCAGTTCCTTACCCTTTTAGGGTTATGTTATTATGCTTTTTTCAGTTTTATCAAGTTAGGAATAGCGGTATTTTCAACCTTGCTGATGTAATAATACTAATCTTAGAAGACTAACCAAAGGAATATGAGTGATTGATTCCTTTAGGATGTCGTTGCATGTACGATATAAGAAGATAAAGCGATACCGTGTTTAACTGCACGGTATTTTTGTCTTTATGCTGCATTAAGGCAGTGCTATGTTATGTACCAGTGACGACATTTGATATGATGCTCTATTCTATTGGTTATGTGTGTATAAGACTGCAGGTGAAAAAGCTTTTGCTATTCGCCTGCAGTTTTTTGTTGGAGATTTAAAGGAGGCCCAATCAATTTGATAATAAAAACGAGTATTAAAGGTGTTGAAATGCAATTAAAGACTGTAAAAGGTTTATTTTCTCCAAAGAGCATTGACAGAGGAACGCTTGCTATGCTTTCAGTATTGAATTTAAAAGCCGATGACAAAGTGCTGGATTTAGGATGTGGGTATGGCATAGTTGGGATTTATGTTGCAAAAGTGATTGGAGCTAAAAATGTAGTTATGGCGGATATTGACGGGATAGCAGTAGATTTATTTTATTGACTCTTTGAAGCTGAAAAAAGGCAGAGTTCTTATAGCAAGAAAGAGAGGTCAAAAAAATGAGTATCATAAATGTTAATAATTTATCCAAAACATATAAAATCCATGAAAAGCAGGAAGGACTCAAAAATACAATAAAAGACTTGTTTAATCGCAAATATGTGTATAAGGATGCTGTTAACAACCTGAACTTTTCGATAGAAAAAGGCGAAATTGTTGGGCTGCTCGGAGAAAATGGAGCGGGTAAGACAACTACACTAAAAATGCTGACCGGCATTCTGTATCCTACATCCGGCGAAGTCACTGTTTTGAATTATATTCCAACGCAAAGAAAGCGGGAATTTCTCAAAAAGATAGCTTTTGTTATGGGGAATAAGAGCGAGATAAACTGGGACTTACCGGCTATTGATACCTTTAGATATCAAAAACTCGTCTATCAGGTGTCTGACGAGTTATATAAAAAGAATATCGATATGCTGACAGAAATGCTTAATGTTAAGCATTTACTAAATACTCAGATGCGCCGCCTTTCTTTGGGTGAGCGTATGAAAATGGAACTGATAAACAGCTTTCTCTATTCCCCTGAGGTTGTCTTTCTTGATGAACCTACCATTGGACTGGATTTAAGTAGTCAGCTTGCCATAAGGAAGTTTTTACGCGAATACAGAGCAGAAAGAAAAACGACTATTATTATCACAAGCCATTATATGGATGATATTGAGGAAACCTGTGACAGGGTTATCCTCTTGTCTAAAGGGAGTAAGATATTTGATGGTGCCATTAGCGAAATATCCAGGATATATTCATCAAATAAAGTCCTGCAGTTGGTCTTTGACCAATCAATTAATCCTTATGAGTTTGCAAAGTACGGGGAGATTCTTGAGTTTACAGATAATACTCTCAAATTGATGATTGATAAAGAACAATATAGAAGCATCGTCACTGGGTTGATTAATCAAAACAGAAATCTAATTGATATCTCAATAATAAATGTACCTTTTAAGTATATTGTCAATCAGATTATGGTTGAAGGGAGGATATCATAAATGCAAAAATACCTATATAGTTTTAAAATGCACTTATTAACATCGTTTCAATACCGGCTTGATACGATACTGGGACTAATAATGTCCAATATCAGTTTGTTTATTACAATTATCTTTTGGATACTTATTTACCGGAGCAACGGGACAGGTGTAATTAATGGATATAAAATTGCTGATATGATTACGTTCTTTGTTGTATCGAGCCTATTTCGTACATTTATACTGAGCAGCGGCGGTTTTGAAATTTCAAGCATGATAAAAAACGGAGACTTAAGCAAGGTTATCATCAAACCATATAGCATAAATATGTTTCTGTACTGGAAATATCTTTCTAATGCGTTGTTTGAATTCTTGAAGCAGTTTTCGTTTTTACTGTTAATCACACCTTTTTTTGCACAGTACTTAACATGGGATTTGTCGGTGCACTCAGCAATTCTTTTGATAATATACTTGATAACAGCATCGGTGATCAGTCATCTTATATGGTTGCTGCTGGGGATGATGGCCTTTTGGATTGGACAGGCACAGGCTGTTATGTGGTCCTTTGCCGTTATATTAAATTTCCTGTCTGGAATGTTCATACCCCTGGATTTTTTCCCGCATTGGAGTGTTAAAGCATTGGAATTGATGCCCTTTGCGGCATTCAGCTATATTCCGGCTAAATTATATATGAATCAATTATCTATCATGGAAGGTACTTACTTGCTGATTGTTTATATCATATGGATTTTTGTTTTGATGGCACTGAACGTGATAGTTTGGAGAGCGGGAACGAAAAAATACTCTGCAATTGGCGGATGAGGAGGTATAGAATGTATTACCTAAATATATTCAAAGAGCAGATAAAATTATCATTTATGTCGGTTGCCATATTTAGAGCAAACTTCGTGCTGATGCTATTACAAAGTATCTTAAATTCAGTGTTGGGTATATTATGCGTCGAGTTTATTTATATTCATGTGGATTCCATAGCGGGTTGGTCTCAAAATGAAATGATTATTTTGTACTGTACATCAATGACCGTAAACCAGATATACCGAGGGTTAATAAACCCAAATCATATGAGGTTTTTAGGTAGCATATCCGATGGTGGTTTTGACAGGATGCTTGTAAAGCCAGTTAATGTGATTTTCCAGATAAACACCGGCAGTATAGACTATTCAAGCCTATTGTCTCTGATTGCACCCATAGTCGTTATGTGCTTGAAATTCAATGCGCTCGATATCAGTATTCCTGGTATTAATGTGCTTTTATTTTTAATCTTCCTGGTAAATGCAGTTATTATTCTGACTTCATTTATGATGCTCCTTTATTCCCTTTCATTTAAACATATAAAGGTTCATGGCTTGACAGACATTTATTTTATTTTAATGTCTATGTCAGAGAAACCGAAGGACATATTCACTTTCAAGGAAGTCATGTATGCTTTTATTTTTCTTATTCCATCTGTTCCATTAGCACATGTTCCAGCATCTTTGCTTCTTAACAAAGGGGATACTCCGGGCATGATTGCTGCTGCTGTTTCCGGGGTGTTATTTTTCTTGCTTTCTGCTGTAGCAATAAAAAAAGGCATAAGAAAATATTCCAGTGCAAGCAGCTAAATTGATTAAGATATATTTAAACCAATAAGCTGATTTCAGTTAGTATAAACCGACCTCCAAAAGCAAGACTCTTGCGATTGGGGTCGGTATTTTTATGGTTGAAATAGCTGATATTTTGCACATTTATTGATCTCACTAATGTGTTGAACTCACTTTATGTTATTATAAACATATAACTCGAGAATAAATTTCTACTTTGCGGAGGTATTAAAGGTATGCAAGTTACGCCAACACTCAATTTTGGAGGAAAATGCCGTGAGGCAATTCAGATGTACGAAAAGGCGTTTGGAGGAAAGATTACCTGCTTAATCACATATCGGGAAGCGAATGATCCGGCATATATGCCTGGGCTTACCGAAGGACAGAAGGATTACATTTATCACGCAGAACTGTTACTCGACAATCAGAGAATTATTATGAGTGATCATACAGATACTGAATTCTCTGTTTGCTATTCAAACTTTCTCACAATTATATATGACACAAAGGAAGAAGTACAGCGTGCCTACGAAATCATGAAAGAAGGAAGCACCACAATATATGAAATGGAAGCAACTCCATATAGCTCCTGCCGTGTTGTTTTTGTTGATAAGTACGGTATTCGCTGGGGTATTATGACGGAGCAAACAGAAAGATAAAATAAAATTGTTCGCGCAATGACAAGTGTAGTATTAGTCATTGCGCGTTCTTTTTGGCAGCGACATTTGCAGCCATTCAGGAGGGGTGTTACCTCAGAGCGGGGAAAGTTTTTGAATGAGTAACGAGTTCTGGATGACCAGAGCCTTCTCCTTAACTTTATTGACATGGACCACTTCAAGACGCTATGATTAAACTGTAACAGTACAAAAAAATAAAGACTAAAGGTGGAATGAAGTCCGGTACGCTATATACAAATTAGCGGACGCGGAAAGGTAAGATAAAATCCGGTGAATTGAATAATCAAACACATTATGTTCTATGGCATAAATGCTATGGATTATTTCGTGTTTATTGTATCACCAGTGATTTTATTTTACTCTTCGGCAACCTTGTATAGGAAAAAACACAAGCCGTAGAGAAAATCTGCGGCTTTTCTATTTGTACTGTTACATTTTAATTTTTAATCGAGGTGAAGGAAATGATTTTAGAATTACTTAAGGAGCGGTGTAGCGTAAGAGCTTTTACCGATACGATGATTCCACAACAAATTATTGATTATATTCTTGAATGTGGACGCTTATCCCCTTCGGGAGGTAATGAACAACCCTGGAAATTTGGTGTTGTTACGAATAAGGTGCTAATCGAAAGAATAGCTGAGATGACATATTACAACAAGTCATGGATTGTTAAGGCTCCCTTGCTGATTGTACTATGTACGCAGCTTTTTCCTGATGAGGCTAAGGGACCTATAATAAAAGGCAGGTTCCCATCACTGACAGAAAAATTAGCTAAAGCCGATGAGCAGCTCTGCCTTTGTCTTAATATGGAAGAGCACCAAGTAAAAATTCCTGGAACACATATGGTTTTGGCAGCCCTGGAGCATGGCATCGGATCAACCTGGGTTTCGTATTTTAACTGTGAAGATGTCAGCCGCATTTTAGGGTTGAAAGGTTATATTGCGTCACAGATACTCGCTTTTGGGTACCCGGTTGAGAAAATGAAGCAAAAGCCTAAGAAAAAGCCGGAAGATATTATTTTCTACAACTATTTTAATGAGGAGGATATGTAAGATGCTAAGCATAAATATTGACCAATTGGTCGAGTTTTCAAAAAAGCCCGCACTTTTTGCAGCTGGTGAAAAAAAGTTTTGGGATGACCCTCATATCTCAAAAGGTATGCTGGAGGCACATCTTAACCCCAACCATGATGTAGCCAGCCGGAGACCAGCGATTATTGACCAAATTGTTCACCATTTATTTGAGTCGGGGATATTGAAACACGGAATGAAGGTTCTTGACTTAGGGTGTGGGCCTGGGCTCTATGCTGAAAGGTTGTATAAGGCTGGTGTTGAAGTGGTTGGGCTGGATATATCTGAACGTTCCATTGAATATGCAAGAAGGAGGGCCAAAGAATCAGGGCTCAACATTGACTATCGTTGCATGAATTTCTTTGACATGGATTATACCAATGAATTTGATGCAGTGATTCAGATCTATGGAGAGCTGAATACCTTTTCTGATGCAATGAGGGACAGGCTTTTGCAGTTAGTCTATAAGGCATTGAAAGAAGACAGCACATTCATTTTTGATGTAACAACAAGAACACATCGAATGAAATATGGTCTAAAGAATGGCTGGTATATAATCGAGGGTGGTTTCTGGCGTCATGGAAAGCATCTTGTTCTTGAACAGGGGTTTGATTATCCCGAGGAAGATACGTGGCTGGACCAGTATATTGTTGTGGATGAGTATGGCTGTAAGGTTTATAGAAATTGGTTCCATGATTATTCACTGGATTCAATAAAGGAAGTGCTAAATACAGCCGGGTTTAATGCCAAATATGTCTGGAATGACTTGACTGGAAGCCCCTACACTTCAGACGGAGAATGGATTGCAATTGGAGCAGTCAGATAACATTTGGATATATGCAAGGACACTACATTCTATATGCAAATGAGTTTACATTACTAAAGAGATTAAATAAGCGGTTTCGAAGAGGAGATACATGGGAAAAAGGAAATATAGAGCGTTGTATTAATGCTTTTGATAATTATATTACGGAGCATAAAATAATAACAGATGAAAAGTCCATTGATGATGTAGTGAAAGAAAACGCCGAGAAAAGCGGGGTAGCTCCTCTTGCTGATACTTTCTATACTGCCAATGAAGATAATCATTTCTGTTGTGGGGTGCAGATAAATGGAACCTACCAAAAAACTCCCTTTGTTCATTATTACTGGAGCAAGCTGTGTAGGCAAATCTACGACTTCTGAAGTACTTTTCAAAAACGAGACTGAGTATATCGTCATGGAAAGTGATCTACTATGGCATGATGTCTATAACACACCCGAGGATGATTATCGTTCATATCGTGAGCTATGGCTGAATGTGTGTGCAAATATATCTCAGATTGGAAAACCGGTCGTACTTTGCGGTTGTTCAGTCCCAAAACAGTTTGAAGTATGCAACGCCAGAAGTTAGTTTTCAGAGATTTATTACTTTGCCATTGTATGCGATGATGAGGTGCTTGAGCGGCGTATGCGTGTTGGAAGAGGCGTGACTGATGAAAATTGGGTGAAAAGCTCATTGGAATTCAATCGATGGCTAAAGGATAATGCAAATAAGACAGAGCCAGCGATGACGCTCCTTGATACTTCTAGTCTCACTTCTGAGGAAGCAGCCAGGATAGTTGATCAATGGATACACCATCATTTAAAGGCACAGGAAGCTGGTTCAGACAGAAAAGCATATAGCAGGTTTTTATGAAAAAATGGGATTCAAGATTTATAGTGATGTCGTTCTGACGATGCCATCCATATATCAACAAAATAAATAAAACATAATATTATCTAAAATAAGCGGAAATTCAAACATCAATACCTCTTGACTTTGACGTCGTGTCATCCATTACAATTCTAGTCATCGAGAAATGAGGTGAACAGATGAAACTAATGACCATCAGCGAGGTTACAAAGGCCTTCAATGTTACAGCAAGAATGCTTCGATATTATGATCAAATTGGCCTTTTACCCAGCACTCGCCAACAAGATTATGCGTATCGTATGTATGATGAATCTGCTTTAAGGCGCCTTCAGCAGATAATCGCACTGCGAAAGCTGCGTATTCCGTTGAAAAAGATTGCTTTGATATTTAGCGATATCGAGCAGGCGGAAATGATCAGAATTTTTCAGGAAAGTATTGATGAGGTTAATTCCGAAATAACTGCGCTCCAAACAATACGAGATATTCTGAACGCATTTATTACGCGCATGAACACGTTGGCGAATACGAGTATTGAGCTTGATATGCTCAATGATGCTGATCTTCTAAGTATCATTCAAACACTGAGTCTCTCGAAGATTAAACTTAAGGAGGATTGTTCTATGGATGACCTGAACAAAGCAAATGAGGTTTTATCAACCCTAAAGAATGTACGTATTATTCATTTACCGCCTTGCACCGTTGCGGCAAGTCACTATTTTGGAGATAATCCCGAAGAAAATGCAATGAAACCTTTGCAGGCGTTTATTAGAAGCATTGAGCTTCCAAAAATCAAACCCGACTTGAGAGTGTTTGGATTTAATAATCCGACACCCACTGGCAACGAAACCTATGGGTATGAATTCTGGGTGACCATACCTGAGGATCTGGTTGTTCCATCTTATCTGCAGAAAAAACACTTTGAGGGAGGGCTTTATGCGGCCCATTGCATTAAAATGGGTGATTTCCATGAATGGCAGCTTCTTAGCCAATGGGTCATGAACAACAGCGAATATGAATATGACGCACGGGAACCGTCCGGGATGAATGGTTTATTAGAAGAACAGCTTAATGCATATTCATACTTTGCAGGGGATGAAAATGCGACACAATGTGTTCAACTCGATTTGCTGTTCCCCATAAAGGCAAAATAGACAGCAAAGATTCTATTTTAGTCTGCCTGCCCAAATATCCTGTTGCGATCGCGTAAAGGAGTTTATTATGAACCAGGAAGCATTGAAAATATTAAATGAACGTTTCGGCAAGGATAACGTAATAGCGCTCAGCACCATAAACGGAGATTATCCGGCAGTAAGATTCGTGAATGCGCATGCTTTTCTCACACGGGACCAGATATGATCTCGATTTCAGCGTGTGAATGCTGCGAAAACAAGATAAATGTTTGCAGTCACTATTCAAATCACAGTTCCTACACGCGCATCATCCGAATGCTTTCTTCTCCTGAATGCGATGATAAATAAGATAACGAAAGAATCCTGGGAATAAGCTGAAACCGTTCTGCTGAAGGGCAGAACGGTTTTATAATGTTGGAGGGCTGAATCAGGTGTTGTATAACAAAAGTGGCATATTTGCAACTGTCGGGGTATACGTAATACGACCTGGCCACGTTATAATAATCTTGAGGTGACGATGATGATCTTTTCTGAAAAGCTGCAATTACTTAGAAAGAACAGGGGCCTTACCCAGGAGGAAATGGCTGAGCGACTGGATGTATCAAGGCAGGCCGTTGCCAAATGGGAGTCGGGTCAGGTCTATCCGGATATTTCAAATCTGATCCAAATCAGCAATTTGCTTAATGTAACCATTGATTTTCTTGTCAAGGACCAGGAGTGTACCTTCAATATTCCGGGCAAAGCAATGACGGAGCTGGATAAACTGATTGAATTCAGACTTGAAGCCAATAGAAATACATATGCGGCTTCCATGAACGAAACGTCTTCCACGAGATTTGACTCCCATGATTTTCAGTATACCAATGGCCCCTTCACCTACCATGATACCTATTTGGGAGGAGAGCATTTTGCAGGCCAGGAAGCCATCTGGCAGGATGGTAAAGCCGTTTATGCCATGAATTATATGGGGCGGGTTCTAGAAGAGCAATTCAGCGGGAATTTCTTAAAGGAGGCTCTTACCAAAGCCCATAAAAATATGCCCTATCGAGGGCCGGAATATTACCAGTCAGGAGAATATTTATACAAATGCAAGGTGGTGGGTGATTTCGCCTGGTTTCAGGGCCATGAAGAAATTTACTGCAATGAAACTAAAGTATATGAGTGCTATTTTCACGGCGGTTTGATTTGCTAAGGTGAGCACGCAGATAAATAAGTTAGAACAATGCAGTTCATTAATTACAGGGCGGCGGCTTAAAGTCTGTTGCTCTTATTTTTTTACTGGTGTGATAGTTTGCATCAATTTATACAAATAATAAACGAATCAGTGCTTTTTAACTCCATGCATAAATTTCCGATGAGTGCCGAAAAATAAACAAAAACTGCTTAGGAAGAAATATATATGCTTGGGTATATTTTCAGGAAATTTCTCTTTAACAATTCATTAAAGAGCAAAGATAAATATATGAATGAGAATACCGATACGGCCGGGAGCAACGGTGACCCGCTATCCTCTGATTTAGACAAAAACCTGGCAGTCATCAAAGAAATTTTGCGCGACAGCAGTGATGTGACGTTTCACGAGTTTAACTTTGGGCATGACAGAAGGTTTAAGGGTGCTCTGGTTTTTATCAATAGCTTAGCCGATAAGGAAGAAATCAATAAAAACATCCTGCAGCCATTATTGTATGATTCATTGATGCTCCATAATACTGTGGATATGGATTTTACCCAGATTGATACCATCAGCAGGAATATCCTTTCGGTGACAGATTACCTGAAAGTGAATCTGTTAAGCAGCTTGCTTGACAATTTATTGGCAGGCTCAGCCATTCTCTTGATACATGGCTCAAACGAGGCTTTGGCTGTCAGATTAGGAAAGGGGAAGTCCCGTAGTATTGAAGAACCAGGAACAGAGGTTGTTGTACGTGGGCCAAGAGAAGGCTTTATTGAAGATGTGAGTGTAAATATTGCGCTTATCCGAAGAAAGATTAAAGACACTGACCTATGTGTAGAAAGATTTGTCATGGGTGATAAGTCAAAAACGGATGTATACATTGTTTATATAAGAAGTTTGGTCAATCCGAAACTGATTGAAGAAATCAGAAGACGGCTGAACAGAGTGAAGATTGAAGCCATTCTGGAATCAGGCTATATTGAGCAATATATTGAGGATAGTCCCGGCTCTATCTTTCCTACAGTTTCAAACTGCGAAAAACCTGATAAGGTAGCCGCTAAGATACTCGAGGGCCGTGCGGCTATTCTGGTGGACGGTACACCTTTTGTTCTTGTAGTGCCCATGGTGTTTATAGAAAGCTTCCAGAGTGTGGAAGACTATTATGCACGACCGTTTTTTGTAAGCATTATACGGATAATAAGGTTTTTGTCATATATCATTAGTACTCTGGGCCCTGCAATTTACGTCGCATTGACTGTTTTCCACCAGGAGCTGATACCTACACAGCTTTTGATATCTATAGCAGAAGGGCGTGAAAGAGTCCCCTTTCCCGCAATCCTGGAAGCTTTTCTGATGCTATTTGCCTTTGATTTATTAAGAGAAGCGGGGGTACGGTTGCCGAAGCCAGTAGGACAAACCGTCGGTATTGTTGGAGCTATTGTGCTGGGACAGGCATCTGTTGAAGCAGGTCTTATAAGTCCAATCATGGTTATTGTTGTATCTGCCACGGCCATTGCAAGTTTTGCTGTTCCGGCACAGACCGACTCGGGAACGGTATTGCGGTATATCTATCTTGCCCTTGCCGGAATTGCTGGTGGTTTTGGGGTAATAATGGGCCTTTTGGCAACCCTGCTTCATCTTGCATCTTTACGCTCTTTTGGAACACCCTACTTATGGCCAGTTGTACCGTTGAATCTTGCAGGCTTAAAGGATGTTTTTTTCAGGATGCCGTTGTGGTCCATGACAAAGCGGCCTACGGCTATTACCTGGGACGATGGAGATCCCTACAACCAAGGTCCGGGCTTAATGCCATCGCCAAATACCCAAGACAACAGTGATTCCCAATAGAAGGAGCGAGGCGGCAATGAGAAAAAAGACCTGCTTATCAATGGTAAAGTTAGTTTTATACTTTTTTATGATGCTTACCTTATCGGGCTGTCTGGGTGCAAGGGAAATCAATGATTTGGAAATCGTTATAGGTATGGGAGTTGATAAAGGGGAAGGCGGACAAATTTCACTGACAGCCCAGATCGTTAATGTGAGTTCATCGGGAGGAAGGCCATCAAGTTCAGGCGGAGGAGGAGAAGGAAAACCGTTTTGGAATGTTTCCAGCAAAGGGGATTCTATTTTTGAAGCGGTAAGGCAAATAACCCACATGACAGGAAACAGGCTCTTTATATCCCATAATCAGGCTGTGATTTTCGGGAATGATATCGCAGCAGAGGGCTTGCAGAAATATCTCGATTTCTTTTTACGTGCCCATGAAATGAGGCCTACTGCACTGATCCTCGTTGCCGAGGATAAGGCCTCGGACGTTATGGACACCAAACCTGAAACTGAAAAGTATCCTGCTTTGAATATTGCAAAGCTTGTTGAGACCTATGGCTTTACGTCCCATCTTTATAAAGTGAATATGAAAGATTTTGCTTCAAGTCTGATGAGTGGTACAACAGCTCAGATTGCCCCTTTGCTCAGCATTGTTAAGGAGGAGGAGTCCGAGGATATCTATGTGTCGGGCATGGTTGTTTTTAAAGATGGTAAGATGGTTGGCAAGTTAAGCCATGATGAAGCCCGGGGGCTTTTATGGGTACTTGGCAAAGTTGAAAGCGGGGTACTCGATGTTTCTTTACCAGATGGAAAAGGCAAGGCTATTCTGGAAATTATGAAAGCTAAAGGCCAGGTAACACCGGTCATGGAGGATGACAAAATTACTTTTCAGATAAAAATAAAAGCCGAGACGAGCCTTTCAGAACAGACTACGACCGAAAACCTGGCAACCAATGAAATGTTTGAAAAAATACAAGAGGCTTCAGCAGAGATTATCCATCAGGAAATCATGGCAGCCTTTGACAAGTCCAAAGAGTTCAACGCTGATATTTTTGGGTTTGGCGAAATGCTACATAAAAAATACAGCGAACAGTGGAAAAAAATCGAAAAAAACTGGGATGAAATCTATCCAACCATCCAGCTTAACATTAACGCAGAAACCAAGATAATTAAAACAGATTTATTGAAAAAACCGGTATCACCCAAAAAAGAGGAGAAATAACATGAGCATTGAAAAAGGGAAAATCAGCAGCCAGCAATTGCTTTTCTTAATTGCCGGTTTTGTTCAGGGCTCAGCTCTATTGATAGATTTTGCAGTTGGAATAACTGAACACCAAACGTGGATGGTCATCATAGCAGGACTGATTATAACAGCCCCTGTTGTTCTTTCCTATGTATTACTTTCAAAAATGTTTCCAGGCATGAATTTAATACAAATTAATGATATGGTCTATGGCCCTTTTCTGGGTAAAGCTGTCTCCCTGTATTATATTTTCTTTTTTATGATGACTTTATCTTTTAATGTTCGTGATGTAGGCGAGCTCTATATGACTTTTTTAGTAGAGGATATGCCCTTTGTTTTCCTATTGGTTGTTTTTGCTGCAACCTGTGCTTATGCGGCGACAAAGGGTTTAGAAGTATTGGCAAGGATCAGCCATCTATTTGTTGTTTCTGGGCTGTTTGTAATAATTAGCAACTTCATCCTTCTGATTGACCAAATGGATTTCTCCAACTTTCTGCCGCTTTTCGAGCTGCCCTTTATAAGAATCTTTCAGGGTATTCATATTATGTCGGTCATTCCCTTTGGTGAAACAGTCGTTTTTTTGATGATTATGGGGTGCCTGAATAGAACTGAGCTTGCGGCTAAAAGTACTTTTTTTGGGCTATTAATCGGCGCAGTGAGTCTTCTTGGCGTGGCTGTCAGAAACACAGCCGTTTTAGGAAAAACGCAGACCATATGGACTTCAACATCGTTTCAGTCAATCCGTCTTATCAATATTGGGACTGTGCTGACAAGGATGGACTTTCTGGTAGGCATAGCACAGACAGTATTGGTATTTTTAAAATGCAGCATTTTCTTTTATGTATTATCAGCGGCGCTGGGACAGTTATTCGGCTTAAAGTCATATTTGCCCCTGGTTCTACCTATCGCCGGCATCGAGGTCATTATTGCAGCAACTGTTTTCCAGTCACCCGTAGATCATGCCATGATTACCCAAAATGCGGGCATTATATATTCTGTTCCGCTTATCTTTATTTTTCCGCTCTTATCAATAGTGATTGCGAGAATACGCGGTTTGCCTAAGCCGGAAGGGGGGAAGGAAGCTTGATATTTCTTTTATTGATTTATGCTTTCATCCTAATCATCAATGTTCCGGGGCTGATAAAAAGAAAGGAATGGCGGGAACTTGCTGCTTTTTCTTTCCTGTATGTCATTGCTTTTGCATTAGGTTTAATGTATGTTCTTGACATACCCATCCCAAGTCCGATGAAGGGCTTGCAGCATCTTATTGTTGATATCTTTGGCATTGAATATCCACAGGGATAGCAGAGTGTATCTAACAATTCTTCTTTATCCTCCGGCAAACGCCCCATGCGTTGAAAGGTATTGGATGCTCCCAATGTGGCAAAGCATGTTGATATATTCTGATTTTCTATAAGGGTCCGTAACTCACCGTATTTTTCAATCTCGCATTCATCTTCCCAGTTTCTGTTTTGGATCTCTTAGCGAAATGCCTCAATAATTAAGATACTGTACTTTTTTAGAGTACCTTTTAAATTGGTATAAAATAGAGTATGATGCCATTGAAAGGCATGGGAGATGAGAATCTGCATGCATAAGCAGAGGTCGATCACGCAAAATTTCTATAGCATGCGATTTGATAAGTCAAAATTTCGCTATTGAACGTGGTAAAATAGGTGCCAGACACCTTATTAAAGATATATGTGCTTTTATTTTTGAAATATCGGATTCAGGGGAGAAGTAATGTATGGCAGATATTATTCAAATAAACGAGAATTCCTGGAGGATTGATGACAACGGAGTATACCTTTACTTGCTGGAAGGAACCGAAAAAGCGTTATTGATTGACAGCGGCATGAATACACCCAATGCCAAGAGAATTGCGAAAAGTATCACAAAACTGCCAGTGATGCTTCTGAATACCCATGCCGATGTGGACCATATTTCAGGAAACGGTGGCTTTGAGTGCTTCTATATGCATCCTGACGATGAAGACCATTATCGGGCCCAGGGCGGGGCAGGAACTCTTCTGCCTGTAAACGACAATGACATAATCGATCTTGGGAACAGACCCCTGAGAATCATTTTCATTCCCGGGCATACCCCTGGCAGTATAGCTATACTGGATATGAACAACAGGGTACTCCTTTCAGGGGACAGCATTCAGGATGGAACCATCTTCATGTTTGAGCAGCACAGAAACATGCCTCTTTATGTTGAAAGCCTGAAGAAGCTGTCCCTGTATACCCATGAGTTTGACACCATATATCCGGCCCATGGGACGTTCCCGGTTGACCCGGGTTTAATTTCAAAACTTATCGAAGGCGCGGAACAAATCATCAATGGGACGGCGAATGGAAAGGTTGTCGATATGTTCGGTAACCCGGTAATGCTGCATAAGTTTCCGTTCGCAGGTTTCCTGTGTCCTATTCCTGAAGCCCAAAAATAAAGTGTATGAAAAAATGCACTTAAAGACTATAGATTACTCATTAGTGATATGTGATTTTTATGATAAGCTGGGATAGTTATACAGTAAAATATATAAAGTCGTACTTCATCGGTAATGCTGACAAAGGCTTTGAGGAATCTTTTCTTGTTGAGCATGATAAAGCATTCCGGGATATTTTACTGCCAAAAGCCAAGAACGGGTTTTCTCTGAAAAGGGATAAGATATGAGATGTTTTTTTGTCGTTGAATTTAGAAGTTGATGACTTTATCGAGACACTGTTAAGATATGCTTAAATACCACTTTTAAAACGAGGAGTTCATGATATGAAGCTGCTGATTATTCGTCATGCTGATCCGGATTACGAGAAAGATTCACTGACCGAAAAAGGTTGGAGGGAAGCAGAACTTTTATCAAACAGAATGTCGGCTATGGACATAAAGGCGTTTTATGTTTCCCCGCTAGGAAGGGCACGGGATACGGCAAACGTCACACTGAACAAAATGAATCGTACAGCAGAAGTTTTACCCTGGCTGAGAGAGTTTCATGCGCCTATTTACGATGAAACTTTGGTGAGGGAGAGGATTTGCTGGGATCTGCTCCCGCAGGATTGGACAATAGTTAAAGAATACTATCATAAGGATCTCTGGTATACGGCACCTGTCATGAAGAAGGGGAATGTTATATCCGAAGCCCAGAAAGTTTTTGAAGGTATCGACAGTATTTTAGAGCGAAATGGCTATATCCGTGAGGGCAATTTTTATCGGGCCATGAATCCAAATAGAGATACCATCGTTCTTTTCTGCCATTTTGGTGTGGAATGTGTAATCCTAAGCCACCTTCTGGGAATATCGCCTGTATTATTATGGCATGGCTTCTGTGCTTCACCTTCTTCTGTAACCACCCTTGTTACCGAGGAGCGCAGGAAGGGGATTGCCTATTTTAGAATGCTTTCCTTTGGGGATACATCACATCTGTATATTGCGGGAGAAGCCCCCTCATTCTCAGCCAGGTTTTGTGAAACCTTTGATTCTGATGAACGTCATGATTAATAGTCACAGCCATTGCTCCCATCAACCACGCCACTTATGACATGAGTGTAGCAGAACTTAATTAAGATTTGATAGTTTGGAAGTATCCTGATGAACGAGGGTTGGCTGGTGAGTACAAATATTCCTGTAATATAAATGGTGTGTAAAACCTTTTTTATTGACAACTATTTAACGGTGTCTGTCACTGTTGATTTTAAGATATCCCACTTTACACCCCAATTATAAATTTCCACCAGTATTCTTACAAAGTCTGCACCCTTTTCTGTTAAAGAATATTCAACTGTTACCGGAACCGTCGGAAATACCTCACGGATGACTAACCCGTTCTGCTCTAGGTATTTCAGAACGACAGTCAAAGACTGGGTGCTTATTGCGCTGATTTTTCTCTTCAACTGGTTAAAACGCAAAGGACCGTCTTTTAAATGTGCAATAACAAGAAATGCCCACTTTCCTCCAATGATGTTTATCGCTTTTTCTACAATCAAACTGCACGATTCATTTGAAGTGGCAGCCATAATTGTTTTGCCTCCATCATCTATAGTCTATTTTTTAGAGTAAGTCAAATATTTGAGATTATATAAGAATATTTTGCCTACTTTAATTATTCAACATATGGAAATATAATGTCAATAAGGTTATTCAAACGACTAAGCATGCCCAATAAAATTCCTTGAAAAACAGAATGGAGGATAAATATGAATGCCATTTTAGAGAGAAGAAGTATAAGGAAATATCTGAATAAACAGATTCCGAAAGAGAAGATCCATCTGATTTTAGAAGCAGCAATGTCTGCACCGTCAGCAGGGAACGGACAGCCATGGCAGTTTCTTGTCGTAGACGATAAAAAACTTCTGAAAGCAATTTCAGAAATGCATAGCTATGCAAAAATGCTGCCAGAGGCCAGTCATGCCATTATTGTGTGCGGAGACATGAACAGAAAGAATAAATTCGTTGAAGAGCTATGGATTCAAGATTGCTCCGCGGCTACTGAGAATATGCTTATTATGGCACAGGACTTAGGCCTGGGGGCCGTATGGCTTGGTACTTACCCAATGCAAGAAGTCATGGAAGGAATCAGAAGGCTGTTTGATTTACCTGAATATATCATTCCATTTTCTATCGTATCATTAGGTTATCCTGCAGAAGAAAAAGCCCCTATCAATCGATTTGATGAAACAAGGGTCCATTGGAACAAGTGGTAGGTTATGTGTCTGAAAGGAAGTAGTGATGCATGAAGAAAGTGAAAATTTGCAGGCGCTGTTCGGGATTTGATGCGAAAGAAATAAGAGAATACGCAAGTAAGATTAATTGCAAATTAGCCTTTGGCTGCATCGCAAAATGCAAGCAAAAACATTCTGAGTTATCCGGCAAGTATTTTGGGTTCATAAATGGCGATTTTGTTTCATGCAGTGCCAAAGAGGAGTTTTTTGAAGCAATGAAATAGGATAGGTATAGAAAGAGGGGTATCATGATAAATAGAAAGGTATTTGGCAAGGCTTTATTCATCATAGTTGCATTGATATTGATATTTACTGTTGGGTATTACATATTTAAACCCAAAACAGAGGAATCTGAGGCTGAAAAGCTAAACAGAGTGATTTCTTCTGAAGAGCAGCTCATAATGGCTGAAAATGTATTTTCAAAAGAAAAGCTGGCACAATACAATGGCAAAAATGGTATGGAGGCTTATATCGCTATAAACGGCATCGTTTATGACGTCAGCAAAAAGTGGAAGAATGGCCAACATCATGGTCTGGAAGCAGGCAAAGACTTGACTAAAGAGTTTTTAGAATCACCTCATGGACATAAAACGCTGGGTAAGCTAAAAATCGTTGGACAATATCAGGAAGAATAAGCAAAGGGCTTTTGTACTCATCTTATGGCTTAATACTATTTGCTCCATGAAAATGAGAATAACTGAAAAAGGCTGTAATTAAGGGTTTCGGGAATATTCTCTCGGTTGCTCTGACTGAGAGAATCGTTTCTGAAAACCCTTACCTTTATTTAAGTCATAGTAGATATCTCAAAGATAATGTATAATTTAGGAAAACTCTTATAAGCTGGTCTGTGACGCAAGAGAAATTGAAGGGTGAGAAAAATGGATTATTTCGAATATCTCCTTGATGAAATTGATAGTTATGAGTTTTCCGGATGGGATTTCTCCTATATTACCGGAACAGGAAGAATGCAGGAAGTCCCGATACGGTGGAACTATTATAGCAAGATTAATCCTTATTTATGTAATGCTGACAGGTTATTAGACTTGGGAACGGGTGGCGGAGAAAGATTGTCTAAGTTTACGCCTTTACCCAAAGAAACCTATGCTACCGAAGGTTATAAGCCCAATGTAGAAATCGCAAAGAAAACCCTTGAGCCTCTTGGCATAAAGGTCATAGAGGTTGATGGTAAAGCAGGGCCGCCATTTAACAGCAATTTGCCTTTTGAGGATAATTATTTTGACCTCATCATAGACAGACATGAGGCCTATTGCCCGCAAGAAATAAATCGCATCTTGAAAGACGATGCCCACTTTATTACACAGCAAGTTGGAAGCGCGACCATCATGAATTTAATTCAGTTATTTGACAATAAGGGGCTGGAGGTTTCAAACTGGAATTTAAACTATGCCGAAAAGGAATTATTACAGGCTAATTTTGATATTGTAAGCTCGATGGAAGAATTAAGCTTTATCCGTTTCTATGATATTGGTGCACTGGGCATCTATATTAAAGCATTCCCTTGGGTATTCCCGGAGTTTACTGCAAGGAAGTATGAGAATGAGCTCTTGTACATTCACAAGCGTATTTTAAATAATGGGTTTATTGATGTTCTCTATCACCTGTTTTTCATAGACGCCGTAAAACGAAAGAAAATATAAACGAGATATGAAATAGATGTTGAGTCACTTATATCCTCAAACTCAGAACTCAACCCGGCAGTTTATCAATTTTATGGTTCAATGGAGACAGAATAAACTAGCCATGGATGATATTCTCCTGTTGACAAAAAATTAACAGAGTAATATTATATATCTAACGATATATAACCTAGAGGTAAGCCTATGGATTCAATGAAGGACAAAATAGCATACCATGCCCGGAGGTTGTTTGATAAACACGGTTTTCACGGCACTTCCTTGCGTGATGTCTGTGAACTGGCGGGTTGCAAGATGCCTACAATATATTATTATTTTGAAAATAAAGAAAAGCTTTTTGATGAAGTAGTCCGTGTTGCCTTTGAGGAGTTGGTCGCCCGGCTTTGGTCACAGCTTCCCAAGGATGTTTCCTGTACAGAGTACAACATTCAAAAGGTCATTCAAAAAAAGCACCTGTCGGAGGATGAACGCATCATATATCGCCTGGCCATGAAGACGTGGCTGCGCTGTGATGGCTGCGAGGAGTCCCGAAGAAAGCTCATGGAATGGGAGCAGAGGGCCTACCAGAAAGCCTGGAAGGAATATGCCTCCATTGTTGGCTCAGTGCAATGGGCAAAGTTCATAGCCCGCTCTATTACGGAAATGATTCAGCGCATTATTCTTTTGGAAGAGGATATTCCGGACAGAGAGATCATTGAAGAAATCAACATGATATTTGATGTGGCAACACATTCAAGAAATAAAGAATGAAAGGATTAAGATGATGGATACTCTGAATGTTACATTGCAGACAATTGATTTAAAAACAAAATTTAGTGCCACGGCTCGGGACAATCAGGAGGTAATCATTGACTATTTTCCGCCTATCGGGACGGGCAAGGGCTATACTTCACTGGAGCTTTTCATGATAAGCTTTGGTTCCTGTGTAAGCTCAACACTTTTATCCCTGCTGCGCTATAGGATGAAGAAACAGGTAGATGGTGTAGATGTGGAAGTACAAGGTAAAGTGCGCGAGGAACACCCTAAAGCACTGAAACATATACTACTGTCTTTGACTTTTAAATCAGCAGAGTTGACTAAGGACGAAGCGCTGGAAGCATTGAAAGCCGCGGAGGAGAAGATGTGTCCGGTATGGTCCATGATCAAAGGAAATGTGGAAGTTGAAGTAGAAATCCAAATAAGTGAGTAATCTGACTGGTTGCGGAGGTTAACCCATGAAAACAGACAGAAACTGGACGGTTCTATTTATAGGCGGTGCTTCAGGAACAGGAAAATCAAGCATAGCTTATGAGATCTCTCGCTATTATGGCGTGAATGTTATGGAAGTAGATGATATTCATCTGGCTATAGAGAGGGTTACAACAAAGGAGACCTTTCCGGCAATACATTATTGGGAAACGGGTGTTAACTGGGAGGAGATAGGCGTTGCCGGCAATGTGAATTGGTTAATTAACGTAAGCAAGGAATTGGCTCCGGTATTAAAGGCACTGGCAGACAGGCACCTTGAGGACGATGTGCCTGTTATTATCGAGGGCGATTTTATTCATCCCGAATTCACAGCGACCTTTGATAGTCCGAAGGTGAAATCCATTTTTATCAATGAACCGGATATTCATCAAATTATGCAGAATTATTTATCACGGGAAGGCGGGGCTATACAGCAGTACAGAGCTGAAATAAGTATAGCCTATGGAAAATGGATAACAGAGACCTGCAAACAGAATAACATTAAAGTCATTGAGGCAAGACCCTGGGATACTGCTTTAGCACGGGCCATAGAGAGTTTATTGTAACGCTCATGTGATAGATGGCCCGCTGTGGAATCTTGGAAGCCCGGATACGAAACTTTAAAGCTCGTGAACCTAAAAAGCCTTGCTTTTTTTGATGAGTATTTAAAGTGAGAGGGATTTTATGGAAGGGTTATCTGCCCCAGGATTTCAGGGTGAAATTTGGTTTAAAGCAAATACAACTTAATCTAAAATAATGGCTTTTATTGCGGGTAATAGATAAAATAGAGATTTAAATTGTAATCTTTTGTTGTATAATTAAGGTAACAGTAAACCTATTTACTGGAATACATAATTATACGGAGGGTGCTGTATGGTATTTTTCTATGGCAGACTTAAGAGTCAGTTCAGTAAAATTCTTGCATTAACCTTAGCGGTACTGCTTGTACTGGGACTACAGGTTAACATGGTATCGGCTGTTGAGTTACCGGAGGACTTGAACGGTAAACTCGTCATTATTCATACCAACGATACCCATGGCGGCGATGTAGCGGCGGAAGGTCAATCCATTGGAACAGCAGGCGTTGCACAGATTGCTAAGGATTACGAAGCAAAGGGCGCCGAGGTCTTATTGGTATCAGCGGGAGATGCCATACAGGGTGATCCTTTAGTCAATCTCAATAAAGGCCTTAATGCTATCCTTTTCATGAATGAAGCCGGTTATGACCTTATGGTTCCTGGCAATCACGAGTTTGACTTTGGCTTTGACAATCTGAAAGAGCTTGAACAGAAAGCGGACTTCCCCATTATTTCATCCAATATACTGTACAAGGAAACGGGTGCTCCCGCATTTAAAGAAAATCTGATTATTGAAACAAAGGCAGGCAAAATCGGTATATTCGGGTTAACAACCCCTGAGACCTTTACCAAGGCTAACCCCAAAAATGTTGCTTCTCTTAATTTCGTTGCCGGAGAAGAACTTTATAAGATCGCACAGCAACAGGTTAAGAAATTAAAAGAAGCCGACGCAGATTATATTGTTTGTGTGGCCCACCTGGGAATCGACAGTGAAAGTGAGCCTAACCGCTCCATCGATGTCATTGAGAATGTGGACGGCATAGATGTATTGATAGACGGACACAGCCACAGTGTTATTGAAGGCGATAAGTATGGCACCACAATATTAGCTTCAACAGGAACTAAGCTGAGCCACGTTGGTGTTGTTACTATTGGTAAAGACGGAATTACTGCAAAACTTATTTCCGCAAGCGACTATAGCAGTGTTGACAGCAAAGTCAATGACTTGATTACTGCTGAGGCTGGAAAAATTGATGAAATGCTTTCTGAGAAGTTTGCCACAACAGAGGTCTTCCTGGATGGTAACAGAGACCCCGGTGTAAGAACGCAGGAAACAAACCTGGGTAATTTTGCAGCAGATGCTATCCTTTGGGCTGCAAACAATGCCGTAGGCGGCGGTGTCGATATTGCAATAACAAATGGCGGCGGTATACGTGCTTCCATTAATATTGGCGATGTCACCATGAAGGACATGAAGACCGTGTTCCCCTTTGGAAATACCGTTGCTATCGTTGAGGTTACCGGAGCACAGTTGTTAGAATTGCTCGAGGCCTCTACCTGCAGTATCCCTGTGGCCATTGGCGCATTCCCTCAGGTTTCAGGCATTGAGTTTACAATCGATACAACAGTACCTTATGTCAATGGCGAGCAGTATCCGGATTCAACGTATTATGCACCAGCAAATCCCGGAGCCCGCATTAAGAATGTCAAGGTGAACGGTCAGGACCTGGAACTCAATAAGACCTACACCTTAGCAACCAATGATTTTCTTGCAGCAGGTGGAGATACGTACTACCTGTTAAAGAATCTGAGCAGCTATAATACGGGTGTGGCCCTTGAGGATGCGCTCATAAATTATACCGCTGAGGTTCTGAATGGTGTAATCAGTGAGAAAATGTATGGAGCTTCGAAAGGAAACATCACGATCCTGACTGCACCCGCTGCAGAAGAAAAGCCCGAGCCTAAAGAGGAACCCTCTGAGGAAGCAGCAGAGGAATATATCTACTATAAAGTCGTCAAGGGCGATTGCCTCTGGAAGATTGCGAAGAAGTATCTCGGAAACGGCACCAGATATATTGAGATTTATAATCTTAATAAGGATATTTTGAAATCCCCTGACTTAATTCATATCGGACAGGTACTTAAGGTGCCTGCTGCATAATTGCTCAAGGCTTACACATAAATGAATCAAATATTTAACGCACCTTTACGCAAAACGCAAAGGTGCGTTTTTTATCTGTATTAAGCAAGGTTTGCTTAGCGCAGTTAAACTATAGTACACTCAAAGAAGAAGCGAGGTAATGTATTCGTGAATTTAATTGCAAAAGGAAATACTGCCGAAGTATTTGATTATGCTGAAGGCATGATATTAAAGCTCTTCTATTCAGGTTATGCAATTCAATTTGTAAGGCGGGAACAGCATAATGCCCAACTCCTGTATGACTTGAAGCTTCCTGTGCCTAAGTGCTATGACCTGATTTCCATCAATGACAGGCATGGGATACTTTATGAGAAGATAGAGGGAACTGATTTAGTCAGTTATCTTATGGATGGTAACCATTATAATACCGTGGTATCCATATTGACAAAGACACACAAGGAAATACTTCAGCATGAAGGTAAGCAGCTCCCAACCTACAAAGATTTTGTTAGAAAAGTGATGGGTGATAAAGATATGGAGCTTTTGGCTTATCTCGGTAAATTGCCGGATGGCAATACCCTATGCCATGGAGATTTTCATCCAGGAAATGTTTTAATCGATCGCAACGGTGAGATTAAAGTGATAGACTTTATGAATATCTGCTGCGGACCCAAAGACTATGATATTGCTCGGACATATTATCTGATGGGTTACTCCAGACTTCCGAAAGATATTTATGATCAGAGTATTCTGACTATGCGAAAGAGCCTGGCCCAAGACTATCTTGAGCAGATGGGCAAAAAGGCGCAGGATATTGCGCCTTATCTGCCAGTCATTGAAAAATGCAATGCCATCGAGGTATCTTATTGATGGTACAAATGTTATTTTCCGAGGTTGTATAGTCAACATTGATTTTTATATGAGGTCTTATATAATAGCAGATAACAGGCTCATTAAGATTGTGCAGTATCTTTCGGATGGCTCAAGGACGTAGAATATTTGAGAGGAGCAGCATTGATATGGATAATGCGAAGAGAATTAAATACTTCTATGAACATGTCGTTTCAAACCATCTGCTGGATGAAGTGTCTGAGTACATTTCAGAGAGCTGTGTTCTGAGAATAGGCGATACCACATTTCCAGTAGGCGTAGAGGGTATGAAGCAGCATATGATTGAGGTTCGGAAAACGTATCCGGATTTAAAAATGACAATTATTCGTCAGTTTACTGACGGTGATACCGTAATCTCAGAGTTCATTATGGAAGGTACGCACCAGGGCGAGTGGTTAGGGATGAAACCCACCGGTAAAAAGCTTCGGATGACGGGCGTTGATATTGACAGACTGGCCGATGGGAAGATTGCTGAGCATGGCGGGGCTGTAAATACCTTTGAAGCTCTGTTCGAAGCAGGAATTGTTAAGCCTGTATAATATAGGACGTGATTCCCGCAGGCCGGGGAACTAGACCCATGAATATCTCCAGGGATACAGGGGCTTATGGCTGTATGATAAAATATGTTTATACAACACATCTGTTTTATGAGTATGATAAGACCGATAACAGAAGATGTAATTAAAGTACCCTGTTACGGTTAACTGCTCCAGAATTAGGTATGAGAATGAAGGAGAGCGGCATGAAAAAAAGAAAACTTGGCATGACAGGTCTTATGGTCAGCGAAATTGGATTTGGCGGAGAATGGCTGGAGAGACATCCGGAGAAAGAAAGCATTGAACTGATCAAGTATGCTTCCTCAAAAGGCATAAATATTCTTGACTGCTGGATGGGGGATCCCAAATCCCGCAACATTATAGGTGAGGGTATAAAGGATAATCGTTCAGAGTGGTTTATACAGGGACATATTGGATCCATCTGGAAAGATGGACAGTATAACAAGACCCGGGAAATGGCCTATGTCCGTCCTGCGTTTGAGGATCTGCTTGAGCGGCTGAAGACCGATTATATAGACCTGGGAATGATCCATTTTGTGGATTCAGAGAATGAGTGGGACCAGATACAATCCTCCGATTATTTGAATTATATTATGGAGCTTAAAAAATCCGGTGTTGTGCGCCATATCGGTATAAGCTCCCATAACCCGAAGGTTGCTGTCAAAGCGGCATTGTCAGGCTATGTAGAGATGATTCTTTTTAGTATCAATCCCGCATTTGATATGCTGCCAGCCAGCGAAGACATTAATACACTGTTTGCCGAGAATTTTGACAATAGCCTTAGGGGCATAGATCCTGACAGAGCGTTACTGTATAAGATATGTGAAGAGAAAGATGTGGGCATAACTGTCATGAAGGGCTTTGCCGGTGGCAGACTATTTGATGAGAAGCGATCGCCGTTTGGCGTCAGTCTTACTGTTACCCAGTGCATTCACTATGCACTGACCAGACCTGCTGTATCATCCATTCTGTGTGGTTTTGATACCAAGGAACAGGTCGATGAAGCAGTGAAATATGAGACGGCATCTGAGGAAGAAAAGGATTTTGCTTCCGTCATCGCATCTGCACCGCTACACTCCTATAAGGGACAGTGTACTTATTGCGGACACTGTAAGCCTTGTCCCGCAGACATTGATATTGCAATGGTTAACAAATACTATGATCTGGCCACAATGCAGTCTGAGGTTCCTGCGACCATCCGATCCCATTATGAACTGCTTGAACACCATGCATCAGAATGTACAGCCTGTAAGGGCTGCGAAAGCAGATGCCCGTTCGGTGTAGGTGTTTCGGACAAAATGAAGAGGACGGCTGAGCTCTTTGGGGTATAGGGGATTGATATGAGCGGATATCATTTTGGTTGAAAATACCAACTGGTAATATATAATAAAGGTACATGGAAATATTTCCATGTACTTCTTTTTATGGCGGTGGTTTTCAGTGAAAAGCAAAAAGCAGAAGATGATTGATTTTCTTCTTAAGAACGCAAACCCTTCTATTAAACGCCGCATCAAAAGTGAAATCTTACATAACCTAACTGCCCATGAAGCAGCGCTGTATCAGGAACAAATTATGCAGGAAGAAACGATACAGCGGATTATTGCGTGCCAACAAGACAATGGCTGGATAGGCAAAAGCCTTCACGGTGGCCTTGATACACAGGAGGGCGGAACAAAATACCTGGCCGAAAAAGCCCTGGAAAAGGAGACCCCCGTACTTAAACGAGCCATGGAAGCTTTTGCTTCAGTTCCTTTAGATGATTGGTGCTATGATACAAGAGGCAGAATCATTGATGAGTTCAAGGTAACCGGACATGGGCATAACCTGATTCGCTGTGCTTGTATTGCTCGTGCCGGATACGATGATGTTATTGATATATCACCGCAGATTCAATTATCGCTGGATAGTTTTCAACGTGTTCTTGAGATTGATTCGGTATTGGATATCACCCATCCCATTCGCGGCGGGAAGCAGCTTGCTTTTAATGATTATGAAAAATGGCCATGCCGTTACCATTTGGATATATTAGCCCATACAAGCTCATGGAAAAATGAACAGAATATAAGGATGATCTCAGATGCTGTTGCTAAACTGATGAAAACAGACCGTCCGGAACTTGTCAATCTAATTCCCTCATCCTGGGTTGGCTATGCCTTGGGTCCCCTTGGAGCATTTCCGGCACAGGGGTTGACTGTAAAAGTCACCTGCTTGCAGCCAAGTCCCATATCCTTCCCTTACCGCAACAGGTCTGAAGTATATCAGCTTGAGTATATTGAATGGTTTGCCCGCTGTGGCATTGTAAAAAATGTTCCCGCATTGCGTGAGGCTGTTGATGATATTATAAGCGCTGTTGATGATGAAGGTATCTGTCATGCTCCAATACTGGAGTTAAAGGAGTGGGGGCCATACTGTGGGTTCAGGCTGGAAACCGATTGGAGATCAAAAACGCGCAAGGCTTGCGATATTACTTTCAGGGCATTGTTGATACTGCATTATGCGAATGCTTAATTCCCCATTTTGAGGCGGTGGTATAACCGTATTCGCTGTGCGATATGTATTTGTCGTGGTCAATAAAAGTCGGCTGTTCTGCTTGAGATTTTATTCTACTTGATGCGACAAGAGTCAAGTCGCCCTACTATTTCCATACTATATTTTTTGTATTTGTAATAAGTTCCAAAAACAAAACAATAATGCAACAAAAAGAAAAGAATATAATTTTTATATAACTTGACAGCAAATGGCAGATAATGTTATAATGACACCAATAATTGAAAAGGAGGTATTTTATGAGAAAATCAAAGCTTAGATTTATTTTGCCACTGTTTTTAGCTATTGTCTTGCTGACAGCAACATTATCTAGTGCTTCAATTGGTTTTTACTTTGATTACAAACCTACTTTTTCAATAACGAATATTGCTTATTTAGTTGACTCGTCTGTCTCTGGTTACGCACAATCTATTGAAGATGCTTTTAGCACATGGAAAGAGAAGACAAAAAATAATGACGTAAATGCAAGAGTTGGATATTATAAAGTCTCAAGCAGTCCATATTATACACCCCCAGCACAAGTAGTCTTCACACTGAGTACAACCGGTACGTCTTATACAGCATATTTCACCGCTACTGGAGCCCCTGCAAATAGTGGAACGGGTGAGCCATACAGTAATTGGGCAAAATGTGTTATTTATCTTGCTCCTAATTTGAGTGATCCAAAGGCTACCGTAATACACGAATTAGGACATGTCTTTAGCCTTAAGCACCCATTTGAAAATCCTGAGGGTGTGTATAAAATGCAGACAAGCTGTATGATTCCAAGTATCGCCCCCAGTACATATATCAAATATAGAAGCACAGTACCTACCGCTTTTGATGTCGCCAATGTGAATTCTCGATTTAAATAAAACTTGCTCTTTGCTCATCAAAAAGCCCGGCATTTCAAGATGCCGGGCTTTTTATTTAGCAGCTTAAAACTTAATTTTAGCTCTTAACTTTATGTGCTAATATCCCTTTCTACTAGTTGCCCAATAAAAGGGGTATTAATGATCTAGTCTACTTTATTACTGCCAATATCATTGATTCTGCCAAGCAATATCAGAAAGAAAAGGATATAGGCTATGGCTATAATAATATGGCTTAAGCCCGCTATACCTGAAATAGAAGCATCCATCATGGATGAAATATCAAGGTTTAAAACCTCGACACATCCGCGTACACCCATCATGATAACGGATAGCCAAAGACCAATGTTGTAGGCTATAAAGAATGTATTAAATTTCTTATGCTTCGTCAATTCAAAGGATTTTTCCAACAATAATACGATTAGAAAGAAAAATACTCCCGAAACCAGGACATGGGTATGTAGACCACTTAAGACAGTCTCTCCTGTAAAGCCGTTCAATTTGGTGAACTCCCTGTAAAAAACGCCAAGAAGCAGCCCCAGTATACTATAAATAAAACTTAATTTCGCTAATCTCTTCATCATTAATTCTCCATGAATAATATTAGAAATTCTAGCATGATGTAGAATTCTCACAATAAATATACTATCATTTATGATAAGCAGAAACAAGCAAATACGTGATTTTAGCGAATATGCTGTGAATGAGCTCACGGTGAACGAGCAAAATCCACAGGCCATAGGATTTTATGCGCATATTGGCCTTATAGTGTGTCAAAGAACCGATATTGATGAACTGGGCAAACCATATCCGCTGCTCTATATGCGTTTGAAGTGAACCCAGCGCTTAGCGCGGGAAAGAAGTAAATCTTTCGGAGGACAACGCAATGAAGAAAATAGCAATGTTTACAATGGGAACCCGGGGAGATGTTCAGCCCTATATTTATCTGGCCAGAGCACTGAACCGGGCCGGCTATGAGGCTGTCCTTGGCTCACATCCATGCTGGAAGGCGTTGATTGAAAAGGCGGATGTGAAATTTGTGCCCATTGGTCCTGATATTGATATTGAGAAAGAGGCTGCGTCCATAAGAGGAAGGTTCGCGAATCCTGCCATCAGCATGCTGAAAACTATGCGCTTTGTATTTAAAATAATTCAGAGCTCAACGCATGAGGTCTATGAAGCGTCTAAAGGCAAAGACCTGATAATAGTGACGCACAGCCAGATGGGGGCCACTGAAGCTGAGGTTTTGGAAATACCTACTGTGAATGTTACGCTTCAGACAGAGATGATTGCAGAAAAGCTGAAGCCGCAGAAATGGTATAGCAAAATCATTAGCAATGCTGTTGGCGGGCTGATTGTAAAACCCTACAACAAAATAAGAAAGGTCTATGGATTACCAATGCTAAAGTCTTCAGATGAACTTATATCAAAGGATTTGAACCTGATTCCCATAAGCAGATATGTCAAGCAACCGAATCCTTACTGGGAACAGCAGCATGTAATGACTGGATATTGGCATGAAGATGAACCGGAATACCATCCGGATGAAAAGTTGATTGAATTCCTGAAGCGTGGCGAAAAACCCATCATTCTGGCACTTGGGGCTATGTCTTTCGAAGAGAAATCCGAAAAAGAAAAGCTGGATATGTTTATCAATGCGTTTAGGAAGACAGGATACCGTGCCATTATTCAAGGGTTTCAGAAAACACTTAAGGATTATAAACTTCCTGACACAATGTTTGCGTGTGGCTCAGTGCCGCATAGCTGGCTTTTTAAGCAAGGATGCTTTGTCATCCATCACTGTGGCTTTGGTACTGCTGCGGCAACCATGGTTTACGGAATTCCATCCATACCGGTGCCCCATGTTCTCGACCAGATGGGATTTGCCAAGCAGCTTAGCGATATCAATGTGGCTGTATCGCCTCTTCCAGCCCGAAAACTCAGTGAAGAGAATATTATAGCGGCTATTGAGGATATGAGACGGACCTATGATGAAAAGAAGAAAAAGGCTGAGGAAATAAGCTATAAAGTTCGCGCTGAAGAAGGATTGGCTAAAGCAGTTCAATTGATTGCCAATGTCCTGAACTAAGGCAATAACGCCAGTCACAACCTTAGTGGCTGGCGTTATTTTTATCTATTCTTCTGCGAAAAATGGGTTTTTCATGGTTTCCATGAGCAATCCAATAATCGGGTAACTGTCAGTTGCGTAAAAGCACTTCGGAGTTGGTGGCCAGGCGCTGAATTATTGGTTATTATGGGTATAAAAACAGGGGGTGCTCTTTATGAAGCTGTCCGAGAAAATCGCAGAATTAAGGAAAGCAAGCGGAATGACCCAGGAAGAACTTGCAGCATTGTGTAATGTCAGCCGGCAGTCCATATCAAAATGGGAAGCTGATATTGCCCTGCCGGAGATCGATAAGCTGCTGCTTCTGGGAGAAATCTTTTATTCAAGGCAGGCAATATAAAATACATTGTATTCAAGGATAAGATTCTGAAATATCGTATCGGAAACCAGGCCGAAAAAGACTATGTGTGCAGTGAATGCCGCAAACTGGGAGTTTCGGACAATGAGATGAAATGGTCGGAGTGATAACAGGGGTTCATAACTGTATGCCTGTAAGAAGGGCCAAAATGCATATGTGAATGCATTCTGGCCCCGTTGAGGGTTGCAATGTATCTGATGGGCTTCTTCTGCCCAGCAATTAAACCTAGTGGATGGTGAGAGTTTATGCCTGTTCGGTATGTGCTATTCTGGCATACAGTTTATGAATTCCCAGCTTCCAGCACAGCAGCATGCCAATGACAGCGCCGACCGCAGCCTGAAGTATCTGGAAAGGCAGTTTAAGCAAAGCATACTCAGGGGTACTGTAGATAAAAGCTCTTCCCAGAGAGTAGCCTACCACCATGATGACAGCGCCGACGGCAACGCCTATGCCCGATGCAAGGCGCGGTTTATTTTTCATGAATCTATGCGAAAGCAGAGAAATTACAACGGCCTGAAGTCCATGTGTAACCAGGGAGACAAACATGGGTGCAGGATAGAACAGAAAATCCCCGATAAACGCTCCTATACCGCCTACGACAAAGGCCTGCAATGGATTCATGAAAAATAAACCG
>JAKIML020000016.1 GCA_022702935.2 Bacillota bacterium | reverse complement strand
GTTTTCGTACACTGTTCAATTTTCAATGTCCATTCGCCGTTTCCGGCTCTCCGTCCCGCTTTCAAGCTTTCAGCTCAAGCGGCGGAACTTTAGTTTATCACGCCGCCCATCTGTTTGTCAAGCACTTTTTTCGACATTTTTCTGTCTCATCGGCTTAACCGCTCGTCCTTATCGGACTTGCTCAACGGCGGATATTCAGTATATCACGGCTGCGCCATCAATGTCAAGAGGTTTTTTCGCTCTATTCATTTATTTAAGCCATTTCTCGGCCTTCCGCAACCGCAGCTTTACTATAATACCTCAGGGCTGTTATGTTGTCAATACAAAAACTTTATATTAGGGGCTGGTTTTTTCAACCACTCTACTATATAATAGTGTCGTGACAAATTAAATCAATGTATTTGTTAATTTGTTATCAACTATTTACCCCCCTAATATACTCTACTTAATTGGCAGGACACCTCCGTCTGACGGGATGTCCTATTTTTTTGCTTTTATATACATTTTCAATTATAAGATGATAACAAGGGAGCCTTCAGGCTCCCTTAAAAATGATTTTATTCTATAGCATATGCTCGTTATGTCTTAATTATTCCTGGGACTCAACCTCATTTTCGGAGGAAGACTCAGTATCTTCGTCCTCCCCTTCTTCTCCCTCCTTGCTCTCAGCCGAAATACGAGCCAGGGAGACAACCTTGTTCTCCTCAGAGGTACGCATCAGCGTAACGCCCTGGGTAACACGGCTTAACACGCTAATCTCATCCACATGCATACGGATGATGGTTCCATCGGTGGAGATAAGCATGATATCGTCATCCTCCGATACTGATAAAGCACCAGCCAAAGGACCTGTTTTATCAGTGACACGGTAGGTGAGCACACCCTTACCGCCCCTGGTCTGAACCTTATACTCTTCAAGGTCTGTCCGCTTGCCGAAGCCATTGACGGTGGCTACCAAAAGGGTGGTGTTTTCAAAATAAGGCACCATGGAGATAACCTCATCATCCTCGTCAAGCCGTATACCGATAACACCCATGGAGGTTCGGCCCATAGGCCTTACATCCTTTTCGCTGAAGCGAATGGACATACCGTTTCTGGTAACCAGCAGAATGTCATAGGAACCATCGGTTAAGCGAGTGCCGATAAGCTCGTCGCCCTCCTTTAACGTGATGCCCACAATACCGCCCTTGCGCACATTCTCATACTGCTCCAGCGGTGTTTTCTTAACCATACCACTCTTGGTGGCCATGATAAGGTACATATTCTTTTCATCGCCATGGAGCTTGATGGCCGAGGTTACCTTCTCGTCACTGTCAAGCTGCAGCAGATTGACAATGGCCGTACCTCGTGCCTGACGGCCCGCTTCAGGAATTTGCCATGCCCTCAGCTTATAGCACTTTCCTTTATTGGTGAAGAAGAGGAGATAACGATGGGTGGAGGTGGTGAACATATCCACAACAAAGTCATCCTCACGGGTAGTTAAGGCGGTAATGCCCTTTCCACCACGCTTCTGACTTCTGTACGCATCAATGGGCGTACGCTTGATATAGCCAAAGCGGGTGAGGGTGACCACTACGTCCTCATCCTTGATGAGATCCTCCATATCGATATCGGTCTCGTCAATAGTGATCTTGGTTCTGCGCTCATCACCATACTTATACTTAATCTCAGTAAGCTCATCCTTAATGATCTGGTGCACAAGCTCGGGCTTAGAGAGAACATCCTTGTAGTAAGCAATCTTCTGCATCAGCTCACGATATTCTTCCTCGAGCTTCTCTCTTTCCAGACCGGTCAGACGGCCCAGGCGCATATCCACAATGGCCTGTGCCTGCTTATCTGAAAGTCCGAAGCGCTCCATGAGGCCTTCCTTGGCAATGGCCTCGGTTCTGGAGCTTCTGATGATCTGAATAACCTCATCCAGGTTATCCAGTGCTATCTTCAAGCCCTCTAAAATATGGGCTCTGGCTTCAGCCTTCTCAAGATCGTACTTGGTTCTGCGCCTGATAACATCTTCCTGATGACGCAGATAGTAGACAATACATTCCTTAAGATTGAGAACCTTGGGCTCAAACTTTCCGTCATGGGACTGAACAAGCGCCAGCATATTGACATTGAAAGCATCCTGAAGCTGGGTATTCATATAGAGCTGGTTGAGTATGACATTGGCATTGGCATCCCGCTTCAGCTCAATAACAATACGCATACCCTTACGGTCGGATTCATCCCTCAGGTCTGAAATCCCCTCGATTCTCTTTTCCTTAACCAGGGAGGCGATCTTCTCTATCAGTCGGGCCTTGTTCACCTGATAAGGCAGCTCGGTGACAATAATTCTCTGTCGGTTGTTTCCATAGGATTCTATATCGGTAACAGCTCGGACCACAATCCGGCCTTTCCCGGTTTGATAGGCCTCACGGATGCCGCTCTTGCCAATGATGGTTCCACCCGTTGGAAAATCGGGGGCCTTGATGATCTCCATGAGCTCGTCCACCGATACATCGGGGTTCTCTATGGTTTTGATAATACCATCAATGGTTTCACCCAGATTGTGGGGAGGGATATTGGTTGCCATACCAACGGCAATACCCGATGAGCCGTTTACCAAAAGGTTAGGAAAACGGGAAGGAAGAACCACGGGCTCAATTTCGTGCTCGTCAAAGTTGGGCTTGAAATCCACCGTGTCCTTATTGATATCCCTGAGCATTTCCATGGCAATCTTGGATAACCTGGCCTCGGTATAACGCATGGCTGCCGGCGGGTCGCCGTCCACTGAACCAAAGTTACCATGACCATCCACCAGCATATGACGAAGTGAGAAATCCTGGGCCATACGTACCAAGCTGTCGTAAACCGCAGCATCACCATGGGGATGGAACTTACCCAGAACCTCACCAACCGTGGTGGCGCATTTTCTGTATGCCTTATCAGGTGTGAAGCCTAACAGGCTCATGGCATAGAGAATTCTTCGATGCACGGGCTTTAAGCCGTCGCGAACATCGGGCAAAGCACGGTCGGCAATGACGCTCATGGCATAGTCAATGAAGGACTGCTTCATCTCAGCCTCAATATCCACAGGAATTATGCGATTTTGATTGGGATTTTCTATGTTTCCGCCATTATCGGACATTTACTATGCTTCCTTTCGTTTCCATACATTCATTGTACCCATCTTTAAAAATGCATACCCCTATATTTTAATAAACATTTCCTGTCATGTCCACATTATTAAAGAATTTCACGGCCTATAAGCCCTTCTGATTCCTTTTTACCGGGTTAAGAGTGAAAAATGACCCCGATAAATAAAAAAGCGGCCTGTCCCTGTATAAAGGGCAGGCCAAAGATGGAGATCGCATATGTGATCCAAAAAGCCCACAACGATAAAGGATTTGATCCTTTGAACAGGAAAATGCCTTTATTGAGCCTTTTGAAGATCTTCACGTTTCGGAATACGAACAATAAATTCCAGATATTCACCGCGGTCAATCTGTGCCGCGCGGGCATTGACCCCTGATTTTTTCATGGTGTCTATGGCCTGCCTGATGGTGTTGACAAAAATACGAATATCCTTGATGGATTTGGTGATCCGATTCTTATTATCGTCTGCTTTATTGTTATTGCAGTATTTATCCAGGGCCCTCTGAACCAGTTCCTCGGTCTTTCTCACATTAAGGCCTCTTTCGCAAACCTTTTGCAGAACCTTCAACTGGATCTGTTCATCCTCGATCTTTAAAAGAGCCCGGGCATGCCTTTCGGTAAGGCCATTGTCGGCCAGGATCTTCTTGACCATGGGAGAAAGCCTTAACAGCCTGATCTTATTGGCGATGGTGGACTGGCTCTTGCCGATTTTCTGGGCCAGCTCCTCCTGGGTCAGGCCATGCTCCTTAATGAGGTTGCGATAACCCTCGGCCTCTTCCATGTAGCCCAAATCCTCCCGCTGGAGGTTCTCAATCAGGGCAAGAATGGCTGAATCGTCCTCACCTACATCCACTACAATGGCAGGAATCTCTTTCTTCCCTGCCATGGCTGAGGCTCTGAGGCGTCTTTCACCCGATACCAGCTCATAATGGGTATTGGATATCTTCCTGACATTTATGGGTTGAATCACCCCGTATTGCTGTATGGACTGGCACAGCTCGTCCATGGTGGCCTGGTCAAATTTCCTGCGGGGTTGGTAGGGATTTGGTCTTATTAAATCAATCGGAAGCATTGTTATCTTTTTATTATCAGCCTTTTTGTCCTCTACTTTTCTCTCTAGCGCGGGAAATCTAAATTTTGTGGCAATCATAAGACACCTTTCCTTTCATCCTCTTTTGTGTATTAGCACATTTTTCTGGATAAAAGAATTCGCCTTAAAATTGCCCCATCCTTTTTTTTAAAGCGGGTTTTGATCGCAGAAAACCGCATAATAAGCGGGTTTCGTCATCATATGATGGGCTGTTTTGACGGTTTGCCGCTCTTCCTTGGATAATTTGCCGGAGTGTGTCGACATTTTTTTATGATTACAATGCATCGTTCATAATCGGTATGGGGGAGGGAGAAGGTCTTGGCTTCCACAAGCTCTCCGCCCAGAACATCCAGGGCTTTGCCAGATTGGATCAGCTCTTCCTTGGCATCGGGTCCCTTCATGGCCATAAAATAGCCGCCCACCTTTACAAAGGGCAGGCAGTATTCCAATAATACTGGAAGTGAAGCCACCGCCCTGGCCACCGCCAGATCATACTGTTCTCTGTGTTTCTTATCCACACCAAAGTCCTCAGCGCGGCCGTGGACCGGGTGGATATCCTTAAGGCCAAGCTGTGTGCATACCTCATTGAGAAACTTCACACGTTTTTCGAGGGAATCCAGAAGGGTGACCTTGAGCTTTTCCCCGGCAATCTTTAGGGGTATGCCCGGAAAACCAGCCCCTGTTCCCACATCTATGACGGAGATAACATTCTTGGGTATCAGAGGATAAAGAGAAAAGGAGTCTAGAAAATGCTTGATGGCGATACCCTCTTCATCGGTGATGGCCGTCAGATTTATCTTTTCATTCCATTCCACCAGCAGCTTAGCGTAGGTGGACAGCTTCTCCAACTGTTCAGGACTCAGTGCCAATCCAAAGTCTTTGGAACCCTCTTTCAGCAAGTCCAGGGATTTTTCACTCAACATGGCTTTCTCCTTTTGATGATTCTTTTCTTTTCAGGGATTCCAGGTATACCAGCAGAACTGAGATATCGGCAGGGGAGACCCCTGAAATCCTCGAGGCCTGACCTAATGATTCAGGTCTTAGGCTGCTTAATTTCTGCCGTGCCTCCAGGCAAAGGCCCTGGATCTTTGTGTAATCGATATCCTTGGGCAGGCGCCGTTCCTCCATGCGTTTAAATTGCTGGATCTGATTCATCTGTCGGTCAAGATAGCCTTCGTATTTGATATTTATGGAGATCTGCTCTATAACATCATCGGGGAGATCAGAGGCCTGTCCAATCTCCTTAAAGAATTCATAGGACATCTCCGGACGCTTAAGCAGGTCATAGAGTTTAATTCCTGCCTGAAGCCGGGCGCTGTTGTGGCGCGCCAAAAAGGCGTTGGTTTCCTCCGTGGGCGTCAGCATGGTCTCCTTAAGCCGCTTCATTTCATCGTCTATCATCTTTTTCTTGCGCATGAACCTGTCATACCGTGCATCACTGACCAGTCCAATATCCCTGCCAAGCTGGGTCAGCCGCATATCGGCATTGTCCTGCCTTAGCCAGAGACGGTACTCGGCACGGGATGTCATCATACGATAGGGCTCCCTGGTGCCTTTGGTAACAAGATCATCAATGAGCACGCCAATATAGGCCTGGGATCGATCCAGAACAAGGGGCTCCCTGTTTTTAAGCTTCATAGCGGCGTTAATTCCGGCCATAAGCCCCTGAGCAGCAGCTTCTTCATAGCCAGAGCTGCCGTTGATCTGACCCGCGGAGAACAAGCCGTCAATCTCCTTAAACTCCAGCGAAAGCTTAAGCTGAGTAGGATTGATACAGTCATATTCTATGGCATAGGCAGGGCGCATTACCGAGGCATTTTCCAAACCCGGCAAGGATTGAATCATCTTAATTTGCACATCCTCGGGCATGCTGGTGGAAAGGCCCTGCAGGTACATTTCCTGGGTATTTAAGCCCATGGGCTCTATAAAGATCTGATGGCTTTCCTTGTCGGCAAAGCGAACGATTTTATCCTCTATGGAGGGACAATAGCGCGGACCAATACCTTCAATATCTCCGCTGTAAAGGGGAGAACGATGCAAATTGTCCTTAATAATCTCATGGGTTTTGCTGCTGGTATGGGTCAGCCAGCAGGAAACCTGGTTCTCCTTAAGTGTCTCAGTCATAAAGGAGAAGGGTGTGATCTGATCGTCGCCCTTTTGCTCCTCCAGCTTGGAAAAATCAATACTGCGTCTGTTGACCCGGGCTGGTGTCCCCGTCTTAAAACGCATGAGCTCAATGCCCAGCGACCTAAGGCTGTCCGAAAGCTCATTGGCCGGAAAGAGCCCGTCGGGACCGCTGCTGAAGCTGGTATGACCAATAATAATGCGGCCTTTGAGGTAGGTTCCCGTGGTTAAGATCACAGCCCTGGCCAAATAGATAGTACCCGTATGCACACGAACTCCGGTGACCTTTTTATCCTGTGTGAGAATCTCTATGACCTCAGCCTGCTTGATGTCCAGATTCTCCTGATTCTCCAGCACCCATTTCATGTAGGCATGATAGGCTTTTCGATCAATCTGCGCCCTTAAGGAATAGACCGCAGGCCCTTTTGCCCGGTTTAATATTTTGGATTGAATAAAGGTCTCATCGGCAGAAAGCCCCATTTGACCGCCCAGGGCATCAATTTCGCGAACCAACTGACCCTTGGCCGTTCCGCCGATATTGGGATTGCACGGCATATTGGCAATACTGTCCAAGTTCAGGCTGAAGACTGCCGTCTTCAAGCCCAGGCGCGATGTGGCCAAAGCCGCTTCACAACCGGCATGACCTGCACCTACAACGATTATATCGTATTCCCCGCCGATAAATTCATCCATTTTGTCTCACCTTATTCTATAAGTATTACTTCTTTATGTTGATGTCCTTTTGTTTACTTTCCAAGACAGAACCGCGAGAAGATAGCGTGAACGACATCCTCATCGGCATGGTGCCCCGTAATTCTCCCCAGCTCCTCCAAGGCCCCTTTAAGGTCCAAGGCCACCATGTCCAGGGTCATTCCACCGTTAATGGCCTCAAGAGCCGCGCTCAACTGATCTCTGGCTTTCTTAAGCTGCAGCTCGTGGCGGGTGTTGGTAATAAGCACCTGGTTATCCGCGTCCTGGCGGTTTTCGGAGGCAAATGCAAAAATACTCTCCTCCAGAGCCTCAATGCCCTTATCCTCCGAAACCGAAAGGAACAGGGCCTGGGGATTGGCCTTTTTGAGCTCCGACAAATGCTCCTGACTCATGAGATCTATCTTGTTAAATACCCGAATAAAGGGCTTGTTGGCAGAACACACCTTCTCATTGACAGTGGGATCGAAGCTTTCTTCGGGACGGGCTGCATCCTCCAAAATAATCACCAGATCAGCCTCATCTATGGCCTTAAGAGTTCTTTCAACCCCAAGCTGTTCCACGTAGTCTTCGGTCTGATGCACACCAGCCGTATCCATGAGCTTAACGGGTATACCCTTAATATTAACATACTCCTCCACCACGTCCCTGGTGGTTCCCGGAATATCGGTGACAATGGACTTATTTTTTCGGGCCAGGCGATTCATCAAGGAGGACTTACCCACATTGGGCCGGCCGGCAATAACCACTTCCAGCCCCTCCCTCAAAACCTTTCCATAGCGAAAGCTCTCAATGAGACGGTTAAGTTCCTCTATGACTGCCGTGGTTTCCTCATAGGCCTGGCTTAATGTGACCTCCTCAGCATCATATTCAGGATAGTCAAGATTAACCTCTATATTGGCAAGCAGCGCAATCAGCCGTTCCCTCATCCCGTTGATCTTGTCGGAAAGAGCTCCCTCAAGCTGTCGGGCAGCCACCTTGGAAACTCTCTCGGTTCTGGCTTGAATAATGTCCATAACGGCTTCTGCCTGTGTAAGATCAATGCGGCCGTTCAAAAAGGCCCGTTTGGTAAACTCGCCAGGCTCGGCCGGACGGGCTCCTTTTTGATAGAGGAGATCCAATAGGGCACGGGCTATGGTATAGCCGCCGTGGCAGCTTATTTCAACCACATCCTCCCGGGTATAGGACCGCGGTGCTGCCATTTTGGCAAGAAGCACCTCATCCAGCAGATCTCCGTTGTCCCGATATATTTTCCCATAGCGAATGGTTTGGGAGGGCTGCAGCTTTACGCTTTCCTTTCCCTTAAAGACACCATCGGCGATGGAGAAAGCTTCTGGTCCGCTTATACGAATGATGGATATGCCCGACTGGCCAACGGCCGTCGATATTCCTGCTATGGTATCTTCGGTCATCATAGAAGTAATCCCCTCATGTCCCTTAATTTATTGATACTATGAAAAAGGACAACGGTGTTTCCGTTGTCCGCAAAATTTCTTATGCATGTCTGGAATTACTCTGCTTATAACGAATAACAACCTTTCGGTTAGGCTCTTCTCCGATACTTTGCGTATCAACGTACTTATGATTTTGCAGAGTGGAGTGGATTATTCTTCTCTCATAAGGATTCATGGGCTCCAGGCTGAGGTTCTTCCGGGTCCTCGCCACCTTATCGGCCATGCGGTGGGCCAGCCTTACCAGCGTTTCCTCCCGTTTCTGCCTGTAATCAGCCACATCCAGAATAACCCGTGTATATCCGTCAACCTTTCGGTTAATGACAAGGCTTAACAGATATTGCAGGGCATCCAGGGTTTCGCCCCTTCTTCCGATGATAATCCCGATATTCTCACCCGACAGGCGAACGGTTACCTGACCTTCTTCCTGGGTGATGTCTATATCCGCATCTATATCCATCTTTTCAAAGATAGGACTTAAGAAGTTCTGCACAAGATCATCAATGCCGGCCTTCTTGGTCACCTTAACAACAGCATTCTTGTTTCCGATAAAGCCGAGCAGCCCCTTATTGCCCTCAGAAATAATCTCTATTTCAGCCTCGTCCCGGCTAATGCCCAGTTCCTCACAGGCAAGCCTGATGGCTTCTTCACTATTTTTCGCCTCTTTTATTATCGACTTTTGCAACGCTCTTCTCCTCCTTTTGATCCTTGCCATCCTTTTTATAGATCTTATTCAAGGTCTTTGTCTGAATGAAGGACAATACATTATTAATGGTCCAATAGAAGGATAATCCACAAGGTGTCGTCAAACCAATCCAAAGTGTCATAAGCGGGCTTAACCACAGCATACCCTTGGAGGCACAACCCGCATTGGCAGCATTCTTATCCTTGTCGTTCTTTGGTGGTGCAGGCATGGAAAGGACAGCCGTAAAGTAAGTCGTCAGTACAGCAAGCAGAAGCAGTACCAGCGGAGGAATATTGGTTGCCGGATCAGATGTTATCGCCTTAAAGTCAAGGGTGGGCGGCGTACCAAAATTGAAGATATTGAACATTTTCAGATTAAAGCTTGATAAAACATCTTTCTGGCTGTCATTAAGGTAGGTATTGTTCTGAATCAGCGCCGGATCCTTATCGATAACACTCATAATCTTGACTTCATAATAAGGATCCTTCTGAATGAAGGCCTGATAGACCTCTAAAGGATCGTCCTTTATTTTGTTATAGGCTTCTTCACCCACATTACCGTAATTAAACTCACCCTTCTGAATGGAGACAATGGTCATCTCACCCACGGCCTTCGCAGGAATCTCAAGCATATAGGACATGGGCATTCTGATAACATAGAACAGAGCAATCAGTATGGGCAATTGGATAAATAATGGAAGACATCCGGAGGCAGGATTATATCCTTTTTCCTGATAGAGCTTCATGGTTGCTTCATTGAGCTTTTCTTTGTCGTGCTTATATCTTTCCTGAATCCGCGCCAGCTCAGGCTGAATCTCCTGCATCCTTTGGCTGGATTTAATCTGCTTCATGGTTAAGGGAAGAAGGATAAGCTTGTACACAATGGTAAAAAAGACGATTGAAAGAGCATAATTATGGAAGCCGACTGTGTTATAGATAAAGTACATCAGCTTCCCGAACAACAAGCCAATTGCGCTTAATATTCCCGTCATTAAATTTCCCTCCGGATAATTATTTCACAGGGTCATAGCCTCCGGGATGAAATGGATGGCATTTCAAAAGTCTCCGTATTGATAGATAAGAACCTTTAAACGCCCCATATCGTGTAATGGCTTCCAGAGCATATTGGGAACATGTCGGATAAAATCTGCATGAAGGCTTTCTTTTAAGAGGGGATATATAACGTCGATATAAGCGTATGACAAAAATCAAAAACCTTTTTATCATTCTATTTCCCTATCTAAAAGCTCCAACCTGTGAAGAAGATACCTTAACTCTTTCCCTATAGTCTCTAAGGAAGCTGTTTCCTCTGCTTTTCTTGCAACCACTACGATATCAATGCCCTTGATCAACCGATCACTGAGTATTCTTAGGTTCTCCCGAATAAGCCGTCTCATTCTGTTTCGTTTGACGGCATTACCAACTTTTTTACTGGTCGTAATACCTATTCTGGTTTTGTCCAAACGATTGGGGAGAACATAGATGACCAAAAAGGCGGAAGCAGAATATCTTCCCTTGCTATAGACCCGTTGAAATTCGTTGTTCTTTGTCAGTACAGGCAGTTTATTCATCATATTACCTGATTTTTCGCAACATAGAAGAAAAGACCAATAATTGGTCTTTATGCAGTTAACTTTTTTCTGCCCTTCAGTCTTCTTCTTCTCAAAACTTTTCTGCCGTTGGCAGTTTTCATTCTCTTTCTGAAGCCGTGTTCTTTTGAACGTTGCCTTTTCTTTGGCTGGTAGGTACGAAGCATGGATGGACACCTCCGTTCAATTGTATTTATAACAATACATTATTCTTTCCATAGGGACACAGCAAATATTATATAATGCGATCTGTCACTAAGTCAAGAAATTGTTGAGAACGAATGTGTTGAAACACTTTACGAAGTTTGATATATTTAAGTATACGGTTAGGAAAACAAATGGAGGAATTTCTAATGGCATCTGGCTTAAGGGAAATATGGGCTGAAGTGATGAAGCTTTTGGAAGAAGAAATGACCAGTGTTAGTTTCAGCACCTGGATTGAACCCATTATTCCCATTTCAATTGAAAAGAGTAGTCTTATATTAGAAGTTCCGTCGGAATTTAATCTGGGTATTATCAAATCACGATATAAAGATCTTATACAAAATGCCGTTAAAATAGTCACGCAACGTGATCTTGAAGTAGAGCTTTGTGTCAAATCCGCGGAAACTAAAATTCAGAAGGAAACAGTCATTGAAGACACTACACCTCAGCTTTCCATACTCAATCCCAAATATACCTTTAGCACCTTTGTTAAAGGAAATGGCAACCAGTTGGCTCATGCCGCGGCTTTGGCCGTAGCCGAAGCACCTGCCACCGCTTACAATCCTCTCTTTATCTATGGTGGTGTGGGGCTTGGCAAGACGCACCTTATGCATGCCATCGGCCACTATGTCATTGAACAGAACGCCAACGCAAGAGTTCTTTATACTTCTTCAGAGAAATTTACCAATGAACTCATCAACGCCATTAAGGACGACAGAAACGAGGAGTTCAGAAACAAGTACAGAAATATCGACGTACTGCTTATTGACGATATACAGTTTATCGGGGGTAAGGAAAGAACCCAGGAGGAATTCTTCCATACCTTCAATGCACTCTATGAGGCCAATAAGCAAATCGTTATCTCCAGCGATAAACCACCAAAAGAAATCAACACCCTTGAGGACAGACTCCGTTCGAGATTTGAATGGGGTCTGATTGCTGATATCCAGGCGCCCGACAATGAAACCCGTATCGCCATATTAAGAAAGAAGTCCCAATTGGAGCGCTATGATATCCCCAATGAGGTACTGGTCTATATTGCTGATAATATTGAATCCAATATCAGAGAGCTGGAGGGGGCGTTAAACCGCGTTATTGCGTATGCTTCCTTAACCGGCAGCCCCATTACGCTGGAGTTGGCTCAGGATTGTCTGAAACAGATCCTGGCCGGTATATCGGTGACCAATGTCAATCACAATACCATTATGAAGGTGGTTTCTCGATATTATGACATTTCTCCGGATCAGCTTACCACATCAAAGCGATCCAGAGACATTTCCTTCCCCAGACAGGTGGCCATGTATTTGTGCCGCGAGCTTACGGGCATGTCCCTTCCCAGAATAGGACAGGTCTTTGGAGGAAGGGATCACACCACCGTTATGCATGCCTGCGACAAGATTCAAGAGGAAATGGACAGAAATTCCGAGCTCAGACGGGCTATTTCAGAAATGAAGCGAAACATAACAGGGAAGCAATAATGAAAACTTTCCCCAAAATCCTGTGGATTATCCTTGGAAAAACGGTGAATAAAAGTGACCCGAAAATTTGCGCACAAGTTGACTTTGAAATCATGAGAGTTTTCAACAAAGTTTTTAACAGGCGAAAACGAAGATATTAAACGCTTTTAACCACTTTTCAACAGAATCCACACCCCTTACTACTATTACGACTGATCTCTGAATAAAAAGAAGGAAAAAACGGAGGCAAAGAAAATGAAGGCAATTGTCCTCAAACAGAATCTCATGGATGCTATCAATGTCGTTCAGAAGGCGGTTATGTCAAAAGCAACATTACCCATTCTTGAAGGTATCTTCATACAGGCCGATGAACAATTAAAACTGATAGGCAATTGCTTTGACTTGGGTATTGAGTACATTGTTGAAGCAGATATCAAAGAAAAGGGCGCCATTGTTATCAACGCCAGGATGTTCGGTGAAATAATCCGTCGCCTTCCAGATGCTCCGGTGGCCATTGAAGTCTTTGACGGAAACAAGGTTCGCATTGAATGCTTAAACTCCTATTTCGAAATAAAGGGTATGGATGCAGAATCCTATCCTTTGCCTCCCGTTTCCCAGGAAGATCTTTCCTTCTCTATCTCCCAGGCCATATTAAAGGAGCTTATCAAGCAAACCATATTTGCAGTAGGAACCGACGAAAACAGAAAGATCATGACCGGTGCACTGATAGAAGCCGATCAGGGTGAAATCCGAATTGTTGCTCTGGATGGTTTCAGAATGGCTGTGGCTCATTCTGTTATCAAGGAGGATGTAAAGTTTAATGTTGTTGTTCCCGGAAAAAATATGAATGAAATCCTGCGCATTCTGGAATCCTCCAATGATGCCATGACCATATCCCTTTCGGGAAACCTTATATCCTTTAACTTCAGTCATTGCCGCATTGTCTCCAACGTACTTGACGGGGAATTTATGAACTTCAGACGCTACATTCCATCACAGTTTGAGACAGTCATTCAGGTTAACACTAAGGAGCTGGCAGAGAGCCTTGAGAGAGCCTCCCTGATAACCAGTGACGATAAGCGGTATCCTGTTCGTTTCACCATTGGTGATGACAATCTTGTTATTTCGTCAACTGCCGAGATTGGTTTGTCCAAGGAGCAGATTAAGATTCAAAATGACGGAAACAACCTTCATATTGGATTCAATCCGCGCTATTTCATTGATGCGCTGAAGGTAATAAGCGATGAGACCATCAAAATATCCTTTACTTCCAATATCGGCCCCTGCATTATTACAGCCGTTGACCATGATCGTTATCTCTATCTGATTCTTCCTGTAAGAATTAAGAGCAATTAAAAGGGGTGCTTCATATGATAAATGTCCCCATTACAACAGAATATATCAAGCTGGATCAGTTTTTAAAACTGGCGAACATCATAGGCACAGGGGGAGAGGCACGTCTTTTCATCTTTGAAAATGATATTTTCGTCAATGATGAAAAGGAGACAAGACGCGGCAGAAAACTCAGGCCTAATGATCGCGTCAAGGTTCTGGGCAAGGAATACGTCATCACCCAGGCCGGTGAAGAAAAGTGATTATCAAATCCATCGAGCTTTCTCATTTCAGAAATTACAATAAACAGGTTATTGCTTTTGGCGAAGGCATCAATCTCCTGTTCGGACAAAATGCCCAGGGTAAAACCAATGTGTTGGAGGCATTATATATTGCCGCCACCGGCAAGTCCCATCGCAGCAATAATTATAATGATCTGATTCAGTATGGACAGACGGGCTTTGAGATAAAGCTCGAGGCTTTGATTGATCAACGTCCAACAGATATTGTCATTAAGTATGCAAAAGAAAAGGGACGATATGCAGAAATCAATGGCATAAAGCGAAGCAAGCTGTCAGATATTCTCGGAACCCTCAATATGATACTTTTTTCTCCGGAAACCCTTGATGTTGTCAAGGGTTCTCCTGCAGAAAGAAGAAAATTCATCGATGTATTGCTCTGCCAGACCAATCGACAGTATCTGCACAATCTTCAGCAGTATAACGGGATCATAAAAAACAAGTCCCTTGCCCTGAAGAAATCCAGTGGGGAGCAAAAATACAAGGATGTCATCCCTGTTTGGAATGAGCAATTGGCGCAATTCGGAAGCAGGATTGCTTATACGCGAATGAAGACCATTGAAAGACTGAACCAATACATGCAGCATGAGATTCATCATATATCCAGCGGAAAAGAACTATCACAGTTGATCTATAAGACTTTTTGTCCTATGGATGCATCCTTTGGGCCAGAGGATTTTGAAGAAGCATTAAGACAGAAGTTGGATAAAAATATGGCAAAGGAAATGGCATTATCACAATGCCTTTACGGAACCCATAGGGATGATTTTGAAATCCTTCTCAATGATATGAATTCGAGGCAGTATTGTTCCCAGGGACAGCAAAGAAGCCTGGCACTGGCCTTGATTATATCCGAATTGCTGTTTGTCGAATCCATTCGAGGAGAAAAGCCTGTGCTGCTATTGGATGATGTGATGTCCGAACTTGATACCAAACGACAGGAATATCTTCTGGAAGGATTGTATGATGTTCAGACTTTAATTACTGCAACCGATGATGTTCCTTATTCCGGCATAAAGGGAAAAGCGGTCACCAGGTTTTTTGTAGAGAATGGGTGCGTTTCCTTGAAAAGTTGACCGGATTTGAAAACTAGACTAAAATTGATAGGGTGGTTCTATGTTTCTTCATATTGGATCAAACGAGATAGTTTTAATAAAAGATATCGTGGCCATCATGGATATTGAAAGAACCACAACCTCACAGACCACCAGAAAATACTTAAAAAAATGTGAGGAAAAGGGAATAATTACGACTATAGGTGAGGATATTCCAAAATCCTTTATCATAACCCGTGAGGGAGGCGAGGAGAAAGTCTACTTGTCTCCCATATCATCAGCAACGCTGAAGAAACGGGTATGTAAACCTTTATCATCCGACAGGAGGAATTAACCCCATGACAGAAATCAATAACCATCAAAGCTATGATGACGAGCAGATACAGGTCCTGGAAGGGCTAGAAGCCGTAAGGAAAAGACCAGGTATGTATATAGGAAGTACATCTTCCAGAGGATTACACCACTTAGTCTATGAGATAGTCGACAATAGCATTGATGAATCCTTGGCCGGATATTGTGACACCATTTCTGTAATTATAAATAAGGATAATAGTATAACCAATATAGATAATGGTCGTGGTATTCCGACCGGTATCCATCCCAAACTTAAGATTCCCACCCTGGAAGTGGTTCATACCGTACTCCATGCGGGTGGCAAATTCGGTGGTGAGGGTTATAAGGTATCGGGCGGTTTGCATGGCGTTGGTGCATCGGTGGTTAATGCACTCTCCGAGTGGATGGAAGTCGAAGTCATGCGTGACGGGAAGATATTTAGGCAGCGCTATTCCAGAGGTATGCCAACAACACCCGTGGAGATGGTGGGAGAATGTGATCCCAGCCTGCAGGGAACAAAGACCACCTTTAAGCCTGATGCAGATATTTTTGAAGAGACAGTATTTGACTTTGATGTCCTCTTAAAGAGATTCAGAGAAATGGCTTTTCTCAATAAGAATATCACCATCAATCTGATTGATATGCGTGGTGAAGAAGAGAACAAGGTCGTTCTTCACTATGAGGGTGGTATCAGTTCTTTTGTGGAGTACATTAATAAAAACAAAGAAACCATTCATCCTGAAATTATCTACTTCAGCGCCAAAAAGGATGATATGGAGCTTGAAGTGGCCATGCAATATACTGACTCCTTTGTTGAGAATGTCTACAGCTATGCCAATAATATTGCCACCACAGAAGGCGGTACACATGTTACCGGTTTTAAGACTGCAATCACAAAGGTTGTCAACGACTATGCCCGTAAGATTAATCAGTTGAAAGAAAGTGATAAGAATCTCTCGGGTGAGGATGTCAGAGAAGGTTTGACTGCTATTGTATGTGTCAAACTGCCTGATCCCCAGTTCGAAGGACAGACCAAGACAAAGCTAGGTAATGCTGATATTCGTTCATTTACAGAAAGCGTAGTTACAGAGAAACTGGGCTACATCCTTGAAGAAAACCCAAAGATGGCGAAGATTATCGTAGAGAAAACCCTTTTGTCCTTCCGTGCGAGAGAGGCTGCCAGAAAGGCAAGAGAAATGACAAAGAGGAAGTCAGTGCTTGAGTCTACCTCTCTTCCCGGTAAGCTTGCTGATTGCTCTGAGAGGGATCCGGAAAAGTGTGAAATTTTCATTGTTGAGGGTGACTCTGCAGGCGGAAGCGCAAAGCAGGGAAGGGACCGTCGATTCCAGGCCATACTGCCGCTATGGGGAAAAATGCTCAATGTTGAAAAATCGAGAGAGGACAAGGTTTATGGTAATGATAAACTCAGTCCTGTCATCACAGCTTTGGGCAGCGGTATAGGCAAGGATATGGATCTTTCCAAGCTCAGATATCATAAGGTTATTATTATGGCCGATGCCGATGTGGACGGATCCCATATAAGAACATTACTGCTCACCTTCTTCTACAGATATATGAGGCCTCTGGTAGAGAACGGTCATGTGTATATCGCTCAGCCCCCCCTGTATAAAGTCAAGAGAGGTAAGGAAGAGTATTATGTCTATAATGACCGTGAGCTTCAGAAGCTGATGAAAGAAAAGAACTGGAAGAAGGAAGACAACAATATCACTATACAGCGTTTTAAGGGCTTGGGTGAGATGAACTCAGATCAGCTTTGGGAAACTACCATGAATCCTGAAACAAGAAATCTACTGAAGGTAGAGGTTGAGGATCCGGTACTGTCCGATGAAATCTTCACCATATTGATGGGTGAGAAGGTAGAGCCCAGAAAGGAATTCATCCACAAATACGCTAAGACAGTAAACAATCTGGATATATAAAAAGAAAGGGAAGGAGAAGAATCCTTCCCTTTTGTTTCACGTGAAACATTTATGGTTTGGACGGGAATAGATGGTGAAGATATATTACTATACGTATCTGAATCGAAGAGTATGAAGTCAGTTTCAAATATATATTTAGGATCTCGTTAAAACAGTAGGCATTGAATTCACATCAAGAATATCTGTACTTTGAAAACAAATCCAAAGGTCTAAGTAAACAATATCCCATTATGATTTTATTTAGATGTTTGTAAAAAGCACGATATTAATGAATATCAAAAGAAGTGATTATATCAAATAGTCAGATCGAATGAAGCCTGAGAAGTAGATAGATGAAAACTCTCTACTTCTTTTTTTCATCTTATTATGTCCTGCAAATATGAATGTGTACTCCATCTATAATCTATCCGTTTTACCCCTGTCATAAAAGACCCATATAAGATGCTAATATGACGAATTATGAAGTATAATACTACATTACATGATAAGAATGCAGTAAAGTCTATGATATTCAATATCATAGTAATATCTATATTGCATTTATAGTGTAACTTTTTATGGTCAAATGAGGCCTGGGGACATGTATTTAAAGTTTATAAATTTAGATTGGTCTGAAGACTACTCGGTCTTCTGGTATCTATTTTTAAGTGTGTCGAGAAAGTGAAATGACAAAGAGACTTCAGCGAGAAATCAAAACATAATAATCAGTGTATGAAATAGAAGAGAGTTAAAAAATAAGAGTGATAGTTAATTTTTTACTATATAAATATAAGCATAAGCGGTATTTGCTTAAGATAGGCTGTAACCCGCGTGTTTTTTATCCTTATCAATAAATGAACGAATATATTCCATAAATCCGAAAGTGTGATATGTGGTTGAAAGAGGTAGGAGAAATCATAAACAAATTATATAAATCAATAAGTTATGCGAGTATCTATATAAGGTATGTCCTATTACGGATCTTGTTTCAAATCACATAAGGCAATAAAAATTTATGAAACCGTTGATTAAGCCAATCTACCAGATTTGTTTCACGTGAAACATTCACTTTCACTTAATTTGTGATATAATAGGTATGCTCCAAAAAGAATGATAAATCAAAGCATTATTATACGAGGTGTTTTATGGCTAAGATCATTGCAGTTGCCAACCAAAAGGGTGGTGTTGGTAAAACGACAACCGCTGTAAATTTGAGTGCATGCCTTGCCGTTAAGAATAAAAAAGTTCTTGTCATTGACATTGACCCTCAAGGAAATACAACCAGTGGTCTTGGCGTTGATAAAAATACCGTTGAAAATTCCATTTATGATGTTATTATCAACGAGACACCCATAGAAGAAACCCTCATCGAAACCAAGGTTAATAATCTGTACTTATCAGCCTCAAATATCAATCTTGCCGGTGCAGAAGTGGAGCTGGTCTCTGTTTATTCAAGAGAATCCCGGTTAAAGGTAGCCCTTGAAGATATTAAGGATAAATTTGATTTTATTATCATTGACTGTCCGCCCTCACTGGGATTGCTGACAGTTAATTCACTGACGGCAGCGGATACCATCCTTGTTCCCATTCAGTGCGAATATTATGCACTGGAAGGTCTAAGCCAGTTGATGAACACGGTGAAGATTGTTCAAAAGCATCTGAACAAATCCCTTCGGGTAGAGGGTGTGGTACTGACCATGTTTGATGCCAGAACCAATTTATCCATTCAAGTGGTGGAGGAAGTCAAGAAATATTTCGGCAACAAGGTGTATAGAACCATTATTCCTCGTAATGTACGCTTAAGCGAGGCCCCAAGCTATGGTCTGCCCATTATTCTCTATGATGAGAAATCCAAGGGTGCCGAATGTTATATGGAATTGGCAGAAGAAGTTATCATGAGTTCGGAGGAAATATAAATGAAAAAGGGTTTAGGAAAAGGTTTGGACGCACTTATCAGTTCCGTCAATGCCCTGGAGGATACAAAGAACAGTGTGCTTGAGGTAAAAATCAATGACGTGGAGCCCAATCAGGATCAGCCGCGTAAGGTTTTTGATCAGGAGAAGCTGGAAGCACTGGCTCAGTCTATAAAGGATCATGGTGTGGTGCAGCCCATTCTGGTGCGTAAGGAAGGCCAACGCTATATCATAGTGGCTGGTGAAAGAAGATGGCGTGCCTCAAAAATAGCTGGGCTCAAAACAATCCCAGTGGTTGTTAAGGATCTTTCCTCTCGGGAAGTCATGGAAATTGCACTGATAGAGAACCTGCAGAGAGAGGATCTGAATCCCATTGAAGAAGCAGAGGCCTATCAAAAGCTCATGGAGGAGTATGGACTGACCCAGGAGGAAGTCGCCCGGGTGGTTGGAAAGAGCCGAGCTGCCATAGCTAACTCGGTGAGATTGCTTAACCTTTCCGAGCCAATCAAAGAAATGATATCGGATGGAAGGCTCACCAGCGGACATGCAAGGAACCTTGTAACCATTAATGATACTACCCGTCAATTGGCCCTGGCCAATGAGATTATTGAAAAAAATCTCAATGTTCGCGAGACTGAGAAGCTGGCTGCTCAGGAAGACAAAAAGGTCAGCCCCGTTAAAAAACCCGCCAGGAAGGTGGACGTGGAGATGAAGGATCTTGAAGAAAAGCTTCGTTCACTCTACGGAACCAAGATTGATCTTGTCAGAGGCAAGGGAAAAGGAAAAATTGTATTGGAGTATTACTCCGAAGATGAGTTTGACAGAATTATCGATCTGTTGCTAAATAATGTAAAATAGCCGACCTCATAGAACTCTTGTATTTTAATTTTTTGAGAAAGGGTAATATGATATCCTATCCAAACACAAAAACAAATTAGAAGCAAAAATAGACGCATTAAATACGAAGCATAAAATTTTTACGAAAAATATGAATTGAATGCAGTAATCTTTTGGAGGGATGGGTTCATGGAAGATTATTTAATTTATGGTGGCTTAGGATTATTGGGTTTATGTTTTATTCTGCTCATTATTGAACATGTCAGATTAAGTGGTATGATAAAAAAGTACCGGAATCTCATTAAGGGATTAAGTGAAAAAAATGTAGAAGATCTTATGGTTTCCTATTCCGAAGAATTGGATATGATTAAGAAAGAGCTTAAGGAAAATGTGGATCTTCGCATCAGCGACCTGGAAAAGAGAATGCCCACTGCCCTTAGAAATGTAGGCATGGTTTCGTATAATGCTTTTGAGAACATGGGCAACAATATGAGCTTTTCAATGGCGGCCCTGGATGATAAAAAGAATGGATTTGTGCTTACAGGCATTTACACCAGGGAAAACTCTTATGTGTACTTAAAAGAGGTCATTGAAGGAAATCCCAAGAAGGACTTGTCAAAAGAAGAAAAGGAAGCTTTATCTAAGGCTCTATCCTTTACAATATAAAGGTTTTTAATACGAGAGGAGTAACTCTATTATGCTGGACATTCAAAGAATACGGAATAACCCCGAAGAGGTCAGGCTGGCCCTTCAAAAAAGACTCTATGAGGTTGATTTTACCGAGCTGCTATCCTGGGATCAGAAAAGAAGAAGCATTATTGCTGAATCCGAGGAATTAAAGGCGAGAAAAAATAAGGTTTCCAATGATATTCCCATGCTTAAAAAGCAGGGAAAGAATGTCTCCGATTTATTGGCCCAGATGAAGGAGATCTCCGACAAGGTCAAGGTTATGGAGGATGAGCTTAAAGAAGTTGAGGATAAGATCTTCAATTTTCTCTCGGCGCTGCCTAACATTCCTGCCGATGATGTAGTTCCCGGTGGAAAAGAGAATAATCAGGTAGTTCGTACCTTCGGCGAAAAGCCCCAGTTCGCATTCACCCCCAAAAATCATGTGGATCTGGTTACCTCCTGCGGACTCATTGATTATGATCGGGGTGTAAAAATCGGTGGAAGCGGCTTCTGGGTTTATACCGGGGACGGTGCCTTGCTTGAATGGGCATTGCTCAATTACTTTATCACCGAACATATTAAGGATGGCTATCAGTTTATGCTGCCGCCCCATCTTTTGACCTATCAATGCGGCTATACCGCAGGACAATTCCCCAAGTTCGCAGAGGATGTTTTCAAGATTGAGACTGGAGAAGTCAATGACAGAATGCAGTTTATTCTGCCCACGGCTGAGACAGCTCTGATTAACTATCACAGGGATGAAATATTAAACGAAGAGGACCTTCCTAAAAAGTATTTTGCTTATACGCCCTGCTATAGAAAGGAAGCCGGAAGCAATAGGGCAGAAGAGAGGGGAATGATACGCGGTCATCAATTCAACAAGGTTGAGATGTTCCAGTATACCCTGCCCGAGCAATCCGAGGATGCACTCCAGGAACTGGTTCATAAGGCTGAAAAGCTGGTTCAGGGCCTGGGCCTCCACCATCGTGTCAGCAAGCTTGCCGCACAGGATTGCAGCGCAAGCATGGGTAAAACCTATGATATTGAAATATGGATTCCCAGTATGAATGATTATAAAGAGGTAAGCTCCTGCTCCAATGCCTATGACTATCAGGCCAGAAGAGGCAATATCCGCTTCAGACGCAAGGACAGCAAGAAAACGGAGTTCCTGCATACCCTGAACGCATCGGGCCTGGCAACCAGCCGTGTTCTCCCTGCCATTGTGGAGCAGTATCAGCAGGAGGATGGAAGCATCGTTGTTCCTGAGGTATTAAGACCTTGGGTTGGCAAGGACAGACTCTATCCCAAAAAGTAAGATAAGGTTTATCATGATAAGAAAGACACTATAAGGCTTTAAACGCTTTATAGTGTCTTTTTGATTATTGCTTGGGATGTGAGGAAGGCTTCGGATTGAGCCTGGTCTGATTTCCTTCTTTATCCACAATGACCACCTGATCCAAGGTATTAATGAGGCTTTCTTTCATGGCAGCAATATATTCCTTTCTCAGTGCCTGCTGCTCCAGCTTTTCTTCCTCAGTAAGTCCTTCAGTTTTAGACTTTCTGGCAAGGAAATTAATGCGTTCTATCTTGGCTTTTTCCATAGTATCTCCTTTATGAACCCGGGTATAGCTATATCTATCATAATATAACATAAAAAGCCGAAATGAAAACCATCCTGAATCATAAATTTTTTGTGACAGGGTTACAGTCAAAACAGGGTTTATTTGATATGATAGATTCAAACACTATAAAAGCATGGAACGGCATGATCCATATAGAAGGAGGAAATGTCTTGGATTATATCATTGTATTTCTTGAGGGAATCATGACCTTTGTCTCACCCTGCATGCTTCCCATGCTGCCATTATATGTTCTGTACTTTGCCGGAGGAGAAAGAAGCAGAGGAAAGACCTTGACCAATGCCCTTGGCTTTGTACTGGGCTTTTCCCTTGTTTTTACCGCCCTCGGCGCCTTTGCAGGCACCCTGGGTAGTTTTCTGATTCGCTATGCAATGGCCGTAAATATTATCACAGGGGCTTTGGTGGTCCTTTTTGGCCTGAATTATCTGGGTATCTTGAAATTCAACTTATTCAGGGGCTTCATCAGTAAGGAATATCAACCCAATCAACTAGGATTCTTTTCCTCCATCCTGTTTGGGGCTGTGTTTTCAATAGGCTGGACCCCCTGTGTGGGAGCCTTTTTGGGCTCAGCACTGATGCTGGCGGCCAATGCCCAAAGCAGCATGAAGGGGATTACCCTGCTTTTAAGTTTTTCTCTCGGGCTTGGCATTCCTTTTGTAGTATCAGCGCTTCTTCTTAATCAGCTTAAAGGGGTCTTTGATTTTATTAAAAAACATTACCGTGTAATTAACATGATTTCAGGCCTGCTTTTGGTGGCCCTGGGCCTGGCCATGATGACGGGTCTTATGGGAAGGCTTCTGGCCCTGTTCAGCTAAGCAATCTATGAAAAGGGAGAAATGGTATGAATAAAAAACTAAGAACCATTCTTTATATAGTCCTGTTTATTGTGTTCATGGCGGGTGCGGGCCTGGCCTACAGGTATTTATCCAACCGCTATTCGCCGGAGAATTCACTAACTAAGGTCGAGACCAGCAGAACTCCGCCTTCGGTGGAACCGGGGAATCAAAACCAGAGCCCGTCCCCTGCCGAGGAGGATACGCCCCAGCCCATTCTTGCCCCCGATTTTACGGCTGTGGACTGGGAGGGCAATGAGGTCAAGCTTTCCGACTATCGTGGAACTCCGGTGGTACTCAATTTCTGGGCAAGCTGGTGCCCTCCCTGTAAATCTGAGATGCCGCATTTTAACAAGGTTTCGGAAGAGTATGAAAGGGAGGAACTGATCTTCCTCATGGTGGACTTGGTGGATGGACAACGTGAAAAAGTTGAGACAGGCAAAGAGTATATTGAAGATAACCAGTTCACCTTTACCGTCCTCTTTGATACCCATCAGGAGGGGGCCATTACGTATGGGGTTCGATCCATTCCCAGCACCTTGTTCATTGACAAAGATGGGTATATCCAGGCGGGCGTGGAAGGGGCCATCGATGAGGACACCCTCAGACGAGGAATTGCCCTGATCTATGAGGAATGAGGGTCCTCTTCATTAATGCCCAGGGTATTGTGGAGGGATGAGCCAAAAGTGACAGCCCCTCTTCCGAACTTGCTCCTGATTTTGTCCAGGGTGGTTTCCAATTGCTCCTGCTTCTGCCGCTTCTCATCGCAGCATTCCTCGAACAGGCTCAACTGCTCGGTATAGTACTCATCCTTGGTGATGAGGTTTGAGCCTGTTATGGTGAGCATGCGGATAGGATTTTTCATATCCCAGCAGTTCTTAATGATTTCCAGCGCCGCTTGCGATATCTCTCGGGCAAGATGGGTGGGCCTTTTCAGCGATTTCTGTCTGCAGATATTCTTAAACTGCGGATCCCGGATGGTCACCTGGACGGTGGAACATTTTACACCGTATCTCCTCATACGGGAAGCCACACTGTCGGCCAGGGCATGGACACTTATGGTAATGTCCGATAATCCTACAAGATCCCGTTTAAAAGTCATGCCATTGCCCACCGACTTAATATCACTCTCCTCGGTGACGGACTTTACGGGCGCATCGTCCAGGCCGTTGGCGTAATCATGGATCATCTCTCCCATTTTTCCCAGCTTAGAGATAATCATGGACTTATCACTTCTCGCCAGGTCACCGATGGTGAAAATATGAAGGTGGGAAAGCACTTCCTTGGCCGCTTTTCCCACATACAGAAGATCAGAAACCGGCAGGGGATAAATGAGCTCTTTATAATTATTCCGGTCAATGACGGTGGTGGCATCGGGCTTCTTATAATCGCTGCCCAGCTTGGCAAAGACCTTGTTAAAGGAAACCCCTACTGAAATGGTTAAGCCGATCTCAGTGGCCACCCTTTTTCGAAGGGTATCGGCAATCTCCTTGCCCGAGCCGAAGAGATGAAGGCTCCCAGTCACATCCAGCCAGGATTCATCAATACCGAAGGGCTCCACCCTGTCGGTGTAATCCTGATATATCCGGTTGACCAGTGCAGAGTATTTCTCGTATTCATCATGGTGGGGCGGAACCAGGACCAGGTCGGGACACTTTTTCTTGGCCTGCCATATGGTCTCTGCCGTTTTCACATGGTATTTCTTGGCCAGTTCGTTTTTGGCCAGGATAATCCCGTGCCTGTTCTCCGGATTTCCGCACACTGCCATGGGAACATTCTTAAGCTCAGGCCTCAGCAGACATTCTACCGAGGCATAAAAACCGTTACAGTCACAATGTAATATCGTCCGATCCATCATTTCATCATTCTACAAAAGGGTTGGATTCCCGTGTTACGGCAGAACCCAGATTGATAATATTCTTTTCAAGCCCCAGAAGGATGTTGTTAATCTCGGTAACCTGATCAGGGGAGAGATTGGAGCCCATGGCTAAGCGGGTATTGTAAAGAATGGTTTCCAAAAAATCGTGAAGGTTAGCAATTCTATTCTTAATCTCGGCCAGGGCCTCCGGGGAAACACGCTCCTGAAGGATTTCCTCCTCAGTCTGTATGCTTTCATGGGATAGGGTGTACTCAGAAACCTTGTTGACCACTGTGCAATCAAAACCAAGGGTCTCCTTGACAGTTCTGGCAAAATCCCTTTTGGACTCCTCCTCGCCATGGACTAAGAAGATCCGGTGGGGTTTAACCCGGAAGCCGGAGAGCCATTCCAAAAGGCCGTTCCTGTCAGCGTGGCCCGAGAATCCTTCCAAATTGTAAATCTCGGCTTCAACATTGATTTTCTCGCCAAAGATGGTGACTACCTTGCTCCCATTGACCAGGGCTCTGCCCAGGGTTCCCTCTGCCTGATAGCCTACAAAGACAATGCTGGATTTGGGATTCCACAGGTTATGCTTAAGATGGTGCTTAATCCGTCCAGCTTCGCACATACCGCTGGAGGAGATGATGATTTTTGGGCTGGGATCCTGGTTCAGGGCCATGGAATCCTCACTGGTGCGAGTGAATTTCAGGTTTTTAAAGTCCAGGGGGTTATCTCCCTGAAGAATATAAGCCTTCATCTCATCGTCAAAGACCTGGGCATTCCTTCTGAATACCTCAGTGGCCGATGCGCCCATGGGGCTGTCGATATAGACCATGATATTGCTCAGGGCATCTCTGTACTCCGAATGCTCTTCATAAAAACGGTTGAACTCAAAGATAAGCTCCTGGGTCCGTCCCACGGCAAAGGAGGGAATAATGACATTGCCGCCCCGCTTAGTGGTCTTGAGAACGATTTCTATGAGCTTTTCTATGCTGGAGGCATTCTTCTCATGAACCCGATTACCATAGGTCGTTTCCATAATCAGATAATCGGCCTTCTTAATAATGGTAGGATCCCGGAGAATGGGCCTGTTCTTCATGCCTAAATCGCCGGAGAACACAATTTTAGAGACATTGTCATCCTCCTTGATAAAGAGCTCGACAATGGATGAGCCCAGTACATGCCCCGCATCATTAAAGACGATTTTTAAATCGGGATCAAGCTCGATAAGCTGGTTGTAAAGAACCGGCCGCACTTGCTTCAAGGCAGCCTGCGCGTCATTGAAGGTATACAGCGGCTCGACTAAGGGTTTTCCTTTACGCTGATTCTTTTTGTTCCTCCATTCGGCTTCACGCTCCTGAATGTATCCGCTGTCCTTGAGCATGATATCCAAAAGGTCGGCGGTTGCGTCGGTGCAGTAGATCTGGCCTTTATAGCCCCGCTTGACCAATAACGGAAGCCGTCCGCTGTGATCAATATGGGCGTGGCTCAGAATAACAAAATCTATTTCACTGGGATCAAAATCAAAAGGCTCCCGATTCAAGGCCTCTATTTCGTCGTTCCCCTGGAACATGCCGCAATCCAGCAAGATCTTGTGTTTTTGGGTTGTGATGAGATGAGAAGAGCCGGTTACCGATGTAGCCGCACCCAGAAACTTGATCTTCATGATGAACCCCCTTATCAGTAAAAACGTAGACTTAATCTCATTATACCATAAGTAAATTAGGCTTTTTTTTATATGAAGCTTTACGCATTTTCTATGTTCAGAAAACCGTCAATCAAAAGGCCGCCTTTGCGGGACGGCCCAATAAAACTATAACAGCAGAGTAAACCCTTCGCCTGGTGGGTATGAAAATTTGGTTAGTATAGTCTGACTTCAAATATCCTTGCCGCAGGATAGCCATAGGTTGCCAGAACTTTGATCTCTACCCGATCAGCCGTAACCGGCGAGGGAAGGGCAATAACATTGTGCCTTTGGTAATTATCATTAATATGAAGGCTATGGACAACCTTGGCCCCGTAATAGAAGGTCACCTCATAATCCCTGACCAGTTCCGGCGGGAGATCTTTTACCTGGCGGTTTTTGACCTGATGGGTGATGGAGGGCATAATCTCCTGATTTAAGTTGGGGTCAAAGGTCAGGCGTATTTCTTGGATTTTCTTAAAGCTCTCCAGTTCCAGGGTCAGTGTTTGAACACCCTGGTCCAGGGGCAGGGACTCCCAGAGATTTGAGTTATTTCCCACCGTACGGGATATGCCGTTAATGACATTCTCAGGTTCAAAGCCTTGCTTATAACCGGATGCCGTGACCTTGGCCTCACGGGCGAGATCACAGGGATCGGTATTTTTGTACCCGGGGATATAACAATCATCTTTTAAAAGGGTTTGCTGGAGCTCATCCATATGCTGATGAACCTCTCTGGGTGTGCATTGGTACTTAATGGCAAGCGCTGCCGCAGTACCAGCAGCCTGGCCGCCTACGGCACAGGTGCCCATGACCCGTGTGCTGCCAAAGGCCATTTTTGTGGTGCTGATATTCCGCCCAGCCATCATGAGATTGGGAATGTTTTTGGAATAGTAGCAGCGGTAAGGAATCGTATACAGGCCGTCAAAGTTAAGAATACGGGAAGGGAATTTATCAAAGTCCATGATCCCACCAGGCACATGCTCATCCATGGGCCATCCGCCGTAAGCCACCGCATCCTCAAAGACCTTATTGGCGCGGATATCGTTTTCGGTGAGCAAATAATCCCCTACAAGACGACGGCTTTCCCGATAACCAGGAACCATGCCCACCCAGACCAGATCATAGTTCTCGGCGCCGTGATCCCCACAGTTCTTGATATGATCCCAAACGCCATAGACGCACTTTAACAGCTCATCACGAATAATTTCTCCGTCGGCAATGATGTCGTCATACTTACCTCCCAGCTCAATCCACCAATAACCAGCGTCCATGGCTGAAAACTCGGGAAGTGCTTTGGCTTCTCCCTCCACAAACTCTGTGGTGGCACCGCCATCAGCAAAGGCTGTGACACAATTGTAGTGCTTCCTGTGCTTCAGATCCTCCTCAGAAAAGCTGTAAGCCCAGAAAGGCTTGATAAACTTGACCGGCTCTCCCCGGTTAATGGCCTGGAACATGAGCGTATTGCCCATGGTAAACTGATTGGGCTCCTGGGGTGCATTGGGCTCATTAAACTCATGGATGGACTCACTGCCGCTTCGGGTTTCGGCGCCCACCAGATAACCCAAGGTTCCATGTCCGGTACAATCGATGAATATCCTGGCATTAAGCTTTAGATCGGTTTCGGTAGTGGTTTGGTGACAGTAGATGGCAGTAATGCTTCCCTCCTGGGTCTCAGCATGGTGCATATGGGTGTTTAAAAAGACTTCCAGGTTCTTGGTGGCTCGGGTCTTTTGAAGGAGCAGGGTATCCCAGATGGGGAAGGATTGGGTTACATTAATGTTTTTATTCTCAAGCAGGAGTTCTTCTACAATTCCTGTTTCTGCGGCATTGAGCTTTGCCAGATGGCAGCTTGCACCCACAATATGCATGCGGATTTCAGAGCTGCAATTTCCGCCGAGTACTGAACGGTTCTGAATAAGGGCTGTTTTGGCACCATGCCGGGCAGATGCAATGGCAGCACAGGTTCCTGCAAGACCTCCGCCTACCACAATCACATCAAAGTTCTTTTCCATATATCTGCGAGATGTTCTCATAACCATCACATTCCTTTCAATAGGCTCTAACTTCAAAAACTCTGGCGTTGGGATAGCCATGAGTGCTGAAAACTTTAATTTCAATCCGATCACCCAGCATGGCCTGGGACAAATGGTGAACATTTAGCCGCTGATAGTTGTCAGTAAAGTCCTGAGAATAAACCAGTTGCTCCCCGTTATAAATCAATAGCCTATAATCTTTAACAAGCTCTTTGGGCATACCCTTGACCTGGCGCTCAACTACCTTCCGGGTAATAGAAGGGGCGATTTCAAGGGTAAGGTTGGGGTCGAAGGTAACCCTGATCTGGGAGACGGGCTTAATTGATGGAAGCTTAAAGACAAGGGATTCACCATGCTCCGAAATACCCTGGGACTCCCAGCAGTTCTGGGCATTTCCCACCCTGCGGGTCACACCACTAATGGCCATTTCAGGCTCACAACCAGAAAGAAAGCTGGAAGCCGAGACCGAGGCCTCTAAAAGCAGATCCTTAGTATCGGTATTTTTATAGCCCGGAATATAACAGTCGTCCTTTAAAAGCGTCTGTTGAAGCTCGTCCATATGCTGACCGATTTGCCGGGGAGTGCAGCCATATTTGATCGCCATGGCTGCGGCTGTTCCTACCGCCTGGCCGCCCACTGCACAGGTTCCCATAACCCGGGTAGAGCCCAGGGCCATTTTTGTGGTGCTGATATTTCTGCCGGCCATCATCAGATTGTCTATATTTTTCGAATAATAACAGCGATAAGGAATGGTATAGGCGCCTGGGAAGTTGATATAGCGAACGGGATAGCCTTTATGGAAAAGACCATGGGGCGGGTGCTCATCCATGGGCCAACCGCCATAGGCCACTGCATCCTCAAAAATACGGTTGCCGGCCACATCGTTTTCGGTCAATAAGTAGTCCCCCACAAGGCGGCGGCTTTCTCTTACACCGGGAACCGAGCCCACCCAGGTCAGGGCATAGTTTTGGGCACCATGATCTCCGCTGTTTTTAATATGATCCCATATACCATAGACGCATTTATAAAGCTCTTCGGTAATGATCTCATGATCACCGATGATGTCGTGGCTGGTTCCGCCAAGTTCTATCCACCAATAGCCTGAATCGGCATTGTAGAGCTCCTGAACCCCGTTTTCACCATGGCTTATGGTCATGTTGCCATGTCCTCGGAAAATCAAATCCTCTTCGGTAAAGGTATAAGCCCAGTCGGGTTTTTTGAAGGGTACTGGCTCACCCATGTCCTCGGCGATGAACATGAGGGTGTTGCCCATGGTGGTACTGTTGGGTTCATCGGGTGCATTAGGCTCATTGAATTCCGCCTTACCCTCGCTTCCCATGCGAAACTCAGCCCCGGCATACATGCCTAAGGAACCATTACCAGTAGCATCCACAAAAATATCAGCATAGAAATGGTAGGTGGTCTCAGTGCTGATTTGGTGACAAAGAATGGAGGTAATTTTGCTGCCCTCGGTATAGGCTTCGTCCATGGAGGTATTGAGGTATAGGTCCAGGTTTTCCTGATAGCGGACCTTTTCCCAAAGGACCGAATCCCAGATGGCGAAGGTTTGATAGGGGTTTCTACGTTTATTCTCTAAAAGAATTTCCATTAGAATCCCCGTCTCCTGAAGATCGGTCTTCCCCAGATGACAGTTGGCTCCGGTAATATGCATTCTCATCTCAGAGCTTGCATTGCCTCCGAGAACGGGACGTGCCTGAATGAGGGCGGTTTTGGCTCCATGACGCGAGGATGCCAGAGCGGCGCATATTCCCGACATACCACCGCCGACCACCACTACATCATATTTTTTGGTCTGATTTCTCTTGTCACTCATGGACTCTTTCCTCCTGTTTCCTCAATGATTTTAGGGCTGTCGTCTATGGATGAAGTGGAAAGCCCATCCTTTGAAATGCCAAAATGGCTTACCATGGATAATCCTGAGTTCATTATAGGATGGGGGCCGATAAGAAGCCTTAAATAAATCGCAAAAAATCTTTAAAAATCTGCACTAATGGCGTTATTAAAATTCTGCTATCACTATCACTATTCCGCCATCTTGATAAAATAGGCATAAAATAGCACATTTTGCGCTGTTAATAATCCCTGAAGAGTGGTAGGTTTATAGGTATAAGACCTCAAATTATTGATAGTGGACGTGATATTTTTTGAGCAGATATTCAAATGTTCTGGGGTACGTAAGATATCTCGTTTCCGAATTAGGATGCCAGTTAGCTATCAAGGACTTCGTCGGATTTATACCCAAGGATCCTGATTTAGCCAATGATTTGAATGCCTACTATATCCACCGCTCATCCTTCTGCATGTATATAAAATCCAACAAAGAGCTCTGGGACCGCTGTCTGGACAATACCCGCCTGTTGCACCGAAAATGCGAAGTCAGTGAGGGGTATTTTGTAGGAACCTGTTACTGTGGGGTCAGTGAAATGGTCATTCCCGTCAAGCATGAAGACAGGGCCATTGCAGCCATATGCCTCTATGGCTTTGAAGGTAATGAAAGGCGAGCCCATCATCGCATTGCCAAGATCTCAGTAAAATACAGAATGGATAAAGAAAAAGCCCTGCGTCTTTACAAAAATACCGTTTCAGGCAAGGCTCCCGACCATGAGAAGGCCATGCGCTTGTGTGGAATTCTGGTGGAGTATTTTATCATGGTTTACAGGAGCCTGTTAAATGCCGGAGAAATCTCCCGTTACAGCATCAATTCCACTGACGCCAGCCGCGTCTATCATTTGTCCAACGCCATTGAATATATCCGCATTAACTATGCCAATGACATTAAGATTAAGGATATAGCTTCTTTTTGTCATTGCAGTGAATCCTATCTGAGCCATATCTTTAAAGCCGGAATGAATCAGAGTATTAATCAATATATCAACCAGGTCCGTATTGATAAGGCCAAGGACTTAATCCATAAAACACAGGACAGTTTTTTTGAGATTTCAGGAAAATGTGGGTTTTCGGACCCCAACTACTTCTCCAGTGTATTTAAAAGAATAACCGGACAATCACCCTCCCAGTACAGAAGCAGCATCAAGAGGTGAAGCGTGTGATTTTTACAAAAAGGCTCAGTCTATCTTTAAGGATATTTCTAATCATTGCATTATTGATACTGTTTCCCTTTTCGCTGATGCTCCAGTACGTAAAAAGCGATATGGAGGCTGTTCTTCGGGAAGAGATAAGCCTTAAGGTTGTACAGAACATCTCAAAAAGCGAAAACGAGATAAGCCAGGTTCTTGGACGGATGATTAGCATATCTAATGTATTTTTTCGTGATCCGGATTTTGCCCGGACCTTTAATGACGAGGACCAATCCTATTATGACAGGGCTGTGGTCTTTAATAATGTTTTAAATGAAATCTCCATGCAGAATCTCTATGACAGTTTTCTGGAAAATACCCATGTGACCTTTTTTGACAGAGAGAAACAAACCTATGCCAATTGGAGCCTTAACAACAAGGATATTGCCTATATCCTGGATCAGGACTGGGTTAAGGACAGTATTTCCGCCAAGGGCTATATCCTGTGGAAGCTGTCCACTGACGGCTTTGAATTTCTTGATGAGAAGCCAGGAAAACACATATCCCTGGCCCGGTCCATCATGAATGATGACCATTCGGATAAAAGGCTGGGCACCATTATCCTCAGCATTGATCATGAGTATGTTTTTAGTATCCTTAATAAATACAAATACTCGGATTTAGACTCTATTTGCGCCCTTACTCAGGAGGGAGCAGTCCTGTTCAATAACAATGAATTTCTTTCAGAAGAGGAACTGACCCAGCTTCTTACTGCCTACAATGGTGAAAGGGAAGGTAATGACATTATCGCTCAGAAAGGCAGAAGGTATCTTTTAAGCTATTACACCATCAGCCTGAGCAGCATTTACTCCCAAAAACAGTTGAAGATCTTTTATTTTACCGATTATCAGAATATCCAGAATCAAATGAACAACCTATTGATTAAAATTAATACCCTGAGTCTCATTTTTATAGCCGTTTTGTTTATCATAGCAATTTTTATAGCCCGCTGGATAGCCCGACCTATCCGGGTTTTATCAGGACTTATGAAGCGCTATCGGGTAGGTGAGCAGCCCGTTGCCCTGGAGGTGGGACGAAAGGATGAAATAGGGGATATCTATCAATCCTTCTATACCATGTCTTCACATATCAACGACCTGTTTAAGCGGCTTACCCAGGAGCAGCGGATCAAGGAAAAGTACCAGTTTGAGTCCTTGCGCTCCAAGATGAGCCCCCACTTTCTGTTTAACACCTTGAATACCATCCGTTGGATGGCCATTATCCGAAAGGCTGACAATATCAGAGAAAGTATTGATGCGCTGGCCGAAATTCTTAAATACAGCATGACCAAGAATGATGAGCTGGTTCCTTTGGACCAGGAGATATCTATCATTAAAAGCTATTGCCATATCCAAAATATGCGCTTTGGAAACTCTTACACCCTTGAAGTGGATCTGGAGGATTCGGTCAAGGATCTGCTGATTATTAAGTTCATTCTGCAGCCCGTGGTTGAGAACATTTTCAAGCATGCTTTTTCACCCGATACCCGGGGCGGGCTCATCCATATCGGCGCATGGAGGGATAATGATCGGCTTCTGGTCACCATCTCCGATAACGGAAAAGGCTTCAGCAAAGAAAGTATAGAGATCTTCTATCAAAGAAGAGAGGGCAGCGGTAATGCCCGAGAGCATTTGGGTATAGGCCTGGACATTATTGATGAGCGTATACGTATAGCCTTTGGCAAGGAATACGGTATAGAGCTTTCAAACGGGGAGACGGGCGGGGCCCGGGTGGACTATCATCTGCCCATCAAATGCATGAATAAAGAAGCGGGGGGAGAGGCTTAAAGTGAAAAGGATTATGATAGTGGACGATGAATTCCTGGTACATATCGGTATTAAATCAATGGTGGATTGGGAAGCTCAAGGTTATTCCATTGTTTACGATGCCAATCATGGGCAGGATGCTATTGATAAAATCCCTGAAACCGATCCCCATATTATTCTGACCGATCTGGTCATGGAGCCTGTCAATGGCCTTGAACTTATTAAGTATTGTGCCGAAAGGTATCCTCATATCAAGATTATTGTCTTGAGCAACTATAATGACTTCGAAAAGGTCAAGTCGGCCATGAAGTTGGGCGCAAGCGATTTTATCTTTAAGCTGACCATCAATGCCGATGAGCTTTTGAATGTCATCAACAGTGTTTCTAAGGAGATAGATGAGAGAACGACCTCGGTAAAAGAGGCTGAGCGCTTGCTTCGGCGTAGTGCGGGCCCTATTCGGGAATGGCTGGTTCACACACTTATTGAGCAGAGCTATATCAATGAAGAAGAATTTCTCAACGAGCTTAAAATGATTAATGTGGCCTGTGACTTTAATAGTCCCTATGCCTTACTCTATTTAAGCATTGCCAATTACAATACCATGCAGATGACTGAAAATGCTTTGGAACCCAGTCTTTTTACGGCCTCCCTGGAGAATATTGTATCCGAGATTATGACCGAAGGTTTTGTCTCCCAAACCTTCCGGTATGATAACGGCCAATGCCTTGTGGTCATCAACCTTCCCGGTAAAAAGTTGGATCGGCCTACCGTGGAAAAAATAAAAGACAGCTTCCAGCGGATTGTAGAATGTGTGGAGCGGTATTTTGGCCTAAAGGTCTTAGGGTCGCTGAGTCGAAAGGCTATAGGTCTTGAGGCCTTTTCCCATGCGGTAAATGAATGTAAGAAAACCATGGAGGAACGGTTTTTTGTTAAAAGTCCGCAGCTTTTGGTCAGTCATGAGGATGCCTTCCGGGTTCAGGAACTCATGATGCCCCTGGAGCTGGGTATTGCCGAATGGAAGATTGCCCTGGATCCCTTCAGCTTTTATGATGCCGAGGCCTTTATAAGAAAGGTTTTTGACCACTTATATCAACAGCTTCAGGCAGAGCCCCATCTCATCCGTGAAAAACTCTATGATTATTATCGGGTACTCAAAAGCAGCGGTCTTTCCCAGGGGATACTCCTGGATAAGCTCACTGATAATTTTGGCATGACACTGTATCAGGCTATTTTCCAATATGATCTGCTTTCAACCATTGAAGAGAGTTTTACTGAGATTCTGAAAAGCTTTGGAGAGGAATGCGATAAATTAGGCAACAGGAAGCTTAAAAAAGAGACGGCTCAGATCATTGCCTATGTGAAGAATAATCTCAGCGGCAACTTAAGCATATCCCATGTGGCCAGAATCATCCACATCAGTGAAAGCTATTTTTCTCATCTGTTTAAGAAGGAAATGGGGATTACCTTTGTGGACTATGTCAATCGCCTCAGGATTGAAAAGGCCATGGCCATGTTGTCGGAGAGCGATAAAAAAATCAATGAAATTGCCTATGAGGTAGGGATTAACAACCCCAATTACTTCAGTATCCTCTTTAAAAAGATAACAAATCTGTCCCCTCAGGACTATAGAAATAAAAAGATTGCAGAAAAGTGATAGAGAACGAAAAAAAGTACAAGCAGAGGGTTTTTAATCCAGGTTTCTTCATTAAACAGGAGGGAAGCGCCTTATCGTTCTTAACAGCTTAATGAAGGTAGAGGACAGTATAAATGATTCAATTTCCCCGGACCCCCATTTAAAATGAAAGTGTGCTCACAAGAAGCGCAAAAATGTATTAGGGAGGAATAATATGTTGAAAAGAGTACTTACCCTTCTCTTAGCATTGGTTATGATGATAACCGCCTTTGCAGCCTGCGGAAATGCTTCGGGAAATCAAAATCCGGCACAGTCACCCTCCTCAGGATCCGCTTCACCTTCCCAATCACCCAATTCCGGTAATGCCAAGGAACCCGTGCTTTTAAAATTCTGGGGCGGCGTTCCTGCTGGGTACGGACCTCAA
>JAKIML020000054.1 GCA_022702935.2 Bacillota bacterium | reverse complement strand
CTGAACCAAACTCTGGCAGAGGCCGATCGCAAGATTGAAATGCTGGGTGTACCTCAGCAAGAGGAGGAGCCCGCACCGCGGTATAGTGAGGAGGCCATCGACAAGATCCTGGCCGAAGAAAAACCCGAACCCAAGCAAGCGGCCGCACCTCGAAAGGCAAAGGTCCTTACCTTCGATTCAAAACGCCGTGAGATTATCAAGCTTGCCAAGAGCGGTTTGGACAGTACCGAGATTGCGCGGCTGCTGAACTGCGGGAAAGGCGAAATCGAGCTGATTGCCAAGATAGGCAGGTAATACCGTGAAGCTGATTGACGGGAAAAGTGTGCTTTTGGGCCTTGGAATGGGCATTATTATCACGTCTCTATTAGGCATGATTTTCTTTATAGGCTATAAGCCCCAGCTCACTGATGCCGAGATAATAGAACTGTCCAAAAAACTCGGGATGGTGGATCGGTACAGCGGGAGTGGGGATATTATGAGGAATCCCGATGGGAGTCTTCTTTTTATTATCCATGAAAATGAGTCCTTTACCCAGGTTTCGCAGCGACTTTATGAGGCTGGGATTATTGAAAGCTCCATTGAGTTTGAAATCATGCTCAAGAAGCAGCAGCTTGAGAAGTCCATTAAACCGGGCCGCTATACCATCAAATACGATGACGATATCAAAACCATTATTCAGAAGATCACCCAATAGGTGCTTTCCCCATAGGTAGGGCAGTGGTGAAAATTCTTTGGCCGACAACACTACCCTTGATTTTGAAAAGCGCATGTGCTAATATAATAAAGCGACATGCCGATGTGATGGAATTGGCAGACGTAGTGGACTCAAAATCCACCGGTGGCAACACCGTGCCGGTTCGACTCCGGCCATCGGCACCAGAAAAGAGCATGTAATCATTAAGAATGATAACATGCTCTTTTTGTTTTTCCGCGCGTCCAGCGAAGCTGGACCGCACTAGTCGGTGAAAGTCCGACCCCG
>JAKIML020000008.1 GCA_022702935.2 Bacillota bacterium | reverse complement strand
TTTAAGAATGTAATCACGTATTGTAGGGCGATTATCCACACTTTTCCAAGATAAATTCGCACCACTAATAGGTGTCCATGTCACTCCACTATACTTTAAATCAAAGACGTTCCCTTTTTTATCTTCATGACTAAAATACCGATCGTTTGTGATAGGTATTTCTAAATAGTTATAACCTAAATATTGATATTCGCCCCTTTCGTCTGAATTTTTACTTTTTGTCATTAAGCCCTCTCTGGTTGGTAACCAATTTCCAAAGGGCTCACCGTAACTTACTATATTATAAGTATCAAGAATAAAGGTGTTAAGTTTATAATTACCTTTTTGCGATTCATAAGGGATATCGGGATACTTCTCAGGACGGTGCTCATAATAACCTGCATTAACAATGAGTATTAGGGAAAAAAGAATGCATGAGATGAGAAAAAGAGTTATGCGTTTTTTCACTTTCTCACCTCCGGTTTATCCGTTGAAAACTTCAGCCCATAATTGTATTCTTCAGGATAATAATGGACAATCTCCACTCCTACATCTTTATTGAAGCCCATATAGCTTGATTGAAAATTCTTATCACTAAGAAAATACGCATCGACCTTGCTGAGCATGAATTGGAAGAAAGTTTGGCCTTGCTTTCCTCCATAAATTTCTTGGCATAGATCAAGAATTATTTGTTCGTAACGCGGTGATGTCCATTCAAACTTGCTTCGATCCATACCGGGCTTATAGCCCTGAATGGCGCCATTCTCACGAATTGCCCCAATAATCCACTGATAATATGTGTATCCATTTTGTTTACCAGGAAAATACCTTTCGGCTGTGAGACTTTTTTGTGGAATCGTATTTATCCACAACTCTATGGCACCAGCCGGAATATAATTATAGTCTTCTTTGCCCACATAAAACTTTAAAAAGAAATCTTTTTCTTCTGAATCATCTATATAATTAATGGATGCATACCCATCTGTTTTCTTAGTATGGTAAACAAGTATTTTCACAAGGTTATAGACCATGTCATTAA
>JAKIML020000055.1 GCA_022702935.2 Bacillota bacterium | reverse complement strand
TACATCATTTGCATGATGTTTTCGTACACTGTTCAATTTTCAATGTCCATTCGCCATCTCTGGCTTTCTGCCTCGCTTTCAAGCCTTTGCTTGTCAGCGGCGACAGCTTTATTATTTTAACACCACCGCGATTTCCTGTCAAGCATTTTTTCAACTTTTTTCGAGTTATTAACTGCTTTTCAGGCCGCCTCACGACGGTTTTTTTATGTTACCACGGTTACTTCTGTTTGTCAAGCACTGTTTAAACACATTCGTTTATTTAAGCGCTTTTTCACTTCCGCAACTGCGGCTTTCTTATATTACAACAGGCCAAGCTCTATTGTCAACACCTTATCTGAATTTTTTTCAACAAACTGAATATATGCATGAAGAACGAATAATATTAATAAAATTAATCATTTCCCATGAAGAAGAGGCCGTTTTAAGCGGCCTCACAGTATATGCTTAATTCAATTAAGATATGCTTATTCCTTGTCGGTCTTAATGACCACATAGGAGGAGCCATCAATGGTCTTTTCGGTCAACTGCAGCTCCACGCTTTCAATGGTATAGCCTTCATTAATGGCCTGTTCAGCCATGGCAGCATAGTCAGTAAACTGGCCCAGCTCGGTGACACTGGTGATAACATTGCGCTTGAATATATCCATAAGCGTAGGCAGCTTACCCAGGTTCTTAAGTGTCACATGCTGTTGAATAAAGGCCTGGATAAACCGATTCTGATTCTGTTTTCTGAACAGGTCACCATAGTTGTGGAAGGCACCGTTCTCATCATAGCCCTGCCTGAAACGTACATAGCCTTCGGCATCCTTGCCATGGAGCGTCCTTGTTCCTTTTTCTATATCAATGTAAAGGTCCTGGGTCGGATCAATATAATACATTCTCACAGGCACATAGACCTTTACCCCGCCGAAAGCATCCACGATCTCCCGGAATCCCTTGGTCTTTACATAGACATAATCCTTAATAGGAATGGCAAAGACCTCCTCAATCAGGTCGGCAATGAAATCCACATAGGGCTTCTTAAACCTTCCGTC
>JAKIML020000130.1 GCA_022702935.2 Bacillota bacterium | reverse complement strand
CGCATCACTCAAGTACTTTGTATGCAAAAAACATAATTTCATTAAAATTTTTTATTCTTTATCTTCTTTTGTTGCATTTCAAATAAAACTTATTTAAGGATTCATGTACTGGTATCATAATAGCCTTTGACCTTGCTTCCAAAATGTGTATACTATATAAATATAATTCAGAATTGGCACCAACTGATATCGAAACTCGAGAGTGAAACTCAGGCAGAATGCTTCAGCGGGCATTTATCCTAAATTATAAAGCTGACTACTATAGATCCATGAATACAGATCAACGTTGGATAGCAATTTCTTCTAGGGGTGAAAGGTATAGTATTGACTTAAAAAAATATATTTGACTCAATTAACTATTGGGGAGGTGATTTCGCTGTCATGTACTAATCGGTTAATATATTATCGACAGACGGTTAATCGTTGATTAGTTGATATTTTACCAATGCCAAGGGGAAATCTTTTCAGTATGAGTTTTGTCCCTGACGTGATTTTCCTATATAATTGTGAAAAAAGCTCTGCAATGTTGCACCTTATTCGTGTAAAAATGGAAGCAATCATTATATAAACACTTTATTTCAGAGTAATGCGGAGAATGGAGGTAATTAAAATAGAAAAATCTATATTATATATTCTGTTTATCCTGACGGCTTCAATAATATTAGGCGGATGCAGTATTGAGTATAATATAAACACCGATTCTGTCAAAGATTTTAAAAAAGATTTAATGGAAGTCTCAGATACCATAAAGAGTGTCAAAGTTACATTTGTGCGTCCACAAGTTACGTACACAGTAAACATGACTGAAGAACCAACACAGGAAGTCCTTGACGCTATTTTAGAAAAAGCAAAGTCCTTTACCACTGTGGAGAACATGGAGAAGATAGCCCGCAAAGTCAGATGGAACCTGCGTGTGTCAAAAGTTCATCTTCGCATAAATACTGATGGTGATAGAGACATTGAACATGAATATTATACATGGTATTACAGGACTGCAGATGCAACTGATACGTCTCCGGAAAATATTGACGCATACCAGACTTG
>JAKIML020000121.1 GCA_022702935.2 Bacillota bacterium | reverse complement strand
TGCACGTTCGGCAGGTGTGACGCGCGGCGCAGTTTACTGGCATTTTGAGAATAAGGCTGCGCTTTACAAGGCCCTCATTGATGAAGCCAATATCCGGGGCGACGATGTTATTGCCAGGGCCATGGAAAGCGGCGGCACCGCAAAGGAGATCTGCAAGAAGATCATGGTGGCGCAATGGACGCTTTTAGAGGAGGATGAGGATTACCGGGACACGGTCAGGCTGGTGCTGTTTAATACCGGTACAGCCCCAGAGCTGGATGAATGCAGACGGGTTTTACTGGAGAATTCCACACAGTTGATGAACACCATTGCACAATACATGAAGGCCGCCATCGAGATGGGAGAGCTAAGAAGCGACAAGAAGCCCATTGAGCTCACCCAAGCGTTTCTGGCTTACCAGCAGGGGGTAACGGTAAACTGGCTTCAGAACCCTGAATGGTTTTCCATTAAGGAAATGGCGCCCCATTTAGCCGATATCTTCATCCACGGGATATGAACAAATGTAAAAATTTTTAATCATTTAACATACATTCAAGTATGTTTATATAAAGGAGGCACTATCAATGGCCCTTGTTACAGAAAAAAAGACCTTAAAGCCCATGTATCTTTGGGAATCCCTTTTATGGTTCGGTGCCTGGGCAGTGATTCTTTTCATCAGCACCTATGTCTTTATGCCCTGTTTAATGGCCGGGAAAATGTCTGACTTTGACAGCTTTTTTCTGGCAATGACCGTCCCCATGGCCCTCATGTTTATAGCCGCATGGGTATTGGGCAGGCTTAATGGGCAAAATAGCCTGAAGGATATGGGGGAACGCTATAGAATGCGCAGCTTCAGCATGAAGGATGTGGCCTGGGGTATTGGCGCAGGACTTGTATCCATGGCTGGCATGGGGTTATTCTCGGTACTGGGGGCTAAAGTCATTGACGCAGGGCTTCTCCCTGTTCCGAAGGGGCTCCCGCTTCTGTTGGACCCGCACGCTGAGTTCAGCCAGGCGGCCCTGGACCAGGCCGTTGGAGGAAAAATCCTCGGCAACTGGCCGGTGCTCCTTAAGTATTTCGTCATGTTGTTCTTTAACATCACTGGCGAAGAGCTGTTCTGGCGGGGATATGTCCTGCCCAGGCAGGAATTGGCCTTTGGCAGAAACGCATGGTGGATTCATGGAATCCTGTGGGCCCTGTACCACAGCTTTAAGTGGTGGGATGTTGTGAGTCTTGTGCCCGTGTGCCTTGTTATCGCCTTTGCGGCACAGAAGCGCAAAAGCTTTTGGCCGGGGTTTATTGCGCATTACATGGTCAACGGAATGGGATTTTTGCTTTTCTTCACTAAGGTCACAGGTATCTTATAGGGTATTTGAGCGCGCATACCTTCTCCCCCGCCAAAAACATGGCGCGGCATGTCCGCACATTATCCGTTGCGCGAAAAATCCCTTTATGATATATTAAATGCTGGTTATTTTCAGTCCCTTGAAGTAGCCTGAAAACACATGGTTTATTAAAGAATAATAATAAAACCTATTCTTGATTGGAGGCAACAAACATGGCTAAATTAGTCGGAAATGCAATCTTTGGTCAGTCCGGCGGACCCACCTCCGTTATTAACGCAAGCGCTGCTGGTGTTATAACCGAGGCTCTTAAGATGGACTGCATCCCCAAGGTCTTCGGTGCCGCAAACGGTATCCGCGGTATTCTTGAAGAAAAATTCTATGATATGACCCAGGAAGATCCCAAGGAGCTTGAACTTCTGAAGACTACTCCTTCCTCTGCCCTCGGCTCTGTTCGCTACAAGCTGGCAGACCCCGACAAGGATCCCACCGATTACAACAGACTTCTGGAAGTATTCAAAAAGTATGATATCCGCTACTTCTTCTACAATGGCGGAAATGACTCCATGGACACCTGCAACAAGGTGAGCAAGTTCATGCAGAAGGCCGGTTACGAATGCCGCGTTATGGGCGTTCCCAAGACCATTGACAACGACCTGTACGCTACCGACCACTGCCCCGGCTACGCCAGCGCTGCAAAATACGTGGCTACATCCACTATGGAAGTATTCCTGGATGCTCGTGTTTATGACACTCCCATGGTTTGCGTGCTCGAGGTTATGGGTAGAAATGCCGGCTGGCTGACCGCTGCTACCGCTATTGCAGCTTACAAGGGACAGGGCCCCGATTTAATTTACCTCCCCGAGATCGTCTTTGACATGGACAAATTCGTTGCCGATTGTAAGAAGGTTTACGAGAAGAACAACGGAAAGCTCATCGTTGCCGTTTCCGAGGGTATCAAGGATAAGGACGGCAAGTATATCTCCGAGTACGGCTCTGACCTGGCCAAGGAGAAGGACTCCTTCGGTCATGCTCAGTTGGGTGGAACCGCTCAGGTGCTCGCCAATGTACTGAAGAAGGAACTCAAGTGCAAGGCTCGCGCCATTGAGTTCTCCCTGCTCCAGAGATGCGCTGCTCACTGGGCTTCCGCAGCCGACGTGGAAGAAGCCTTCACCGCTGGTCAAAAGGCTGTTCAGTACGCCGTTGAAGGTGTAACCGACCACATGGTGGCCTACAAGAGAGGCGAAAAGAACGGTCAGTACGTTTGCGAGTACGTGCTCGTTAACTTAAGCGAGGTTGCCAATACCGAGAAGAAAATCCCCCGTGAGTGGATCAACGCCGACGGCACCGGACTTACTCAGGACTACATTGATTACGTTCTGCCCCTCATCCAGGGCGAATCCAAGCCCCCCATTGAGGACGGTGTACCTCGTTTTGCCAAGCTTAAGAAGGTTTTTGCTACAAAGTAAATTGTTGAATTCACTTAAGAAGCCGCTTGAAAAAGCGGCTTCTTTTGTATTCGTCCCTGCCTTCCATAGGCCAACATGATGATACATCCTGTCGATTCATGGTATAATGGTCCTATGGTCTGGGACTTCATGGTCGCGCAGCAATATTTTGATTTCTCATCAATAGGTGATGCCAATGGACAAGAGCCTGTTAAAAGAAAACAGAATACACGGCGATATCATGTTTCCCATGGAGGTCTACTCCATGCGCTACACCCATCCCAACAGCTCACTGGACTGCCATTGGCATGATGAGCTTGAGTTCTTGTATGTTACCGAGGGATCCGCCACCTTTCAGATTGAGACCGACTCCTACCAGCTCTCCAAGGGCGAAGGGCTTTTTGTCAACAGCGGGGAGGTCCATGCCGCCTTTTCATCCGGCTCGGCACCTTGGGGATACTACGCCGTGGTTTTCAGTGCTGACATGCTTCAGGGAAACAGTTGCGATCGCATAGTCAGTAAATATTTAGAGCCCCTTACAAAAAAGAAGTATCTGATTCCTCAGCATATCAACGGGGAGACCGACTGGCAGAAAAGGCTCCTCAATAAGCTGGAGGAAATGATTGAGATCTATGGCACCAAGCACTTTACTTATGAATTAAGGGTTAAGGCCTGTCTCTATGAGATGATCTCGGAGCTTATCAGCCATAGTAAGCCCCGCACCGCTGACCGGGGCTTATCGGCCCATCTCTACAAGACCGAGCGCTTTAAGAAGGTGCTCAGCTTCATCCAGAACAACTACAGCCGAAAGATCAGCCTTTCTGAACTGGCCCAGGTTGCCAATTTAAGTGAAGGACACTTCTGCAGATTCTTTAAGCAGATGGCCAACAAATCCCCTGTGGATTACATTAATTACTACAAGGTCAACCGAGCTGCCAAGCTCCTGCTGGAAAGCGATATGCGTATTATTGATGCCGCCATGGAGGTGGGCTTTGATAATTTCAGTTACTTCACCAATATTTTCAAGCAGTATATGCATTGTACCCCCTCAGAATACCGTAAAAAAGAGGAGTCATTGTCATAATCATCGCCTACCCGTTCTGGGTAGGTTTTTATATCGGCATTACACAGGGATGGTCTTTCTTTGATTTGAGCCATGTCTAATTTTTACATTGAAAAAGTATTAATTTTTCCGGTAGGCACTGCCTGTACCATAATCCTAAAATAAAGATGCAACAGCACTTCATTGGATTTTTCAAATCAGGCAATTAAACCTTTTGTTGACATAAAAAACTACTGGGGGTAGATTAAATGCCTAAAAAGAGAATTTCACCTGGGTTTAAGCTCTTCTTGCTGATTTCACCCTTCATGCTCTTAGTCTTTATACTCTCCTACTTCCCCTTGTATGGGTGGGCTTATGCGTTTTTTGACTACAGACCCCCGCTGAAGCTTTCCCAATGTGATTTCGTTGGGCTGAAGTGGTTTGAGATGTTGTTCAGAAATCCTACTCAGGTCAAGCAGCTTTTGAAGGTCATGCGCAATACCTTTGCCATGAGCGGATTGGGTTTGCTGGTGTCGGGTTTGCCCATCATGTTCGCCATTTTCCTCAATGAGATTAAGGCGCCCTGGTATAAGAAATTCGTACAGACCTTCACCACCCTGCCCAATTTTATAAGCTGGGTTTTGGTTTACTCCTTTGCCTTCTCATTGTTTTCAAACTCCGGTATGGTCAACAATCTGGCCATCAACCTGGGTTTGATTGATACCCCTATAAAGTTTCTCGAATCCGATAACCACACCTGGCTGAAGATGTGTCTCTGGGGAGTATGGAAGGGCCTTGGCTGGAGCGCCATTATGTATCTGGCCGCCATAACCGGCATTGATCAGGAGCTTTATGAAGCGGCCAGGGTGGATGGTGCCGGAAGATTCCGGCTCATGTGGCACATTACCCTTCCAGGCTTATTGCCCACCTTCTCGGTGCTGATACTGCTCTCGGTGGCCAACTTCCTGTCCAATGGCCTGGATCAGTACTATGTCTTCCAGAACGCATTCAATCGCGAGCATATCCAGGTTCTGGACCTGTATGTCTATAACATCAGTGTGGGCGGGCAAAACAGCTACTCTCCTGCCACCGCCTTAAGTATATTGAAGAGTATTATCAGTGTCACCCTGCTGTTCGTCGTCAACCGGCTTTCCAAGGTTACCCGCGGCGAAACCATTGTTTAATCGCAAAGGCTTAAGGAGGTTTCGAAATGAGTACAGCCAAAGTTATACATAGAAGAAAACGCACCCCTGGGGAGATATGCTTTAATATCATCAACTACAGTGTGTTCGGGCTCTTTACCCTTATCTGCATCTTCCCCTTTTATTACCTCATCATCAACACCATCAGCGCCAATAATCTCAGCGCCAATGGGTTGGTCAACTTCTATCCCAAGGGGATTCATTTTAACAACTATATTGAAATCCTTAAGCTCAAGGGATTGTCCCAGGCCGCTCTCATCTCGGTATTGAGAACTGTCATCGGTACTGTTTTAACCGTCATGGTATCGGCTTTCTTAGGGTTCATGTTCACCCAGCAGAAGATGTGGGGACGAAAGTTCTGGTACCGGTTCATGATCATCACCATGTACTTTAATGCGGGCCTTATTCCCACCTTTATCACCATTGGCCTTCTGCTGAAGCTGGTCAACAATTTCTGGGTTTATATCATCCCTGCCATCATACAGCCCTTTAACGTGATTCTGGTCAAAACTTATCTGGAGTCCCTACCCTCCTCCATACAGGAGGCGGCCGAGATTGACGGTGCCGGTACCCTGAGAATCTTCTTCCAGGTCATTCTTCCCATTTCAGGACCCATCCTTGCCACCATCGCCATTTTCTCGGCGGTCAATCAGTGGAACTCCTTCCAGGACACCCTGATTTATATCACCGATGAAAAGCTCCACTCCCTGCAATATGTGCTTTATAAATACATCAATCAAGCCAACTCATTGGCCATGCTCATTAAGAACAGCACTAACTTAAGCAATGAAACCATGGCCAACCTGGCATCCCAGCAAACCCCTACCTCGGTGCGCATGACCGTATCAGTCATTGTTGTCATTCCTATTCTGCTGGTTTACCCCATGTTCCAGAGATTCTTTATCAAGGGTATAATGATTGGTTCGGTAAAAGGTTAATCCTGTCGGTTTTAATCAGAGTCCGCTCTGATTTTAATAGAACATCATAAAGGAGGAGTTTATTATGAAAAAAAACGGATTGAGGGTTCTGAGCTTGGTTCTGGTCCTGACTATGATCCTTGGTCTTGGCGCCTGCGGCTCACAGCCTGCCAGCAATCCAACACCGACACCTTCCAACAGCTCAAACACCACACCTTCGGACACATCAACACCCGCTGATAAAGCCTATGATAAGTTCATCACCATCGATATGTTCAACAGCCAGGCAAACTATCAGGGCATTCAATCGGGTTGGTTCGGCAAAGTTATAAAAGACAGATTTAATATGGAAATCAACATTATCGCTCCCAACGTGGCCGGCGGCGGCGACACCCTCTTCCAGACCCGCTCAGCAGCAGGTTTCCTGGGTGATATCGTTACACTGGGTGCCGAAAACGGAAGACTTGCCGATACCGTAAAGGCAGGGCTCCTCATGGACATCACCGATATGGTGGTTAAGAGCCAGTACTTATCCAAATATCCTCAGGCCACCGATATGCTGAAAAACCTTATCGGCTCGGACAGGATTTATGCCATTCCCTCACAGGTATCATCCTTATCCCCGCTGACTCCCTCTGAAGGCAATGACCTGACCTATGGTCCCTACCTGCGCTGGGATTACTACATGGCACTGGGTGCTCCCAGAATCAGAACCCTCGAGGATCTGCTTCCTATTCTCAAGGAAATGCAGGATAAGTACCCCACCAGCGACAGCGGCAAAAAGGCCTATGCCATCTCCCTCTTTAAGGATTGGGACGGCAACATGATGTGTCTGGCCAAGCAGCCCGCTTGTATGTATGGCTATGACGAAATCGGCTTTGCTCTGGTTTCCGCCGACGGTAAAACCGTACAAAGCATTATTGACAGCGATTCCGAATACATTCGCTCTTTGAGATTCTTCTATGAGGCCAACCAGCTTGGTATCCTGGATCCCGACTCCCCCACACAGAACTGGGATACCCTGGCTGCCAAATACGCCGATGGTGCTGTTCACTGGTCTCCCTGGCCATGGCAGGGCCAGATTTACAACACCGTTGAGCATAAGGCTGAAGGCAAGGGCTTCATGATTGCACCCATGGAAGATATGAAGATATTCTCCTACGGCTGCAATCCTACCGGTAACAAGTACTGCATCGCCGTTGGCTCCAAGGCTCAGGATCCTCAGAGAATGGTAGACTTTATTGACTGGCTCTATTCTCCTGAAGGCGTTATGATGTCCTGTGCTCAGACCACCGGTTCCTGCGGTCCCGAAGGCCTGACCTGGGAAATGAAGGACGGACGCCCTGTCCTGACTGAGTTCGGTGTGAAAGCCTTCTCGGGCGATCAGACTCTGATGATGCCCGAATCCTGGGGCGGCGGCACCTATAAGGACGGTATTTCACAGCTCAACTACCAGGCCGTTTCCACCATGGAAATCAATCCTTTAAACAATGCACCCTATAACTACTCACTGTGGCCTTCCTACCTGGAATCCAACACCACACCTCTTGACAAGTCCTGGAAGGAATTCATGAAGGCCGAAACCACGCTGGATTATCTGAGTCAGCACAATGCCTATACGGTGGCTCCCGGCAACAGCTACATTCCTGAAGCAGCTCCTGCTGAAATCGATACCCTCCGCAACCAGTGCCGTGAAATCATTAAGGCTAACTCCTGGAAGATGGTATTTGCCGCTAATGATGCCGAATTCGAAGCACTGCTGAAGGATATGCAGGATACAGTTAAGGGTCTTGGCTATGACGAAGTCTTCGCCTTTGACGTCAAGATAGCTGAAAACACCAGAAAGGCTCGTGAAGAAGCTATAGCAAACGCAAAATAATCGCTCATAAAATAAACGGCCTGCCTAAGTAGAATTTCTTGGGCAGGCTTTTTTCATTGAACATGATATGCGCTGAATACTGCTTTTCTATATTAAACCAATCGTCATACGTTCCTATTCCGGATGGGTTCCTGGCTCCTGTTGGCCTTAACTATTCCGGAATATGTGCAAAAAAGGTCTGGGATATCTGCTCCTCATGGTTAAAGTGAAGCGGGAGACGAACCCTAACACAGGTGCCCTTGCCAAGGGTACTTTCAATATCCAGGCCATAATCCTTGCCGTAGAACAGCTTGATGCGCTGGCTGATATTTAAAAGCCCCATACTCTTTTCACCCGAAGGCATTTCATCGCAGTTAAGACGCTCCATTAACGCGTTGAGCTCCTTTTCAGAGATGCCCGCACCATTATCGGTCACCGAAACAACCAAATAATCCTTCTCCCGTGCAATTTGAATATGGATAAACCCGCCGCTTTCAATACTCTCAAGACCATGGATGAAGGCATTCTCCACAATGGGCTGGAGCAATAGCGGCAGGATTTTATAGGCTTCGGTATCAATCTCCGGGGATACCTGAATCTCATAATTGATTCTGTCCTTAAAACGAAGCTTTTGGATGTCCAGATACACGGCAATATACTCCAGCTCCGACTTTAAGGAGGTCACCTTTCCCCGTATTTTCAGCACATGGCGCATGGATTTTCCCAACAGCTTAATGCCCGTGGCCACTTCCTCATCCCCTGCACAATGGGCCTTCATCCTTATGGTTTCAAGGGTGTTGAACAGAAAATGAGGGTTGATCTGGCTTGCCAGCATTTCAAACTGCATCTCCTGCTGGTGGTTGATAAGCTGCTGCCTGGCAATCTTCTCCTTGTATATCTCCTCATCCCGGCTCTTAATGGCCTCAATCATCACCTTCAAATCCCGATAGAGATCCACCAGCTCGTCATTGCCGTTAAAGTCGTCAATAATGTCCAACTGCCCGATGCTGACCTTATGCATCTCCTCTCTGAGGGTCTTAATTCTGCGGCTGAAGGTTTTTGAAAAGAGGTAAACCATGATAAGGGGCACCAGGAGGCTCACAAATACAATGGCCAGGCAGATTCTGATAATGCGGGTTGTATTGGATACCGCCTCATAGTCCAGGGTCACAATATAGAGCTTGTCCCTGCTTTTGATGGGCGCAAGCGTTGAAATATGCATGAGGGCCTGTTCCCCATGATACCTTCCAATACCCTCATAGGTAAAATACTGTTGTTCATAGTCAATCTCAAAGCCCAGTTTACCCCCGATATTATCCCGAAGGCTGGAGTAAAACAACGGATTATCGTTGACCGTGGCCTCGGTCACCAGGGGGCTGGTATTGATTCTGGATTTAAGATAGTTATTGCTGACACTGATAAACAGAATGGCAAAGTCCCTGGAGCCATGGACGGGGATTTTTCGGATCAGGGCCAGCTCACTGACTGAGTTTTGAAACACATCCTCCCGGGTGGCGGTCATCCAGTGATAGCCGTAGCTGGATACGGCCTTTTGATACCAGTCAGTGGCCATGATCTCAGGGGTTATGGCCTTGAACCGCCCGTAGTCATGCATGGTCTTGTTGTTATAGTACAGATACATGGCCGAAATTTCGGTATAGTTGGCCGCGAAATAGTCCAGAAGCGAATACCTGCGGCAGGCCGCATAGGAATCCTCGGCCGTGGGATACTCAGCCGACAGGACCCTCTGCAGGGCGTCATCCTGGAAAAGGTTGTCCGACATATTGGTCAGAGAAATAGAGGTGTCCAGCAAAATGCTGCGCACACGGGTGTTATCGGCCGAGGCCTGTGAATAGTGCTGATTGAGCACCAGATTTTTAGTATTGATAAGCAAGAAGATACCAATGATCAGGATGGGCAAAATACATGCGATGAGGTACACGATGTAAAGCTGCTTTTTGATCTCAACCTTGGCCAAGTAATTCTTAAGAAGCTTAAATCTTTTCGGAGCCTGTACCATCCTCGTTCCCTCCTGCACCCGGCGTAGCAGCGCCTGATTTTTTACCCTTGTAATCGGTCGGAGAGACACCCACATGCTTTTTGAACTTTCTGTAGAAGTAATCAATATAGCGGTATCCCGTCCTTTGCGCCACCTCATAGACCTTATACCCTGCCTCTAAAAGCTCCTTGGCCTTTTCAATGCGCAGCCTTTCCAGATAGGCGCTGAACTGGACCCCTGTTTTGCTGCGGATGAGCTTTCCTAAGTAGGCACTGTTATAGTGGAACAGGGCCGCCAGACTTTCGAGCTTTAAGTCCTCACTGTAATGGCGTTCCACATAATCCAGAATCTTTTTGACAGGATCGGCAGGCCTCATCCGTGCCACCTCCTCACTTAGGGCAATCAGAACGAACTTAATATACCCATGAAGCTCCTGGAGGCTGCTTTTGGTGCAGATCTCGGTCAGGACGCTCTGCTGGATGCTTAAGGTCTGCCTCAGGGCCTCATTACTGTTGGTGAGCCTGCTGACAATGGCCGTATAAATATTGGAATACTGGATTTTGATAAAGGACTCATCACTCTCGGAGGCAATAAAATAGTCCTTGATGGCCTCAAGCTGATCATTGATGGCTTCGCTGTTCTCCACATCAATGGCCCGATACAGTTCATGTGTAACGGCGTCGATATCCCAACGGTTTAAGGGGCTTTTCCTGCCGTCCTCTTTCTGGGGAATCTGCTGATAGGTAATAATCTTTTTATAGCCATAGATGAACTTCTTGTCCAGCAGCCGGCAGGCGGTTTGGTAGGACAGCTTTATACTGTCCAGGCTCTTCTCAGGCTGCCCCAGGGAGATGAAAACATCCAGGCCGGTCAGCTTTAAAATACGCTCATGGAGGTCGCTTAAGATACGGGAATAATGGCAGTTGCTCAGCTTTTTGGTGAGCAGACCTATGTACTGGTTAATGCTGAACACATACCCCTGCTCATAGCAGGTGAGAAGATGTTCCACCTCCTGCATAATCTTCTGGCGAAGGTTTGGCGCATCAAAGCCGTTGTTTTCAATATCAATAAGAGTGACCTGATAGGTTTTCCAGGGGAAATCCAGACCGCAGAGGCCCATTTTCTCTTCACAGTCCCCGGTCATGGGCTGACCCAGAACCAGGGACTGAATCATCTCACTCCGGGAAAGGGACAGGCTTAAGTCCAGGGCCTGCTTGGCCTCACGCTTTTGTAGAACTGTCTCCCTTACCTTGGTGATCTTCTCAATGAGCTCCTCTTGCTCAATGGGCTTGAGGATATAGGAGCCGATGCTAAGGTCAATGGCCGACTGGGCATACTTGAAGTCCGAATAGGCCGAAAGAATGATATATTCACAGGAGTTTCCGAGCTTTCTCAGTTCTGAAATCATCTGAAAGCCATCCATGACCGGCATCTTGATGTCCACAATAGCCAGGTCGGGATTCAGGAGGCATATTTTTTCAAGGCCTTCCATTCCGTTGGAGGCCTCGCCGCAAATGGTGAAACCATGAGCCTCCCAGTCAATGATGGATTTTAGGCCCTCCCGAATGGAGGGCTCATCGTCAATCAAGATCACGCTCAGCATAGCTATTTACTCCTCAAGAATACCTAAGCCTCGATCCATGGCGAAGTTTAGGGTGACACGCTTTTGCGACGGGAGCTGGACATCCAGACAATACGCTTCATACTTTATTTTAACCCGTCTTTCCTGTGTTGCTAACAGGCTGGCTTTGACCAATTTCCCCCTCTGCCATTCCATATCCACAATAAGGCCTCCCCGGGCCCGCAGCCCATGGATGACACCCTCCGACCAGGTCCTGGGCAGAGCAGGCAATATTTCAATTTCGTTGTCCCAGCTTTGGAGAAGCATTTCGGCAATGCCGGCAGTACCGCCGAAATTGCCGTCTATCTGGAAGGGCGGGTGGTTGTCAAAGAGATTGGGCAGGGTGGAGTGCTTCAAGAGCGCAAGGATATTCTCCCAGGCCTTCTCCCCCTCCTTAAGCCTGGCCCAGTGATTGATGATCCAGGCTCTGCTCCAGCCCGTATGACCTCCGCCATGGGCCAGGCGCCGCTCCAGGGTCCTTATGGCGGCCTGGGCCAGCTCGGGATTTTTCTCCCAGGAGATCATATGCCCCGGATAGAGGGCAAAGAGCTGGGATATATGGCGGTGTCCGGGTTCCGGCTCCTCATAGTCCTCCAGCCATTCCCGGATCTGACCATGCCTTCCTATGGCGGTTTTGGGAAGCTTGCTTCTCATGGTGCTGAGAGTGGCAGTGAAAGCCTCATCCACCTTCAGAATCTCTGCCGCCTCGATACAGGCTGAGAAAAGCTCATGAAGGATCTGGCTGTCCATGGCATTTCCCGCGCACAGACAGCCCTCCTGGCCGTTGTCCAACCGATAGACATTCTCGGGGGACAGGGACGGACAGGTCACCAGATACCCCTTTTCATTCTCAATCAGGAAATCCACGAAGAACTCGGCCGCCTCACGCATGATGGGATAGGCCCTGGTTAAAAAGTTTTTGTCCAGGTTGAACAGGTAATGCTCCCAGAGGTGAAGACAGAGCCAGGCCGCGCCCATGGGCCAGTAGGTGGCAGGAATCCAGACATCCTGGGGCGCTGTGTCGGCCCAAATATCAGTGTTGTGATGGGCCACAAAGCCCCTGCAGTTATACATCTCCCGGGCCGTCACCCGTCCCGGCTCCCGCATGCGCTCAATAAGGTCGAACAGCGGAAGATGGCATTCGGCAAGATGGCATACTTCGGCGGGCCAGTAGTTCATCTGGGTATTGATGTTGATGGTGTACTTGCTCCCCCATGGCGGGTGGAAATCCTTGTTCCACAGGCCCTGAAGGTTTGCCGGAAGGGAACCAGGCCGGCTGCTGGCTATCAAAAGATACCGGCCATATTGGAAATAGAGGGACACAAGATCCAGATCCTGCTCCCCATGCTTTACCCGTTCCAGCCTTTCATGGGTGGGAAGATGCTCCAGACTGGTCTCCGTATCTTCCGGGCTCCCCAGTTCAAAATGCACCCGATGAAACAGGCTGCCGTAATCGACCACATGGTCCTGATAGAGCCGGGTATAGCCCTTGGCCAGGGCCTGCTTCATCTGCTTTATACAAACATCCTTATAGCGCTTATGGCGAAAGCTGGTATTGCCGGAGATCAACAGCAATACAGAATCGGCCTTTTCCACCCTCAGGGTATCGCCAATGGTAGAGATGTTCCCCCCCTGGCATAGGGCGCTGACACCGGCGCAGAAGCTCACAGCCCCCTTGCCGCCGCAGCTACCCGTCATCAGAAGACCATGATCCTTAAGCGCCTGGGTGGCATCCAGCCAGCGCTCCCGCTCAAAATGGGCGTTGAAGGTAAGCTTCCCGGGTGTATCGGCGGAAAGCCTTACGGTGATGACCTGATCCACCGCCGAGGCAAAGAGGGTTCGGGTATAGCCCACCCCATTGACCCGATAGCTTACCGTCACCAGGGCCTTGTCCAGATCCAGCTCTCTGCGATAATGGGTGAATTCTGCCTGGGGCGGTAACCCCAGAGGGCTTCGATCCTTAAGCTGTATCTCCTCCGAGTAGTCAAAGTCCAGAACCAGATCCCCCAAGGGCTGGTAATGGCGCTGGCTTTCAGGGACACCTGTTAACGCCAGCACGGCAAGCCGTTCTGCCTCTGCCACCTGTCCATCCATCAAAAGTCTCCGGATCTCGGGAAGGTACTTTTGGGCATCGGGATTGTTCCGGTTTCGGGGTCCGCCGTACCAGACGCTGTCTTCATTGAGCTGAAGCACCTCTCGGCTGACACCGCCAAAGACCATGGCTCCCAAACGGCCATTGCCAATGGGGAGCGCCCAGTTCCAGTCCTCGGCCGGTTTTTCATACCATAAGGCGGATGTTGCCATGATCACGCTTCCTTTCTACTTTTCTTCCAGCACCGCGACCCCTTTGGGCTCCAGTTCAAGCCTTTGGGCCACGGTTTTTCCGGTGATAAGGTCTTTGCCGGTCAGGTTGTTCAGATCCACAATAACCTTTTCAGTAAGATGGTTCAACACAAAAGTATAGCAGGTGTCACCCTTAAAGCGCTGGGTGATCTCCACGCCTTGGGGCACCTGGAAGTCGGGGATGATGCCGCACTCATCACAGATGGCCTCTAACAGCTCCTGGATAAAGTCTTCCTCCGAATCGGTGCCCACATAGTAGGCCCGGCCCCTGCCATAGGCGTTTCGGGTCACCGCAGGCTTTCCCGCATAGAAATCATTTTCATAAACAGCCAAAACCTCGGCCCCCTGAGCCTCCATCACATCACAGAGCATGGCGCAGGCATACCGCTCCCTGGTCAGGGCGGAAAGAGCCTCTGCGGCTTGGGTCTTGCGGATACTGTTGCACATGCCGGGCTCCAGAGCGTCAATCTCCTCCACCCAGATGCCCAGCAGTTCCTTAAGCTCGCCCGGATATCCCAGGGTGGTGACCCTGTCGTTTTCATCCACCAAACCGCTCATAAAGGTGGTCAGGAAGGTTCCGCCGTTTTCTACAAAGTCTTTGAGGCTCTCGGCCACCCCCGGCTTCAGCATATAGAGGACGGGGGCAATGACCAGGGCATAAGGGGATAAATCATCCCCGGGCTTTATGATATCCACGGTGATATTCCGCTTAAAGAGCGCCTCATAATACTTTTTAACCTGATGCACATAGCTGAGCTGGACAGTGGGCCCGCTGGAGAGCTCCACAGCCCACCAGTTTTCCCAGTCAAACAGAATGGCCGCTCTTGCCTTAAGCCGTGCACCAATGACACCCTTGAGGTTTTCAAGCTCCTGGCCCAGTTGGGCGCATTCCCTGAACACCCGGGTATGCTCATGGCCCGCATGCTCAATCAAAGCGCCGTGGAATTTCTCGCAGTTGCCGATGGACTGCCGCATCTGGAAGTACATGACCGAATCGGCGCCATGGGCCATGGCCTGATAGCTCAGCAGGCGCATGACGCCCGGCCGCTTGAGGCTGTTATAGGGATGCCAGTTGGTCTGATTGGGGGTCTGTTCCATCAGGAGGAAGGATTGGCCTCCTTTGAGGCCCCGCATCAGATCATGGTTAAAGGCAATGCTCCCCGGCGAGTCCTTCAGTCCGGGATAATTGTCCCAGGACACGATGTCCATATGCTCGGCCCATTTAAAATAGTCCAGGGGCTTAAAGGCGCCCATCAGGTTGGTGGTGACAGGAATATCAGGGCATATGCCTTTTATGATATCATACTCGTTTTTATAGCAGGCCAGGCTGGATTCGGACATAAAGCGCTTGTAATCCAGGACCATGGGTTGGAAGGTGGTTCTTTCAAGATGGCCGTCCCTCCATACCTCGCTTAAGCCCGAGGGGGCTACAATATCCTCCCAGTCATAGACGGTATGGCCCCAGAAATTCATGTTCCATCTCCGGTTAAGCTCCTCAATGCTTCCATAACGCTTTTTCAGCCATTCCCGGAAGGCCTTTTCGCAGGTCTCGCAATAGCAGTAGGTTCCATATTCATTACCCACATGCCAGAGGGCCAGGGCCGGATGATCCTTATAGCGCTCAGCCATTTTCCGGACAAGCCTGCCCGAGAACTCCCTGAACACCGGGCTGTTGGGGCAGAAGTTGACCCGCCCGCTGTGCTTTCTCTTCCTGCCTTCAAAGTCCACGGGCAGGATCTCGGGGTATTTTCTGGACATCCAGGCGGGTTGGGCCGCTGTCGCCGTGGCCAGGCAGACCTTGATGCCCTGGGCGTGAATCATGTCCAAAAGCTCATCCAGCCATTCAAAGTTATAAACATCCTCTGCGGGCTGAAGTAAAGCCCAACTGAACACCGGCAGGGTCAGGATATTGACATGGGCTTTTTTAAACAGTTCCATATCCTTATGCCAAATCTCCCTGGGCCATTGATCGGGATTATAGTCCCCGCCAAAATAGACAACAGGAAACTCAAGGGATACCATAGAACAAACCTCCCTTTATAAATGAATGACAAGGGTACTGCTTCCATGCGCAGGAGCAATCCTAAGACCCTGCGGGGTGGGTTCTGCGGCCCCGCCTTCCACCCGGAATACCTTTTCAATATTGCGCAGAACAAGGGTCCAGGGCTTATGGGCCGTGGTAACCGTGAAGTTGATGGTCTCCCCTTTCCGGATCGCTTTGGCCTCTATCCTGTTATTCCCTTTCTCGGCATAGACAAAACAGGAAGCCGAAGCGCCATCCTTCAGCGCGAAAAGATGGAAAGCTGTGTTGTCGGTATAGTCGTAATCAGGACGTACATGATTGCTTCCTGTGGGAATGAGGCTGTTTTCTCTCACCCAAAGGGGAAGACTGAAATAGTCATAGACCTCTCTCAGCCATTGACCGCCCTGTGCGGTGGCATTGGACAAAAGATGGGTCCAGGTTCCCTGGGGCAGATAGTAGCTTGCCATGCCCTTGTCGTTAAAGATAGGCGCAACAAGAATCCTTTCTCCCAGCATATACTGCCGATCCAGATAATCGCAGGCCGGATCCTCGGGGAATTCCAGCAGCATGGCCCGCATCATGGGAATGCCCTTTTCTGTGGCCTCATGGGCTGCAGCGTAGAGATAGGGCATCAGGCTTAACTTCAGCCGGGTAAAATGCCTTAAAACATCCACGGCCTCTTCATCAAAGAGCCAGGGCACCCGGTAGGACATATTGCCGTGGAGCCGGCTATGGCTGGACAGAAGGCCAAAGGCCGACCAACGCTTATACAGATCGGGTGTGGCCGTATTCTCAAAGCCGGAGATATCATGGCTCCAGAAGCCAAATCCCGAAAGGCTTAAGGACAGACCGCCCCGCAGGCTCTCGGCCATGGATCGATAATTGGCGGTGCAGTCGCCGCCCCAATGGACGGGGAATTTCTGGCCGCCAGCGGTGGCGGAGCGAGCGAATAAAATGGCCTCCTGCCGGCCCAGCTTCTCCTCCAGCACCTCAAAGACCACCTTATTATAGAGATAGGTGTAATAATTATGCATCTTCACCGGATCAGAGCCGTCATAATAGACGCAGTCGGTGGGAATTCTCTCGCCAAAGTCGGTCTTAAAGCAGTCCACACCCATATCCACCAGGGCTTTAAGCTTTTCGGCAAACCACTTGCAGGCCTCGGGGTTGGTAAAGTCCACAAAGGCCATACCCGGCTGCCAGGTATCCACCTGATACACTTCTCCATTAGGCTTTTTCAGTAAATACCCCTTTTCCATGCCTTCTGTAAAAAGACTGGAGCGCTGGGCAATATAGGGATTAATCCACACACATATCTTAAGTCCCCTGTCTTTTAAGCGTCTGAGCATGCCTTCGGGATCGGGGAACTGCCGCTTGTCCCATTCTAAGTTGGTCCAGTTGTATTCCTTCATCCAGAAACAGTCGAAATGGAAGACATGGAGAGGAATCTCCCGCTGAGCCATACCATCCACAAAATGATTGACGGTTTCTTCATTGTATTGGGTCACAAAGGAGGTGGTCAGCCACAGCCCGAAGCTCCAGGCCGGGGGCAGCGACGGCCTTCCCGTCAATGCCGTATACCTTTCCAGCACCTCCTTGGGTGTGGGGCCGTTGATGATAAGGTATTCCAAATACTCGCCGGGAACGCTGAACTGCACCCGGGACACCACCTCCGAGGCCACCTCATAGGAAACCAGCCCCGGATCATTGACAAATACACCGTAGCCATTGTTGGTCAAATAGAAGGGTATATTTTTATAGGCCAGCTCCGAGCTGGTTCCGCCATCGGCATTCCAGACATCCACCACCTGTCCGTTCTTGACAAAGGGGGTGAAGCGCTCGCCCATGCCGTAAACGCATTCGCCCACCTCCAGGGAGAGCTGCTCCTTCATATAGGCCTGCTTGTCTTCATTAATCACATAGCCCAGGCATCTCCAGCCGCTTCCTGTCAGATAGCGATCATTGTCATAGAAGTCTACCTGCCAGCCCTCACCCTTCCTGATCCTCACCTTCAGGCGTCCGCTTTGGAGTTCTACGGCATCCTCCTGATCCCGGATCTCCACCGGACAGGCCTGCTCACTGAGCGCAAAGCCGGGCTTGTTCTTGATAGCCCCTTGGTAATGCCAGGCCTGAACCCTGATGACCTCGGGCATGGGAGAGGAATAACGCACGGTAATCACCGGCCCCTGAAGGGTCTGACCCCGGTTGGTGACATAGGCATATGGGGCATACACGGTCACCGACTGGTCATCACATACTGCTTCATAGGCCATGGCAGCATTATATACCGAGACATTGTCCCGGTTTCTCCAAAAACCATCCGTAAACTTCATAAATTTCCTCCAAATATCACATTGTAGGGGGCCCCTGATATCATTATATTGCCATTGATATATAGATACTTTAACGATATTAACTTTATCTAACAGTATTTTGATGACTATCAAAATATCAAAAGAGTGTTAAGAAATGTCAAAATACTTTTAGATTTTTTGGCCCGGGAAGTGTAAAATGATGGACAGCAATCCCAAAGGAGGTAGGTCTCCCATGAGTGAACTAAAAGCCTTTAAGTTGCATATGGGGCCGGCGGCCTGCGCCGTGGATTTAGGCGACGGCAGCGAGCGCGGTGAATATGTGAACCAGGATTATATTCTCCATAAGCTGGGACGCCCCCATCGCAGCATTAATCTCATGTTCTGCTATTACCCCCTGGACAAGGGCTGGCCGGCAAGAGCCAGCAAGGCTTTTGAAAACGCCACCAATGCCTTTGCCTGGGACTATCCCTATGACGACTACTTCCCCTACGAATGCGGGCTCAACGGTGCCAAGAAAAGCACCGCCCCCGATGCAGAGCCCTTCCGTTCCATGCGCGACGTACGCTCCCACGGCCAGGATGTGACCCTGACCCTGACCATGGACTGCGCCATATCCGATGACCATTTGCGGGCCATAGGCCGTGAGCTTAAGCCCTTTGGCCGTTTGCTGCTGCGCATTAACCATGAAGCCACCGGCGACTGGTTCGCCTTTAATAAACGCTATTCCTACCAGCAGGTGGCCGATTTCTTTGTGCGGGCCCATAAGATCATTAAGGAAGAAGCCCCTCAGATCAGAACCATCCTCTGTATTGGCGGCGGCCCCGTCAACGGAACCCGGAAAATGGCCTATGAGGATGAGTTTAATGAGGCCATCAGGGTATGTGATATCTGGTCGGGAGACAATTACCTGGCCCTCAACTGGGGTTGGCCCTATACGGTGGCCGAGCCGGGAGGCAACACCCACAAGAGAGCCCTGGTAGAAGACATTTATGATGAAAACCATTTTGCCTACGAAAGATTCCTGGCCAATAACGAGGGCATTAAAAAGCCCATGGTACTCTCGGAGCTCAATGCCGACGGAGATGTGACGGGCCCCTATGATCAGGCCCAGATGATTAAGGACTTCTACGAGCTGATTAAGAACGATGACAGGCGCTGGCTGTCGGGCATCACCTTCTACCAGTTCCGGGATCGGGGAAGGCTAGGCCTTGAAATCGAGGACCCCAACAATCCCGACAATGGCATCGAACAGCCCGTGCTGGAGGCCTACCGTGAGATCATCCATGATCCCTATTTCCTGCCCGTGTTTAGTCAGGGTGAGGAAATCAGCCTCCCTGTCACCCTGCGCTGGGGCGGCACCGAGGACTCGGACGGCCTGGCCATTCCCCTGGTTTTTGAAAAGAATCCTGTCTTCTGCGAGGTCCTGTTCGATGAGCCCGAGCTCAATGCCGTCTTTGAAATCAACGGTCACTGGTTCTACAAAAAGCCCGGGGTGACCACTGTGGATGTGATGCCGGCCTTCTTCAAAAAGCCCCTGAAAGGAGCAGCCACACTGACCTTTAAGCTCTTCGCCCCTCCCGCCTCGGGGGAGAACGACCCCTCCCAGGGCGAGGACTGGGCCATCAACTATTACACCACCCTTAAAACCCTGCCCCGCTTCCGTATTCGCTATGCTCCGACTGAGGCAGGACCATACAGACCCTCGTAAAGATGCTTCAGCCGGCCTTCATGGGCATATTTGCGCCATGGGGCCGGCTTTCTGTTATCCAATGCTTTGGCCGCTCCTTTCCGAGGATTGACGCAATCTGGGATATTCTCTATACTCAAAGAGAATTCAGGGTACGCCCGTTCAAAAGGGGGAGTCACTCATGGCGGCTTTTGACAGAATACACTCGGGCCTGGACGGCCTGGATCAGGTGCTGGATTCTATCCGGCTGGGAGACAATGTGGTGCTTCAGTTGTCCAATCTGGACGACTATCAGTTCTTTGTTCAGCCCTTTGTGGCCAAGGCCATTGAAGAAAACAGGAATATTATCTATATGCGCTTTGCGGCCCATGACCCCCTGCTCTCTCCAAGGCCGGGCCTTACAATCTATGAACTGGATGCCGATTCGGGCTTTGAGAGCTTTACGGTAAAAGTCAACGAGATTATCTCCAGGGAAGGCCGGGAAGCCTTCTATGTCTTTGACTGCCTGTCCGAGCTTCAGTCCATCTGGGCCGCAGACCTGATGATGGGCAATTTTTTCAGGGTGACCTGCCCCTATTTATTTGAGCTGGATACGGTGGCCTTCTTCGGAATTTTACGAAACCGGCATTCCTATGAAACCATCGCCACCATCCGCGAAACCACCCAGATCCTGTTGGACGTGTTCGGCACCGGACAGGGCATGTATGTCCATCCGGTAAAGGTCTGGAAGCGTTATTCCCAGACCATGTTCCTTCCCCATAAATTCTCCGACGATAACAAAGCCCTGCTGCCCCTCACCGACGGCATCAGCGCCAGCCAGTTCTACGCCCATATGGCCAATCAGGGCATTGGTCACAGCGACCAGTCCCTGGACAATTGGGATCGCTTCTTTATTAAGGCCATGCAGGAAATGGAGACGGGTTCGGCAGGCTCATCCGAGACCTTAAGCAAGCTCTGCCGCATGCTCATAGGCCGGGAGCCCCAGTTGACCGACCTTATCCATTCCCATTTCAAGCTGGCCGATTACTTAAAGATCAAACAGCGGATGATAGGCTCGGGCCGCATCGGCGGCAAGGCCACCGGTATGCTGCTGGCCCGAAAGATACTGGAAAATATCCGCCCCGACCTCTATATGCGTTTGGAGCCCCATGATTCCTTCTACATCGGCTCCGACGTCTTCTATACCTATTTAGTGCAAAACGGCTGGTGGAAGCTGCGTATCATGCAGCGAACCCCCAAGGGCTATTTCCAGGCTGCCAGGGAGCTGAAAGATAAGCTTTTGAACGGGGTCTTCCCCAACGGTATTCGGGAGCAGTTCAGAAGAATGCTGGAGTATTTCGGCCAGAACCCCATCATTGTCCGCTCCAGTAGTCTTTTGGAGGACAGCTTCGGCAATGCCTTTGCCGGTAAATACGAGTCCATCTTCTGTGTCAATTCGGGCAGTCCCGAGGAACGGTTCAAAGAATTTGAGGACGCTGTCAGAAAGGTTTACGCCAGCTCCATGGACGAGTCGGCCCTGGCCTACCGCATGCAGCGGGGCCTGGATCAGAATGACGAGCAGATGGCCATTCTGGTCCAGCGGGTTTCGGGCTCCAGGTTTGATGATGTTTTTATGCCCTGTGCCGCAGGGGTGGGCTACTCCTATAACTCCTATGTCTGGAACAAGGCTATTGACCCCAAGGCGGGCATGGTCCGCCTGGTGCTGGGTCTGGGTACCCGGGCCGTGGATCGCTCCGACGGGGATTATCCCCGGGTGGCATCCCTGGATAAGCCCGACCTTCGCCCGTTAGCCAGCCAAATTGAGCGCAGCCGCTTCTCCCAGCGGTATCTGGATATCCTGAATCTCCAGCAGAATACCCACCAGGTGGTTTCGCTGGAGTCCCTGGCCCCTAAGCTTCCCCAATGGTATAAGGCCCGCATGATCGAGCATGATACCGAGGCCGAGAGCCGATTGAGAGAACGGGGGCTCAACGGTCAGGTTTTGTTTACCACCTGTGACGGCATCCTTCACGATGAGGCCCTCCTCAAGCATTTGAAGGAGATGCTTCAGACCATTGAAGCCCAGTACCGGTATCCGGTGGATATTGAGTTTACCATCAATTTCTCGGAGCAGGGGGATTTCGCCGTCAACCTTCTCCAATGCCGTCCCCTTCAGACCCGGGGCTTGGGCATCAAGGTTCCCATCCCCAGGAATGGCACTGAAAAGCATCTGTTCTCGCTGACCGGCTCCACTATGGGCGGCTCCATCTTCCAGCCCATTGATATGGTCATAATGGTGGATCCCAGGAACTATTACTTAAGCACCATGAACACCAAGCATCGGGTGGCCCGGGCCATTGGAAAGCTGAACACCATCCTCAAGCAGAGCCAAAAATCGGTCATGCTCATGGGCCCAGGCCGCTGGGGTACCACCTCCCCCGAGCTGGGAGTTCCGGTGCGGTTTGCGGAGATAAACGCCATCAAGGTGCTTTGTGAGATATCCTATGAGGGTGCCGGGTACATGCCCGAGCTCTCCTTTGGCAGCCACTTCTTTCAGGATCTGGTGGAGACGGGCATCTTCTATGTGGCTCTCTTTGATTCGGGCAACAGGATGATCTACCAGCCCCAGCTCCTGGACGGTCTTGATAATCTTTTAGCGGCCATGGAGCCCTCGGAGGCCGAGCTTTCCGACATTATCCGGGTCTATGACACCTCTGCCAGACAGCTTACCCTGCTTTCGGACACCATGTCCCAGCGGACAGTGTGCCTGTTTAAGAAATAGTCGGTAATCAAAAGGGCCACCCCATTTCAAAGGGCGGCCCGGTTGTTTACGCTTACAATCTCCATTCAGGGAACCATATTCGGAAAGGTGCTTACCACCAAGCATCTTGATGAACGCCTTTATCCAGATATCAGAAATCTTATCTGAACACTTCTGAGCTCCTGATAACAGCTTAATGCTTAATGGCTATCCCCGCTTCAATCTCGTTAATTCTCGCCTGTGCATAGGAGGCCAGCTTGCTGCCCGGGAAGTTGCTGATGACAGCCTTAAAGCAGCGGATGGCTTCCTGATTGGCCTCTTCCTTGGACGGGGACTCGGAAAGGGCAATGGCCTTTCCGCCGTAGTAATAGAGCTCGGATCTGAAGGAGGGCTCCTCTCCCAGTTCTTCCATGATGCGAATAGCCATGGCATAATCGTTGGCGGCCTGCTGATAGACCTCCAGGGACTTGGCCTTGGCATTGCCGTCATAGGCCTTCTTGGCCGAGTCATAGAACTGCTTGATGGCCTTGGGCTTGCAGAGATTGTTGAGGGCGATGATCTCCTTTTCGATCTCGGCGGGCAGGGTGAGACCTGCCAGATTCTTTTCTATCTCAATGACAACTTCCTTGTACTTGCCCTGATCAGCCAGGTTCTGAAGATCCCTTAATATGGCGCTCCACTTCACATACTGATCCATCTGATCCTGAAGCTGCTTTTCGGTTTCCCGCGCCTTTTGGAGGGCAGTCAGCGCCTCATCCAATCGCGTGTTCAGGGTCAGGACTTCCTCCTGGAGCTGCTTAACCTGTCCCGACTGGTCGGTGGTCTTGCTGAATAAGCCCTTTATATCAATGACAATGGGCTTGTCCACCGGAACCGCCAGCCATACCAGGCACATGATAAGTACACCGATGACAACACCCACCACATATTTAAGATAATAAGGCGACTTCTTTTCAGGGCCTAAGCCTCTTTTGAGCCAGGAGGCCACCGTCGATTCCTTCTGCGGCTTGCTTCTTGCCTTAAAGGATTTGCCTTTGGTATCGGGGGCGGGGATTTTGCCGTCCAGCTCATCCAAATACCGGGAGGCACGGATGCTGCTGTCATCCATCTTGATGACCTTGCTGAACATGGCCCGGGCTTCGTCCTCCTGGTCCTCTGCGGCATAGCAGACGCCCATAAGAAGCATGGCCTCATAGAAGGCCGGATAGATGGCAACGGCCTTTTTAAGGGCAATAATGGCCATGTCCTCGTTTTTGTTGGATACATCCTCAACGGCTTTATTATATAAATCAATGGCCTGTTTCATATCCTCGGGAATCTTCCCGAGCTTCTGTTCCAAGGTTTCAATATCAATGGATTTAAAACTTGATAACTCTTCACGAACGTTCAGCATAACAATCCCCCAAAATCCTTTAGTATAAGCGCCTCCTTAACAGCGGCCGCATGAAAATGGGAACCCAGCGCACAGACTACGCCTGTATTGCCTGCCATATTGAGACTTTTTTTCACTGCTTCTCTTATTGTATCACTTTTGACGACAAATTCACAATACTTGGAAGCCACCTTAAGAAGAATATCTGCCGAAAGGGCGCGAGGTGAGTCGGTTGTTACAGCAATCATGGCAGAGGCAATGGTAGAAAGGCTTTCCATCATGGTTCCATAATCCTTATCGGCTAAAACACCCACAATGAGTATAGCCTTTTTATCCCCATAAAGGGCGCGGTAGGATTTTACAAAGGCCTCCACCCCATTGGGATTATGACAGCAATCTAAAATAAAGTCGGGCCTCCGGCGCAAAAATTCAAAACGGCCGGGCCATCGGGTTTCCCATAAGCCTTGTTTCAGAGCCTCCCGGTCAACAGCAAGTCCCTGTCTCTTAAGGATATCCATGGTCAAAAGGGCCAGGGCGGCGTTTTCGGTCTGATAAAGGGCCGGGCTTGAAAGCTTAAGCCCCGTCAGTTCCCCATTATCGAAATGAATACCCTCCCGGGAAACCTCATGAACTTTGATGTCCTCGGGATGTGTGATATGTAAGGGAGCCTGAAGGCTCCGGGCTTCTGCAGTAAGCACCGCCATAGCCTCGGCGGTCTGGGGACAGGTGATGACAGGAACCCCCGGCTTCATGATGCCCGCCTTATGCCATGCGATTTTGTCCAGAGTGTCCCCCAGAAAGCTCTGATGCTCCAATGAGAGCCGGGTAATGACACAGGCCAATACCTCCTCCAATACATTGGTGCAGTCAAACCGCCCGCCCATACAGGCCTCAATAACTGCATAATGGCAGCCGCTACGCTTAAAATATACCAGGGCCAGGCAGGCATAGATCTCATACTCGGTGGGCCCCTGGCCCAAAGCATGGTCCAGTTGGGCGCAATAGCCGGCGGCCTCGGCCACCAGGTCGGCAAAAGCTTGCGGGTCCACGGGCTTTCCCTGGATCATGAACATCTCACAGGGGGAAGCGAAATACGGGGAGGAAAACTGCCCCACCCTATAGTCCCGGGCCATAAGCATATGGGCCAGGAAGGATGCCGTAGAGCCCTTGCCATTGCTGCCTGCCACATGAATGCAAGGAAGCCCTTGCTGAGGGTTGTCAAACAGCCTCAGCAGGGCTTTTACTCTTTCAAGACCCGGCTTTATTCCCAGGGGTCTCCGGGATTCCAGATAGTTTATGGCCTCTGTATAAGTCAATGCTTTCTCCTTCGTATCAGACTTATGCGTTCTATCAGGCATTATCCCCGCAGCATTTCTTGTATTTCTTGCCGCTTCCGCAGGGGCAGGGATCGTTGCGGCCCACCTTGGCGGTTTCGCGCTTCTTGGGTTGCTTGACCTGGGCCTCGCCATGGGATGCCTGAATGGGCTTGGCCACCTGTTCACGCTTGACCACCAGGTTTTCCTTGCGGATATGGAGCAGAATCTTGACAGTGTCCTCCTGAATGGCGCGGATCATCTCGTCAAACATTTCAAAGCCTTCGCGCTTGTATTCCACAACAGGATCCCGCTGGCCGTAGGCTCTCAGCCCAATACCGTACTTGAGCTGCTCCATGGCGTCGATATGATCCATCCATTTTTCATCAACGGTCTTAAGCAGAACTCGCCTTTCGAGCTCGCGCATTACGTCTTCGCCGAATTCCTGCTCCTTGGCCTCATAAATCTCGTGGGCCTTTTGCTTGATTCTCTCTTTCAGCTCATTGGCTGTTACGGTCTCCAGGTCAATGGATTCTACCGTTATGGTGCCTGCGGGCAAAAGAACGCTTTCGGCATACTTGATCATGGCTGCCAGATCCCAGTCATCGGGGATATCGCTCTGGCTGCAATAGAGATCCACAATCCTTTCGGATACCGAATCGATCATCTTGATAATGTTTTCCTTCACATTTCCGCCGTTCAATACGGTGGCACGCTCGGAATAGATGATCTCGCGCTGTTTGTTCATGACATTGTCATATTCAAGCACGTTCTTACGTCTCTGGAAGTTGATGCCCTCAATCTTCTTCTGGGCGCTCTCAATGGCGTTGGACAGCATCTTGGCTTCAATGGGCTGATTCTCGTCAAGGCCCAGCATATCCACCATGCGCTCCATGCGCTCCGAGCCGAACAGGCGCATGAGATCGTCCTCAAGGGAGATATAGAAGCGGGACTCGCCGGGGTCCCCCTGACGGCCCGAACGACCTCTGAGCTGGTTGTCAATACGGCGGGATTCATGGCGCTCGGTACCAATGATCTTTAAGCCCCCCGCGGCAATGACCAGCTCCTTCTCCTTGTCGGTTTCCACCTTAAACTTGTCGTGAAGCTCCTTGAAGATCTTGCGGGCCTTCAGCACTTCCTCGTCGGTGGTTTCGTTATAACTGATGGAGGCCATGATCAGGGCTTCGTCCATGCCCATCTTCCGCATTTCCTGCTTGGCCAGGAATTCGGGGTTACCGCCCAGCTTAATGTCGGTACCACGACCGGCCATGTTGGTGGAGATGGTGACGGCGCCATATTTACCGGCCTGGGCCACTATCTCGGCTTCCTTCTCGTGGTACTTGGCATTGAGCACATTATGCTTGATGCCGTTCTTTTTAAGGATGCCGCTGAGCATTTCCGAGGTCTCAATGGAGATGGTACCCACCAGCACGGGCTGGCCCTTTTTATGGCTTTCTATAATATCCTGCACCACGGCGGCAAACTTGCCGTTCTTGGTGCGGTAAACCACGTCGTCATGATCCTTTCGGATAACGGGAAGGTTGGTGGGAATGGGAATAACGTCCAGCTTGTAGATGGCCCGGAATTCCTGTTCCTCGGTCAAAGCCGTACCGGTCATACCGGCCAACTTCTGATACATTCTGAAATAGTTCTGGAAGGTGATGGTGGCCAGGGTCTTGCTCTCATGCTCAATCTTGACCCCTTCCTTGGCCTCAATGGCCTGGTGGAGGCCGTCGGAATAGCGGCGGCCATACATCAGACGGCCGGTGAATTCATCGACGATGATAACCTCTCCGTCCTTAACCACATAGTCCACATCAAGCTTCATAAGGCCATGGGCCTTAAGGGCCTGGTTAATATGATGGGACAGGGTCATGTTTTCCACATCGGACAGGTTCTCGATGCCGAAATACCGCTCGGCCTTCTCCACGCCCCTGCTGGTCAGGGTGGCGGTGTGGGCCTTCTCGTCCACAATATAGTCGGCATCCACCTCGTCGGCGTGCTGTTTGTCGTCGGTTTCCTTAAAGACCACCTTGGAAAGCCTGCGCACAAAGGCATCGGCCTTCTGATACAGGTCAGTGGATTTTTCGCCCTGACCCGAGATTATCAACGGGGTTCTGGCTTCGTCAATCAGGATGGAGTCCACCTCGTCCACAATGGCGTAATGAAGGCCCCGCTGAACCATATGCTCCTTGTAGACCACCATGTTATCGCGGAGATAGTCGAACCCGAACTCGTTGTTTGTACCATAGGTAATGTCAGCGGCATAGGCCTGCCGGCGCTGTTCATTGTCCAGATCATGGATAATCACGCCCACTGTGAGGCCCAGGAAATTATAGATCTTGCCCATGAGCTCGGCCTGGTACTTGGCCAGGTAATCGTTCACGGTGACCAGATGGGCCCCCTTGCCTGTCAGGGCATTGAGATACAAGGGCAGTGTGGCGGTGAGGGTCTTACCTTCACCGGTCTTCATTTCAGCGATACGGCCCTGGTGCAGGATAATACCGCCTATGAGCTGAACCCTGAAATGGCGTTCGCCGATAACCCTGGTGGAGGCCTCCCTTACCACGGCAAAGGCCTCGGGCAGAATGTCGTCCAGGGTCTCGCCGTTGGCCAGACGCTTCTTAAACTCGTCGGTTTTTGCCCTGAGCTGGCTGTCGGTCAGCTTCTGCATTTCGGGCTCAAGACTCTCTATCTTATCGACCAGAGGATTGATGCGTTTCAATTCCTTATCGGCATAGCTGCCAAAGATCTTTTCAAGTAAACCCATTTCTTTTACAACTCCTTCTCTTTTAAGCGGGAAAGCGCCAGACGATAGCCGTCGGCACCGTAATTCAGCGCTCTGTTGACCCTGCTTATGGTGGCTTCACTTGCACCGGTTTTTTCGTGAATTTCCCTGTAGGTCTTTTTCTCAGTCAACATTTGCGCCACGGCAAAGCGCTGGGCAAAGGCCTTTATCTCCGATATGGTGCCCAGATCCTCAAAAAAATTATAGCATTCCTCTACGGTTTCAAGGGCTAAAATGGCTTCAAAGAGCCTATCGGTCTGCTCATCCTTCAGCTTATGATTCACATTATCTCAACTCCGGTACATTTTGTGGTTACTTTTTTCTCTATAGAATTATCTCATTAGATTTGAATAAATGCAAATTTCAATTCATAAATCTGTCAAAAACATTATAGCCAACATTCTTCAAGTTGCATACCCATTGCCCGCCCCGGTCCACTCCCTGTAAACCCTTCTAACGCTTGACATTCCATATTGCTAGCCAGATTAAATTGCGTTACAATGGGTAGTGTTATGGAGGGGTGTAATCATGGTGAAGAATGGTGTTACGGCACCCAGGGGCTTTAAAGCCTCAGGGGTGGCTTGCGGTCTTAAAAAGAATGGTCAATTGGATCTGGCCATGGTGGTTTCGGAGAATACGGCTCAGGCGGCAGGAATATTTACCACCAACCGGGTCAAGGGCCATTCCCTTCAATGGTCTCAAAGACAAATACAGAGAGGCACGGCTAAGGCGGTTGTCATCAACAGCGGATGCGCCAATGCCTGTGTGGGCCCTCAGGGCGATGAGGATGCAAAGGCCATGGCTACAATGGCATCCCGGCTCTTAGGCTGCGCGCCCGAGGATGTGATGCTGGGCTCTACAGGCGTTATCGGGTATCGCCTGGACATGGAGAAAATCGACCAGGGCATATCCATGGCCCATAAGGCTTTATCCGAGGACGGGGGACATCTGGCCGCCCAGGCCATTATGACCACCGATACCTATCCCAAGGAAGCCTCCTATAGCTTCCCCCTGGAGGACAAGACTATAACCATCGGCGGCATGGCCAAGGGCTCGGGCATGATCCACCCCAATATGGCCACCATGATTTCGGTACTGACCACTGACGCCGCCATTTCACAGGAACTTTTGGACAAGGCGCTGAGAACCGTTGCCGATGCCTCCTATAACCGGGTTTCGGTGGACGGGGACACCAGTGTCTGCGACAAGGTATTGATTTTAGCCAACGGTATGGCCGGCAACACACCCATTACCGAGGAAGGCCCCGCATACGATGCCTTCGTCAGTGCCCTGATGAAGGTTTGCGTCACCCTTTCCAAGATGCTGGCCAAGGACGGGGAAGGCGCCACAAAGCTTATAGAGATTCGGGTTATCCATTGCAGGAGCAGGGAGGATGCCCACCTTATCCTCAATGCCATTGCCAAATCCCCCCTGGTAAAAACCGCATTCTACGGCCAGGATGCCAACTGGGGCAGAATCTTTACGGCAGCAGGCTATTCGGGAGCCGAGTTCGACCCCAACAAGGTGGATATTTACATCGGCGATCTCATGGTCTGCAAAAACGGCACAGCCCTGCCCTTTGACGAGGAGAAAGCCCTTGATATCTTAAAGAAGGAAGAGGTTCTGGTCACCCTCAATTTCAAGGACGGCAAGGTCAACGACAGAATCTGGACCTGCGATTTCTCCTATGATTATGTGAAAATCAACGGCTCCTACAGAAGCTGAGCCGTTTCATACAAAGCCATAAAACCTAGATTTTTTGTCACGACATTGTTTAAACAAGGCCTCAAGCTGGGTAAGAAATATAGAGAATACTAATGGAGGTAATCCCATGGGCGTACAACAACTTATTAAATTTCAGGTAGGCGATGAAGTCTTCGGCATAGGCATCACACAGATTCATCAAATCTTAAAGCCTCAGGAGATTTTTAAGGTACCCAATACTCCACCCTTTATTGAGGGCCTCCTGAATCTGCGCGGCAAGGTGCTGACGGTGTTCAACTTAAGAAAGCGCTTCAACATGCCTGACAAGGAGAATGATGAGAATACCAAGATCATCATTGTAAAGAAGGATGAGTACCTTTTAGGCTTTACCGTGGACAGCGTCACAGAGATTGTACGTATTCCCGACGAGGAGTTTGTTGAAACCCCGCCCTCCCTTAAGACCTTCGATAAGCGTTTTCTGTCCGGTGTGGCCAAGCTGGGGGACAAGCTGATTCTGATGCTTGACTTAGATCAGGTTCTGACGGCCGATGAAACCGAGCAGATGAAGCAAATCGTGGAAAAGCACAGCGCAGAGGTGCTCAAGTAATATCAATAAAGTAAGTTGTCAAGGCATTTCGCTTAAGCCAGGCGGAATGCCTTTTGTCATTGAAAGAGAAATAAACCCCTGGATTGGGGCATATCCTTTAAGCAGGAAAAACATGGTGAAGGCCGGCACTATGCCGGGATATAAACCTGCTCTGGAGTTGTGCCCATGAAGGGAATATCCTTAAGATTATGGTTAAGGCGCAGATTCACAAGACGTGTCAGGCTTGTCATAGCCTTCCTGACAGCTCTTTTCATGCTGCTGGCGCTCTTTTTCTTCCTGCCCTCCATTGCCCCGCGGTATTTTCTGACCCTGGACAATCGGCTCAGCCTGCTTACCCCACAAGGCTTTGCCTTAGGCCAGCTCTATGACTTTACCAGACCCGTCAGTCTGGGTAATTCAGCCGAGGCCCGGGCTGCAAGCCGCGACCAGGAGATGACTCTGCCACGGCCCGACAAGAAATCCATTGTGTTTAAATATCCCGAAGTAGTGACCTTGGGCCGCCCCACCTATTTAAGCAGTGAGATCACCCAGAGCGTGGACTTTACCATTGCCCAGCCCCCGGCCAACGGACTTATCCAGATCTGGGTGCTGAACACCTCCATGGACGAGTTTCTGGAGACCTCCAAAAGCTGCTCCACCTTTGAATATCTCTCCTTTTCATCCCAGAAAAAAGAAAATGCCCTTTCCACCACCCTATGGGACTATACCTTTAAAAGCGGCGAGCGCACCGTCAGGGGGCTGGAGGCATTCATGGACGACAAGCCCTATATGTATCGCATCAGCGTCTTTCTGAACGACAAGGACTATAACGAGGCCGTACAGACCTTGTTCGACAATATGGTCAAATCGGTAAAGGTGATCAAGTGATTTACTTATTATCCCTGGGCTGGGCAACGCACACCTGGTTCCTGCCCCCGTTCTTGGCCGCATAGAGCGCGTCGTCGGCGGTCTTCACAAGCTCGGTGGGTCTTCCTGCCGTTTGAGGGAAGGACGAAACACCGATACTGACGGTTACCGAGGCCGAAACCACTCTGTCAGTGACAGTGAGCATGGAGATGCCCTGTCTTAAATCCTCGGCCTTTTCCCTGGCCTGCTCCAGCGTGGTATGGGGCATGAGGATGACAAACTCCTCACCGCCGTATCGGGCAAAGATGTCCTCTTTGCGCAGGGTCTTGGTAATGAAGGCCGAGATGGATTTGAGCACCTGGTCGCCAAAGAGATGGCCGTAGGTGTCGTTGAACTTCTTGAAGTGGTCAATATCAAAGATAATGAAGGAAAGGTCATAGCCCTTATCCTGAGCCTTCTTAAACTCCTCCATAAGCTTGTCCTGGAAGTAGAGGCGGTTGTAGGCCCCGGTCAAACCGTCCAGGGTAGCCAGATCATGCATCTGCTGATACAGCCGGGCGTTTTCAATGGCAGTACTCACCTGCTGGGCAATGATTTCAAGAAGCCTGACATTCTCACTGTCAAAGGCATCCTTCATATTGTGCTCAATGAGCACGATACCCAGGGTCTTGCCCTTGGCTAAAAGGGGTACGCAGATCATGGACTGAATATCACGACCCTTGGTAAAGGGATAATCGTCGGGGTTGACCGCATTGTCAATCATGGAGCGCCCTTCTTCGGTAGAGGGCTTTAACACATCACTGTTGATGTAATCTGAAACAATGGCCAGATCCTTTTTATCAAAGATGCTGGACACCTGAACCTTGAGCTTGTTGTGAGGTCCGTAGCATAATGCAATGGTGGAGTGATAAACGCCCATAACGCCGATAATAACGTCATTTACGAACTTCAAAAGCTCATTCATATCGAAAATTGAGGTAATGGCCTGGGAGATCTGCTGCAGGGTAAAGAACTCGGCCACACTGGCGGTCAGCTTGTTATTGGCCTCCTCAAGCTGGCTGTTGGTCTCGCGGATCTTGTCATAATGGGCCTGGATTTCCTTTTTAACCTGCTCCAACTGGACATACTTGTCACCCAGTCTGTCGATGAGGATATTGTTTTCCTCCTCGCTTCTTAAATACTCCTCGTAAACAATGCTCCACACATGGCAGAAGACCGTAAACAGGAGGTATTGGGCTGCAATAACGATGAAATAGAGCAGGAAACGCGCATCTAAAAGCTTGATTCCTGTATTTCTGAACAGCAGAAGCGTCATAAGCTGATTGCCCATCTGGGCAGCAAGGCCTATTAGAATATAGGGCGTGGTATTTTTAAAGCCACGGGACATGCATATAAAGGCAATGGGAAGCAGAGCCACTGAATAGAAGAATGGGCTGTGGTACATGGTGCTGACAAAGGCAGCAACGATCACAATCTCCAAGATTTTTGCCACCGTGAAAGCGTACTTGGGCACTTCCTTCCCTTTTTTGGATAGGGCAAGCTTCATGAGATTCACGCCATAGAAAAGCGCAAAAAACAAGATCTGCACAAAAATGAGGGGGGCCACAAAGTCCTGCGAGTCCAGATAAATGCGGGCCAGCAAATCCTCTATAAACAGCACAAGGAAGACTGTCCATCCATGCTTCGCAATCATAACCTCGTACTTTATGTAGCTTTCAAAGTTTTTCCCCTCGCGGTGGTGTTCGATGATATCCAAGCTCTACCTCCACATGATGGCGATTAATCGATTAATCTCTCCAATATATATCGATCAAATCCCCTGTTTGGATTATATCTGTATAATTCGCATCCTTACCGTTGAGCTGGAGCACAATGGTTCCCTTGGGATTGGACAGGTCAAAATCAATATGGTTAAAGATATCGATGAACATATAGGCTGTCTGTTTTGGCGGCAAATCTATAGGCTCGCCATTGACAATGACCCGGATGCTGCCGTCCCCGGAGCGCTTCTGGTTGACTTCCATGGCCAGGGCCTCGATATCGGTGGCCAGGCCCGAGGATAATCCGCCCAGTGCTGCTTCGGACTGAGCCGCCTGATGCTCGGTTTGCTGCTGGATTACAGCCCCGGGCTGTGCTTCAGGCTTTTCATAGGCCTGGGCAGCCGGGCTTCCGGCCATATTTCCAATGCCTGAAACCACTGACTGGGCTTCACTGGTGACCATGGGCTTTCCAGGAATGGACACAGGCTCGGCCACACCATAGGTCTTTGGCAGGCCCTGAACCTTGTCCCCCGGCTTAACAAGCCGGTCAAGGCCGCTGTCCTCCCCATTGACGGTAAACCGCCAAATAAGGGAATCCATTTCGTACCGGTTGGCGATATCCTCCAGCGGCAGGGCCTCGGGCACCACCACATCGTCCCCGTCCCTGACAGCGGTATCATGGGATACCTCCACCCCATTGACCAGCACGGGGTAAGGCACGGTATAGGTATTGTGATTAAAGGTCAGCGTGATGGGCGCCTGGTCCTTAACCAGGTCGGAAACACGCATAAAGCCGTCAGTACCTCTCTCGGCGGGTATGACAGTGAGCTCGTCCCCAGGTGCAATAAAGGCATTAAGGCTGGAAATATTGCCGTTGACATAGATCTCAGAGGGCTTGCCGAAGGTGCCGCGAACGGTCTTGGGCTGCCCGTTCAGGGTGAACTTTAAGTTCTTGCCCGACTTGCAGATGAGCTGGTCCGGATTGAACCCGGCTAAAAGCAGGGCATCGGAAACCAGCATCTTGCGGGAATTATACATCTTCACTTTATTACCGTTGACGGTGACATAATAGAAGTCCTGACCCTTGTTAAGGGCAGTGGTGACCATAATACCCAGGGGGGTAATGCTGTCAGGCCCCTTCAAAGCGTCGTTGGCCACCTCAATATTCTTGGCAATGCTGCGATTTCTTACCGCCACCCTTTCCTTGGGCAGCCCCAGCAGGGTGGACATGGTTTCGCACAGGTTCTTAACCTGGCTGCCACCGCCTACCAGGAAGACAGCATTGGGCGACTTGCCGCCGTTGTATTCTAGAATCTTCTCAGCAATGGTTCTGGCCAGTTGCTCGATGACGGGCCTGATAACCTCCTGGACCTCCTGGGGGGAAACCGTGACCTGATTGTCCAGAATATCGGTAAACACAATGGACTCCTGGCCGTTGGACAGGGCCAGCTTTATGCCCTCAGCGGTATTGAAATCCACCAGATAATGCTGGGCAATGGTTTCTGTGATCTCGTCCCCGGCCACGGGAACCATGGCATAGGCCACCACGGTGCCTGACTTGGTAATGGCAATGTCCGAGGTGCCTGCCCCTATATCCACCAGTGCCAGGTTCAGCAGCCTTAAATCCTTGGGAATGGCCACATTCAGCGCCGCGATGGGCTCCAGCGTCAGGAAATTGACCTCAAGCCCCACCCGTTCCATGACCGTATAGAGGCTGTCCACCACCATTTGGGGCAGGAAGGTGGCCAAAAGCTCCACGCCGATCTTGGTGCCCTTATGGCCGGCCAGTGAGGAGATGACATAATCGTTGAGATAGTAGGTGACAACACTATATCCTACACAATAGAACTTGTTTCTTTCCTTATGGGGGAGATCCTTTTCAATCTCGAATTGGGCCTTCTGAATGGCTTCCATTTCCAGGGCGCTGATCAACGGAGCGTCAATCTCGGTACCCTCTTCTATCTCCCGCTCCACCTTGATCTGATAGGTTTTCAGCACACGGCCTGCAGCCGCAATGGAGACCTGGGTCAGTTTAAAGCCAAGCTCCTGTTCGAGGGCTTCCTTGACCTTTCGGGCACCCTGGGCCACCTTGTTGATATCATGAATCTGGCCGTCCAGCATGGCACGGCTTTCATGGGCAATGACCGAAGAGGCATGAACAATAAAGCGTCCTTCCTCCTGAACCCCTACAAGACCTATGATGGTACGCGTTCCAATATCCAGTGCGAATATATAATCCTCGGGCATTATACCGGGTGTCCGTTCCTCACTCAAGCGCGCATCCCCCAGTGCGTTTGTTTCCTTTTTATTCTAACTTTTTTCTTGCGAAATCGCAATACGGCAAAATACTACAGGAACCGCATCTTGGCTTGCGGGCCTGACAAACTTCGCGGCCATGGAAGACCAGGTAATGGGAAAAATTGGCCCATTGATCCTCGGGAATCAGCTTCATTAAATCCCGCTCAATGATCTCGGGGTTCTCGGATTTGGTGAGCCCCAGTCTCCTGGAAAGACGGGTGCAATGGGTATCCACAATAACCCCCGGCTTATTGAAGATGGTGGACAATACCACATTGGCGGTTTTCCGTCCCACCCCCGGCAGGGTTAAAAGGTCCTCCATGGTATCGGGCACCTTTCCGCCATAGACAGTGATGAGCCTTATACAGCATTCCTTAATATTCCTGGCTTTATTCCTGAAAAAGCCGGTGGACTTAATATCCTGCTCCAGTTCCTCCAGGGAGGCGGCCGCATAGTCCTCGGCGGTTCTGTACTTCTTAAACAGATCCTTTGTCACAATATTGACCCTGGCATCGGTACACTGGGCGGCAAGCTGGGTAGCAATGAGCAGATCCAGGGGTGTTTCAAAGTCCAGCGAGCAATGGGCCTCGGGATAGAGGCCGGCCAGTGTCTCCAAAATGGCCTTTGCTTTCTCTTTCTTTCTCAAAAAGGGTTCTTCCTTCCTTTGATTCTTCGTTTTCTGTTTTCCTCCCGGGCCTCGGCATAGAGGTTTAAGTACTCTCTGGCCGCGTTCTCCCAGGTGGGAACATTGGTCATGGCCCGAATCATCAGGTTCTTCCAGGCCTTGGGTGTCTCATACAGGCGAAGGACCTTCTTAAGGGCCCTTAACAGGGCATCCAGGGAATAGGTGCTGAAGGTAAAGCCCGTTCCTTCCCCCTCGTACCGGCCTTCGTCCCTGACGGTATCGGCCAGGCCTCCCGTTTTATGAACTAAAGGCACCGAGCCGTAGCGCATGGCAATAAGCTGGCTTAAGCCGCAGGGTTCATAGCGGGAGGGCATTAAAAATACGTCACTGCCCGCATAGATGCGGTGCGCCTTTTCATTGTTGAACTCCAGGTTGACCGAGACTTGGCCCGGATAGCGGCTCATGAGCCTTAAAAAGGCATTCTCATAGAATTTCTCGCCGCTTCCCAATAGCACAAACTGCCCACCCTCCTTGAGCACGGCCTCGGCCGCGCCCTCCATCAGCTCCAGCCCCTTATTGGGCACAAGCCTGGACACTACGGCAAACAGGGGCCTGTCGCTGGGCTCAAGGCCCAAATCCTCTTGAAGTCGGCGCTTGTTCTCCTTCTTGCCCTCGAGGTTATCCTTGCTGTAAGGGGCATAGATATATGGATCGTTCTCCGGATCCCAGTTTTTTGTGTTAATCCCGTTAATGACGCCCCGGAGCTGATGCTTTCTATTGCTTAAAACCCCCTCCAGGCCAAAGCCGTATTTGGAGGTAAGCATTTGCTGGGTAAAGGTTTTACTGACACCATTGATCAAATCGGCATAATTGATGCCCGCCTTCATGGGATTGAAGCATCCAAAATACTCCACCTTGTCCACCTTGAAGACCACATCCTTGACCCCGAACAGGTTAAAGATGTTCCTGCCGCTGACGCCCTGGTATTCCAGGCTGTGGATGGTGTAAAGGATGGCGATGTCGGAAAGCTGGGGCTCCTCCCTTTCGTGTTCCCGAAGGAGCATGGCCAGGGGCGCCGTGTGCCAGTCATTCAAATGGAGAATGTCGGGCCTGTAGTCAAAGCGCCGAAGCATCTCCAGCACCGAAAGGCAGAAAAAGGCGAAGCGCTCGGGATCGTCCCGGTGCCCATAGACGCCCGCCCGTCCGAAATAGTGGTAGTTATCGACCAGATAGGTCTTTACCGGGGTATTTAAAACTTCACGGACAATGCAGGTCTCATTTCGCCAGCCCAAATTGACCGGGAAATCGCCCTGGTAGACGGTGGGAACATCAATATCCTTATTGGCGGGAATGACCACCCGCACATCAATCCCCAGCTCCTGGAGCTTGACGGGCAGCTCTCCGGCCACGTCGCCCAGGCCCCCCACCTTAATAAGAGGGGCGCATTCGGCGGCCACAAATAAAACCTTTAGCTTGTTTTCCATAGCATCCTGTCCTTAAGTCGTAATCCACACTCACTCTAAGATTTTACCATGAAAACAAGGGAAATAAACACCTTGCGCACGCCTGCCCCGGTTCAGTTCTTTTCAATGCTGACCCGGCTTCCCTCACCCTGGGCCGTGGGCGGCTGTACCATGAGCCTTCGTCCCAGCCTTACCTTAAGTTCGGGCACATGGCTGATGAGCCCTATGACCCTTTCCTTCCGGCTTAAGCGCTCCAGAGCGTCCATGACGGTATCCAGAAGGCTGCTGTCCAGGGTTCCGAAGCCCTCGTCCAGGAAGAAGAACTCCAAAGGGCTCTGCCCTTTAAGCTGAATCTGCTCGGACAATGCCAAAGCAAGGGCCAGGGAGGTTAGGAAGGTTTCCCCGCCCGACAGGGAGCTGACCATGCGATGAACCCCGCCATTGGCATTGTCCCGGATGATGAACCCGGCATCGGTATCCAGCTCCAGGGCGTACTTGTACCGGGTCATGACCCCAAGGGTCTCGGAGGCCTTGGCCGCCACATAGCGCAGGCGCTCCTCGGCAATAAAGTCAATGAAGCTGTTGGCCCGAAGGAGCTTCTGTATCTGGTCGAACAGTTCCTGCTTATGGATCAGTTCCTGATAGGTGCTGTTAAGCTCAATCCATTTCTCATGCTTATCTTTGACATATTCAAAGTGATTTTTCGCGATATCGCTTTTGGATTTAATGTCCTCCCTGGCGGCCGCCGCCTCCTGATAGGCCTGGCTGACCTGGCCCCATTCCTCCTCGGTAATGCTTCGGGTGTTGAGTTTCTTTTGCACCATTTCTTTCTGGGCCTTGATGTTAAGTCCCGTCTGGTCATAGTCCTGAATCTCGTCCTTAAGAGCTCTCTGGACTTCGGGTGGAAGTAAGGAGGCCTCCACTTCAAGGCTATTCTCAAAGCCTTTCTCGGTCAGGGCGGCCTTAAGCCGTGCTTCCTCGGTTTTGAGGTTCTCGGCATGAATGGCTTTCTCGGCCAACAGCCGGGATTGCCGGGAGGTGAGGTCGTTATACTGCGCTTCAAGCTTTTTCAGCGCCTCGCCGTATTGCTTTTCGAGGTCTGAATACTGCTTAAGCTTTTCATCCACATGCTTGATTTCATCCTCTATGGGCTTGTCCCCCGCCAGCTCCTTAAGCTTGCTCTGTTTTTCAGTCTTTTGAGCCTCAAGGCCTTTGTGCTCGGTCTGGGCCTTGGTATGATTATCCTGCAACAGCCGCAGCTCTTCCTTCCATTGGTCCATAAGCCTTCGCTTGTTGTCCAGATTGGTCTGAATCTGTTCCATCTGCTTTTGGAGAGCATCCATGCGGCGGTCGTTGTCGGAAAGCCGTTTGAGTTCGGCACTGGCGCTTTCCAGGTTGTGCGCCTTTAGAAAAGCCTCGTATTGCTGATGTTTCTCGTTGAATGCGTTTTGAGCCATTGCTAAGGCCTTTTGGGCTTCGGCAAGGCTCTCTTTATTCACCTTAAGCTCGCTTAAAATACCACTTTCGTTGAGCCTATGCTGATTTAAGCTGTCCCTGAGCTTCTGCTGCTCTTTTTCATACGCCTCCAGCTTTTGCTCCCAGGCCTCTATGGCCTTAAGCTTTTGGGATGCGCTATCCTTCATTCTGGAAAGCTCCAGGCCCATTTGTTCCATGGGCAGTTTTCTTATGGCCTCGGGCAGCTTTCTAAGTTCAGCCGTGAACTGCTCGGTTTTGTTTTTTACCTCGTCCTGGGCTTGCCGGATCTGCTCTGCAAGGGCTTTGGCCTTCTCCTGAGCCGCCAGAACCG
>JAKIML020000079.1 GCA_022702935.2 Bacillota bacterium | reverse complement strand
TCCATACTAACTTATTTTGGCCGTTTTGTCTGTCTTAATTTCTGGTATCATTATATACTGCCTATAGCAAAAAGCGAAAAGAGCAAAAAACAGAGAGCCAACCGCCTGTTGGCGACTGACTCTCTTAATAATAACTATCACTTTATCCCCAGCGATGGATATAAAACCAAGGTAGATTACGGTGTAACAACTATGCCTGAACCGGTCCCGGAATAAGTAATACTATAACCGGAAGTTCCTGTATCATTAATTCCACTTGGAACTGTTGGTTCAGACTCTAAATAACCTGCGCTAACAAGAGTGGCTATGTCGGGCTGTGCTGTGGGGTTACCAGTTCCGGCGCGATAAGCAGCAACAGCGCCCTGGATAATTCTGATATTGGATAGATTTGCTCTTTCGGCTGCATTGCCTGCCGCATTGTTATATATGGGTACTGCAATAGCCACCAATATACCCAGAATAACAACAACCACCATTAATTCGGCTAAAGTGAAACCTTTTTTGTTCTTCATGAACTTCTTGAGCATGATTTTGACCTCCCCGAAATTGTTTTGGAATAATTTTACCTATAATTGTTATACCACCAACATTAAAAGTTAGACACTTTTTTATTGGAATTTAAGATATTTTGAATATTTTGATGTACATCCCATTTGTAATTTTGCTATAATATTACAAGTAAAAATTAGCAGAATCGGGAGATATAACATGTACCTAAGATCCGACCATGGAGCAAAGCCCATTGAATTGTATAGCTTGCTTGAGGAGACGGCAAATCGACAAGCCTCCGATCTGCACATATCTGTGGGATTACCGCCCACATGCCGAGTCAATGGACGCCTGATTCCTATAAACAATCATAATATCACCCCCTTTGATACCGCCTACTATGTGGATATGCTCCTCAATGAGCAGCAAAAGGATTTCTTGAATAACCAGGGTGAGATTGATGTCTCATTATCATCCTTTGGCGATTATCGGTGCCGTTTGAATATTTTCAAGCAAAAAGGCTACTATAGCATGGCTTTCCGCATGCTGAACCCTGAAATAAAAGGCTTTGAAGAATTAAACCTCCCCTCTGTTCTTGAGGAACTATGCCTGCTTAATCGGGGGCTCATTCTTATTACAGGACCTACGGGTACGGGTAAAACGACCACATTGGCCGCCATGGTTAATTATATTAATGAGCATCGTGACTGTCACATTGTTACCCTCGAGGATCCCATCGAATATGTCCATCAGCACAAACGGAGCATTGTTAATCAACGTGAAATAGGCCAGGACTCAAGGAGCTATGCCAATGCCTTAAGGGCTGTTTTAAGGCAGGATCCCGATGTAATCCTTATTGGCGAAATGCGAGATCTCGAAAGTATTTCCATTGCTTTAACGGCTGCTGAAACTGGCCATCTGGTTCTCTCAACCCTACACACCATTGGTGCGTCAAAAACCATAGATCGCATCATAGATGTATTCCCGCCTTTTCAACAGAATCAAATACGCACACAGTTGTCCATGGTTTTACAGAGTGTTATATCACAACAACTCATTCCAAAGGCATGCGGAACCGGACGCATTGTGGCTACAGAGATAATGATTACTTCTCCGGCTATTAAGAATCTCATCAGAGAGAATAAGATTCACCAGATTACGAATGTGATTCAAACCAGTGGAAAAGAGAATATGAAGTCCATGGATGCCAGCCTGTTAGACCTGCTCAGGCAGGGCTTAATCTCTTATGAGGATGCAGTAGGATATGCTACCGATCCCCAGTATATTAAGAATTTCTACAAGAATGGTTCAACGTATTAAGGCTTTTTGTATTTAACAGCCTTGCCTTCTGCCTCACCCTGATTGACAATATTATTCAGCAATATATCTGTGTTAATTTCATAGGTCTCTCCTCCTACACTCCCCTTAAGAGAGACCGAGAGAAAATTGCGTCCATTTGAATCCTTTTTTATCTTAAAAATATTCTGGTCCACCATAATGGCTTCTGTTTTATCTGATGTTGTTCCATTTGAGTAATGGCTGATTTTGCTGTCCTTTAGGTAAATATAATTAAAACCCGGTTCAGGTGTTATGGGAACAGTGACAATGGTTATGCTGGTTGCATTCCGAACATCTGAAGAAATAAAAGACTCGGTCAGGCGTATTGGAGATTGCAGTTGATAGGCATTATTACTGGAGGAGAACAATTTCTCGCCAAAGAAGAATAGATTCATCCCAATAGCGAGAACAATCCCAATCAATGTAAGACTGATGGCAAGTTCAACTAATGTTACTCCCCGATTATTATTCTTCAAGACAATTCCTCCATTACCTGCCGGGTATGAAAATCTTCACCTTGGCTTTGCTTCCTCGCGTTCCATACTCCTCTTCTTTTTCAATAATGGATCCTTTTACACTGATGGTCTGGCCGCCAAATTGAATGGTTATTGCATTGCTTGTCGGTACTGATGGCTTTGCCAACTCTTGTTCTACATTTGTCTGAACACTGGCATAGGCTTGGGATTGGTTACCGGCCTCATGAAGCTGTAAATAGCCAAAAGTAAGTGATGGCAGCAAAAACATCGCTACCAGGCTCAGTATTGTCAGCGAGATTAGGAGCTCCATCAAAGAAAAACCATTTTGACCTTTAAGCCTCTTTATTATTCTCATAAACCATCCCTATTTCCAGATTCCATATTTATAGCGTAATCTACCTATTACACTTGATAAGAAATCAATGTTGTCAGGTCTAGCGTATTCTAAATATCCACCATTGTCTATGACGAAATTCTTGGATATTACAACACCTTTAACCTGAGCTGAAATATGAACCGTAGCATTAGGAGCATAAACAAATTTAACATCAGTAAATGATCCATTATTCAAAAGCACATCTTTTCCACATGATATGATATTACCTTTGAAACTACCTCCACCGGCAATATTCAATCTAGCTTGCTTTACATGGATCAATCCAGACATTTTTACTGCATTACCTATATCAACATATCTGCTATTTACTACATCATTACCATAGTAATCCTTGCTTCCGGCAAAATAAATGTTAACAGCATTGGGATCGCCATTTTCATTGATAAAGCCAGAACCAAATGTAATCATATCCTCTACATATATGTTAAGCTTGCCCTTAGCAGAAGCGCTTCTTGTAATATCAATACGTGCTGCGAAAAGGGCTTTTTTGGTGATAATATTAACGTCACCATCACCGATGTCAAGACTTAACTTTGATGTGTAAGATTCAAGTTTGAAGTCATCTGCAAATATGTACAAATCACCTGAGCCTGTTCTGACATTGGTCAATATTCCGCCATTACCAATTTTCAACTCTGTTGTACTAATTATTCTATCATCATTTCCTACGTAGATTTTCAAAGGCTTTGAAGCGTTTGTCGCATATATGCCATTTCTAAAATGTGTATTGGTATTGATTATTTCTGTTGGACTAGCCGATGATAAGGATAGATCCGATAGGTTCGGTCTATCAGGAAAATCAGGAAAAGGAAACTCCGGGAATTCGTAAACTTCCGTTAATTGCTTTACTAATGTTGGTGAGAAGCCGCTAACCGTAGAAGATGGCGCTCCAGGTCTGATGAATATTTCTCCATCTACAATAGTGCCACCATTAGAGCCTTTAATACTGCCTAAAGCAGCGATATTTCCTTTAACTCTACTTTTAATATCTATGTTTTCTAATGCATAAACTGCTTTATCAAAGTCGATAGATGTACTGTTTTCCTTATCAACCCTAAGAGACACTGTTTCCTGAAGCCCATCAAGGGACGCAGTGGCGGTGATGAGCAGATTATCCCCTTCCCTTTCAACCTTAACCTTAATGGTTCCCCTATCGGTGGGGGACAGCTTAAACTCTGTACTTTCACCACTTGCCACAATGGCGTCGATTTTATTTTTAAAATCAGTATTGTTGAGATTATCAGGATTATTGACGAAATAGGATGCAACTGCTTCTGCTCCGGAGCGCGCAAGGTAATAGGCTTCAAGCTTCTGACTTTGCTTTGAGGCATGCAAGGTATCTGTTGTTCCCAAACTGATAATCACGGTACTGAACAGAGTCAATATGACAAGCACCATTAAGACCATGGGCAGAGACAAGCCACGTTGGCTTTTCAGTAACTTTTTCATAAACTTCCTCCAGCAAAGTTACATGCACATGTGATTACATAACCACCCTCAATAGCTCCTCAATAGATGTGATGCCTTGTCTGACCTTCAATAAGCCATCCTGTTTGAGAGTATTCATCCCCTCACTCATTGCAGCGGCTTTTATTTCAGTGGCCGATGCATGTTCCAGAATCATCCGCTGAATTCTCTCTGTTACGCTTAAGTACTCATAAACCCCTCTTCTTCCTTTATACCCAGTATTATTGCAGGATAAGCAGCCTCTCGGCCTATAGAGGGTCACAGACGACTCATGGGGCTCGAGGGGGAACTCAGGGATATTATCAAGCAGCTTTTCCCTGGATATCTGATAAGCCTGCTTACACTGTGGGCAAAGTATACGAACAAGTCTCTGAGCAATAACGCCAATAAGGGAGTACGCTGTTAAAAAGGGTTCCACACCCATTTCACCAAGGCGTGTAACTGCACCTGCAGCGTCATTGGTGTGAAGGGTAGAGAAAACCAAATGCCCTGTTAAAGCTGATTCAACCGCAATCTTTGCCGTTTCCTGGTCTCTTATCTCCCCTACCATCACGATATCCGGATCGCTTCTTAAAATAGAACGCAATCCTGAGGCAAAGGTCAGACCCGCTTTGGGATTAACCTGGATTTGGTTTATTCCGGCCATTCTGCGTTCAATAGGATCCTCCAGGGTGATAATATTCTTATCCGGAGAGTTAATTTCCGCCAATGTAGCATATAGGGTTGTACTCTTGCCGCTTCCTGTAGGACCGGTAATGAGAATAAAACCATAGGGAGCGTGCATGGCTTTATGATAACGCTTTAATTGGACTTCAGGAAACCCAAGCTGCTCCAGCGTAATCATCTGACTATTCCTGTTAAGTAATCGTAAAGTAAGCTTTTCGCCATGGGCTGAGGGTAAAGAAGCGACACGTATATCAATGGTATTATCATCTAATTTAATTGTGATACGACCATCCTGGGGGATGCGCCTTTCAGCAATGTCCATACCCCCCAGAACCTTGATGCGTGATACGATGGTAGGATGCATTTTAAGGGGTTGCTGCATTATCTCATGGAGTACGCCGTCAATTCTGAATCTGACACGGGTATACTTTTCCAGGGCTTCGATATGTATATCGCTGGCACCAGCCCTGGCAGCCTGATTAATGATCTGGTTAACCAGAATAACTGCCGGCTTATCATTAACCTCGTCCTCACCCAATGCGCCAAACTCGTGTTCCTGCTCTTCCTCCTCATCCTCATTTTGACTCTCAAAGCTCTTGCTCATATTGGAGAATTGCTCAAGAAGAGCAGCAAGCTCTCCATCAGGGACAACAACGGGTTGAATCTCCATGCCGGTAAGTATTTGTATATCGTCTATGGCTATGATGTCGTTGGGGTTTTGCATAGCAACCTGCAGTTTCCCATCCTTGACACCAATGGGCAGCAGCTTATATTTCATAGCAATCTCAGGAGTGATGAGATTGGCGCAGGACATGTCTACACCAATATTGTTAATGGATAAAAACTGCAGCCCAGACTTTTGAGCAAGTGCGCGGGCAATATGCTCCTCTTTGCAGAACCCAAGCTCTATCAGTATCTGGCCCAGCTTCACCTTCTGACCTTTACTTCTGCGCTGTTCCTGTACCTCAAGAGCCTTCATTATCTGTTCTTCGGTAATAACACCCATTTTTACGAGTTGATCACCCAGGAAACCTGCTCCAAATATGAGCCCCATATTCTTCAGCCTTCTCTCTATAAATTTACTGTCCGCTAAATGCAGCCGCTGTGATTTCAGCTTTTATTTCACTCAAACCAGAATCGGGTTTGTTTATCTTCATTGTATCAATTCTGAGCAGTCTTTCTCCATGCTCCAACTCATTAAGGACTTTGACAAAGGATTTGTAGCTGCCGCTGAATGAAATTTTAAGCGGCATTACCAGGAGGTTATTGGTCTGTGCCCTGTCGCTGAAGTATATATCTATAAAATCTGTATTATATTTGCGTGCAATGCCATTAATATGGTCTATAATCTGATGTTCCATGGGTTCCTCAGGCAATTGCCTGCTTAAGATATCAACAGCCTGCTCCATGTATGGTCTTATAGAATCAAGATACTTCAGATTTTCAAGTCGCTCTTTATTGTTCTGAACGGTAGCCCGCATTTCAGGAAGGGCCTTGTTCAAATCATTTATTTTTATAACCTGCAATACAGTCAATGTTATCAAAAGGATGGTAATAACTCCTGAGAGAATCAATAATAGCGTTTGGCTGGAAATGCTTTTCTGAGTATTCATTTATTTCACCTCCAGGGGGAGTTTATAGCCCGGACCCTTTAGCAAGGTAAAGGAGATTTTAAATTTACTGGCCGAGCCAGTATCCTGATCATCAACAGCCGAAAACGAGCACTTGATATCTTCTATGCCCTCGATGCCTTCCAGGGCTTTAAGCCATTGTGAAACAGCCGTGTGATCCGTGGCTTTTCCTTCGATTACACATTTATGTATGGATTCAATTTGCTGAATATCGACGGACTCCAATCCCACTGTTTCTGGAACAGAATTGCCGATTTGCACCAGAATCTCATCCCACTGCGGAACTGATCCTTTTGCAGCAACTGCCTTTGCCAAAAGAGATTCCATTTGATAATTTAGCTGTTCCAAACCCTTAAGCTGCTCGATTTCAATGAGCAAATCCACATTCTCATCCTGAAGGGCCTGGTATTCCTTATCCAAGTTTAACATGGTAAATGTCAGAACGAGATAAGCCACAGTGAGTATACTCATTATACCCATAGCAATTAAAAGACGGATGTCCTTCTTTTTTACGTTTTGATGGATGGCTCTATATTCAGAAGGAAGCAGGCTGACACTATACATGCTCATACTTTATTCCCCCAATCCTCTTATGGCTAAACTGATACTGGCAACATACTCACTGGAATTAAAGGCTTGAAGTGGTTTCTTTCCGCCCCTAACCGATATTGAGGAATAGGGTTTCATGGCAACCACCCTGGCGCCAATGGTTTCACTTAATCGCTGTGCCACCTTCTCCTGAATATCGCCATGACCAAGCACATACATGCCTTCGATATTCTCACCGCTTTGCATGGTATAATAGGTGACCGAGGATCTTATCTCGTTGTATAGAATATCTGCAATGACCGTTGCCTCAAGTCCCTGATTTAAAGCATCCTCAGAGGAAATCCATGCTGGTGCCTGCTTTATGGCAATAGAACGGGCCATTCGTAAATAGCCTTCTTTAAAGATAAGGATATTGGCAATGTCACGGTTAAAACAAACCAACACAAAGGTTCCGTAATGGCTTTCAATGAGCGCCGCTCTACCCAAAGCCAGCATGGTAGAGTCAATTTCCTTGATAACATATTTTGAGCCTGCAAACACTTCAAGGAAATCATTCAGCATTCTCTTTCTGGCACCTACCAAAAGAACATTAATGAACTCCCCATCCATATTCTTTTTTTCATCCAGCAGAACATAATCCAGTTCAAGCTCTTCCATGGGCACAGGAATATGATCCTGTGCCTGAAAGCGAATCATATTGCTTATCTTGTCAGCCGGTATCTTAGGAAAGGTTGCGAGACGAACCAGAAGATCCTGGTTATTTACCCCCAGCATGATCTCTTTGCCTTTAAACCCATTTTCATTCATCAGCTTCTCAAAGTGGCTGAATAAGAGCTTTGGATTCAGAACCTTACCATCCTTGACGGTGCCCTCAGGTATCCTGACACTTCCCCAGGCCACAACACTTGGTTTCTTACGCGAACCTGTAATCTCGACTGCACGAATCTCCTCTGAATCCAACTCAAGTCCTATCATGCTTTTGTTCCAAATACTCATAGATTCAACCCCTGCTTCATGAACTATTCTGCGAGAATTTCCTTTAGGTCAATGAGACTGCTTTTCAACAAGCGCGATACCTTCCGCTGGTTGATTCCTAAGGAGTCGGCTGTCTGCTGCTGGGAGCGATTATGAAAAAAGAGACTGTAAATTACCTGCTGCTTTATTTTTGAAAGCTTGCGTATTCCTTCATAAAGAACAATTTGGTCTTCGATAGGGAGCTTAAAGCTTTCATAGTGCTGGCTGCTGATCTTATTAAGATCTAGTTCATCCAGGGATACCAGGCCTGCACGAAGTACTTCATCCACACCCTCTTCTTTGATATTAAGCGCTTTTGCTAAACGGCTCTTTGAGGGGATGTCCCCTTCATGCAAATAGAAGGCCTCGGTAAATGCGTCAGCCTTTTGCTGAAGATTCACTAAGAACGGTGGTCTGTAAAAACGCATTTCTTTTCGAATATAATGACGGATCTCACCCATAATGCAATGGCCTGCATATGTTGAAAAACAGGTTCCGAAGCCATTGTCATAATTCTTTATGGCCTTGAGGACCCCCTCATACCCCACCTGAATCACATCGGTATCATAGTAACTGCCGCAAAAATACTGAGCAAAATAGTGAATTAAAGCGGTAGATGCTTTCATTAGCTCTGATAAGCTATCGTTACTGGGATTTCGGATATAGTCATTATAGCAGTCATTGATATTGAAATCCTTCTTCCCCATCTTAACCTCCGGTTGATGTAATCGAGCTGAATATGGGCAGGTACAGGGAGATGAGCATGCCGCCTATCAAAATACCAATAAGAACCAAAGCCACTGGCTGGATTAAGGCTTGTAGTCCTCTTGTCTCAGCCGCAACCTCCTGCTCGTAGAATTCAGCTACTTTACTAAGCAGTTCGGGTAAGGAACCCGACTCTTCACCAACGGCAATCATATGGGTGACCATGGGAGGAAATACGCCGCTTTCCTCAAAGGTGGATGCAATGCTCTTTCCTTCTTCGATTCGTTTCGTGGCCATCTTAACCGTGTTTGCAACCACATCACTGCCCGAGGTGGGCCCCGCACTTTCCAAGGCCTGGACTACGGGTATACCGCCTTCAAGAAGCGTTGAAAGAGTTCTGGTGAAACGAGCCACAACAGTTTTCAGGATCAATCTTCCGAAAATCGGCATGGTGAGCTTGTGATTCTCCCAAAGCTCATGACCGGTTTTGCTTTTCAAAAACAGAACTGTGCCTGTAACAATGACAGCGATGGCGGCTATCCAAATATAATAATGTGAACGTATGGAATCTGAAACGTTAAAAATAAACTGGGTTAAGCCCGGTATTTCAGCATTTTTAGGAATGATGGCCTTAAAGACGGGTACCAGAAACCCCAGCATGCCAATAAAAATCACTACGGCAAATATGCTGATATACTTGGGGTAGGATAAAGCCGACTTAACCTCATCATTAAGGGTTTTTTCCTTTTGGAGCTGGTCGGACAGCCTGAGCAGCGAGTTCTCCAGCATACCGCCTACTTCGCCGGCCTTTATCATGGAGATATACAACCCGGAAAAGATTTTAGGATATGCACTGAAGGCATCGGTAAGGCTCATACCCCCCTCTACGTTACGTGCAATGGTTTCAAGGGCTGACCTGAAGGTCGAGTTTACGGCCTGTCGGCTCAATGTGGAGATGGCTCGGGTTACGGGTATACCAGCTCCAATCATGGATGCCAATTGCCGGCTGAAGAGGGAAAGATCCCCGATGGTCACCTTCTTCTCCATGCTGAAGAAGGCGCTCTTGCTTTTTTGTTTTCGCTCTTTTAAGTCAACAATAGACAGGCCCATGCTTCTGAGCTTCTCGACAGCCTGTGCCACGCTCTCAGATTCCAACTGACCTGTCACCAATTGTCCTTGCTTGTTTAAACATTCATAATTAAAGGATAACATCATGCTTTACCCTCTCAGAAAATGAAGCTATTGTTCATGAGTCTTTCAACTTCAACGCGGTCAATGCAATACTCCAGTACGGTTTCTCTGCTGATGGCACCACGATTATAGAGCTTAATCAGCGCCTGGTCCATGGTTTGCATTCCCTGTGCCTGACCGGTCTGGATGGCTGAATAGAGCTGATGCTCCTTGCCATCACGAATCAAGCTCCGAATGGCAGGCGTATCAATCATATACTCAATGGCGGCCATTCTGCCTGAGCCATCCTTGGTGGGTACAAGCTGCTGGGAAATGACGGCTTTTAAGGAGTTTGCCAACTGCTGACGTACCTGCAGCCTTTTATCATCACTGAAGGAGTCGATAATTCTGGAGATGGTCAATGGCGCCGTTTGCGTATGAAGGGTTGACAGGACCAAGTGGCCGGTTTCAGCAGCGGTCAATGCGATGCTGATGCTTTCCTGATCACGCATCTCACCTATCATGATAATGTCGGGGTCGGCGCGAAGCACATGCCGCAGCGCCGAGGCAAAGCTATGGGTATCGGTGCCGATTTCTCTTTGCCGTATGGTGGACTTTTTATGCTTATGCAAAAACTCAATAGGATCCTCTACCGTAACAATATTGCAGGCCCGTGTTTCATTTACAAGATCAATCATAGCGGCCAAGGTCGTGGATTTACCACTGCCCGTAGGTCCTGTCACCAGAACCAGTCCGCGAGGGAGATCGCAAAGTCTGCGAATATCCTGAGGGAGACCTAATTGATCAAACTTGGGAATGATAAAGGGAACGGCTCTGAATACTGCTGCCAACGTGCCGCGTTGAACCATAATGTTTCCGCGGAATCTGGCACAGCCCGGAAGTGCATAGGAAAAGTCCAGTTCCCAATCCTCTTCCAGTTTTTCTCTCTGATAGTCCTTCAGCATGGGTAGAATCATGCCGTCGAGGTCGCCCTGTTTTAAGGTAGGCGCCTCCAACGGGACTAAGTCCCCATTGATTCGGATACAAGGAGGCATTCCCACAACCAGGTGCAGATCCGAACCTTTTCGTTCAGCACATTGGGTCAATAATTGATCAATCGTTAACGGATATGTTGATGGTGATTCGGTGAATCGCATGAACGAACTCCTCCACAAATCAAAAGCTCAAAGAAAAAATCCAGGATTAGTCACCTAAGGGACTGTCAATGTACTTAATCATGTCCTTCACTCTTTGGATGACATCGGGTGTCTCCTCAAGATACATAATATAGTGGAATCCATCATCCCTGGCCACGTTAGTGCTGATAGTGAAGGCTGCTGTGGTAACACCGGTGAGATTGGCTAACAGATCTCTTCTTTGTTGCAGTCTGGACATACCCGTTGCCACATCGGAGTAGTCAATGGGAACTTTAATCTTCTCACCAGAAATATCCAGATTATTGAGATGGCTCATCACAAAGAGCTTATAATCCGATGGGCAAAAAACGATAAGACTCTTTGTGAACTCTGGGAAGGCAAAGGTATAGGTTGTAACACCTGCGAGGTTAAGCTGCTCCAGACGGCTCTGGGCCTCCTTGGCCGTAATATGTACCAGTTTATGGACATAGAAAACATTGTCGTTAATATGATCCTTGATATCAAAAGTATCTATGACGGAAGAAGCCAGATTCACTGCGGCTTCCGAACCATTGAGCCAAACAGTCATACTCTTGCGCGGGAAGGTGATGGGATTTACATCAATACCCAACTGCATCAGGATGGGGATAACCTCATTGGCCGTCAGGAAGTTCATCTTCTTGGCTTTCAGAAGAATGGTGCCACTTTCTGCATTGGCGGCCACGTCAATCTTTTCCTTAATCTGATTAATGGTATTCAGGGTGTTCTTATCGGCATAGACCCAGAGTGTCTTGGGGTTGCCATCCATGATAATGCCCCTGAAAAGTCCCATGGATTGCAGCACATTGTTCATCTGCTCTGCCGTGATATAGTTCAAGGTAATGGAAGTTAATAAGTAGTTGGAAGTATTCTGTTCTGCTGAAGCATTCTCCGATCTGTCAAGCATATTGACCAGTTCGCGGACCTTTGCCAGTGCGGTGGGTAAGCCCTGGACCCAGATGGTTTGCCGGTTTGTATCTAAAAAGATCTTTTTAACATCAATGCCGAGGGAGTCTATCATAACCGACAGCACATCGGATTGGATGTACTTCAGAGAAATCTTGGTTAAGGAAAGGTTATTGGCAAAGTTGGTTGTCAGCTTTTCAGGAAGGCCAATAATGAGGGTTGAGTCCAGCTTTATGTAATCCATGCCATAGGTTCTCAGCAATAAGCTCAGCGCATCGGAGGGTGCAACATTCTGAACCGAAAAGTCCACCATCATAGGCGCTTCAATATAGATGATGTTGTTGCCCATGGTAATGGCGATGGCCGACAGCACATCGCGAATGTCTGCATTGCGAACATCCATGGATATTTTATCACTGCTTTCATTGGCCTGCGTGGATGTATCGGATGCTGTTTCAGCATGGGCCGGGATAGCGATGACACTTGATAAGGACAATACCAGAGCGAGAAAGAGGATAAGTACTTTCTTAGTCTTAACGCTTCTTAACATAATTCAACCTCCTAAGGCCGCAGGGAGAATATTCATCAATCCAGAGTCAATGTCATAGTTTTATCGCCCGATACGAGCGTGACAGAATCCTTTTCAATAAGTGACACGCTCCATGTGCTGTCACCCAAAAAGTCTTCTTCCTTGACAATATAGGATATACCGTTCGACTCAATAATGGCGGTAGAGCGCATTGAAGAATGGATGATCCCTGTTAGTTTAATGGGGGTTTCGAACGGATCCTTAATGACTTCCACCGCGCCGTCGGTGGCTGAACGAATAATTTGAGGAAGTACATCTACTTGAGGTTGAGATACTAAAGAGCTGTCATCAGGCACAACTGTTGATGGTTCGGTGATCTCGGATGATGCAGGAGCTGCCGCATTGTCCTTGCCCCCCCCTGAGTAAACAATAATCAGCACCACGATGAGTATTGCCAATACAGGAAGCATGAAGGTCAAGGATTTGTTTTCCTGTAGAAATTTCTTGAAAGCAGAGGTTTGCTCCGACCGATTTGACATACTTTTATCCCCTTCACAAAAAACATAAAAAACAACTAATAAAAACCAGAAGTTTAATGCAATGATACAAAGGTGTATGCTTCTAAATTGACAGATTAACTAAAATAACGGGGCGCGCATATCAAAAATTGTACATGAATTTAAAATTATTGACAAGGAAAAACCCAAACATTTCCCTAAAATATTCCAATGTTTTAGGGGTTATTATAGCATTCCAAGATACCAATTTAGAATGTTATAGCCGAACATACCACAGACAAAGGTGGCCAGTACGATGAAGGGGCCGAAAGGAATAGCACTTTTGCGATCCTTGATGCGAAGGATGAGTAAAACGATACTTGTAATGCCGCCGAACATGATTGATGCAAAGAGTGTTAAAAGCGACAATTTCCACCCCAGGATGAGACCTATGGGAAGGAAGATCTTCACATCCCCCATGCCCATGCCGCCATCATTTTTGTAGATAACAAAGCTTAAGAGGGCAACCAGAAAGAGAATGCCTGAGGAGGATACCATGCCGATAAGCGGTGTGGACCAATGGGATGAGTCATAGAGACTGATGGGTTTTATAAACAAATGATACAAATAGAAGACAGCCCCGCCGATCAGCCCTGTAATAACCAAACCATTGGGAATAATCATATGGACCAGATCAATAAGAAAAACAGGTATGAGTATGGTAAAGAGAAAAATCAGCATCAGGGTTTCAATGGAAAGACCATAGCGTAAAAAGGTGACAAGCCATACTATACCTGTAACGAGTTCCACTAACGGATACTGAATGGATATGGGCGCCTTGCAGTTTCTGCATTTGCCTTTTAATAATATGTAACTGAGCACGGGAATCATATCAATAGCCTTAAGCCTGTTCCCGCAGCCAGGGCAGCTTGACGGCGGGCTTACAATGGATTTTTCAAGGGGTATCCGGTAGATGCATACATTCAAAAAGGAGCCCACACATAACCCAAGAATGAAGGTGACAATAGCAATGAATGTCATTATAACCTTCCTTTCAGTTCCCGTGCTTTATATAATTCGTCGGTCTCGGGGGCGGAAAGAATTGTGGCGTTCTCACCATCTTTGAGTATGCAATTCTTTCCAAAGCTGATCCGACCGATGATTGAGGCCTTGATATCATTCTGGTGAAGTATCTTTATAAGCTCTTCTCCATGGGGTGTGGCAATAAGCATGCATCCACTGGAAATGAGCTTTAAGGGATCAATGGATAGGAAATGACATATTCTGCGGGTTTCCTCTAAAATAGGAATTCTATGCTTTTCAATTTCAATGCCATAGCCGCTGGCTTTGGCCATTTCCCAACAGGCTCCCAGAACTCCGCCTTCGGTAACATCATGCATGGCGCTGACGCCGTATTCGGAGGCCAAAAGCCCCTCTTTGACAACACTGATAGCGCTGAGCAAGCTCTTTGAGCGCTCTACAAAATCCTGTCCGAATTTTCGGGCCAGCTCCTCTTCAAACAGGAAAGCCAGGATGGCTGTGCCTTCTGCAGCAGCATATTTGGTCAGAATGATTGAATCTCCCGGCTGGGCTCCCTTGGTTGAAACCAGTTTATCACGCTTTCCCCTGCCCAAAGCGGTGACGCACAGAACCATCCGATTGACGGCATCGGTGATTTCAGTATGTCCGCCTACGATATCGGTGTGAAGACTGGCGGCCGCATCCTTTATTTGCTTCATTAAGTGATCCAAAGTGTCCAAACCGGTATCAACCGGCGCTAATAAGGTGACCAGCAAACCTACCGGTTCTGCTCCTGCCGAGGCAAGATCGTTACATGCGATATGAACACCTAAAGTACCAATCTCGTCGTCGCTCCCTGTAATAGGATCTGTGGTGACCACACAGAGGTCCTCGGAGAAATCCAGAACTGCACAGTCCTCCCCTACCATGGGACGGCTTAACACCTCGGAACGCACAGGATTTGAGTAATGAGCCAGAAGTTTTTCCAGTAAATCATTCGGTATCTTTCCGATTTCAAGCTTCAAACGTCAAGCCCCCTTAGATTTCTCTGCGGCTGCAAGCTCCTTCGTTTCATGGAAAAGTTCTCTGGCTGTCTCAATCAGCCTTTGTGGGATCTTATCCTTTTGGGCGGGATCAGAATAGCACATGATGAGACGGCTAAACCACTGGGAGCTTTCAACATGCTGCCCCAGTCTTTTATAAAGATCCCCGATGATGAACATGCAGGTATATTCATCAAGCTTTCCTCGACTCAGATCCTCATTTTGATAGGCTAACTGATAGTATTTTAAAGCATGCTCCAGGAATTTCTTTTCCATGTCTTCATTGGCCTTATACCGATATATCCAGCCAATTCGCATGCATATTTTGGCGATCTCTGAGCTTGGCGCATCCATTTCGTAGAGATTTAAAAGCGCAATCTTAAAGACTTCCAGGGCTTGTTCCAAAGTGCGCTGCCCATGGAAGCTGCGCTTTTTCCATCGCTTTGTTATTTTCTCCCGAATCTTCTCTTTTTTATACTTGTTTAAAGTTTCAAATGTTGTAACATGTGCGCCATAGCCGCACTCGGGACAGACAACGACCTCGTATAAAAGTGGATTCTCACCCTCATACCATGGACAGAAATCGGTGTCTTGTCGTGTTATTTTAACGCTTTTGGTGCGCACCTTGGTATATTCTACCTGAGTTTCACATAAAGGGCACTTAATCTGTGAACTATATAGCGGACTGGCATCTGACATCCTCTATTACACTTCCTGTCATCATTCTGACTTATTAATTTTTTACCACTTATTCAGCAAAAAAACCAAAATTTCATCCCTGCAGAATGATGCATTCGGTCTGTGAAAGAGCAGCCTCAATAAGGGCATCCTCGTCCAACACTTTCTCGTAGGCCTTGGTCTTCTCCAAAGAGGGTCTTGTTACCGGGTGCTTGGCCACAAAGAGGGTGCAGCAATCCTCATAGGGCAGAATTGAGGTGTCAAAGGTCGCAATCTTTCTGGCAATCTCAATGACCTCATTCTTATCCATACCTACCAGCGGCCGATAGACCGGAAGGGTTACCGCTGCATTGGTCACCAGCATGCTCTCCATGGTCTGGCTGGCCACCTGGCCAATGGCCTCACCGGTGATAAGTCCCAGGGAACCGTTTTTCTCGGCAATTCTCTGGGCGATCTTCATCATATAGCGCCGCATAATAATGGTGAGATAATCCTGAGGACATTTTTCATTAATGGCAAGCTGAATCTCAGTAAAAGGAACCACATGGAGCTTGATGCCCATGCACCAGGTTGAAAGGATCTCGGCCAGCTTGACCACCTTGTCCCTGGCCCGTTCACTGGTATAGGGATAGCTGTGAAAATAGACAGCCTCCAGCTCCACTCCACGCTTTGCAACCATCCATCCGGCCACTGGGCTGTCTATGCCACCAGACAACAGAAGCGTGGCCTTGCCCCCTGTTCCGGTGGGAAGACCCTTAGCCGCCGGAATGATCTCCGAATAGATATAGGTGTATTCCCGAACCTCCACATAGAGAATGAAATCCGGATTATGAACATTGACCTTCAATGAAGAAGGAAAGCCGCTTAATATGACACCGCCCAAATCGGCGCATATTTGAGGGGAATTCAAAGGAAAGTGCTTGTCTGCGCGCTTGGCCTCTACCTTAAAGGTTTTATAGGGCTTGGTCTTCAGCAGGCTGCCCACATGCTCAAGTGTGGCTGCCTTAATGGTTTCATAATCGGAGACTACCTTAGTAACCAGACTGACCGATGCTATACCAAAGACCTTTTTAAGCCTTAACATCGCTTCAGTCTCATCAAAGGCGGCGTCACTGGATTCAATATAGATACGGCTCTGGGAACGGGTAACTTTCACTGAACCAAAACCGCGAAGCTGTTGCTTGATATTCTTGATGAGCCTGTTTTCAAAAATATTTCTGTTAAGCCCTTTCAGAAAGATTTCCTCATACCTGACCAAGATTACTTTCTCCATGATGCTAAAACCCCTTTTATCGCTTTTTGGGAAGCTTTGAATAGGCTTCCTGGATGGCCTTAACGCATTGATCGGCTTCATCCAAAGTATTGTCCCCGCAGAAGCTCAGCCTGATAGCACTGTCAGCCCATTGGGGCGGTATCCCTGCGGCTTTGAGCACATGACTGGTGGTCTGCTTGCGGGAAGAGCAGGCCGAGCCGCTGGACACATAAATCTCTCCCATTTCAAGAAAATGAAGCAAGGTCTCGGACTTTAAACCCTCCACTGAGAGATTCAGAATATTCTCAACCCCATCCTGAGGGGAATTGATTCTGACAGCCAGGCCCAGGGCGTTATCAAGCCCCTGTATCACCCTTTCCTTAATGGCACGGCAGGCGGCTTGATCCCCTTGCATTCTCTCGTGCTTCATAGAGGCAGCCAGGCTGAATCCTGCAATACCCGGTACATTCACCGTTCCTGAGCGGAGCCTTCTTTCATGGCCGCCCCCCGAGATTAAGGGATGGAGGCGGGTGCCCTGGCGCATATAGAGCATACCCACACCCTTGGGGCCATGAACCTTATGGGCGCTGAAGGACATGAGATCCGCTTTGATTTGGCGCACATTCAAGGGTATCTTCCCAAAGGCCTGGACCGCATCCACATGAAAGATCGCAGACGGCTGCCCCGCCTTTATGATCTGAGAAGCCTCAGCAATGGGCTCAATGGTGCCCAATTCATTATTGACGGCCATGATATTAACTAATATAGTATCGGGGCGAAGCTTGGCTTTCAGATCCTCTAAGGAGACCCTGCCATAACCGTCCACCTGGAGGTACTCGATTTCAAAGCCTAATCCGCTTAATGCCTTTAAGGACTCCAAAGCGGCGTCGTGTTCCACCGGTGAGGTGAGAATATGTCTCCCCGACCGTTTCATGGCCTCTGCCGTGCCCTTGAGCGCCATGTTGACGGCTTCAGTCCCACCCGATGTAAAAACAATTTCCTCAGGTGCTGCTTTAATAAGCTCTGCAAGGGTCTTTCGGGAGTTTTCCAGAATACGCTCAGCCCGAATTCCCATATTATGCAGCGATGACGAGTTTCCGAATTCCTCCATCATCAGTCGTGCAACTAAATCAACAACCTCTGGATAGGGTTTTGTGGTAGCGCTGTTATCAAAATATATCATGTTTCGTAACCTCGGATGTTTATAAATCCATAATTCGAACCTGAATATCCCCCTGGCCGATTTCCATCAGAGCATAGGTTGGCCCTGACGACCCTCTGGGATATACAGGACTTCCGGGATTGATCACATGAACCGTAGAAACCATTTTATAGCACGGCACATGGGTGTGACCAAAAAGAACCGCATCAAAGCCGCCGTTTAAGGCCCTTGTCTCAAGTCTGGAGGTTCCATTCTTCACATTATCATGATGGCCATGGGTTAATAGCAATCGCTTACCCCCAACCTCCAAAAACAATTCCCTGGGAGCGTTCAAGACATAGTCGCAGTTTCCAGGAACCGACGCATATTCCAGATGAGGAAACTCGTTTTTAAGCACAAGGGCATCCTTATAGTAGTCTCCCAGATGGATAAGACCATGAGCCTGAGGATATTGGCTGATAATCTTTTTGATGCCTGACAAATAACCATGGGTATCACTGACCACAATGTAAAGCTTCATAAGCCACTCCGCTTTCTCAATTTGTCAGCCAGCAGTCTGAATGCCCTGCCCCGATGACTGATACGATTTTTGGTGTCCGAATCCATCTCGGCAACAGTCATCCCCAATTCGGGGACATAAAAGACAGGATCATAGCCAAAGCCATTGTCCCCTCTGGGTTCATGGGCTATCCGGCCCTCCATGGTCCCCTGAAAGGTCAGGGCCTCCTCATCACTGACAAGGGAGACCACACATCTAAAGCGTGCGGTTCTGTATTCCTCAGGGATCCCCTCCAACAGGGCCAGAACCCCCTCATAGCGATCAATATCGGAAACATCCCCTAAAAAACGGGCTGAATAAATGCCTGGAGCCCCGTTGAGAAAGTCTATTTCAATACCGCTGTCATCGGCAATGACCATGCCGCCCATTAGCTGGTGAATTGCCCTTGCCTTTATCAAGGCGTTTTCCTCAAAGGTTTGTCCGTTCTCCTCCACATCTATAGCCACACCGGCCTCTTCCAGAGAAAGGATCTGGTAATCAAGGCCACTAAGCAGCTCTTTGATCTCCTTAACCTTTCCCTTGTTCTTTGTGGCAACAATCAGCCTGGTCATGATTTCTCCTTAGATAACAGTACATTTCTTTGAATATCAATAAGGGTCTCAATACCCTCCTGGGCAAAGTCCAGCATTTTGTCAAACACAGCACGCTCAAAGGGCCTCTCTTCGCCCGTGGCCTGTATCTCAATCAGCTTGCCTGAGGAGGTCATGACCACGTTCATATCCACGGTGGCTTTGGAATCCTCGGCATAGCACAGATCCAAAAGTTCCTGTCCGTTGACAAAGCCCACACTGACTGCAGCCACAAAATCCTTGATGGGGATTTCTTCAATCTGCTTATTATTGACCAGCACACTGCAGGCATCCATCAGAGCTACAAAGCCTCCGGTAATGGCGGCGGTGCGTGTTCCTCCGTCGGCCTGGATCACATCGCAGTCAATGGTAATGGTCCTCTCACCCAGCATCTTAAAGTCTACCACTGAACGCAGCGCACGGCCAATCAGCCTTTGAATTTCATTGGAGCGTCCATTGATCTTTAAGGTATTACGATCTCTGTTATTCCGGGTGAGGGTGGCCCTTGGCAGCATATCATATTCGGCTGTAATCCAGCCCTCACCCGTCCCCTTCTTAAAGGGTGGAACCTTGTCCTCCACACTGGCGGTACAAATGACCTTTGTATCGCCAAACTCCACCAAAACCGAACCCTCGGCATACTTGGTGTAATCCCTTGTAATTCTTACTTTTCTAAGCTCATTGCATTTTCTTCCGTCAATTCTCAACTTATCCATAGAAGCCTCATCCAAGTTTTTCTTTAATATGTTATCACAAGTATTGCATGTTATCCAGAAAAGAAAAATATACTTTAGTGGATACCTGAGGCGGATTCCTTAAAGCGAGGCAGCGGACCTCGGAGCAGAGCCACATAGTCTATGGACGATTCATAAGCTTAAAGCAGCCCATAGCCCAAGACTTGCCATTGAAGCTCGACACCTTCTTGTACCACTATGAGCTTTGCTGCGAGAAGTAAGGTTCCATAACTTCGGGTAGGCCAAAAAACTCGGGGGTATTCCCTCGAGTTTTTGCACCCTGTAGAAAAATCAGATCAGGACTGACTGTTCAAGATTTGAATAATACTGTTGGCCAGCGATTCAGCGGCCTTTTGAATAAATTCAGTGGTATTCAGAAGAGCCATGTCATCGGGATCCGACATACAAGCGATCTCAGCCAGAACGGCAGGCATGGTAGTCTTTTTCAATACCACCAGATCTCCCCGGGCACTTAATCCCAGGTTATTGGTATTCAAATCCCTGACCATATTATTGAGCATAATTTGAGCATAGGCCTTGCCGGTGGTGCTTGTAGGATAGTAGAGCATCATGGTTCCCTTATAACCAGCGGGCATGCTGTTATTATGTATGCTGACAAATAAAGAGGCGTAAAGATCATTGGCGAACTTGGCCCTTTCCTCCAATCCCACAAAAACATCGGTGGTTCGTGTCAAGGCCACATTAATTCCCCTGGATTTAAGAATGGCCTCAGTTCTTAAGGCAATCTCCAGATTATAGGTTTTTTCAAGATAGGAGCCTTTGACTGCCCCGGGATCACTGCCGCCATGACCCGGATCTAAGACTACCAGCTTGGTTGCAGGACTGGGCTGAGGATTGGGTACAGATCCGGATGTTGTTGCTACAATAAGCAATTCGTCGGCATTTGAGCCCTCAACGATTTTTAACTGTGTGCTGGAAGATGTTTTATTAATCATAAGATACGAGCTTTGCGCCGTAGTAAAGCCTGCAATGGATTTTGCCAGTCCATTTTCAATCTTAGCCATACCTTCACCAAGACTGATGATGCTGGTGGGAATGCTTAAGGTAAAGGTCCCGTTGGCTGAACTGTCATCTAGGATGACTTCATTGGCATATTGACGGTAACGCGATACAATGCCCGAGCTTACCAGACGCAGGACAATATTGCCGTCGCTGCTGCCGCCCTGGATATTGGTCAGGCCTGTATTGGTTAACTGAAGGTTCCCTGTTCCTGAACCTTGGGTGTAGTCCCAATCAATGAAGGTGTCTGTATAGAGCTCCACCCTTACAAGATTGCTGGAGGGCTGCGATACAACGGCTCTCGAGTAAAGCGATCCAGCAGGCATGATCTTATCAGAGGGAACGGCTGTTCCGGGAATCTCCATCACAATACACGACGGGTTACCCAGACGATAGATCCTTGTCCCCGATGAACTTACCCCGGTAATCCCCACCGATTGACTGTTAAAAGTAAAGCTTAAACCGACAGGTTGAGTGGTGGCTGAAGGCGTGGGCGTGGTGGACGGCACGGGTGTGGTGGATGGTACCGGTGTTGAAGAAGGCACTGGAGTTGCAGAAGGCGCTGGTGTCGATGTAGGTGCCGGGGTGGCTGAAGGCGAAGGTGTGTCAGATACAGGGATAGTTGTTTTTCCTGCCTTAATCTGCAGCACAGAGTTTCCATTATTCAACGAGTGCGAGAAGGTGATGGTATTGGGATAGGAAATGCGAATCAGCGTGGCATTCTGCTTTGCATTATAATTTACCAAAATCCCATGAATGACCGAATTCCCCGATAAGAATCCGTCGGTAAAACGTGTATCCTTGCCAGGAATGGTGATCTGAATGAGCTTTTCCTTTTCCCTCAGTTCAAAACGTGGCATATTCCCCGAGGTGGCCTGGGTCAGGCTGATGCCCTCCAGGGTGATAACGCAGGTATCTCCCAACATCGTCCAGGACAAAGGACCATTTTTGGTAATCAACTTAGTACTAGAGGTTGTACCGGTTGATCCTGGATTGGGTGTTGGCGTGGTTGTGCTCACCGGGGTGGTAGATGGCTTGGGTGTTGATGAGGGTGTCGGTGTGGTGCTGGGCGTGGGAGAACTGCTGGGTTTGGGTGTGGAGCTTTGTGTAGGACTGGGCGTCGCAGAAGGCGTGGTACTGGGTGTTGGAGAGGGCGACGGTGAAGGTGCTGTTGAAGAACCTGTGCCCGTCCCTTTCAAGGTAAGCACCACACTCTTTCCATCCTGGGAAGGCGTTAAAGTATAATCGGGCTTTTTGGTGGTTTCAACCACAACGCTGGTCCGTATGGGATCGGAAAGATTGGCCATACGGATCTGCATGACCGAGCCTTTATTGACATCAAATTTGATGGTTTTAGGAACTGATACATTGGCTATTTCAAACCCAAGGCGGTAATAGGTTACCGAGCCCTCGGGAGGAATAATGTACTGTTTGACAATCTGGGTTGAGGAAGCATATATACGAATCTCTTCCGAGTTATTGGCCTGAGAATAAGCTACCTTGGAAACACTGCCGCCGATGGACAGCTCGACATTGTTGGCAGCCATAGATTTTACAGGTAAACTGAGTAAAAGGGACAAAATAAGACAAAAAGACAATAGAATGGACCCTATTTTCCGCATTCTTCACACCTCTCGAAGCTTTTCTTTAGTATCTGTGTCAATTTTACCACTTTTCTGGCAGAAAGAATTAAACAATCATGTTACAAAATCTTTTCTGAAATTAATCAATCCAACAAATATATCGGCTTCTTGGGGTGATCGGATTCAGCATAAGAGTACATGCATCCGCAAAACTTCTGCATGTAATACTTTCCTCTGGACATCTCCCTCCCTTTTCTGTACAATTCGCGGAAATCCTCATAATAGAACTTGAGCTGATACTTCTGGGCCATTTTCTCTCCGAGGGTCCTGATGAGGTCATGATCCTGGTAGGGACTGATAAGCAGGCTTGTGGTAAAAGCCTCAAAGCCTTTCTCTTTGGCAAGTCTGGCTGTTTCGTCCAGCCTTAAGGCATAACAGGTATTGCAGCGAAGCGCCTTATCCCCATTAAGCTTTTCCTTCCAAAGAGCCATTCCGTCCTCATTCTTAGTAAGCAGGGGAAGATTAAACCCCTGAGCCATGTCCTCTACCGAGGCCTTTCTCAGCGTATACTCCTGTATGGGATGGATATTGGGGTTATAGAAAAAGCCTTCCAGGGATAGTTCGGCTTGGTTCTTAAGCTTGTCCACTATGGCTACAGCACAGGGCGCACAGCATATATGCAATAAAAGTCTCATGGGGTACTTTCCTTTCTTATCTTGTTGGCCAATGCTCTATGTTCCTCCGAGCCCAGCGTCTTTTCAGGATCTAAGTCATGCCGGGGTGTATCAATGAGCCATTCATACTTTAGCATGAGAATCCTTTTCACCGATTCATCAATGCGTTCTTCGGACAGTCGTCCTTCATGAACGGCGTTTAAAATGGCCGTATAGGCACGGGGCAAATCATTGGGCAGCAGAAGCATGTCCACGCCGGCTTGGATGGCCAGTACAACGGCCTCATCTTCAGGGAAAAATGCCGAGATAGCATTCATCTCCAGACCGTCGGTTATGATGACGCCGTCAAAGCCCAAGTCCTTGCGAAGATAATCCAGTATGGGTTTGGATAAGGTGGCGGGCAGATTATTATCAGTAACTCCGGGAGTCAGAACATGTGCGGTCATGACCATTTTAGCCCCTGCATCCATCCCGGCCTTGAAAGGAAGCCATTCCGAGGCCTTAAGCTGTTCCAAGGTTCTCTCCACCACTGCTGCGCCTGTATGGCTGTCCTGGCTGGTGTTCCCATGCCCCGGAAAATGCTTGAGCACCGGGACAATTCCGCAATCCAACGCGCCCTTGACAGCCTGTTCCACCATTCTAGAGGCAAGGTCGGGTTCGCTGGCATAGGCCCGTTTTCCAATGACCTTGTTTTGAGGATTGTTAATGATATCGGCCACGGGGGCAAAGTTCAAATTAAAGCCCAGGCTTTTGATTTCCTCGCTGATGGCATGGGCTGCCTCATAGGCATAGACCGGTTGATGCGTCTTTCCGATGTCATAGGGAGATGGCATTACTGTGGCGTGAAGCTGTGGAGCTTTGTTTAGCCGTGTGACGATTCCGCCCTCCTCGTCGATCCCCATAAACATGGGGATTTTGCTGGCAGCCTGGAGCCCCTCTGTGAACGCAACGGTCTGATCAATAGATTGCAGGTTTTCTGCGAAAAAGATAAAGCCCCCTGGCTTATATTGCTTTAAAATCAATTCCAAGTCCTCATCCATGGAAAGCTGTGGGCTTCCTGTACCGTCATAGCGGGAGGCGATGAAAAAAAGCTGCCCAATCTTCTCCTCGAGGGTTAATGTATTCATAAGCTTTTCCACCTTCTCCTCCAGGCTTTCCTCCTTAGGTGTGGGAACAGGAGAAACCTCAGGAGTGACCGTATCCTGGGGCCCCGGGGTTATGGCCGGTTGATGGGTCATATTCGGTGGTTGAGGTGTGGGTGTGTTGCCCTGCTGTGAGGAACAGGAACAAAGAAATAAGGAAAGGATGACCAGGGCAATTAGCCATGGTAGCCTTCCCTTTATGGCCTTACCATTGTGTTTATTATCAGGATGCTTCATTGGAGCCTAATACCATTCCTTCATTCAATTGATGCCCGTTGGCATATTGCTTGGGCGTCATGCGCTTGCTGGAATCCACTTGTATTTCAGTAATCAGCAGAACCCCGTCCCCTGTTTTAACCCAGAGGCCTGCATTATCCAGGGCCAGAATGGTTCCCGGTTTTTGATGCTCAGATAAGCTGATGTGCGGGGGCTGTGTGTCCGAACAGCGTGACTGCCAGATACGCATTCGACTTCCGGCTAAGCCAGTGTAGGCGCCGGGCCATGGCGTAGTTCCCCGAATAAGATTGTGAATCTGTCGGGACGATTTAGACCAGTCAATATGCCCGGTGTTTTTCTCGATCTTTGGTGCGTAGGTTGCCTCAGCGTCATTTTGCTTTATTCTTTTGAGGGTGCCGTCTTCAAGGGCCTTAAGGGTCTTAATGAGCGTCCGGGCGCCAAGTTCAGCCATTATGTCGTGAAGTTGTCCTGCTGTCATGTCGTCAGGTATATCTATCTCGTCCTTTAACAGCATATCTCCCGTATCCAGACCAATATCGGTAAACATTGTAGTAATGCCTGTTTTAGCCTCTCCATTAATAACGGCCCATTGAATAGGTGCCGCACCTCTGTATTTGGGCAGCAAGGAACCATGGATATTGATGGTCCCGTACTTGGGAATGTCCAGTACATCCTGCTTCAAAATCTGGCCAAAGGCGCAGGTCACCGTGACATCGGGCTTAAGCGCTCTTAATGCCTCGACAACCTCGGGTTCCCTGGATAGCTTAAGGGGCTGGAATACAGGGATTTGGTGAGCCAGAGCAAATTCCTTTACGGGTGGAGCCTTCAGGGTATGTCCCCTGTCCTTGGGACGATCCACCTGAGTGACAACGCCCACTATCTCGTAACCGTTGTCATAAAGTGCCTTCAATGAAGGGACTGCAAACTCGGGGGTCCCCATAAACAGTATCTTCATGGATCCTATTCCTTCTCTATTTCCACAAACTCATTGACCTTGTCTTCAAACAGTATACCGTCCAGATGGTCCAGCTCATGGCAGAAACAAATGGCCAAAAGACCGGTCCCCTCTTTGCGCTTCTTCTTGCCGTTTCGGTCGGTGTATTCTACAACCACACGGGCAGGGCGCTTGACTCTGCCATAGACACCGGGAATGCTCAGGCAGCCTTCCACCTCATTCTGTTCGCCCTCCTGCTCCACGATGACCGGGTTAATGAGCTCTAAAAGCCCTTCTCCCACATCAATGACAACGAGGCGCTTTAATATGCCTACCTGTGGAGCAGCAAGGCCAACACCGTTTCCGCTGCTGTACAGGGTATCCTTCATATCATCAAGAATCTCAAGGACTCTGTCATTGATCTCCTTAACTTCCTTACAACGCTTTCTTAAGGTTTCATCACCTTTTTGAACAATATTAAGAATGGCCATACTCTTCTCCTTATATCAAAAGTTCTTCTATTCATTGCCAGGCCAATGAATCTATAATCATTATACCATGCCCGAGGGATCGATATCCACACTCACATCGGTTCCGGGAATCCTGAGCTTGGCAAAGCTGTCAACCACTTGGTTCATCAGTCCTACAAGCTGATTGATGGAGGCCATCTTAATAATCACCCGCCACCGGGCTCTGTTTCTCACAATAAACACAGGGGACGGCAAAATGTCGGAGCATTGGAAGCCCCCATTCCCGGTATAACCTGAAAGAATATGGGTCTTAATGCGTTCCAGACTCTCTCTGGCATCATGAACATTCTCTCCCGACACAACAATTAAACCAATATGGCAAAAAGGCGGTGCCAGAAGCTGTTTACGCATGACTATTTCCTTGTCAAAGAAGGCCTCGTAATCCTGGGATAATGCCGCCCGTACTGCATAATCATCCACATTATAGGCCTGAACGATGACCCTTCCGCTTTTCTGGCCACGGCCTGCCCGTCCCGAGGCCTGAGTAATGAGCTGAAAGGTTCTTTCGCTGGAACGATAATCACTGTTGAACAAGGAGGCATCGGCCGATAAGATGCCCACACAGGTCACATGGGGAAAATCATGGCCTTTGGCAACCATCTGGGTACCAATGAGAATATCGGCCTCCCGGTTTCGAAAAGCGTTCAAAAGCTTCTGATGGCCATGCTTGCCCCCTGTTGTGTCCAAATCCATACGCAGCACCGAAAAACGGGCTGGGTGGCTCAGCAGTTCCTCCTCAACCCTCTGCGTCCCCGAGCCAAATTCCCTGATATTAAGACTGTTACAGGTCGGACAATGGTCGGGTATCCTCTGGGTATAACCGCAGTAATGGCATATGGCCTGCCTGTCATGCTTATGGACTGTGAGTGAAACACTGCAATAAGGGCATTTCACCACAAAGCCGCAGTCCCGGCAAAGCAGGAAGGAAGCATATCCCCTGCGGTTGAGAAACAGAATGCTTTGATCCCCCGCCTCCTTGGCCTTCACAAGCTCCTCCTCCAGTTTCCGGCTGAGGACGCTTCGATTGCCTTCCTTAAGCTCCTCACGCATATCCACAAGGGTGACCTGGGGCAGGGGAAGCGTATTGGGGCGATGCTTCATGGTTTTAAAGTGTATCTTGCCCTGCTTGGCCCTATGGAAGGTCTCCACAGAAGGGGTTGCTGATCCCATGACCAATAATGCCCCATGCATGTTGCACCGGGCTCTTGCCACTTGCCGTGCATCATACTTGGGCGTGTTCTCTGACTTATAGGTTAATTCATGTTCTTCGTCGATGATAATTACGCCGATATCCTTAAAAGGCGCAAAAACAGCGGAACGGGCACCAATGACCACGTCCACCTCACCCTGGCGTATCTTTCGCCACTGGTCATAGCGTTCTCCCTGGGATAACCGGCTGTGCTGTATGGCCACTCTTCCGCCGAACCGTCCCGTAAAGCGGCGGGTCATCTGGGGTGTTAAGGAGATTTCAGGCACCAGGACAATGGCCTTTCGGCCAGACTTAAGGGTTTCTTCAATCAACCTGAGATAAATCTCGGTTTTGCCGCTTCCGGTAATACCAAAAAGCAGCAGTTCATTTAGCTTCTTCAGTTTCAAAAGCGGCAGGGCGTCATCAAGTACCCCCTGCTGCTCCTGGGTGAGCACAGGAGGTTCATCCCGCTCGGTGTCCCATTGACTGAAGGGATCACGCTCCACTTCAATCTCACAATAGGTTACCCATCCCTTTTTGGCCATGCTGCGGATGGTGGAATGGGTGACGCCCTGTATTAAAAGAAGATCCTGCAAGGAACAGAGTTCTTCTGCAAAGAGGGCCTCCATGGCCCGTATGGTATGGATGCTCCGTACCTTTCCCTCCTCAACCAGGGCGAAAAATTCGTCCTTATCAATGGCCGGAACCACAGCCTTGATGGTTTTTTCAGTAATTCGCTGACTAAAGGATTCGTCAATCTCGATATATCCCTTTTGAATGAGCCCCTGCAGAAGCTTCTGGCCATCATCGTCAGCAATAAGCTCCTGCTCGGATATGCCTTCCGGTTTTTCCAAAAGTTTATGAAAGATCTCCTGCTCCTGCTGGTTCAGTCCCTGGAGGTCCATTCCGCTTCTTGCCATGAGCAGCCTTTTTCGCATGAGATTAGCACCTGCCGGCAGCATGACGCGAAGCACATCTCCCCAGGTGCAGAAATATCGGGTTTTCATCCATTCGGCCAGCTTAATCAGGTCGGGTGGAAGCAGGGGCTCATCATCGACTAATTGATAAACTTCCTTGTATTTCTCATTCTTCTCCCCATCCCATACCTTGATAATCCATGCAGACTGGAGCTTGTTGCTCCTGCCAAAGGGAACCAGAACACGCATTCCGGGCGCAGCTTTAACACTGTCCGATTCGGACAGTGTATAATCATAAAGCTTGTCAAAGCTCCTGGTGGCTTCTGCCAGGGCTATGGCGGCAAAGCGCATGTTTCTCTCTCCTTCTGACCTGCAAACCTGTAGTTCATTATTATAGTACATGTTTCATGCCAGTTAGTAAATGTCTTGACACTTTGATACACAAAACTGCATTAAAAAAGGGATTTGCACCAAGCAAACCCCTTTTGCTTTTCATTATTCTATTTGAGCAGGTACTCCTTGTTAACGAATTCGGGAATACTACTGATATCTCCGCTTGTTGAGAAAATAAATCGCGTATTGAATTTCTCAGATAACAGTTTCATTTTTTCAAAAAACTGGGGGTATTCATCGGTATTGCCCTCATATTTTGCCAGACCGTCCACAAAGATGGTGTTAATATCATAATTTTCGGCAATCATTCCACATATAAAGGCTCCAAGTTGGTTCAACGTTGAAACAGGGAATTCTGTGATATCGACATATCTTATTTCATGTTTAAGATCTGTAACGAGCGAATTGCTTCTGTTGATAAAGACCACATCACCATGGCAGTCCTTGACCAGCGTATTTGCACTTGCTACGAGATACTTTGTTTTTCCTACACCCTTGTTACCATATACAACCTTTATCATGGGTATCGATCCCCTTTCTCATTCCTTCTTATTGTTGTTTTCCTTGACAGCCTCCATTTTTGATACGGAAATCTCGTAGGCTACCCTCTCCTCAACCTGATCCTCCGAAATCTTCTTTTGATAGACACGGCTTTGGATACGGCCCCAAATCCGAATATTATCCCCTATCTCAAAGGTTGCTGCATAGCGGGCATTTCTCCCCCATGCGATGCAGGGAATATAATCCGACTTGTTATAGGCCCTGTTGACGGCCAGAAGGATGTCTGCTATCTCCCTACCAAAAGGTGTTGTCCTGTACATTGGTTTACGGCAAACAAATCCGTTGAGGCATATCTGATTCGGATTTTTGTGCGTCACCTCCTCCTGAGATATCTCTATTTCTCTGGCAAATACGGTCAGCATAAGCTTATGCCCATTGGTGTTGTTAAAGTTATTATAAGATCTAAATTGACCTTCTACCGATAAATAACATGATTCCTTAATAGATTCAGGGCGTACCAAACGCTCTGAAAACATTACCGGAATATTATCATAGGTTTCACTTAACCGAGGTATTTGGATGTAGACTATGTAAAAACCTTCTCCATATACTTCATGACTGAACTCCGGGCTGGAAATCACTTTTCCAGCGAGACTTACTATGTTGTTATCTAAAGCTGTGTTTCCAGACATTGGACACCCCAACTCCTCTCAAAGTCTTTGGTATTTATCGAACATGCTGCCTGATAATAAGTATTCATTAACAAGTTCGTTTAGAAGCAATCTTTCATCAATATCCTTCGGCCTTAAGAGGACTTTCATTTAGGACTTTTTACAATATCCTGCCCTCAAAGCAGTTGTTCATTCGTAAACTTATGACTCTTAAGGATTTAAGGGCTTAAAAACCCTTCTGTCTCTCTATATTGAATCATATAATATATTTCACCAAATTTATAGGGGCTTAAACATCTTTTTCAGAAATATATGCCAATATCTGCTCACCATGCACTTATTCCCTCATCTGGCGGCCATCATACCGTACTCTGTAATTGCCCTTAATAAGAAGCTCCTCTACCGAAACGCAGGAATAGCCGTTCTCAGTCAGGTTCTTTAAGATATCGGGAAGGATTTTGGCAGTATGCAGGGTATCGTTATGAAATAAAATGATGGAGCCCGTGTTGACCTTTTGGGTAACGCGCTTGTAGATATCCTCGGCCGATAGATTTTTCTTCCAGTCCAGGGAGTCCACATCCCACTGGATGGTTTGGTACCCCAGCCTTTTTGCCACCTTGATGGTGGATGCATTGTATTCCCCATAGGGGGGCCTGAACAGGGTTATCTCACATCCTGTCAGGTTTTTCAGGACCTCAGTACAGCGAAGAATCTCCTCCTCAATTTTTGACTCGGGTATCTGCGCCATATGAGCGTGGGAGTAACCATGGTTGGCCACCGTATGGCCGCGTTGGGCAATCAGCTTGACAGTATTGGGATACTTCTCAGCCCAAAGCCCCACAATAAAGAAAGTGGCCTTGGCCTGATATTTGTCCAGGATATCCAGAATTTCGGGAATATCCTGGTCCCCCCATGCGCAATCAAAGGTGATGGCGCATTTCTTGCCATCGGTATCCACTGAATAAATAGGGATATCCTCCCTGTACTGTCCCGATGCCTGTACGGCATACTGCCTGGCAAACAGGATATTCAGCAAAACAAAGATGAGAACAATGGCTGCGAGAATGGGAATAATGTACTGCTTCCGGATATACAAAATCTTCATGACACATTCGCCAGAACATGTGCTTCTGTTGAATTGTATGACTCCGAGGCTGTTTGATATGTATGTCAAAGGGGCTGATTTATGAGTAAAAAGCAGACAAGTTAATGATTACAAATCCACCAGCCTGTATTGGCCGTTGATGCTTTTTTGAATCATGCCCTTAAGCTCCAGCTCCAGCAGAAGCTCATAGAGCTCCTGTGATTCTATCCCTGTTTTTATGGAGAGCTCCTCATCATAGAGATCCTCCAGCTTCAGGGCATTGATGATTTTCCTTCCTGATGGGCTGAGTGCCTCGTCCCTGCCCTTTCTTTTTCCTTTGCTTCGCTTCATGGGAGAAATGCCAAAGTTAAGTTCCTCCAGGATATCGTCTACCGAAAGAACCATTTTTGCTCCGTCCTTAATAAGGCGATTGGTGCCCATGCTGTTGTAATGGGTGATGTTTCCGGGAACGGCAAAGACATCCCGTCCCTGGTCCATGGCACAATGAGCGGTGATTAATGATCCGCTCTTAAGCCCGGCCTCCACCACCACTGTACCCAAGGTCATACCGCTGATAATCCGGTTTCGGCTGGGGAAATGAAATGTGGCCGGCGGTGTTCCCGGCGGATATTCAGACAGAACAGCACCCGACTCAATAATGCGTTCCATAAGCTGACGATTCTCAGGCGGGTAAGCAATATCCACCCCGCAGCCCAGAACGGCGGCCGTCTCACCATTGGCATTCAGCGCCCCGCAATGGGCTGCCGTATCAATACCCCTGGCCATGCCGCTGACCACCAGGATGCCTGACAGGGCCAGCTCACCGGAGAGCTTGACGGCTGTTTCAATGCCATAGCCCGAGGCCTTTCGTGAGCCCACCAGGGCAATCCCATTCATCTGAGGCAGCCTGCCGCGCATATACAGCACAAGCGGAGGATCATGGATATATTTGAGCATTTCCGGATATTCCTCATGAAAAAGGGATAATACCTTGATCCGTTTCTTTCTGCACTGCTCCATAATATACAGGGCATCACTCTTCAGTTTTTCGCTCTGAAAGAGCTTATACTGCTGCTGAGACAAGCGAGCGCAAAGGATTGCTTCTATATCAAAATCGCTTTTTTCCGACAGTTCAACCACCTGGGTTGCCAGCGCAAATTTCTTATGGGCACTCATGCCTTCAATAAGGCTAAGCCTCAGCCATAGCTCCAGATTCTCCTTCATGGTTTTCTCCCCCGTCATACTCTCACCGTCTGATCTAAAGAACGGTATTGAATGGCCTCAGCTAAATGCCTGGCCTTAATAAGGGTTTCTCCCTCCATGTCCGCTATGGTTCTGGCAACCTTCAAGATGCGATCATGGGCTCGGGCACTTAGATTAAGCTTGTCAAAGACAGTTCTCAACATTCGCTTCCCTTCCTCATCCACTCGGCAGAACTCTCGAAGCATGGCGCCCTTCAGATGGGCATTGCAGTAAATCCCATATGGTCTGTAGCGTTCCTGTTGAATCCTTCTTGCCTGATTCACCCTTTTTTTGATTTCCTGTGAGGATTCTTCGGCCTGACTGCTTTCCATCTCGCTATACCTCAACGTGGGCACCAGAACATGGATATCAATTCTGTCCATGAGCGGACCCGAGAGCTTGGAAAGGTAATTCTCCGCATCTCTGTAGGAACAGGTACAGTTTCTGTGGGGATCGCCGTAATAGCCGCATTTGCAGGGGTTTGCGGCGGCCACAAGCATGAACTTGCAGGGGTAGCTCACGGTGGCATTAATTCGTGAGACATTGACATAACCATCCTCCAGAGGCTGCCTGAGCACATCCAGAGTCATGCGTGGGAATTCGGGAATCTCGTCCAGAAACAGTACCCCGTGATGGGCCAGACTGACCTCACCAGGTTTGGGCTGACGCCCGCCGCCAATAAGGCTCACGGCACTGGCCGTATGATGGGGCGAGCGAAAGGGGCGTTCCTGTATAAGGGGCGCATTTGGAGGTAGTTTTCCTGAGACACTGTATATTTTCGTGATTTCCAGAGATTCTTCAAAGGTAAGATCGGGCAGAATGGAGGGCAAACGCCGTGCCAGCATAGTTTTGCCCGAACCGGGACTTCCAATCATGATCACATTATGACCGCCGCTGGCCGCAACCTCAAGGGCCCGTTTAGCATGCTTCTGGCCCTTGACCTCGGAAAAGTCCTCGTGGGAGATATTCGTGGCAGCAGGGATGGCCTCATTCCTGGAATAGGACATCGTTTTGATGCCCTTGAAATGGTCAACCGCATCCTTGAGGGTTTTGACCGGCAGAATTTCCAAATCCTTGACGACTGCCACCTCATCCGCATTTTGCTGCGGAACCATTACTCTGGTATAGCCCATCTCTTTGATGGCAATGGCCTTGCAGAGCATACCGCTGACCGGCCTCACCTCACCATCCAGAGCCAATTCCCCCACAGCCATGATGCCCTCCAATGCCATTTGAGGGATCATCCCGGCAGAGACAAGAATGCTCAGGGCCAACGGAAGGTCGAAGCCCGTACCTTCCTTGCGTGTATCAGCAGGAGCCAGATTGACCGTAATGCGCTTTACAGGGAAGTCAAAGCCTGAATTCTTAATGGCAGCCCTCACCCTCTCCCTTGCTTCCCTTACTGAGGTATCGGCCAGACCAACAATATCAAATGCAGGCAGCCCATTGGAGATATCTGTTTCTACCTGTATGGGATAGCCATCAAGGCCCAAAAGACCACAGGTGGATACCCTGCTGAACATAAAAAACCTCCAAACAAGAACATGTGTTTGGAGTAATTCTAACATAACTTCCTTTATTTAACAAGTAAATATTATTTCATATGGAATTAAGTGCCACACTTGTAAGCGGTCAGTCCTTCGCCTTTCTTCGCATATTCATGGGACAGGAGCATGGCATATTCTCCTGCATGGACAAAACCGAGCCGTTCATAGACCCTTCCTGCTTCCTCGTTATTATAAAACAGATTGGGGATCTTCTTGTCCTTGATAAGATCCCTGCAAATGCATGAGACCACCAACGATGCCAATCCCTGCTTCCGATACTCAGGCAGGGTGACCACGCCGCCAATGGTTGCATACTGGGACGATTCAATGGTGGTATAGGCCTGGGACACAATCCTACCCTCCCTTTTGAGCACAAAATAGCGACAGGTGCCCATCTCGATGCGCCGGCGTACACCGCGCTCTATCTCCTTGGGAGAATGATAAAAGCGCGCAAACTCAGGAACGCTGTAGATAAGTGCAGCAATCTCTTCACAGTCCTCCACCTCCGCCCTGACCACCTCGGTGCAGGGTATAAGCTGATGGGGTTTTTCAAGGATCATATGGCAGGATGGCTCCAGGACCATGCCTTCCAGGTACAGGGCCAGCTCACTTAAAAGATCCCGTTTTCCAAAAACAATATCGGGCCCGAGAAAGGAGGTAAAGCTCCCCAACTCCTCGGGCTCGTAAAAATCCCCGTCATTATAAAGGTAAAGGGTATTGAAATGGCGCATGATAACAGTAAGTATGGGCCCAGAATCAGAATTCTTCTGAAGCCAGACATCCTGAAAGTCCCGGGTAAGGCCATATTTCTCAATATGTGCAAGAGGCGTGGTGTTAAGGCTGCCCTCCTGCTTAAGGCAGCCTACGATTATATTATAGTCTTCAGAGACGGCATGTTTGATCATAGCTCTCCATCGATGAGTTTTTTATTGAGCTTGCGCATATCAACGCCCGCCTTTTCAAGATAACGCTTCATTTTATCAGTTTCAAGTGGTCTTTTAATTTTAAGGGTGGTTGTTTTGATCAAATCCTCAAAGGTCATGACGAAATAGCGGATGATTTTATACTTGGGCAGGGTGTTGTTGAGGCTTCTGATATGTGTATCCAGTATTTCGGCAAGCTGCTCTGCGGTATAACCCTTTTCCTCAAGATAGGACTTGTCAATGACCAGCTTGGCACAGATTTGAATGTCCCCGTCGGGCGCTTTGTTCCCCCATACAAAGGAATCCTTGACTCCGGGCAAATGATTGAGAGAAACCTCGTATTCCTCGGGGAAGGCCTTCTTTCCGTTGGTAAAGACAATCATGGACTTGGCGCGGCCTGTGATTCTTAAGAGGCCTTGTTCGTCAATGACGCCCAAGTCCCCGGTTCTGAACCAGCCGTCGGGTTCCATGACCTCCTTCGTCTCCTCCTCATTCTCATAATACCCCAGCATGACATTGGCACCCCTGGCCAGAATCTCACCCATGCCATTCTCGTCTGGATTATCGATGGTAACTTCAATGTCCTTCAGGGGAACCCCGATGGTACCATGAACATTGAGTTCAAAGGAGTTGCAGGTGATAACCGGTGAGGTTTCGGTGAGGCCGTAACCCTGCAAAAAGGTGATGCCAAAGCGTTCAATGCCGGGAATAATCTCGGCATCCAGGGGTGCAGCGCCAGAAACAAACAAACGCAAATCGGGACCCAATTTATCCAGAACCGATTTAAACAGCTTTCTTCTTAAGTCTATGCCCATCTTCAAAAGGAAGTTGGATACCTTGGTCATCATTTCAACAAGCTTGGTCTTTCCCGACTTTTCAATGCCCTCCAAAAGCTTTCTGTAGAGAGCTTCATAGATGGCTGGAACGGCCACCAGCACTGAGACCCGGAATTCCCTGATGTTCTGAGCCAGATGCTTGATGCCTTCCGAATAGGCAATGGTCACCCCTTTATGCAGCATGAACATTAACCCAATGGTATTTTCAAAGGTATGATGCAAGGGGAGCAGGGACAAGTGGACATCGGTGGTATAAACCTTTAACAAAGCCGTGATGGAGGTCACATTGCTGGCAATATTGGCATGGGAGAGCATAACGCCCTTGGAGGCCTTTGTGGTTCCCGAGGTAAAGAGCAATATGGACATTTTATCCCTGTCAATATGGGCATCAATAAACTGTCTGTTCCCTTTATCCAGGAGCTCATGACCTCTTTGGATCAAAGCGTTCATGGTCACAAAGCGCTTATCCTCAGTTAGGGTGGCGAACTCATCCATACAGATGAAATATTTGATGGTTGTTTCCTTGCGGGCAAGAGTTTCCATAATGCCATGATAAGCCCCGCTGTAGAAAATGGCTGATACCTCAGCCCTCTGGCAGAGGTTCTCCACCTCATTGGCGGGCAGATATTTATCCAGGGGTACGCCTATGCCTGTTCCATTGACAATTGAAAGATAGGAAACCGCCCATTCATAGCGATTCTCGCCAATGACCGAAATCTTGCTGTTCTTAAGTCCCAGATCCATCAGCGCTGTTCCCAGTGCATCCACAGCCTGATCCAAATCATGATAGGTCTTTTCGACCAGCTTTCCATCCACTTTATAGCGAAAAGCCACCTTGCTTCCGTATTTTTTCACAGCCCCCTTAACAATCTCCCTGATGTCACTGACAGGTTCGTGTTCAATAAAACCAAGGCCTCTGACAATTCTTCTTCCATCCTTATGGACAATCTCAAACCCCTTGGTCGTATTCACCATTCTCCTCATCTCCCCTTATAATACTCATCTAATAATATGAGTTTATATTATTACTTTGTAATAATTATATGCGAAAAAAAGAAAAGTTTCAAGGTCTCTTTATTGTGCCCTGAAACTTCTCCTGAAATGAATCTGTATTTATTCTGCAAGAATGTCCAGTATATAGGCGTGCTTTTTAAGCCAGTCACGGTGCATTTTGTAATCGGGCATGATCTCCTCGACCTTGCGCCAAAACATTGGAGAATGGTTCTTATGTATCACATGGCACAGCTCGTGGACAATAACATAATCAATGGCACGGCTTTCGGCCATGATCAGCCGCCAGGTCAACTGAATACGATTGATGCTGTTACAGGAGCCCCATCGTCTTCTGGCACTGGTAATGCGAACATCCTTAAAGGGGATTCCCGCCTGCTCCGAGATCTGGCATATTCTCTGAGCAAGAATAGCTTTGGCCTGCTGCTTGTACCATTTTTCAATAAGATTCCTAGCATTGTCCCGTTGATTGATGGGAATCAAAAGTCCATCTAAGGTCCGTGTCACCTTGGATACAGAATCACAATAGATAACTTTAAGTGGGTTTCCCATAAAGAGAAGGCATCCCTCGGGCTTCACCTTAAAGGCAACAAGGTTTGACAGCCTTTCTTGGGCCTGTTTCTTCTTTTCGGTAATCCAGGATTCCTTTGTTCGTACCAGCCTTTCAATCTCTTTCAGTGAGGTTCGCAAGGGGGCCCTGACCACCAGTTTGGCGTCCCGGGTGATGGTCAGGGAGATGGTTTTCCTTCTGGAGCGAATCAGCTCATCAATTCGGATGCCCTCGGTCATGATTTCTTGCTGGGCATGATCTCCAGCCAATACCCATCCGGATCCTCGATAAAGTATATACCCATGCCCTTGTTCTCAAAGCAGATGCATCCCATTTCCTTATGAAGGGCATAGGCCCCATCGAAATCCTCAACGTAGAAGGCAATATGGGATTCGTTATCTCCCAGATCATAAGGGCCTTCCTTGTCCCTGAGCCAGGTGAGTTCAATCTGATGAGCGGTGGTGCCATCTCCCAGGTAAACCAGTTCAAAGCTTCCGTCTGCGGGCTTATATCTCTTTTCTACCTTAAGGCCCAGGGCCTTCTCATAAAAGGCGACGGAGCGTTCCAAATCAGTAACGTTAATATTGGTATGTGCAATGGTAAACTTCATGCTTATTCCCCTTTCACGCGTGATGATCATAATTATAGCAAAGGTATAGAACCAATGCCATTAAGGTTTATAAAGCAGTTTATACAGGAGAAGATGTGGTCAAACCTGTGCAGAAACATATGACAGGCTGTTTCATAACATCACAGTTTATGTTAATATGAAAGAAACTTAAAGACAACACAGGTGGTATTATGGCAAAGCTTTATTTTCGGTATGCAGTCATGAACGCAGGCAAATCGACACAGCTTCTTCAGATTGCTTATGACTATGAGAAGTACAACCAAAGAAAGGTCCTCTGCCTCAAGCCCAAAACCGATACCAAAGAGGGCGAGTATATCATTAGCCGTCTGGAGAACGGTGAAATCAAGAGAAAATGCGACTTTTTGATTCTCCCTGAAAAAGACTGGCTCTACAATACCTTAGTATCCAATATTCAAAGCGCCAATGCGCAAGGCAACCCTATTTCCATTGTTCTTATTGATGAAGCCCAGTTTATGTCCAGGGACAATGTCTGGGATCTGGCCAGAATCACAACCGAGTACAACATCCCCGTCATTGCCTTTGGCATCAAGGTGGACGCCTTTGGCAATCCCTTCGAGGGCAGTACCCATCTCTTTGCGCTGGCCCAGGATATAGAAGAAGTTACCACCCGCGCCATCTGCAGGGTCAGTGAAAAGCCCAAGAAGGCCACCATGAATCTGCGCCTGGTAGACGGAAAACCTGTTTTCGAAGGAAGTCAGGTTGCTATAGAAAATAATCAGGATATTAAATACATGCCTGTGTGCCTCGATGTTTATATGAAGCTCAAATATGGGCAAATGACCTTGCCCAAGAATAAATTCTAGCCCACAAAGCCCGGGACGCTTTTTCAAACGCCCGGGCTTTTTCATGAATTCGTATTCAGGTTACTTCTTTCCCGCTTCTGTCCTGATGGGTATCCGAGGAGCCGTACTCCATTAGATCCTGGAAATCCTCGCCCCTGACACTGTCATTAAGGTTATAGGAATGGGTCACCTGAAGCTCGGGAGGTCGATTCTTTTGCCGGTCCTGTTTATCCTCCAGGACACGCTCATCAACATTTCTGGCGCAGTCAATGCAAAGCTTGGCATGGGGAAGCAATTCAAGTCTGGCGGGGGCGATGGGCTGTTGGCAATTTTCACACATGCCATAGGTGCCATCCTTGATTTTCTGCTTGGCCCGTTCAATCTCCACCAGCTCATGCTCCTGAAGCTTCTTTAAGGCCATTTGATGCTCTATATCGAAAAGCTCGCTGGCAATCTCTGCCGGATGGTTATCGTAATTGGACAGCTCGGTGGTACTGTTATTGTCGTTTTCGCCAAGACTCAGGTTCTCCATGTCGTCCAGGATCTCCATATGCTGTTCCTTGTGATGATCCAGAAGATGTTTATAATGATTAAGGTTTTTATCCATGGTTTCCATACCTTTCTTCACTTTTGCTCATTGGTGCACAAATTTAATATGCCTCAGAAATCATGCAAAAATGCAATAAAAAAAGCCTCCAAGCCATGGAGACTTTTCTGGTTCTATAATAAATGTTGGGGTGCCGAGGGACAGAAACTTCGGAACTCCAACAT
>JAKIML020000124.1 GCA_022702935.2 Bacillota bacterium | reverse complement strand
AAGCAGGAATGCAGATTGATCGGATTTTGTGATTTAAATCACATTATCCATGGACTGACAGTGATAAACTTGATACGAATGAAGTAAGAAAGGGATGATTCCATGCAGAAGCAGGTTATATATTTTGATCACGCGGCAACGACCTATGTCAAGCCCGAGGTTCTTGAAGTGATGCTTCCTTATTTCACTCAGGAATATGGGAATGCCTCTTCAATTTATTCTATAGGACGCTCCAACAGAAAGGCCATAGAAGATGCCAGAAGTTCGGTAGCCAAGTCCATTGGTGCTGCAGAGCCCTCCGAGATCTATTTTACGGGATCAGGAACCGAGTCCGATAACTGGGCCATTAAAGGAGCCGCTCAAGCGCTGAAAAAGAAGGGCAAGCATATTATTACTTCCAGCATTGAGCATCCCGCGGTTTATACCACCTGTGAATATCTGAAAAAGGAAGGTTACGATGTAACCTTTATCCCCGTTGACAGCGAGGGTTTAGTAAATCCTGCCGATGTGGAGAAGGCCATTCGCAGCGATACTATTTTAGTGACCATTATGATGGCCAATAATGAGATTGGTACCATTCAGCCCATTAAGGAAATTGCTGAAATCTGTAAGAAGCATGGCGTTCTGATGCATACCGACGCGGTTCAGGCGGCCGGAAATATACCCATCAATGTCAAGGAACTGGGTGTTGACCTTATGTCCATATCGGGTCATAAATTCTACGGTCCCAAAGGAACGGGTATCTTATACATTCGCAAGGGTGTTAAAATCGAGAGCCTCATTCATGGCGGCCATCAGGAGAGAAACAGAAGGGCCGGCACCGAGAATGTCCCCGGTATTGTTGGTTTTGCCAAGGCTCTGGAGCTGGCCACCCAAAACCTGGATGCGCACACCCAAAAGCTTCTGGCTTTAAGGGAGCGCGCCTTAAAGGGCATCACCGAGCGTATACCCTATATGCGGGTCAATGGAAGCCTTGAAAAAAGACTGCCCGGTAATCTCAATGTTTCCTTCCAGTTTGTAGAGGGTGAGTCCATCCTGCTTATGCTGGACATGAAGGGCATTAAGGCGTCAAGCGGT
>JAKIML020000073.1 GCA_022702935.2 Bacillota bacterium | reverse complement strand
ATCCAGTCTTTAAATTTTTATTTTCTTATCTGTCTACTTGACAGGGAGCAGTTCAATATAACCAGCGGTGCTTTTCTTATGCACGTTTTCATAAATTGAAATCTTTTTCTCATATTTTCCACAATCTTGACAACGAACTGAAAAACCATAAATGGGAAAATTATGATATTTTATTGGTGTTCCTTGAAGGGACCCAGTATCATTGACCATGAAAGGGGATTTTGTCACTCATGAAAAGGAAAGTGTTATCCTTGATTATTGCTATAGCCATGACAGCTTCATTGGCCGCAATACCAACCCTTGCTGCAGCGCCCACCTTCAAGATTGAGGGGAAGATAGTCCTCCCAGGGAATGATGTGGCCCCGGACGGAAATCTGGCCATTACCCTGGAATACCGATCCGACAGAGGAACGCCGGACCCAAAGGACGATTATACCTCCTCGGCTTTGATTGTGCTGCTCAAGGGCAGCCGGGAAGCAGCTTTTTCGCTGAACATTCCCTTTTCAGCCAATGACAAAGCACGTTTTACCCTGGGCTATTCCATCTCCTCGGCCTCTCCCTATTGGGATAAGGGCTATTATACCTTAAATGGCATGCAATATTACAAAGAGGGACAGACCAGCTTTCCGGAGGGTTCGGTATCGGGCCTGGTTATCACACCCATAAAGGCTTCCATCATTTCCGGTTCTGTCAGTCTTCCTGCCAATACGCCCGCTCAGCCTGCCTTTGAGGTGACCATAAGCGCGAAAACCACGGGCAGCCTGAAAGGACCTGAGGACGACTTTGAAGCTAAAACCAAATTGACCCTGACCCAGGGGGCCATTTCATACAGCCTGAAGGTGCCCAGAACGGCTGCAACCGCAGGCTATACCGTCCGATATGAGACCCAGCATGCACAATTTGAAAAACAGGGCTGGTACGGGAATAACGGAACGGTGACCAAGGCCTCCGACGCTGCCAAGGTGGATGTGAGTAGCGGAAATCGCGCCAATATCAATCTTCAGCTTGTAAAGAAGGCCAACCCCGCCAAACCCGTCAACACAGTGCCAGTCTCCTTCAATCTGGATGTAAACAGTGACGGAAAGGTGAATATTAAGGACTTTATCCTGATTTTTAAGCCCCTGGAAACCCAGCTTAAGAACAAGGCCTTTATGGATATCAACGGGGATGGAACGGTGGATGTCAAGGATTATAAGGAAATCAAAGAAGAGCTTAAGGAGCTAAGGAAAACCTTGAAAGAAATTGATAAGGTTATTAAGGTGTATGAGAAGGGCAGTGCCCCCCAGCCGCCCAAGCCTAAAGTGCATCCCAAGAAGCCGGGCAAGTAAAAAGGGCCTCCCGTTGCGCGAAATACGGATGACCTCCCCATAATGCAGGAAGGAGGAGCCAAGGCTCCTCCTTCCTAATCCATAGCGCCGATCACTCGGCGCTGTTTTATTAATTTCTGAGGGAAGCGATTTACCGTTCCAACAGCAAATCCATAAGGGTGTGTCCCTGACTGATATGAAGCCCGGTGGATTGAGCATAGGCCTCCGAATACACGGCCTTGTCATCGACGATATCCTTTTGGCGGCTGTCATAGATCATGAAGGGCACCGGATCGGCGCAGTGGGTTTTAATAGCAATGGGTGTGGGGTGGTCGGGAAGCACCATCAACCGGTAATCATCCAGGCCCTCCAGGCCCTTGATCAGGGTGTCAATTACCAGTGAGTCAATGAGCTCAATGGATCGGACCTTTTCGTTCAGCAGCCCCTGATGCCCGCATTCGTCAGGAGCCTCGATATGGATATAGACGAAATCCCGCCCGTTACGGAGTTCTTCCAGGGCAGCTTCAGCCTTTCCCTTGAAGTTTGTGTGAATATTGCCCGTAGCGCCTTCCACATCCACTGAACGCATACCCGATACAATACCGATTCCCTTGATTAAATCCACCGCAGAGATCACCGATCCTACAAGACCGTATTTCTCTGCGAAGAGGGGAACCGAAGGCTTCTTTCCCTGGCCCCACAGCCATATGGATGTGGCCGGATTGAGGCCTTTCGCTATCCGTTTCTGGTTAATGGGATGCTCCTTAAGAATATTACAGCTTAGTTCCATGAGCTTAAGCGCCAGCTCGGCACCCGGTCCTTTAGGCAGGAAGGGCCCAATGGTCTTGCCGGATATATCATGGGGAGGGGTGAGCTGAATGTCCAGCGGCCCGTTATGCCATATCAGACAATGGCGATAGCTGATTCCAGGGTGGAAGGAGATGCCTTCCCGATTGAGACCTTGTGCAATGGCCTCCATGAGCTGTGTGGATTCCTCGGTGGTGATTTCTCCGGCACTGTAATCCACCATGGTTTTCTGTCCATAGTCTTCCTCAGCGCTTAAGGTGACCAGATTGCATCTGAGCGCTGTATCCTCCTGGCTGAGATTGAGTCCCATGCTGATGGCTTCCAGGGGGGAGCGGCCCGTATAATAACGCTTCGGGTCAAATCCAAAGACCGACAGATTGGCCACATCGCTTCCGGCAGGCATGCCTTGGGGTACGGTCTTTACCATTCCCATGGTGGACTTTTTGCTCAACATGTCCAAGGTTGGTTTATATGCTGCCTGGAGAGGGGTTTTGCCCCCGAGCGCTTCTAAGGGCCAGTCTGCCATGCCATCCCCCAGGACCAGGATATATTTCATTGCTTTTTTCCCCCTTAACTGATAAAGCTGCCTTTTAAAAAAGCAGCTTTAATCCTTGACGTTATTGAACGCTATAAAACTGGGCACGGACCGATAGGCCTTGCCCATAACTTATTGATATTACGTCAGCCCATTAAAGCTTGGCGGCAATATACTCGTCACGACCGGCAAGATTCCAGACAGGAGAGTTTCTGCCCACTCGGCGGATGGACTTGATCTTCAGGTCACTTACAGCGTTGGCTGAAAGTACATTCATCAGGGCAGCCATAATGACCGCAACCAATTCTCCATCATCCACATTTTCCTGAACTGTGTCCTGTAAAGCTGCCGCACTCTCAGCCTTGGAGGTATTCTCCTTTAAAGCAGCATCCTGTGATTTATCATTCCCGAAAAGTCTGGAAAACAGTGACATGTTCATCCACCTCCGTATTTCCATTCACCGTATATAATATCCCGTTAAAAATACCACAATTTGTGCGCATTCGTCAATCCCATGGCAGTGGACCCCGACGTTTAGGTTGCGCATTTTATGGTTTTTGTTATAATAAACTATAGAGGACAAGCCGTATGTGCGCAGGAGGGTTGAGAATGGGAAAGATCACTAAGGATACAATCATTATGGACGTATTGATGATGGATAGGGCAACAGCACCTATTTTCATAAAGCATGGCATGCATTGCTTGGGTTGCCCCTCGTCTTCGGGAGAAAGCATTGAGGATGCCTGTGCCGTGCATGGCATTGATGCCGATAAGCTTGTGGCTGATCTCAATGCTTTTTTTGATGCTCAATAAGAAATAACGCAGACTTTGTTGAACCGCCGCAGAGGCGGTTCATTTTCTATACGGGATATTATATAATAAAATAAAGCTTCTGAAATTTTAGTCGCATTTTATATGAGGTGAATTATGAGAATCGCAGAGATTGCCGAACTTCTCAAAGCTGAAATTTGCACTAAGGATCCCAGTCAGGACTTGGACATCCTATCGGCCTGCAGTGCAGACCTGATGAGCGATGTGATGGCCTTTTCCAAGGAGAACGCCATGCTTTTAACGGGTCTTGTCAATCCTCAGGTGGTGAGGACCGCCGAGATGATGGATATCAAGGTGGTTGTTTTCGTACGCGGCAAAAAGCCCCAGCCGCCCATGATTGAACTGGCCGAGGAAAAAGGCATTGTCCTTTTGTCCACCGATTATCCCCTTTTTGTCGCCAGTGGAAAGCTCTATTCAAAAGGAATACGCGGACGCGGGGAATAAGGCATGAATAATGTTATTGTGAGAGACTATGACATACCCGCCAACGATTTTACGGCAGCGGGGGAAGCCTCAAGCAGTGTACGAAAAATTCTGGTTCAGCTTGGCGTATCACCTTATGTAGTAAAGCGAACTTCCATTGCCATGTACGAAGCGGAGATTAATGCCGTTATCCATGGGCACGGCGGCAAGGCCCATGTGGAGATTGACGGCAGCAAGGTCTATATCCGCATTTCCGACGAGGGCCCGGGCATTCCCGATCTTGAACTGGCCATGCAGGAGGGGTATTCCACCGCCCCCGACAGTATCCGGGAAATGGGCTTTGGCGCTGGCATGGGATTATCCAATATCAAGAAGCATTCGGATATCATGAAGATAGATACTGAAGTCAACAAGGGAACCACAGTTCATATTACGGTGTTCTTTAACGCCATTTGAATCCCACCATTAACTCTAGGGGGTTTGTGATGGAGCAGGCATATTTTCATTCTGTCACATTGGATAAGGATAAATGCAAGGGGTGTACCAACTGCATCAAGCACTGTCCCACCGAGGCCATCCGTGTGCGCAGCAATAAAGCGGTGATTATTCGGGAAAGGTGTATCGATTGCGGGGAATGTATCCGCGTATGTCCCTACCATGCCAAGAAAGCTGTGACAGACTCCCCCGATATCCTGAAAGGTTATAAGTATAAGATTGCTCTGCCTGCACCCTCCCTGTATGGACAATTTGGTCCGCCTTATTCCCGGGAGCGCATCATCAGCGCTTTGCTGCAGATGGGGTTTGATTATGTTTTTGAGGTAGCAAGGGCTGCCGAGATAGTTACTCAGGCCTCGGAGATCTTTCTTCAATCGGATGATATCAAGACTCCCGTCATTTCTTCAGCCTGTCCGGCTGTCGTTCGGCTGATTCAGGTTCGCTTTCCCAATCTCATCGATAATCTCTTAAAGATAGAATCGCCCATGGAGGTGGCTGCGGCGCTGGCTAAGCAGGAGGTTCATGAGAAATACGGCATCCCCTATGAGGATATGGGCGCCTTCTTCTTATCCCCCTGTGCTGCCAAGGTGACCAGTGTCAAGGCGCCTTACGAAAATAAAAAGTCCCGGGTGGACGGTGTTCTGGCCATTAAGGATATTTATCTGCCGCTGCTGGAGCTCATGAAGAAGCAGAAAGGCGGGGTACCGGAGCCTTTTTCATTGTCCAGTGCCATTGGCGTGGCATGGGCCGGGACGGGAGGCGAGAGCGATGCCTTGGATAGGGGGCGTCGTATTGCCGTTCACGGTATCAAGAATATCAACGATATTCTTGAGCAGGCCGTACAGGAGAGTTTGGACAATATCGACTTCATAGAGGCTCTGGCCTGTCCCGAGGGTTGCCTGGGAGGGCCTCTGACTGTAGAAAATCCTTTTATTGCCAAGGTCAATCTCAAAAATGAAATCGAGAAGATCAAAAAGAGTGATGCGCATAAGATCAAGAAAATAGAGAGCGTGGATGAGTTCATATGGAAATCCACGGTAGAATATCGGCCCATTATGAAGCTGGATGATGACATGATGAAGGCCCTGGAAAAGATGCAAATGATCGATGAATTGACCGAAGGTCTTCCGGGACTGGATTGCGGGGCTTGCGGCGCACCGAGCTGCAGGGCCCTGGCAGAGGATATTGTCAGAGAAAACGCCAGAGAAACCGACTGTATCTTCAAGCTGCGTGAAAAGGTCAGCGATATCGCCAATCAGCTTCATCAGATAGACTAAATCCGAGTACCGGAAAGATATAGATAAAAAGATAAAATACAATGTATGAACTTATACGAGTGAGGGGAAAAAACATATGACCATTGAGGAGTTAGTACGGGACTTTGGTTACAAGGTCATTACAGGAAGTGCCGAGGACCTTAAGCATCCCGTCAAGGGCGTTTATGCCTGTGATCTCTTAAGCCATGCCATGGCTAAAGTTAATAGCGGGGATTTATGGATCACCATCCATACCAATATTAATGTGGTGGCCGTAGCCTCGCTCACCGACGCCGCCTGCGTATTGATTCCTGAAGGTATTGCTGTTGAACCGCAAACTGTTGAGCGAGCGGCCGAAAAAGGGGTTGTCATTCTGTCCAGCCCTTCAACCACTGCCCAGGTATGCCATGAAGTTCTTTCGATGATTGGGATGAAGTCATGAAAATTTGGGTGGATCTCCATATCCATTCCTGTCTGTCCCCCTGTGCCCATGAGGACATGACCCCGAATAATATTGTCAATATGGCCCTATTGAATGGTTTGGACATCATTGCCCTCACCGATCATAACTCCGCGGGCAATGTGGAGGCCGCAATCGAAGTGGGACGCAAGGCCGGGCTCATTGTTGTCCCCGGCATGGAGCTATGTGTGTCCGAGGAATACCATATGCTCTGCCTTTTTTCGGATGTGGATAAAGCCCATGCGTTCCAGGATAAGGTTTATGAACAGCTTCCGCCATTTTTCAACCGGGAGGATATTTTCGGCCCCCAAATCAGGATGGATGCGCTGGATCAGGAGATAGGCCGGGAGGAGCGCATGCTGTCGGGAGCCTGCGGCATGGACACCGAAACGGCCATGGGCCTTGTCCGGGATTTGGGTGGTGTTATTCTGCCCGCTCACATCAACCGGGAATCCTTTTCCATGCTCAATACCCTGGGCGCAATTCCTCCCGAATATGGCTTTCATTTTCTTGAATGCTCCAAAAACTGCAAACTGGATCAATTTCTTAAAGACCATCCCGAGCTTTTACCCTATACCTTCTTTCATTCCTCCGATGCGCATTTTTTATGGGATATTCTGGAGCAGGAGGTTTGTCTTGAACTTCCCGAAAAAAGCATACCGGCGCTTTTAGACTGTCTTAACGGGTCTTGCTGAGAAATTTATGTGTTCCCGTATTGGTTCTTGCTCTTAAGGACGGGCATTGTTATAATTTGTATAATGTTTTGGGTTTTTGTACAATGGAGGATTGAATGCACCGAATAGAAACCATTAAAAAGATGAAGAAACTCAATGAGGATACCTTTCTTATCCGGATTAAGTCGGAAGCCATAGCATCGCGAGCCGTAGCCGGACAGTTCGTCAATATCAGATGCTCGGAGGGCATGGATGCCTATTTAAGACGTCCCATCAGCATTTGCGCCATCGATCGTGAGGACAATACCTTTGATCTGGTCTATCAGGTTCGGGGAAAGGGAACGCGCCTCCTCTGCGGCTTTGAAAGCGGGGATCAGATAGATGTGCTGGGCCCCCTGGGCCGGGGCTTTACCCTAAATCCTGAGCATCAGCATATTGTGGTGGTGGGCGGCGGTATCGGAACCTTCCCGCTGCTTCAGCTTCTCAAGGATCATCCGGCGAAAAAGAAAACCGCTATCCTGGGTTTCAGAACCAAGGAACTGGTGGTTTTGGAGGACAAATTTAAAAAGCATAGCCATGAGCTTCTCATGGCCACCGATGACGGAAGCTATGGACAAAAGGGCTTTGTGACCACCCTTCTGGAGCAGATGCTTATAAAAGAACGGCCCCACATGGTCTATTTCTGCGGGCCCGCCATCATGATGAAGCGGGGCGTGGAAATCGTAAGCAAGTACGGCATTCCCTGCGAGGTCTCCATGGAACAGCGCATGGGCTGTGGTGTAGGGGCCTGCCTTGTCTGCGCCTGCAAGACCAAAAAGGGCGAGGACTGGGATTACTCCCATGTCTGCAAGGACGGTCCGGTGTTTGCCGGCCATGAGGTCGTTTTTGAAGAATAATCAAAACCATTGATAAGGAGTATTCCATGAGTCTACAAAAGGATCTGTCGGTCAATGTGGCAGGCTTGAAATTAAAAAACCCGGTGATTGCCGCTTCGGGAGCCTTTGGCTTTGGAAGGGAGTATAGTGAATATTTTGATTTGAATCGCCTGGGAGGTATCGCCGTTAAGGGCCTGACCCTCCTGCCTCGGAAGGGGAATCCCCCGCCCCGTATTGCTGAAACGCCTGCGGGCATTCTCAACAGTGTGGGGCTTCAAAACCCGGGAGTCCATGCCTTTATAGAAAAGGAGATCCCCTTTATCCGTCAGTTTGACACCGCCATTATTGCCAATGCCTCGGGCAATACCGTCGAGGATTATGAAAGTATGGTGGAGATTCTTTCTGCCGCCGATATTGATGCCATAGAGCTCAATCTCTCCTGTCCCAACGTGAAGGAGGGCTGCATGTCCTTTGGCAGCACAGCCCAGGGGGTGAGCCAGGTGGTTTCACGGGTCAAGCCCCGTGCCAAAAAACCCCTGATAGTCAAGCTGACCCCCAATGTCACCGATATTGCCGAGATCGCCAAGGCCGCCGAAGATGCGGGAGCCGATGCGGTGTCCTTAATTAATACCCTTCTGGGTATGGCCATTGATGCCCATACGCGCAAACCCATTCTGGCCAATGTGACCGGAGGGCTTTCAGGCCCCGCTGTCAAACCCATTGCCTTAAGAATGGTGTATCAGGTTTCACAGGCTGTCAAGATTCCCATTATCGGCATGGGTGGTATCTCCAACGGCATTGATGCGGTGGAATTCCTGCTTGCCGGCGCCTCGGCCGTAATGATTGGCACGGCGGGCTTTGTCAATCCCATGGCCTGGGTGGAAACTGTAGAGGGGATTGAGGCCTATATGGAAGAGCAGGGTGTGAAGAATGTTACCGAGCTCATCGGCGGTCTCATGGTCTGATGAAGTGAATATGAAACAGCTTCAGCGTCCGTGTTATTGAGATTGGTTCCATGACGGGGCCCATGATTTTATAGTAATGAATAAGGAGTTCTTATGAATCAGGCATTAATTGGTTATCTGTTTCAAACAAACGCCATTCGGGTTTGCCCCAAGAATAAGCCTTTCTGGTACACTTCGGGAAAGATCGGTCCCTACTATGTGAATACCCATTTCCTCTTTGGCAGCGAGGAAAAGGCCAATGCCTTTCTTGAGGAGATTGACAGGCTCAAAGATGATAAGCTGGGCTGCTCCCAGGCCTTTCTGGATTATGCCAGGGCCAACTACGAAAAGGATCCTGTTTTCAAGGGTACCATTGATGCCCTGGTTTCCTATATCCGGACCACACTCAACCCCGATGGCATAGACTATATTTCCGGAGGGGAGAGACGGGATTGGTTCTTCTCTCTATTAATTGCTGAGATCTTAAATAAGCCCCATATTACATTGTTCAAGGATTTATCGGCTGTGGTCTTTGAAAAGGGTCAGTCCCAAAGGGCTGAGGACTTGCATGGCGCCAAGGTTCTTCACGTGGCCGATCTGATTACCACCGCCTCCAGCTACGAAAGGGCCTGGGTGCCGGCCATCCGCCAGCTCAACGGCGTGATGGTATGGAGCCTTGTGGTGGTGGACAGGCTGCAGGGGGGGGCTGAGATATTAAAGCGTCTTAAAGTGGAGTCCCATGCCCTTGTAGCCATTGACAGGGAGGTCTTCCAAAAAGCCTGCCAGCAAGGGTATATTGATTCGGAGCAGCTTAAGCTGGTACTGGATTATATGGAGGATTCAGAGGGCTCCATGGCAGCTTTTCTCAAAGCCCATCCCGAGTTTCTCAGGGAGGCCCTTGAAAGCGGCGGCAAGACTGCTGAGCGGGCCAAACTGCTGTTGGACAGCAATTTCTATCAAGCCCGGTCCTTGCTGAACCTATGACTTTAATAAATAAATTACCATCAGATTTTTAAGGGCAAGGGAATGGCCAGGGTTACAATAGTGCCCGAGGGCTCATTGGGTTTGATGGATACCTGGGTGGCAATATGACTGAGAATAGAGAAGGACCAGCCTCTGGCGGTTAAATCATGGTATGACCGGGCTTCCCGATCAAACCTTACCTTGGACAGGTCAATGCCCACGCCATTATCCAGAATTTCAAGGGTAATATAATTCTCATGGCGCTCCACATTGACGGTGACCACACCCGATGATTTTAAATACCCATGCTCCATGGCATTGGTGGTAAATTCGTCAATAGCATTTTTAAGAAAGAATTGAGCGGTGGGATCATTGGTGACGCTGGCAATTAACCCCTCGCAAAGCGTTATGAAGGAGTCAATGCTCTGGGGTATATATTCCAGCCGAGCCGATACACTAAATCTGTTAAGTTCCATAAACCCCCTATGCACCATTGCACAAATTGAGTGGAATGTTATGATTCTATTATATACTATTTTCGGGAGAAAAAAGAATGAATTTGCCTCTTTTTTTTGAGCAGAGTTTTCAAAATTTGATGACCGAGGACGAATACAAGGAATTTAAGGCATCCTTTGATCAAAAACGGTATTATGGCTTAAGAGTCAATACCTTGAAGATAAGTCCCGATGAATTCTTACGTTTGATGGATAAGGCTTTGGAACCAATTCCCTGGGTGCCCCAGGGTTTTTTCTATGGTGAAGGGGAGTCCTATGGCAAACATCCTGCCTACCATGCCGGGTTGTATTACATCCAGGAACCCAGTGCCATGATGCCTGCCCAGGCCCTTGCGCCCAGGCCCGGTGAGCGGGTGTTGGATTTATGCGCCGCGCCCGGCGGCAAGACCACCCAGTTGGGGGCTCACATGCAGAACCAGGGTTTATTGGTGACCAATGATATCAGTCCCAAGAGAGTCAAAGCCCTGGTAAAGAATGTGGAGCTTATGGGCCTGACCAATACCTTTGTGGTCAACGAATCCCCTCAACGGCTTCAGCAAGTGTACCCCGAGTTTTTTGACAGGATTCTTCTGGATGTACCCTGCTCGGGAGAGGGTATGTTCCGAAAGGATCGGGAAGCAGTACAGAGCTATACCCGGTATAAGAGCGAGGAATGTGTTGCCCTGCAGCGGGAGATTTTTGAGTCGGCCTATGCCATGCTCAAGCCGGGAGGAACCCTGGTGTATTCGACCTGTACCTTTAATCCCGATGAGAATGAACGCAATATCGAGTTTTTTGTGAGCCGTTACGATTTAGAAGTGGACAGGCTTGACCCGATGGGCGGGTTTGAGCCCTCCAGAAGCCAGTGGACCCAGTCCCAGGATCCGCAGCTCTCAGGCGGCCTTCGGCTGTGGCCCCATAGGGCAAAAGGAGAGGGGCATTTTGTGTGCCGCCTTGTGAAGAAAGGCAGCCTGCCCAGGATTTCTGAGGATGCACCCAAGACCCATTTCACCTCCAAGGAGGCAGAACAGGCCTACATGGCCTTTGAGGCCTTTGCATCAGAGAATATGAACACCCAGAAAGCGGGGGTGTATCACCTGAGGGGAACCAGCCTCTATCGACTTCCTCCTATGATGCAGGAAATCCCGGCCGTCAGGTGGGAAAAGGCGGGGCTCTATGTGGGTGAGTATCAAAAGGGTCGGTTTGAACCCTCCCAGTCCCTGCTCATGGCCTCTAAGGCCGAGGATTTTAAAAGGGTTGTTCAGCTAAGTAAGGATGATCAAAGGCTGATACGCTATCTGAAAGGCGAGACCCTGTTTGTTGATGGAGAAAAGGGATATACGGCGGTCTGCCTGGAAAGCCATCTCTTAGGATGGGCCAAGCAGGACGCGGGCACCCTCAAGAATCTCTATCCCAAGGGTTGGAGGATGATGTAATGCCCAAAATGAGACTGGATAAGTTTTTAAAGGATCAGGGCCTGGCCTCCCGCAGTGAGGTCAAGGAATGGATCAAAAAAGGCCGGGTGCGAATCAATGACCGGGTTGAGAGGGACCCGGGCGCCCATGTGGACACCGACAGGGATCAGGTTTTTTTAGACGGAAATGCCGTATGCTATCGTGAATTCGTCTACTATATGCTCAACAAGCCAAAGGGGGTTATTACCGCCACCGAGGATATGAAGCAGGAGACGGTATTGGATCTCTTGCCCGAGGAGCTTCAAAGACGGGAGCTGTTCCCGGTGGGACGGCTGGATAAGGATACCGAAGGTCTTTTGCTCCTGACCAATGACGGCATCTTTGCCCATGAACTTCTTTCCCCCAAGAAGCATGTGACCAAGCTCTATGAGGCCGAATTGGATGTGTTTCCCGGAGACAGAGCCATTGCGGCCTTTAAGCAGGGCGTTGTTCTGGATGATGGCTATCAGGCGCTTCCGGCAGATTTGGAGTTTGTCTCTCTGTCGCCCCGGGTCATAGCCCGGGTGGAGGTGGTGGAGGGTAAGTTCCATCAAATCAAGCGTATGTTCAAGGCGGTGGGGGCCACCGTCACAGCCTTAAAACGCCTGCGCATGGGCACGGTCTGGCTGGACGATACACTTAAGCCCGGGGAATTCCGGGAATTGACCGAAGAGGAGATTCTGGCATTGGGCGGCAAGCCTTCATAATCAACAATCACAGAAGTATGGATAAGGGGAATTGTCATGGATAATAAGGCATTGCAAAAGTTGAAACTGATGCTTCAGGGCATGGTCAATCGCATGACCGAGGAGAAGGACTTTTTTGAGGGGCTGACCGGGGAGTTCAAATCAGGAACCAAGACCTTTCCGCTGGTAGGAACCCTTGAAGACAATGGTCTTAAAATACGTTTTGAAGGCAGGAGCAGCACCATAGGCTTTGATACGCTTCCGGAGCTTATCACCGAGTACGCAGGCCGCTTTGAGAAGGTGGTCATCACCTATAAAACACGGGGCGAGGCTTTAATACTGGAGGCCGACAACAAAAATGTGGGCGTTAAGACCAAACGCCTTGAGGAAGATAAGGAACAGCTTTTCAAGGGCCACGCCGAGGCGGGCACGGTATCCTCACGGGAATATCTCATCAAGCCCGGAAAGGCCGATGACCTTCTTAAGGCCATTGGTATTATGGCTGAGAACGGCAAGATCAGGAACGACATGATTCGGAAGTATAATCAAATTGACCATTTTGTTGAGCTTCTGGAGCCCATGCTCAAAGAACTGGTCCAGGGTAAGAACGAGCTCACCATTGTGGACTGTGCCTGCGGCAAATCCTATCTCTCCTTTGTACTCAACTATTATCTCAAAGAAGTCATGAAGGTCAATTGCCGCTTCACGGGTATTGATATCTCCGAGGGAGTTATCCAGTCCTCCAGGGAGATTGCCAGAAGGCTCAACTACAGGAATATGCGGTTCGTTCAGGGGGATATTCGCACCCTGCTTTATGAGGATGAGGCCGGAAATACCCTGCAGCCTGATTTGGTCATCAGCCTCCATGCCTGTGATGTGGCTACCGACTATGCCCTGGCCTATGGCATCAGAAATCGGGCCCGGGGTATAGTGTGTGTGCCATGCTGTCATAGCGAGCTTCTCAACCAATACGATTATGCGCCCTTCAAGGATATCATCAAGCATGGGGTGTTCAAGGCCAGGTTGGCCGATGTGCTCACCGACGGCTTAAGATGCATGATCCTGGAGGCCTTTGGCTATATGGTCTCGGCTGTGGAGTATGTTTCACCGCTGGATACGCCTAAGAATCTTTTGATTCGCTCCACTCTCACTGGGAAATTTCATCCGGGGAAATATGAGGCTTGTAGAGAAATGGCGAAAATGCTTGAATCAGAGCCCATGCTCATCAAACAGACAGTAAATATGCATAAATCCTAGATCTATTCGTATCAGGCCTTTGACCACCTCGCCAAAAATAATGGGCAACTCTTTACAATGGGAAGCCTGTCCACTTATAATCAACTTGGAAAACTAAGGAAACTACGAGAAGGTTAAGGAGCGAAAATAATGAAAAAAAGCACATATATTGATAACGGCGTAGTGCTTTCCAAGGCGGCCATTAAGGCGGGCGAAGAGGTTGAAATCAAATATTTTGGGCTTTTGAAAAATGCCGGTGCCCGTGAGCTTAAGGTTCACCTTGGCTATAACGAAGCCTGGGAGGATGCCGAGACTTTGGACATGGCCTTTGCTGAGGATTGTTTCAGCGCCCGTATTCAATTAAAGAAGGCCGGAACCTTGCATTGCGCCTTTGTGGATCCCGCTGGGAACTGGGACAATAACTCGGGAGCCAACTACAGCTTTAAGGTCTCTGCAACCAGAGCCAAAAAAGCTGCAGAGGATAAGAAGGCCACTGAAAAGAAGAAGAGCACCAGGGCCAAGAAGGAGGACGGCGCTTCTGCAAAGACCAAAGCAGGGAAATCCACCAGAAAGAGCCGTGCTGAAAAGGCCTTTGATGAAGCTGCTGTATCTGCTGCTGACGGCGTGAAGAAGACAAGGGCAAGAAAGGCCTCTAAGAAGGAAGAGAACTGAGTGATAATATCGTAGAACAATAAAAGCTGTGAGATTGTGCCTCACAGCTTTTTATGCATAATCTTCCCGGCATGTGTGTATGGTCATGGCGCATAGGTGATAAGATACTGGGTATGCTTGTCAGTGGGTAAGCCGGGATTTTTGTCCACCCATTTTCCGGTGAGGCCACGGGCATGGGCCATCAGGTCAAAATGGCACATGGCAATGCCCATATCCAATCGCTGCAAATCGAAGCGCAATATCCTTCTGTACCAGGGGGTTCGGCACAGATAGAAATGGAACATATCTCCGCACTTGACAATTCGCCAGGGCTGTTTATTGGAAGCCGAAGGCGCAAGGCGAACCATATCCAGTACCTCTGCATAGTGTCCGGCACGCCCCTTTTCAAGGGGGTTACCGAGCCTATCCTCAAAGAAAAGCTCGGACCAGTCCTTCCGGTTGTAGGATGATGAAATCTTGACGAAAAGCGAATCAATGAGGCTCCGACTATCCTTGGCGTAACCCACAGGGGAGATGATGGGGAGGACCTCGTTGTCTTTCAGATCCAGGACTCTGGCAACGGCAGCCCTCTGAAAAGTTCCGCCCAGCCAGCAGGTATCCAGCCCCAGGGAGGTTGCGTACAGGATAATCTGTTCAAAGGCATATCCCAGATTTTCCTCATAGCGCTCGGCTTTCTCGGTGATTGCGGCAATATAGTTTTTTGCGCCGGTGATAACACCATAGGTTCCCAGTCTTTCGCCCTGAAGCCCCGCCCTTTCTGCATCAATCAAAGCAAAACGGGTTTTTATATCAAAAGGAGATGTTACCTGTGCCATATATGCCTCAAGATTTTCCCTCGCATCGGCTGTAATGGCCTCATCACGATAGGTTCGCGTAGACTTTCTCGTTGTGATAACCTCTTTAATATCCATGCCGGATACCTCCCTTTAAATTATAAAGGTCTTTAATCATTATCATACCATTCTTTTTTTCCTGCTTGAATGGGTATGGACTATGACGGGTACTGGTCAGGAAATTTAAAGGCTTCATAAATCGCGCTTGACAAGCCAAGTAGGTGTCGGTATAATAAACAATGCGGCTACGGCAAGAAATATGCGGGTGTAGTTCAGTGGTAGAACTCCAGCCTTCCAAGCTGGCCGTGAGGGTTCGATTCCCTTCACCCGCTCCAGAAAAACAGGCTGAAATGAATGATTCATATTCATTTCAGCCTGTTTTTTTATAAGCTCTTCCTGTTTTTTCATGAGAAGTGATGATGAATACCCGGGCCAGGCGTGGTATGATATGATTAATCTATAAAAAGTATGCTGATGGGCTGGTGATAGTGTGAAATACGGCTATGCAAGGGTTGCGGCCGCCGCTCCTGAGTTAAGGGTGGCTGACTGCACCTTTAATCAAACCAAAATCATCGAATGTATCAAAGAGGCTGCGGCCCAATCGGTTGAGTTCTTAGTTTTTCCCGAACTGTGTATCACAGGCTATTCCTGCGGCGATCTTTTCAGGCAGGAAACCCTTTTGGAGGGCGCGCAAACAGCCCTTGAGGCCATTGTGGAAGCCACAGGCGACCTTACCCTTGTGGCAATGGTGGGTCTGCCCCTGTCCATTAAGGGACGGCTATACAATTGCGCCGCAGTAATACAGAGCGGAAAAATACTGGGCATAGTTCCTAAAACCAATCTCCCCAGTTATAATGAATTCTACGAAACCCGCTGGTTTACCGAGGCTCAGCATCTTGAGGTCAAAGAACTGAGGGTGGGCAGCGATCTTGTACCCGTGGGCAACGATCTTATCTTTGTGGCGGAGGGCAAGGAGCAGCTTGCCTTTGGTGTGGAGATTTGCGAGGATGTGTGGGCACCTATTCCGCCAAGCTCCTATCTGGCCCAGGCCGGAGCCCAGTTATTGTTCAACCTTTCTGCCAGCAATGAGCTGGTGGGTAAGGCCGATTACCGCAGAAGCCTTATTGTGAATCAGGCGGGGCGGTGTGTCGCCGGTTATGTCTACGCCTCGGCCAATTGTGGCGAATCCTCTACTGACATGGTTTATGGCGGACACCTGATGATAGCCGAGAATGGCTATATGCTCAAAGAATCCGACCGCTTCTATTTCGATAATCAATGGATCTGTGCCGATGTGGATTTGGATCGCCTGAATTATAACCGGCTTATTATGGGCACCTTCAGGGGCGGGTTCGGGGCCATGAACTATCGGGCCATTCCCTTTACGGCACCTAAAAATGACACCTTTGAGGGCGAGCTAATGCGCTATATTGACAAGCATCCCTTTGTGCCCGGAAACAACCTGGTCAGGGATGAGCGCTGCCATGAGATTCTCTCCATCCAAACCTCGGGCCTTGCCAAGCGCTTCCGTCATACAGGACTTAAAAAGGCCGTTATTGGAATTTCAGGCGGTTTGGATTCTACCCTTGCCCTCATCGTCACCGTACGCGCCATGGAAAAGCTGGGACTGCCCCCCGAGAATGTCATTGCCATTACCATGCCGGGATTTGGCACCACGGGCAGAACCTATGACAATGCTGTCAATCTGATAAAGCATCTGGGAGCTTCTCTGAAGGTGGTGGACATTAAGGCCGCCTGCTTGCAGCATTTTGAAGACATCGGTCATGACAGGGAGATCCACGACGTGACCTATGAGAATGTCCAGGCCCGTGAAAGAACCCAGATCCTTATGGATGTGGCCAATAAAATAGGGGCATTGGTCATTGGCACCGGGGACCTGTCCGAGCTGGCCTTGGGCTGGTGCACCTATAATGGGGATCATATGTCCATGTACGGTGTCAACGGCAGTGTGCCTAAAACCCTTGTGAAATACATTATCCAATGGTATGCCGATCATGAAGCCAATGAGGTGATCCGCGGCATCCTCTACGATATTATGGATACCCCCATCAGTCCCGAGCTTCTGCCTCCTTCGCAATCAGGGGAGATTGTGCAGAAAACCGAGGATATTCTGGGGCCCTATGAGGTGCATGATTTCTTCCTTTATCACATGCTCCGCTTTGGTACAGGACCCGAGAAGCTGCTGTTTTTGGCCTCAAGGGCTTTCAGTGCTGAATACAGCAGGGAGCAGTTGAAAAAGTGGTTGGTGGTTTTCTATAAGCGGTTCTTCTCCCAGCAGTTCAAGCGCTCCTGCCTGCCCGATGGTCCCAAGGTGGGTACGGTGAGCTTATCACCGCGCGGTGATTGGCGTATGCCCAGTGATGCCTCGGTAAGTCTCTGGCTGGATATGTTGGAGAAGCTGTAACGCATGGTGAAGTTTTAGCTTGTGGTGAAGCTGTACTCCATGGAAAGGCTGTGACCCATGGAAAAGCTGTGACTCATGGAAAAGCCGCAGCCCACTACTTGCGGGAATAGATGCTGATGACAAACTCAATACCGGTATTCAGGCTTGATAGCCTGCTCAGACGCTCAAGGCCTTCCTTGGGCGTTTTCCAGTAGTAAGGGGTCATGAGCACCAGATCCTTAAGATCCTCGGCGGAGTTTATGTCAATGACCTGCTTGACACGAACCTGATTCTCCCTTGTAAAAGAGGGGAGCTCAGGTTCTTTTTCATCGTTCAGATAAGGGTTGTCATAGAGAACCTTTTTAAGCTCGAAAAGGTGATCCCTGCCGGGTATGACGGTGATAAGATACCCTTTTGGCTTAAGAACGCGGGCAAACTCGCTGTCACAGGCAGGGGCAAAGGCGTTGATGAGAATATGGGCCGACTCGCTTTGTAAGGGTATCTTAAAGAGGGAGGCCACAATAAAGCCAATCTCCTTATTGCGCCCGGCTGCGAGACGAATAGCCTCCTTGGAAATGTCCAACCCAAGGAAGCGAATATCAGAACGGCGCGCGGTCAGGAACTTATGAAGGGTATGGGTATAATAACCATCCCCGCAGCCCGCATCCACCAACAGGGGGCTTTCGGACATGCCTTGGGGAAGGAGCTTCTCAAACTGGGTACAGAGCCCCTGTGCCAAAGGCGCGTAATAGCCCTTGTCCAGGAAACGCTTTCGGGCCTGGACCATCTCCTTGCTGTCCCCCGGATCCTTGCTGTGCATATCCTGGCTTAAAAGCAAATGAACATAGCCCTTGGCGGCTATATCAAAGCTATGGCCTTGGGCGCAGCACAATACCCGCTCTTGGCGAATAAGTGGTTTATGGCATACAGGACAGGAAAGACATTGAAAATCAGTCATAGCATGCTCCTTTGAGATGTCTAGGACTGATTATACTTTACCCTCCGCCCCCCGGCAAGGGGGACAGCTCGGACTCTATGGACCTTCAGGGAATAAGCTGAAAGCCGTTACGCTTTAGGGCTTCCAAAATTTTATTCTGATTTGGGCCTAATTGATGAAGGGCCTGGCTGATGGTGAACCGCCTTCCCATGGTGTTCCTTAAGACAGGATTCCTGACTTGGGGAAACCCACATGAGGCAATGATATCAATGAGTTCGGGATACCTCTGTGTGGCTTCGTAAACGGATTGATTCATGCGCAGGGTTTTCATGTCAACTCACCTGAAATTCGTCACCTTATAATCTATGGAGATGGGACATGAAACGTTACTCATGAATCATCCCTCTATTTAAATAAACCACACGGTGAAGCTTTTTAGCAAGCACGGGGTCGTGGGTGACGATGACAATGGTTTTGCCATCCCTGTTGAGTTCTTTGAAAATATCCAGGATAATCCCTTCCGTATCCTCGTCCAATGCCCCTGTAGGTTCGTCAGCCAGGATGACCTCCGGATTGTTGATAATGGCCCGAGCAATGGCTACCCTCTGGCATTCACCGCCCGAAAGCTCATGGGGAAAGCGTTGCTCATAATCCTCAAGGCCCACCTGCTCCAGGATCTCCAGCACCCTAGACTCCCGAAGCTTTTTTCTTACACCCGCGTATTTCAAGGGCAGCTCAACATTTTCAAAAACGGTTCTGTCATAAAGCAGGGCATAATTCTGCACAATAAACCCGATATGCTGGTTTCTGAACTTGCTCATATGCCTTTCCTTATTGGTCAAAGGCTTATTGTCATAGTAATAGCACCCTGTATCAATCCCTGTCAAACCGCCTAAAACCTTCAGCAGGGTAGATTTCCCCGATCCGCTTCTGCCCATGACGGCCAACAGCTCTCCCTGCTCAATCTCCAGGGATACATTTTTTAAAGCGTGGACAGTTCCTGAACCGCTTTGATAATACTTATTAACATTTTCCAGTCTCAGTTTACTCATAGGCATCTCCTAACAACAGCGTATCAAGTTCTTTATGCATCATCTGATAAATGGAAGGCAGGGCGGCGGCCATAAAGGCCAACAGGCTTACGATCAGCCATGTTAAGGTATAGCGGATCTGCGAACCAATCAATTTTCTGATTATGACATACGATAAACTGTGAGCCATCGATACAACGAGGATAATCTCGGTGAGAATATATAAGATAATACGTTGCCTGCTGGCGCCCACCATGAGATGAATGGCGTAATACTCCACATTTTTATTCATTTTAACAGACATAATGGCAAATAGGCAGATGAAGGAAAACACAAACAAAATAGCAGCCAATACAGTCATAATGTCTATACTATCTTTGCATACCAGCTTCAGTATTTTTAATTCCTGTTTGGATATGGAGATAACTTCAAAATCATACATATCATACTTGTTGGCAAGATCGTCCATTTTAGCTCTTATTTCACCGGAATTATAGTCTGCTGGTGCTGCAATGATACTGTTGAGCTTAAACATGTACAGGACACGGATAAAGGTTTTTTCATCTTTGCTTTTTGGCGTATCAATACAGTTGACCATGGGGGTTATATAGGCGTTGTCCAGGTATTCATGATAGAAATCGCCGACATCGTCATCACCAATATTGGTTAAGATAATATAACTGTTGGGTTCCAAAACACCGATGACCTTGAATTTAAAATCCCTCAGCATGTATTTCCCTTCGAAAGTATCGCCAATTTGGTGCCGATTTCTCAGATTGTAGCCCAAAATTATGGGAATGGTTTGCGTTGAGAAATCCACGTTCATTTCTTCCTCAGTAAAAAGGCGCCCCTCGATGACATTGATCCCAAATTCATTAAGGCAACTAAGGTTTAAGCTTCTGTTGACTTTTTCGATGAACTTGCCGTATGAGTCCTTTATCCAAATGACCTGCTTGCAAAATTCCAGATATTTGTATTCATTGGATGTGGCCATTTCCTGATAATAACCTCTGATGCGATCATAACTGTTTTCACTGTTCCAGAACCGATGTTCAAGCTCATTGTCATGTAAATCCTCAGTAATCCAAAAGTAACTTTTTTGAGTGGTCTGGTCGAGCTTATTGTGACTCTGACGTACGGAGGACAGCTTGTCAAGGACAAGATTACATACCAATGAAGCAGCAATGAGCAGAAGAATAATGACTGCCGTCAGGATCTTAGAAGCTTTAATGCTCTTGATAGCTTCTTGAAGAATCATCGCTGATACCTCCCCATGGATTGATTGGCCCATCGGAGGTTCAGAATAAGCGCCGGTACAAGGCAGAATACCATGCCTGCCGAAAGATAAGTGAGATGATTGGTTATATCAAAGGGGTATGAAAAGAGGGGGCTAATGAAAAGATAGGCAAATACCGTACCTGCGGCAAAGCTTGATAAAGCATAGTGTGCATATTCCATGCAAAGGATGCCCAGAATTTTCAACCGGGTCAGGCCGCATAATTTAAGGATCAACACCAACTTGCGCTTTTGAAGGAACCAATAGCTTGTAATGGCGAGTATGGAGATTAGGAAGATCAGCCCTATGGCTTTAAATAGACCTTGAAAACTGGTGCCGTGGCTTTCAAAAATTCTTTGAATTCCCAGGTTTTCAAGCTTGTTTGAGGACAGATAATATTTTTCTTTGAGCATATTGATATTTTTTCTGACCTTTGGGCCGTCCAGAATAAAAACCCCGGTTTTGGTACCGATGGCTTGCGGCGGCATGCTTAAGTAAACGCTGTTATCCAGACGGCTGCTTTTATTAATGCCTGCAATGCCGATAACCTCATAGTCCGTGGTTCCATAAGTAAAGATGGATTTCCCGTCGGAGGACGTATGGGTTGGAATATCTTTGCCCACAACGGCTTTTGGTAGACTGTCTTCAAAGTCATCGGGCATGAAAAAACGTCCTGAGGTCATGGGCATATAGAAATGTCCGGTGAAATAAACGGAATAGATGCCGTAGGCCTCTTTAAAAAACAAGGCGTTGCCGCTTAAGAGGTCTTTTGAAAAATCAATGGACGCTATTTCGCTGCTTTCAATGGACATGGCGCTGTCAGAAAAGTATGAATTACTGATTCTTTGAATAAGCTCCAACTCCCCGGCTGAGAATGAAGCCATACTTATGGCTAATGACGTAAGAAAATAAACAATGGCGATGATTGCATCGGATGATTTTTTTCTTATTTTCATCAAAATAAATCTCCTAAGAACGATAGTGTGACAGGCATGGGAGAAAGCCTCCATGCCTGTCCAAGTTACATTACGGTTCAGTTCCGTAATATGCAGAAGTATAAGCAAAGTAGTCCTCATATGTAGAATATGCTCTTGAAGTTGTTGAATCGTACTTAATATCCCTGCCGCTGTAATGTTTTCTTTGACTACCGACATAGGTTGCTGCACTACTATAATGATAAGTTGGATAATCGAATGTGGTAGATATGCAGGGATAGTCTTGAGAAGTTCTTTCCCTTAAAAACCAATATTTATAAGGAAGTCCGTTAATATATCCTGTGTAAGTATCCGCAAAAGCTGTAAATATTGTGACACCTATAAGAAGAGCGCATATTAATGTTACAATGAGTAGCTTAGAAATGCGTGACATTTTTCCTTTCCTAATAGCTGAAGCTTTGCTCATGTAAAAAACCTCCTTTTAAAATATTATTGGGCCCGAATAAAGAATAACATATATTATGCAAACTATGCAAATAAATGTAATAACTGCGGATATTAATGTAATGAATGCATGATTTTCCGGGAACGTTGACATTTAAAAAACGGGTGTAATATAATGTGAGGTAACAATTCAATACCTGTCGATGACGGGAATATGATGCCATAAGCGGACCACAGAGAGAAAGTCCTTGGGTGGAAGACTTTCATTCCCAACTTATGCATCGTCCCAACCCCGAGACTTAAACCGATGAGGTTTACGTTTGTCGCGATATAGACTAAAGAGCCGGGTTTGACGGAGTGTGCCGTCAGACCAATAAGGGTGGTACCGCGGAAGAACTCCGTCCCATTTTTTGGGACGGTTTTTTTATGAAGAAAAAAGGCTCCAGGGATTTCACCAAGAATCTGCGATTCTCTGGGGTGGGTTCTTCTTCCAGATCCTTCCCGATATCCATGGCTCCCACCGGAGCGGAATATTGACTGACAGAGAGGTGTATGTATGCGATTTTCACAGATGTTCATACCCACATTGAGGGAGGTTCCCGCTGAGGCTGAGATTATCAGTCATCAGCTCATGCTCAGAGCAGGGCTCATGCGAAAACAGGCTTCAGGAGTCTACTCCTTTCTTCCTTTGGGCCTTCGCACCCTCAAAAAGATAGAGAAGATCATCCGCGAGGAAATGGACAGGGCGGGTGCCCAGGAGCTTCTCATGTCGGCCCTGCTTCCCGCCGAAAGCTATAAGGAATCGGGCCGTTGGGAGGTTTTCGGCCCCGAAATGTTTCGGCTGAAGGACCGCAACAACAGGGAGTTTTGCCTTGGTCCGACCCATGAGGAGATCTTTACCGAGACCATGAAAAGCATACGCTCCTATCGCGCTCTGCCCATGATTCTCTATCAAATTCAGACCAAATACAGAGACGAACGCCGGCCTCGGTTTGGCGTCATGCGCTCCAGAGAGTTCATCATGAAGGATGCCTATAGCTTTGACAGGGATGAGGCAGGGCTGGATGCCTCTTATCAGAGGATGGCCGAGGCTTATCATCGCATCTTTGACCGACTGAAGCTCAAATACAAGGTGGTGGAGGCCGACACAGGTGCCATGGGCGGCTCGGGCTCCCAGGAGTTCATGGTCACCTCGGAGGTGGGAGAGGCCGTCATGGCCTATTGCGAGGCCTGCGGCTATGCGGCCAATGAGGAGAAGGCTCAGTGTTCTGTGCCACAGGCCGATACCCAGGAGGCTCTACCCGTGGAGAGAATCCACACACCCCAGGTCAGGACCATAGAGGAGCTTACGACCTTTTTAAGCTGTTCACCCAAGCAATTTGCCAAAACGTTGATATACAGGGCCGATGGCAGTCTGGTGGCGGCCATGGTTCGAGGGGATCGGGAGCTTAATGAGATCAAGCTCATGAATGCGCTTAAATGTAACGAGCTTGAAATGGCCGATGCTGAGAGTGTCCAACAGGTAACCCGTGCCCAGGTGGGCTTTGCCGGACCTGTGGCGTTGGGCATAAGAATCATTGCCGACCATGAGGTGGCGGCAGCGGTTAACCTGATTGTTGGCGCCAATGAAACTGATTATCACCTGAAGAATGTGACCTTCGGCCGGGATTTTCAGGCCGAGGTTCATGATATTCGGAGCATTACCCCGGAGGATCCCTGCCCCCGCTGCGGCAAGACCATCTCCCTGACCCGGGGGATTGAGGTAGGGCATATCTTTAAGCTCGGTACTAAATACACCCGGGCCCTGGGCTGTAACTATCTGGATGAAACAGGAACCGAAAGACCCATGGTCATGGGCTGCTACGGTATAGGCTTAAACCGCTCCATGGCGGCCATCATCGAACAGAATAACGATGAGAACGGTATCATATGGCCCATGGCGGTGGCCCCCTACCATGTGATTATCGTTCCGGTCAATGTACTGGACGAAACGGTGATGAAAACGGCCGAAGATCTTTATAAGGTGCTTCAGAAGGCTCATGTGGAGGTTATCCTGGATGACCGGAATGAAAGACCCGGTGTCAAGTTCAAGGATGCCGACCTTATCGGCATTCCTATCCGAATTAATATTGGCAAGAAGGCCTCCGAGGGACTTGTAGAGTTTAAATACCGGGAGAACCGCCAGGCCATTGAGCTCACGGTTCAGGAAGCAATTGATAAAATAACGGCCGAAGTAAAGGCCATTGAATAAAATTGGAGGTTAATTTATGGCACAGGAAAAGAAATTTGTAGAAGCAATTACCCCAATGAATGAGGATTTTGCCCAATGGTATACCGATATTGTCAAGAAGGCGGACCTTGTAGAGTATTCAAGCGTCAAGGGCTGCATGATTGTACGTCCTTACGGATATGCCATCTGGGAGCTCATTCAGAAGGAATTGGACAGACGCTTTAAGGAAACCGGGCATGAAAATGTGTATATGCCCATGTTCATCCCCGAGAGCCTGCTGCAGAAGGAAAAGGAACATGTGGAGGGCTTTGCCCCTGAGGTGGCCTGGGTGACCCACGGCGGCAGTGAGAGACTGGCTGAAAGGCTCTGCGTGCGCCCTACCTCGGAGACCCTCTTCTGCGACCATTACGCAAATATTGTTCAGTCCTACAGGGATCTGCCCAAGCTGTATAATCAATGGTGCTCGGTGGTGCGTTGGGAAAAGACCACCCGCCCCTTCCTGCGCTCGGTAGAATTCTTATGGCAGGAGGGTCATACGGTGCATGCGACGGCCGAGGAGGCCCAGGAGGAAACCCTGCGTATGCTCAACACCTACGCTTCCTTCTGTGAGGATTATCTAGCCATTCCCGTCATAAAGGGCCAGAAGACCGAAAAAGAGAAGTTTGCAGGGGCCAAGGCCACCTATACCATTGAAAGCCTGATGCATGACGGAAAGGCGCTTCAGTCCGGAACCTCCCATAACTTTGGGGACGGCTTTGCCCGTGCCTTCGGCATTCAGTATCTGGACAAAGAGAATAAGCTTCAATATGCCCATCAGACCTCCTGGGGCGTGAGCACCCGCCTCATTGGCGCCATTATTATGGTGCATGGAGATGATTCAGGCTTGGTGCTGCCTCCCAGAGTGGCGCCCATCCAGGTGGTTATTGTTCCTGTTTCCCAGCATGTGGAGGGCGTCCTGGACAAGGCCTACGAGCTTAAGGAAAGACTTTCCCGCTTCTGCCGCGTGAAGCTGGACGACTCGGATAAGATGCCCGGCTGGAAGTTCTCCGAATATGAGATGCGCGGTGTACCCCTGCGTCTTGAAGTGGGTCCCAAGGACATTCAGAAGAATCAGGTGGTATTGGTTAAGCGTGAGAATCGTGAGAAGATCTTTGTCTCCATGGATGAGCTGGAAGCACGCATACCCCAGGTTCTGGACGAAATCCAGGCATCCCTTTACAACAAGGCTCTGGCCCATCGTGAATCCAGAACCTTCAAGGCCACGACCTTAGATGAGATGGAAAACATCCTCAATACCACACAGGGTTTTATCAAGGCCATGTGGTGCGGGGATGAGGCCTGTGAAAAGGCAGTAAAGGAGAGAATGGCTGCAACGGCAAGATGCATTCCTTTTGAACAGGAGAAGATCAGTGACCACTGTGTCTGCTGCGGCAAGGAAGCCAAGCATATGCTTTATTGGGGCAGAGCTTATTAATCAACGAGAAACGAAGCGATTAAAATGCATTTCGGGGAGCCATAGGGCTCCCTGTTCTTTTTTCTCAGAAAACCGTTCAGGGTGTTACTATTTCATAGAAAATGGGAATATAAGGAGTAACTATGCCAAATTGCGCAATAAACCAACCGTACAGGTTAAGGGAATAGGAGCATGCATGGGCAAAGAGATTATTTTATGTGTTGATGACGAAGCCATGGTGGTGGATGCTCTTAGATTGGAGCTTATGCAGGGCCTCTCATCAGACTGTATTATAGAGACAGCCCAAAGTGGAGATGAGGCTTTGGAGATTGTGCGGGATTCTCTCAGTCAAGGGGATGAGATCGCCCTGGTTATTTCGGATCAGCGGATGCCGGGTATGACAGGAGAAATCCTCCTTCAGAGACTGAATCTCATTGTCCCCAAGGCCCTTAAGATTCTGCTTACCGGTTATACCGACATTGAGGCTGTGCAATTTGCCATCAATCATGCGGGACTATATCGGTATATCCAAAAGCCCTGGAACAGGGAAGACCTTCTTTTAACCGTTCGCGGTGCCCTGGATAAGTATCGCACCCAGAACCAGCTTGAAGAAAGCACCCGCAAGATTATCAAAATGAATGAGGAATTGGAGAAGACGGTGGAGAAAAGAACCCGTCAGCTCAGTGAGGCCATCAAGGAGCTGGAGGCTTTTTCTTATACGGTTTCCCATGACCTTAAATCCCCGGTTAGAACCATTGATACCTATGCCAAATTCATTCTTGAGGACTACGAGGATAGCTTAAATGCCGATGTGGTCAATATGCTCAGGAATATCCGAGTTGTGTGCGGCGGAATCTTTGACATGATAGACAAGCTTCTGCAGTATGCCGTGACCACCAAGGCTGAGCCCGAGTTTTCATTGGTTTCCATGGAGGACCTTTTTAAACAGACCTTCTCCGAGATTATAATGTCGGAAAAGGGACGGGATGTGGAATTCGTCCTTGATTCACCCTTATGTGAGGTTAAAGGCGATCCCATTTTACTTAAGCAGGTGGTATACAATCTGCTGGCCAATGCGGTGAAATTTACCCGAAATCGGGAAAAGGCCAGGATTCACATCAAGTGTACCTCTGTTCCTGAGGGAATTTGCTTTACGGTTGAGGATAATGGGGTGGGCTTCAATATGGAATATGCCCATAAAATCTTTGGCTTGTTCCAACGGATGCATTCCCGGGACAAGTTTGAGGGATCGGGAATAGGGCTGGCCACAGTCAAACGCATCATAGAAAAGCATGGGGGGACAGTCAGTATAACCAGCCAAGAAGGACAGGGAACACAAGTAAGCTTTATCCTGCCGCATCACCCGTAGGAAGGAGCCATCTTCAATGAGTAGACCTATTGTGCGCTTTTTTCTGGGTGCCATCCTCCTTTTGGGGATGATTTTCTCTTTTATCCACTACATAGACCAGCAGTTCAAAGTCAGACCCAACACTGTCGTTGATCTTCCTGAGCCAATCGATAGCGCCACTCCCACCATGCCCGCACCCTGGAAGGAAGGCAAAAAGCTGGCCGCCCTTTATAACAGCGGGTATTTGTATCATGAGGGTGTGGATGAAGGCATTAATAAGGATGTTTTGGAGGAACTGGCCAGAAGAACGGGCATGGAGCTGGAGATTGTGGTCATGCCCCGGGCAAGAATCGATAATATGCTCCGAGAAGGGACCCTTTGTATCAGCGTTTCCGCTGTAGAGACACCCGAGCGGGCCCAGTATGCCTATTATATTCCCTATTTTACCCAGAAGAATGATGTGCTGGTTCGCAGTGAGACCGGGATCACCCATGAGGAGGATCTTCTTCACCGGAAGGATATCCGGGTGGGGATTATCCGGGGCTATTACTACGGCGAACATTATATGGCCCTCATTGAAAAGCTGAAGGTTAAGAATATGGTGGTTGAGGCCAAGGACACTGAAGCCCTCTACCAACTCCTTAAGGACAATTGGATTCAGGTGACCTTCAATATCGCTTCCAGCTACCGCTATTACTTCAAGACCATGAATATCGAGAACATCAATGTGTATGACTGGGCCCCCGAGGAAGGCCCCCTGGAAAGAGGCCTTTCATTAAGCAGACTGCACTTTAAGCAGGAAGAAGTGGAGCAAATCAGGAAAACCATTGATGAGATGCGGAAGGATGGAACCCTCCACAACATTTTTCTGAAATATCTCAGCGAAAAAGAAGCCCGGAGGATGTGTGATTTTTAATGGCTTGGTTAGGTAAAATCAAAGCATATATCTCGAGTAAGACAAGTCTTGCCTGGAAGCTATCAGGCCTTGTGGCATTGACGGTGCTTCTGGTTTACATCCCCATCATTTTCATCGGGGTTTTGTCGGATTTGAACCAAGTCAAAGAGGAGCTTGAGGATTATAAGCAGTCCCTGGAGCTGCGCATTCAATCTTCCTTTGAGCCGGCCATCTGGAATTATGATATTGATACCCTGAAAAAACTTCTCAGCATGGAGCTGAACAATAAGAATCTGTCATCCATAAAGATCAGTACGGGGGAAAGAACCTTGATCTGGCTGTCGTCAAGGGATGGCCAGATACAGGAGGCTTATTTTGAACCAACTGGGCCCTACATCGATAAACGGGTTATACCCATTACCCGCTTTGATGAAAGAGAACAGATTATCGCCTATGCTACGGTCTGGTATGATCACCGGGAGAGCCGGAATCTGCTGGTCAAGGAAATCGGGGTAAACATTCTCAACACAGGTGTTATCCTGCTGATTGTGGCGCTGGCTGTCAACTATTCTACATATCTTAAATTGGTACAGCCCCTGGAATCCATTCGCAAAAGCATGATAGAGGGGGGTAAGTCCTCTCCCGCTTTGGCCCGTAAGCAAATGTCAGAGGCCAACTTCAAAGCGGCCTTTGTCGAGATCCTCCATATGGCCGCAGACCTGGAGCATATGTTCCAGGAGATCGATGCGGCCTATGCCAAAATAAAGGCCAGTGAGAACCTGTTCCGAGCCATTTTTCTCCAGGCCGGTGTGGGTGTTGCCCAAATCAATTTTGAGGATGGCCGCTTCCTCCTAGTCAACCAGTGCTTTTGCGATATTGTAGGCTATACAGAGGAAGAGCTTAGGCAAAAGACCTGCAGAGATATTACCTTCCAGGATGATCTGGAACTTCAATGCGAAAAAATGCAGGAGCTTCTGTCGGGGAATAAGCAAAGCCTCTCCTTTGAGAAGCGCTTTGTCAGTAAAGAAGGCAAAGTGGTCTGGGCCGAGGTAACCATTACGCCGCTCTGGTCCGAGGGTGAGGAGCCTACCACACAAATCATGGTTGTCCAGGACATCACCGCGAAAAAGGCAGCCGAGCAAGAGATAATCAAACTCAATGACGAACTGGAGGCCAAGGTCCTGGCGAGAACCAATGAGCTTGAGGAGGCCAATTGCGAGCTGGAAGCCACCATTGATGCGTTGAAAACCGCTCAATCCCAGTTGGTTATCCATGAGAAAATGGCCGTTCTGGGCCAATTGGTTTCAGGCATTGCTCATGAGCTGAATACACCGCTGGGGGTCATCAACTCGGCGGGAGGCATATTGGAAAAGACCATCAGGGAAGAAATTAAGTGGGTGATAGATTTCTGCACCACGGCCCCGGATATGGCCGTCAAGCTCTATGAGCGACTGACTGAACGGGGAAGGGCCCATACCGATGATATGAGCTCCCAGACCAAACGGGAGATTAAAAGGCGATATTATACCGCGCTCAAGGAGCATCAGGCAGAGGTTCCCGCCGAGGTGGTGGAGCATCTTGTGGAGATGGGATACGATGCTGAAACACAAGATTTCTTGGCGCTGTTCAACATTCCTCAGGCACCTCAGGCCATCCGGGCGGCCTATGTTATGTCTGTGCTCCAAAGAACTACTCAGATGGTGAGAATATCAGCCGAAAAGGCCTCCAAGGTGATCATGGCCTTGAAGATCTACGGCCACAATGAAACCCATGGCCAGTTGGTTCCCCATGATGTGATTAAGGATATTGAGCTTGTTTTGACGCTTTACTATAATCAAACTAAATACGGTGTTGAAATTGAAAGGCGTTATGAAGAGGTTCCGCCAGTGCTATGCTACCCGGATAAGCTGCATCAGGTGTGGGTGAATATTATCAACAATGCGCTGCAGGCCATGAACAACAAGGGCAAGCTTATCATTGCAGTGGCTAAGATGGAGGACAAAGTACGGGTCTCCATCACCGATAATGGGCCGGGTATTCCCGAGTCCATTATGGACAGGATCTTTGAGCCGTTCTTCACCACCAAGAAGCTGGGGGAGGGTACTGGCTTAGGCTTAGATATTGTTAAGCGGGTTGTTAATGAAATAGGGGGAGAGATCTCTGTCGAATCCCGAAAAGGTGAGACGACTTTCCATATTCTCCTGAATACATAAAGGGGTGTTCCTTTGTATAGGGTGTTAATCGTGGATGATCACGAGATACTGCGCTACGACCTGAAAAGGATGCATATTTGGGGTGAGTCATCGGGCTTTATCATTGAGGCTGAAGCCGAAAACGGGCTGGAGGCCTTAAAACTGTTGAGACAAAGGCCCTATGACCTTGTTATCACCGATATCCGCATGCCCGTCATGGATGGCCTTGAGCTTTTAAAGGCCATCGCATCAGAGAAGCTTAACACCTGTGTGGTGCTGTTAAGCGACTATACTGAGTATTCCTATGCCCGTGAAGGGCTGCTCCACGGCGCCTTTGACTATTTGGGCAAGCCTGCGAGCCCTCAGAGCCTCGTGGAACTGCTGGGAAGGGTACGAACCTATCTTGATGAGAGAAAGTCCGAACGAGAAAGGCTTAAGCAGCTTCAGGATCTGGCCGACGAAGCCTTTTCACCGGCCCAGGATATTGAAAAGGTGGTTGCGCTGTTATACGACGGACAGGACGAAGCCTATGCGGCCTTTGACAGTCTCATTGCCACCGTGGGCACAGCTTTGAATGAGGATGTGGGAAAGGCCGCCATCATCATCAAGAACTCCATTGAGACCATCATTAAGCAGTTTGAACAGGCCAATGAATGGATAAACCTCTATATCGATCCCACACCCTACAAGCAAGTGACCATACCCAAAGATATCGATTGGCAGAACTTCAGGAGCCTCTTATTGCTTTCTTTCAAAAAGTTCATGGCCTTTTTGAAAAAGTTCATTATCTGGAGGCCCGGCGCCAGTACCATAAAAACCGCCTGCCTGGAGGTGCTGAACCATATTGAAGAGGATATCTCGGTGAAGGGAATTGCCGAGAAGCTCTACATCAGCAAGGCCTACCTCAGTGAGATTTTCAAGCAGTCTACAGGAATCTCGCTGTTGGAGTATATTACCATGGTTAAGGTGGAACGGGCCAAATTCTTATTGACCACCACAGCCCTAAAGAACTACGAGGTGGCTGAACGCCTGGGGTTTAAGGATCATGAGTATTTCAGCAAGATCTTTAAAAAGGTAACCGGAATTACCCCCATTGATTATCGCAGAGAAAATACCATAAGCTGACATTTTTCGGGTATAACATCTCAATTTTTACATCCCCTTAAAAATGGCATTAGTGTAAGATGTATTCCAGAAAGATACAACGAATGGCTATGCTAATTTGGATTAAGGGTGATAAGATGTCGAGTTTCATTAATCGTCTCCGTCAGGTGGGAGAAAAGACGGGGGACTATTTCTGCCGTCACGATAAATTAACCGGTTTGCTGGACAGAGTTCAGCTCATGAAGGATCTTAAGCGAAAGAACAGGGGCCACCATACGGCTGTCATTCTGGTGGACATCGACCATTTCAGACTCATCAATGACAGCATGGGGCATGTCTTTGGAGATCAACTCTTAAGAGCCGCCGGACACCGATTCAGGGGGTCGGTTGCACCGGGCAGGGCCTACCGTCTTGGCGGTGATGAATTTGCCGCTGTGCTTACCTTTAACAATACTCAGCAAATCGCCAAATATCTGGACTCTCTTCAGGAAAGCTTCAAAAAAACCTTCATTATTGGAAACAGCAAGATTCATGTGAGCCTCAGCATGGGCGTGGCCTTCTACCCAGAGGATGGTGAGACCCTGGAAGAGGTTCTCAAACATGCGGACATGGCCCTGCATGATGCCAAGTCATCGGGGCGAAACCGCTATGCGCTCTATGACAGGAAAATGGAGGAGGCCGTCAAGGACAGACGTCTTGTAGAAAGATATCTGCATCAGGCCTTGGAAAATGAAGAATTTGAGGTGTACTATCAGCCCCAGTTGATGATTGAGACCGGTAAGATATCCGGATTTGAGGCACTGATACGGTGGAACAGCCCCGAACTGGGCTTCGTTTCGCCCAACCGCTTCATTGGGATCGCCGAGGAAACCCAGCTCATCATCCCCATTGGCGAGTGGGTGTTAAGAAAAGCCTGCAAATTCATTCACCGCCTTCACAGGGAAGGCTACAGCGACCTGGACATTTCAGTGAATGTGTCCATTGTTCAGCTTCTTCAGGAGGGTTTCGTTCAGACCGTGCTGGATATTCTTAAAGAGACGGGTCTGGATCCGCATCATCTGGAGCTGGAGATTACCGAGACCATATTGATTGATTCCTATGAGAGTATCCGGTCCAAGCTGGATGTCCTGCGCTGCCATGGGGTGCGTATTGCCATGGATGATTTCGGCAGGGGCTATTCCTCTTTAAGCGGCTTAAAACAGCTTCCCATCAATACCTTGAAGATAGACAAGCTCTTCGTGGACAGCCTTTTGGAAGCGGAGCCCGAGAGTTCCATTGTGGACCTGATTATTCAAATCGGGCGAAAGATGGGCCTGTCAGTTTTGGCAGAGGGTGTGGAGACCAAGCGCCAAATGGAATATCTCATGCAATATCAATGTGCCAAGGTACAGGGGTACTTCTTCAGCAAGCCCCTGCCCCAGAGGGAAGCCGAGCGGTTTATTGCCACGGCCTCAATGGCCTTCCATGCCAGGATGGGGCTGGAAACCGGGAAGGCCGTCTGATTTCAGTTCAGCATAAGAATCTGCTCCGCATAGGGATAGAAGTCTCTTATATCCATGCCCTCGGGCACGGGCAGGGATAGGGCATAGGCCAGGTTTTCCCCCTCAATGGGAATGACCACAAAGATCATGTCAAAGGTGGGCGGCGTATCAGGGTATTCCTCGGCCATGGCGGCAGGATAATTGTCGCATTCCAGGTAATAGACCCAGGCCTCTCCCAGGAGGGTCTGCTTCTTGACGGGGGCCTCAAGCGGTTTGGCGTGGTTGAAGGAAAGTCCGGGATAGGGGTATTCATTATAGAAGCCCTGTAAATGAATCTCTCCTGAGAACTGCCCCTTTATACCCCAGTAATAGGTATCTTCAAGCTTCTCGTCGAAATACAGGGTGTAGGCGCGAAGCTTTTTTATGTTCTTGTTTTTCTCCCTGTTCCAGGTAAAGCCGCCCGAGAGTTCATACTCCTGCCCCTGGGCATACCACCCCTCCGGAAGGGGGAGTTCAACCATTTTATTGTCGGGGGTGTTGAAATTAACCAATTGGAGGGCCTCCATATAGGGAAGCACCTCGGAATTAATCTGGATTGCCAGCTTGTACCTATCCTCGAAGAACTTAAGGAAGGCCTTCTCAGCACTTGCTCCAGCCTTATCCAGCTTGCTCAGGGTCAGCCTTTGCACATCCCCTTCAGAACGTATGGTGAGTAGGGGAAGATCGGGAGCGGCAATGGAGGAGAGGGGATGGATGAAGACACCCCAAAAAAGCCGTTCGCCGGACAGGGTGACCACAAAGGGGATGGGCCTGGTGTCCATAAGCTCGGTAAAGAGTACATCCAGGGTCTCTGCGTCCACCTTGATTTGTTGGGTATTTGTAACAAAAGCATTTATGGATGAATCGGTAAGGAAGGGTTCTTCCTCCAGGGCAATTCTGTCTATTGGGATGCTGCTATAAGGCGGGGTTCGCCTTCCAATCTCCCGACTGAGGCTTAGTATTTCCTCATAGGTCATGGTGGAGCGATAAAAGCTCAGGCTGAAGCCGGGCTGAACTGTTGCAGGTGGAGTAACAGCGGGCTTGGATTCGGGGGTGGGCAGCATTTCGCTTCCCGTCACGGTTTGATGGGGTGAGCCCTCTCCAAAGCGTTGCTGGAAGAGCGAGGCTGCACCCTTGGAGAGAAGGGGCCATAAGAACAGGCACAGTATAGCAAGGGACAGGAAGAGAAAGGCCGGTTTAACCAACCTGGAACTCCTGCCCAAGAAAGCGCGGCTGATAGGCTTTCCGGGACTTTTGTCATATGCGGAAAGGCTCTCCCGGACCCGCGGCAGCACATCGATTTGCTCTGAAGGCATAGCCTCGGCCTCCTTGGCCAGTGCCATGAGAATTTGCACTTTATCAAAGCAATGCTTACACACCCTGAGGTGGTCTTCCAGGACCTTTTGCTCTTTGAGTGACAATTCACCCTCAGTATAGCGAATAATTAAAGGTTCATAGGCTTTACAGGACATGGTTAATACCTCCCGGGAAACGCTTCAGAATCTCTTTTTTGGCGCGATAGACTTTCATTTTGGCCGCTTCCTCGCTGATACGCAGGATGCGTCCAATCTGTGCATAGCTTAAGCCCTCCATATACTTTAAAACCAGGCAGGCTCTTTGATCCGGCTTGAGAAAGGCCATCAGTCTGTGGGCTTCTTTTCTGTATTCCAGGTCAGCCAGATGCTCCGAGGGATCCATGCTCTGGGCTTCATGGGAGGCCTTATTACCAGGCATTGCATCATCCAGGCTGAGGGGCATGCGTTTCAGCTTCTTCAAGGCGCTTTTACATAGGTTGAGGGCAATGGCATACAACCAGGTGATAAAGCTTGCCCGGTTATCATAGCGCCAAAGGTTTTTATAAGCCCGGATAAAGGTTTCCTGTACAATTTCCTCTGCTTCCTCTCTGGAGCGGACCATTTTCAGCACAAAGGCATATAGCCTTGGCTGGCAAGCTTCAACCAGACTTGCAAAGGCATCCATACTGCCGTTTTGAGCCTCCTTGAGAAGTTTATCATTAGTCATGCTTTCACATCCTGCAAGATGTCGTTTAACCCTTATACTCTATTCTATCGGAAAAAGTAACGCTTTTTCCGGAACAAAAAATGGCGTATGGCTTCAAGCCGATACGCCATGGGTTTTATAAAGACTTAGGGTGCTGCAATGTTCATCTCCAATACTGCCATGCTGTCGCCGCTGAAGGGGAGGAAGGTCCTGTCGGTGACGCCCCGGAATCCCTGACCGAACATATCATACACATGGGAGGAGAGATTGAACTCGGGCAGCCTTCCCAGAAGGCGCTCGCCATCGGTGAGCAGGGCCACTTGAACGGGTGTGGCATACTCGCCCTGGGGGGTGAAATCCCCACCTGCAGCCATCATGACAAAGATGCCCGTCTGCCCGCCCAGCAGTTCCTTGAAGCTCTTGCCACATTTTTTAATGGTGGGATGGAGCAGGGCTGTTTGAGGAACCCCATCATAGGCTGCCGCCGCACTTCCCGAGGGAGCGAAACCAAATTTATGGGCTGTCTTCTTATCACAATAGGGGGCTTTGATGACCCCGTCCTCAATGAGGTTATAGGTGTAGCCGTTGTTGACCACGCCCTCCGCATCAAAGAATGGGGAGAGGTAAACCTCCTGGGGATCCAGGCATTGACCAAAGGTAAAGGCCTCATTGAACAGGCGCTGACCTATCTTCTCCGAGAACAGGGAGCCGCCCTTGGCCAGGACATCGGCCTTAAGACCAGTGATGAATTTGCCTACAGGGGCGTCCTCGGTGAGGAAAACAACGGGATAACGGCCGTTTGGAGGCAGGGATACCTTTTCGCTATAGGCGTTTAAGATAAGGTTGAACTCATCTAAAATAAGCTTTCTGTCGTATTTGCGTTCCCTGAAGCCCACGGCTCCGTCAAATACGCTGGTGGAAGACTTTTCTTTGAAGATAAGACCGGCCGAGATAGTTCGGTCGGCATACTCCAGCTTTAAGCCCGCATCATTGTACAGAATGTTGCTGCGCTCGGACAGGGACATTTTATTGGAGAAGATATAATTGGGCTGAAGCTCCCGTAAGCTCTCCAGAAGCTGACCAAACTCGGTGACCAAATCCTGGGGGGCAATCAGGGGCTTTCTTAAATCCTGGGTCATGGTTAACTGGGAGGAGGGGGCAACAGGATAGTCGATACCCCGGTCTAAAGCCTCCATGGCTTCCTTAAGGAGCTCATCCTCTTTATAGGAGCCAATGGCACCGGCCACACCAATTCGCTGATCCTTGTAGACCCTGAGGCTGGTTTTGGTGATGTTTTTGCTGCGCACCGACTCAATGCGGGAATTGACCACATTCAGCGTGGTATCTATAACCGTGGCGTGATAATATTCCTTAATCAAATTCATTACCTCCTGAAAAGCAGTTCCGGCTTATGCTTTAAATTCATTGAACCATCATGCTGCGAACCCGTACATAGGGGCCGCCAAAGCCGACGGGCAGGGGATATTGCTCCATTTTACCGCAGCCCCCGGTCACAAAGGAGAGCAGCTTAAGCTCATTGGACAGGCCGTCTATCAAGGAAAGGGTCTCAAAAACAGTGCCGCTGATGACCGAGATATTGACGGGCTCCACCACTTTGCCGTTCTCAATGCGATAGGCCAGGGAGGGGGCCATGGTGAAGGTGGACAGTCCCGAGCCATGGTTGACGGTTTCAATGAGGAAGCCCTGTTCTACCCCTTCAATCAGCTCCTCCTTGGTTTGGCTGCCGGGCTTGATATAGGTGGTGGTCATGCGGACAATGGGTTCAAATTCAAAATTGATGGCGCGTGCATTTCCTGTCAGTCCTTCCTGGAGCAGGGCTGCAGTGGAAGTGCTGTGAAGCCTTCCTGTTAAAATGCCGTCCTTGATGAGATAATTTTCGCGGGCCTTGGTGCCCTCATCATCATAGGGAACATAGCCGGAACCGGGAATGGTACCGCAGTCCACAATGGAGAGGATATCGGAACCCACCTTTTTTCCGATGGCCCATTCCTTAATCATGGTCTCGTCGCCCACCATAAAGTCGGATTCGCTCTTGTGGCCAAAGCTCTCATGAGCAAAGATGCCTGCGGCCAGGGGCGAGAGAATGACGGTGTATTTGCCGGGCTTAACAGGGACGGCATGGGTCATGAAGTCGATGCATTTCTGGATATGTTCCTGTAAGGGCTCGGTATCCTTTCTAAGCCCCTCAAAGGTGTCGGTGGCCTGTTGATAGCTCTCACTGAGCTTCTTTTCGCCTTCCGAGAAATTCATGCGCAGGGCATAGCCCGCCCGCTGGGTATCATAGGTAAGCTGGGTGCCCTTGCTGGTGTAAAGGGTCATGATCTTCTTAGCGTCAATATAAATGGCCTTCCACATTTTTAGCGCAGGTTGAGCGTTGAGAATGGGGAAGAAGGACTGCAAAAGCTTTTCCTTCTCGGCCTTGGGCACCCGGTCCACTCCGGATTCCACATAGCAGAGCTTGTTATCCTGATGGACCTCAAAGGCCCTGACCACGGGATGATTGTCAATATCGGGGTTGGGCCGGGCTGAGCCATAGAGCTTATCCAGCTCGTTCTGAACCTGGTCAACATCGGAAGTAGCGGCATAGTACCAGAGTGACCCGTCAAAGACCCGAATGAAGGCCGCCTTGTATTTTCTGATTTTGGATTCATCAAGCTGCCCAAGTGTGTATGTAATGGTGGTTTCGTAGACCTCCTCAATCCTTACGTCGGTGTAAAAACCTTTCTGAAAAGTATACATAGATACCTCCGTCTTCATCTTATATGCTTAATGTTAAACAAGATGGAATGGTTTGTAAATATTTGCCCGATGTTTCCTGAAGTTTCACTTCTAAAAGCCGCGGACAGTCTTATAAAATATATCAGATAAATATGCTGTGAGTTTTGAAGATGAAACCATACAGTTACCGAGCCCCTGCCCGGAATAAGCAGAATATGATGGTGACCGTCAAGATTGTGGCCATCCTCATTCTTTCAGGGATTATGGTCTTTATCCTGTATAAGGACAGGATAAGTGCGTTTCTGCAGAATATCAGCAGCACTCCTGATTCCGGAGTAACGGCTGTAATTGCTGCCGATATAGGTCCCCGAACCCTGGTTCTTGGTTTGGGCGGAGAAAGCCATACCTTAGAACCCGTTCCGGATCTGGCCTCGCTGTCCGATGTATCCCAGATTCAGGAGCCAACCCTTAAAAAGCTGTCCCTGGATCAACATGCCGTTCTTCGGCTGCAGTTCTCGAAAATGCCCGAGATTATGGATGTCACTTTATATAAAGAAGACAAGGCAGTCTATAAAACCCAGAGTGCTGAGATTCGTGCCAGAGAGCTTCCCGGAGACGGGGAGTACCTGGCAGTATGTGAGGCAAAATGGAATACGGGAGAGAAGGAAAGAGCTTCTTACACCTTTGGCCTGACAGTGGATTTTCCGCCCACTCTGGAGCTTTCGGCTTTGGAGGTTAACCCGGGGGAGCTTTTGGTGATCCGGGCCCATAACCTGAACATCGGTGAAAGATTGGATATTGAGACCGATCTGGATTTTAAACCCGCAACCTTTCAACTTGGCAGCAAGCGCGTGGCCCTCCTCCCGGTAAGCTATTACAATGAGCCGGGAAAGGTCTATCAGGTCAAGGTGACCATGGGCAGTGAGAACCTCTCCTATGCCATCAGGGTTCTTGAGAAGGAATTCACCACCCAGTATATGACCATTGATGCCAATGTGGCTGCAGCAACCCGAAACGAAAAGAGCGCCCAGGAGATAGAACAGAAGCTTCATCCCCTGAAGCCCATTGCAGATCCCGAACCCTATTGGACTGGCAAGTTCATTCTTCCTGTGGAGGGCGGTCGCATTAATGAGGCCGATTTCGGCAAGCGGCGGTTCGTGAATAACGCGCCCACCTCCTACAGGCACAATGGCCTGGACATCGGGCATGATGCAGGAACTCCGGTCATGGCCGCCAACAACGGACGCGTGCTCATTGCCGATTCCCTTATCGAAACAGGGAATACTGTGGTGATTGAACACGGTCTGGGTCTTAAAACCTGGTACTATCACATGAGCGAGCTCTCGGTCAAAACCGGGGATTGGGTCACCAAGGGGGACATCATTGGAAAGGTGGGCTCCACAGGCTTTTCAACCAGCCCCCATCTTCATCTTGCTGCCTCGGTCAACGAGGTATATGTCAACCCCATGACCCTGATCAACGAAGGAATACCGTTTATTGAGCGGGACTGAACTGAAATATCATAAAATTAATGCTTGACAAACCCTCTGCGAGTCCGTACAATATACCTTGTCTTTAACTGAGACATGATACATGGTGGGTATAGCTCAGTTGGTTAGAGCGCCAGGTTGTGGCCCTGGAGGTCATGGGTTCAACTCCCATTATTCACCCCATTTTAAGTCAGATGAATAGAGGTTGGAAACTGTGCAACGGATCGGTTTCCAACTTCGAAAACTGGCTTTTATTATTCTTAAGGGCAAGGTTCATAAAGTAGGCAACAAGTGAACCCTATGCTTGTGGCCTAAATTTTTTTGTGTTCGTTGCTTGACAAAGGGATAGCTCCTCATTATAATTGTGGTTGCCCCTTTTTATGGTGGGATGTCGCCAAGTTGGTAAGGCACCAGACTTTGACTCTGGTATTCGTAGGTTCGAGTCCTGCCATCCCAGCCAATACGATCCACTAGCTCAGGTGGTAGAGCACTTGACTTTTAATCAAGGTGTCCGGAGTTCGAGTCTCCGGTGGATCACCAGAAAAGCCCTCGAAAACAGAGCGTTTTCGAGGGCTTTTTACTATGTTCTTTAATGGTTAATGCTTGACGGAGCCTCAAATCTGTTTATCTCGGTTCTACGTCAATTGTTGGGGTGGAACTAGTAAAATGAAGTAGCTTATGCTTT
>JAKIML020000102.1 GCA_022702935.2 Bacillota bacterium | reverse complement strand
TCTGTTTCAGTGGTTTTGTTTTTTCCACTGTCTACTTTAAGGGGAGCATATCATATAGCGGTGCTTTGGTCATTTCTTTATTGCTCCATCAGCACTTCCTTAGGAGGTATCTTGATAATCTGATCCACCTTTATCTTGTTGGGATCCGAGATATTATTGTACTTGCACAGCTTATCGGCCAGGGATGTATCACCGTAATATTTCCGGGTGATAGCGCTGATGCTCTCCCCTGACTTCACCTTGTGCTCAATGATCTCGGGTGTGGGTGTGGGCGTAGGTTCAGGGGTTTCGGTGGGCTCGTCGGTAGGCTCTTCACTCTCAAGGGGTGTGGCCGTCGGCGTTGCCGTGGCTGTTGTGGTGGGGCTCGTGGTTGGGTAATTATTCTTGCCGGCGTTCATCAGTGAGCTGATGATCAGCACCAGAATACCTATGAGCACGGCTACCGTTAATATAACAAGGGTTATAAATACAACACCCTGGTATTTATTGCTGTTGCGCCTGTTGTATTTATAGGTGACGGCTGGGGCTTTATTAAGCTTCTCCACCCTGTCCTTCATATTCTGCTGGGGCTGAATCCGGGATGCGCTTCTCTTGGGTCCGGGTCCATCAATGACTTTTTCCACCTGCACCACCAGAGCCGTTAAATCGCCGGTGTGCTTTCTTTTCATGGCCTCATCCACCAGCCGGTAGGCAATGAAGGAACTGTCACTGCGAAGGGCCAGAAGATCCTCTATCTTCTCCTCACCCAGGGCTTCCATAATGCCCTCGGTGACGAGTACAAAGGCATCCCCTTCCTCCAGGTCATATATATCCGAAACAATCAGATTTCCGGTCTTTTCATCGCCTGGAACATCCACCTCATCCAGTTCACCGGGCTCCGAAGCGTCGGTGAGGGCATCAATGGCCCGCTTTGCCCGGGTGGTTTCATTGGCCAGAGGTTTGAACATGCCATCGCGCATCATAAACGCACGGCCGCTTCCTCCGGTTAGGGCCACAAACTTTCCTTCGGCTAAGAGCAGCCCGGAAAATCCAAGATTCCAGCGCGGATCGGTATCGGGAACCCGATTCATCTCAAGAAAGCTTGTAATTAAGCGTTCTGTATCGTTGATACGGGATTCCAACTCTTTGGTCTTGAATTGGATGTCACCGCCGTTGACTGACAATTTCTCATGAAATCTGCTGATTTCCTTTAACAGGGATACCTGCGTATCCAGCTCGTCACCGCTGTCCATATTGTCAGCAATAGCGAAAAGATATTCGGAACTCCGATTTTCCATGGATGCCTGCACATTATCGATGTGATGCTCGGAGGTAAATTTTCCGTTCATGTAGAAGGAACTGGTGTTGCTGGTCCTGCCGTATCCGATACGGGAGTAAACGCTCGCATTTACCTTGATCACGCTACTCATTGGATTCTCCTCTTTTCGACATGATTTATGCCCTAAATAAAATTATTGCATATTATTCAACAATAATATCATAATTAAAGGTTTCTTTCAACATCTTGACCAAATAACCCGAGCCGAATTGACAAAGCCTGGAACAGGTTGTATACTCACAGTATAAGCTGAATGTAAGGCATTATACAACTGGCGGATAGGGATAACCCTGGGGGAGTATAATGTTGGAATGCGTCGACCGCCTGGGCAGATTCACAGAGAATGTGATGCCCAGGCGTTTTTTATTACATATTGCTGCATTGTTTTAAGTGTATGTTCACCATCAGCTCACGTCACCCCTGTGTGATTAGATGGTTTAGGTTTCTTTCTCAGGACATTTTCTTCTTTTAAAGGAGGAAAGATTATGGCGAACAAATCCGAACAAGCTTTTCGTCCAGGTGATTGGCTCAATTCCATTGATGTGAAGGATTTCATCAATAAAAACTATACCCCCTATGACGGGGACGGGAGCTTTCTCTCAGGACCTTCTCCAAAAACCCAAAGGCTGTGGGAGCGCTGTCAGGCGCTTTTAAAAGAGGAGATGGCCCATCATGGCGTACTGGATATCGACACCCAGACGGTATCGGGTATCCTAAGCTTCAAGCCTGGATTTATTGATCCTGAAAACGAAGTGATTTTAGGGCTCCAGACCGATGTGCCCTTAAAAAGAATGGTCAATCCCTATGGGGGCATTCGACTTGCCCGAAAGGCCTGCGAGGCCTATGGATACCACCTGGCCCCCGCTTTGGATGAGACCTTCACCCACTATCGCAAAACGCATAATGACGGTGTTTTCGACGCCTATACCCCCGAGATGAAAAAAGCCCGAAGCTGCGGGGTCATTACAGGTCTGCCCGATGCCTATGGCAGGGGCAGAATTATCGGTGACTACAGAAGAGTGGCCCTTTATGGGATAAACAGACTCATGGCAGAAAAGGAAAAGGACTTGGCAACCCTTTTGGATCGGGATATGAACGAGGAAACCATACGGCTGCGTGAGGAGGTCAGGGAGCAGATCCATGCCCTTGATGAGCTGGCCCGGCTTGGCGATGCCTATGGCTTTGATCTCAGAAGGCCTGCCGAAAATGCCCCTGAGGCTGTTCAGTGGACCTATCTGGCCTTCCTGGGGGCGGTTAAGGAGACCAATGGCGCAGCCAATTCCATTGGCCGTTTGAACACCTTTTTGGACATCTATATCGAACGGGACCTCAGTGCAGGCCTTATCACCGAGGAGGAAGCCCAGGAGCTCATTGATCAGTTGGTTATCAAGCTCAGGCTCATTCGGCATCTGAGAACCCCTGAATATAACGAGCTCTTTGCCGGGGATCCGGTTTGGATCACCGAGGCCCTGGGCGGTATGGGCGAAGACGGGCGGCATAAGGTGACAAAAACCGCTTACCGCTTTTTGCAGACCCTCATCAATCTGGGCCCTGCTCCCGAGCCCAATCTCACCGTTCTATGGTCGGTGCGGCTCCCCGAGGCCTTTAAGGCCTTCTGCGGCCGGATCTCCATGGCAACTAGCGCCATTCAATATGAAAATGATGATCTCATGCGTCCTCTCTTCGGGGACGATTATGGCATATCCTGCTGTGTATCGGCTATGCGGCTTGGGCAGGATATGCAGTTCTTCGGTGCCCGCTGCAACCTGCCCAAGCTCCTTCTATTGGCCCTCAACGGCGGACGGGATGAGCTTACGGGCGAACAGGTTGCGCCCCCCATGGAGCCCTACCCCGATGAATATCTGGATTACAACAAGGTTCTCACTCGGTTTAAAACCTATCAGAAATGGCTGACGGGCCTCTATGTCAATACCATGAACATCATCCATTACATGCATGACAAGTACGCCTATGAGCGGCTGATGATGGCTCTTCACGATACATTCGTCCACAGGTTTATGGCCTTCGGCATTGCGGGCTTGAGCGTGGTGGCCGATTCCTTAAGCGCCATGCGCTATACCTATGTGAAGACCAGAAGGAATGCGCAGGGGCTTATTGTAGGCTTTGATATTGAGGGGGAATACCCTCAGTTTGGCAACGACGATGATCGGGTGGACACTATGGCCACCGAGCTTGTCAAGGGCTTTATCACCGATCTTAAAAAGCACCCGACTTATCGGGATGCAGAGCACACCCTGTCCATTCTCACCATTACCTCCAACGTGGTTTACGGCAAAAAAACAGGGGCTACGCCCGATGGCCGAAAGGCCGGAGAACCCTTTGCTCCCGGTGCCAACCCCATGCATGGCCGTGATATTATGGGAGCCCTGGCCGTATTGAATTCACTGGCCAAAATCCCCTATTCAGCCTGCAAGGATGGGGTCAGTCTGACCCTCTCCCTTACCCCCAACGCGCTGGGCATGAATGAGCATATCAGCCTTAAGAATTTCATGGCCATGCTGGACGGCTATTTTGCTCAGGGCGGGCATCACATCAATATCAATGTGCTCAGCAGGGAGATGCTGGTGGATGCCATGGAGAACCCCTCAAAATATCCGCAGTTGACGGTGCGTGTATCGGGTTATGCGGTGAATTTTAACCGGCTGACCCGAAAGCAGCAGGAGGAGGTCATTTCCCGCACCTTCCACAGGGCTATTTAACACCATTGTAAAGAAAAAGGCAAAGGAGGCTTCCCATGAACAGCACTGGTCTTTTGGGCAAGATTCATTCCATCGAATCCATGGGCACCCATGACGGTCCCGGCATACGCGCCGTGGTCTTTCTTCAGGGCTGCAGATTCCGATGCCTTTATTGTCATAACCCCGACACCTGGCCGGAGGACGGCGGCACTTTGATGACCGTAGACGCACTTTTGGAACGGCTTTTGCGTTACAAACCCTATTTTATGCCTTCGGGGGGAGGCGTCACTGTGTCGGGCGGTGAGCCGCTGCTGCAGGCCGCTTTTGTGACCGAGCTCTTCAGAGGCTTAAAGGATGCAGGTATTCATACCTGCCTGGACACAGCCGGGGACTATACTTTTCTGGAAAGCTCCCTTTTGGATCAGCTTTTACAGGTGACCGATCTGGTTCTCCTGGACATAAAGCATACTAAGCCCCATAAGCATAGAGTGCTGACAGGCAGGAGCGACATACCGGCCCCGGTCTTTGCAAGGCTCCTTAAGCAAAGGTCCATTCCCGTATGGCTCAGATACGTGGTGGTTCCGGGCTATACCGACGACGAAGCGGCTGTCAGTGCATTTAAAGAATTGGCTGCTTCTCTGTCCAATGTACAAAACATCGAATTTCTTCCCTTTCATAAAATGGGCGAATACAAATGGAAGGCCCTGAACCTTCCCTACAAGCTGTCCTCGGTGGAACCGCCCTCGGAAGAATTTATGGCAAGGCTCTCTAAAGGGGAACAGCCCCATCCAGCATAATCAGCGCCTATGCGTCACCCTTAAGGCAGGATCCTTTTTGTCTTGTTGTCACAGCCCCTGCTATCAAGTATAATTATTTCGGTAATAGCATTAGTTTAAATTGAACTATCGCAGGGGGTTGAATGAAGTGGGAGCACCACGCAAGCTTTATGATGTAAGAAAGATTACCGATCTTAAGGATATGCTCCAGCAAAGTGTTGACATCTATGGGGACCTGGACTGTTTTCTTGTGAAAAATCCCTCAGGACAGCTCCGTAATATCTCCTTCAGGCAGTTTCAGGCAGAGATCAACTATCTGGGGACCGCCCTTCTCCATCTGGGGCTTAAGGGTCAAAAGATTGCCATTATCAGTGAGAATCGGTATGAATGGTGCCTCTCCTACCTGGCCGTGGTCAATGGTACGGGTGTAGTCGTACCCATGGATAAAGAGCTTCCTGATCATGAGCTCTTCTCCCTTCTTGAAAGAAGCGATTGCTCAGCCGTACTCTGTTCAAAGGATTATGCCGAAAATCTCCTGGCTAAAAAATCCAGCATTCCCCGGGTCAAGAAAATCATCTCCTTTGACCATGACAAGAATGAAGGTCGTCTCCTTTCCTTCAGTGAATTGCTGCATAAAGGAAAAATCCTTGTCAATAAAGGGGATCGCAGCTTTATCGATGCCCAAATCGACAGAGAGGCCATGAACATGCTCATCTTTACCTCGGGAACCACCGAGCAAAGCAAAGGGGTTATGTTGAGCCACAAGAGCATTGCCAGCGATATAATGGCGGTTTCCACCCTGCTCTATGCCGACAATAACGACCTGATCATGTCCATCCTTCCCCTTCACCATACCTATGAATGCACGGCGGGCTTTTTGACCATGGTTTACTTAGGCGTTACCATATGCTTCTGCGAAGGCCTGCGCCATATCACCAGGAACCTTCAGGAATACAAGCCCTCCATGCTCATGAGCGTGCCTTTGATTCTGGAAAACGTCTATACCAAGGTCATTAAGAAGGCACAGAAGGAAAAACGTCTGGGAGCCCTCAAGTTTGGCCTCCTGGCTTCAAGATTATTGTTCAAGATGGGTATTGATGTCCGTCGTCAGTTGTTCAGTGAGGTGTTGGACAATCTGGGCGGCAACTTAAGACTCATTATCTCCGGTGCCGCACCGCTGAACCCCAAGGCTGCCAGGGACTTAAGGGCTATGGGCTTTAATATTATGCAGGGCTATGGGCTCACCGAATGCTCGCCCATTGTTTCAGTCAATCGCATGGATTATTATCGGGATGACTCGGCGGGTCTCCCCGTTGCAGGCATAGAAGTGGCCATTGACAATCCGGGGCCTGACGGTATTGGCGAGATCAAGGTCAAGGGTCCCATTGTCATGCTGGGCTATTACAACAACCCCGAGGCCACTGCCCAGGTCCTGAAAGACGGCTGGCTCTATACCGGGGACTATGGCTATATTGACAAGCATGGCTTCCTCTATATTTCGGGGCGCAAGAAGAATGTTATAGTCACCAAAAATGGTAAGAATATATATCCAGAGGACGTTGAGCTTTATCTGAACCAAAGCGAGTACATCAAGGAATCCCTGGTGTACGGTGTCAACCCAGACGGAGACGAGGACACCATTGTCTGCGCCAAGATTGTTCCCAACATGGAGGTCATCGTGGAGAAGTTCGGCCAGGTCCCTGTCCATGACGAGCTCTACAAGCTCATCAAACAGGAGGTCCTCAAGGCCAATAAGAAGCTTTCCTCCTACAAGAAGATCAAGCATTTTGAACTCCGCGAGGGTGAGTTTGAGAAAACCACCACCAAGAAGATTAAGCGCCAGGTGGAATTGGTCTCCTTAAAGACCATCGGGGATATGTTCAAGGTCTTTAATATGAAAAAGTAACCTCCAGAGCAAAGGAGAAATTCATGTTTAAGAGCACCTTCCATTCCCATAGCCGTTTTGACGACGGCCGGGAGGAACTTGAGGACTATATTAAGGAAGCCATTAATAGGGGCTTTCAGGTTTTCGGTTTTTCAGCCCATGCCCCCGTTCTCTTTGACAGCATATGGAACATGCGCCAGGAGAGTTTCGATGAATACATGGCGACCACCAAGGCCTTGAAGGAGAAATACAAGGACGTTATTGAAATATACACAGGCCTGGAGACCGACTTTTACCCACAATGTATTGATTTCAGGGCTGTTCCGGGCATTGACTACACCATTGGCTCGGTGCATTTTCTTAAGCATGAGGAAAGCGGAGAGTTTCTGTCGGTGGACGGAAGCCCGGAGGATTTTGAGTATTCCCTTCACAAGGGCTTTAACGGAGATATCCAGGCCTTTGGCAGAGCCTACTACGGTGAACTCCGTAAAATGCTTTGCACCATGCCCCCTTCCATTTTGGGCCATATGGATGTTTTCCGAAAGAACAACAAAGGCAATAAGTATTTTCATGAGGATGATGCCTGGTACCGGGCTGAGGTCATAAAAACGCTGGAGATCATCAAACAGAGCCAGGTTATTATAGAGGTCAACACCGGAGGTATATCCCGGGGATATGTCACTGAGCCCTATCCCAGCCGTTGGATTCTCGAGGCATGCCATGATATGGGCATTCCCGTCATGATCAACTCGGATACCCATCACCCCGAGACCATTGACTTCTATTACCCAGAGGCCTGCGCGCTCCTAAAGAGCATTGGCTTTCGCCATCAACGCGTTCTTTTCGGCGATGAATGGCGCGATATTGATCTTTAGCCCCTTGAAAGGAAGACCAGTATGAAAGTAATACACCTAATCGGCGGTGGAGATGAGGGCGGAGCCAAGAGCCATGTTCTTCAGCTCATCAAGGAACTGGGAAAAACCATCGAGGTAACCCTTGTCAGTTATAGAAAAGGCCCCTTCCACAATGATGCGGTGGCCATGGGCATCGATGCCCGCATTATCAGAACCGGCAATATTATTCTGGATCTTAAAAGAACCCTGGAGCTTGTTAGATCAGGGAAGTATGATATTATTCATTCCCACGGCGCCAAGGCCAATATGATGGCGGCCATCATCAAGGGCATTACAGGCATTCCCGTTGTGACCACCGTACACAGCGACTACCGCCTTGACTATATGCACAGTCTTTTAAAGCGGTTCTCTTTTGGTGTCATCAATGCCATTGCCCTTCGGCGCATTGAATACCATGTAAGCGTCTCCAACAATTTTAAGGAAATGCTCATCAGCCGGGGCTTTAATCCACAGCGCATCTATTCGGTGTATAACGGTATCCCGTTCGATAATGAGATCCCACCCTGCACCCGGGAAGCGTTCTTTGAGCGTTTTAAGGTGCCCTTTCCTCTGGATTGTGTCCTCATCGGCATTATGGCCAGGCTCCATCCGGTCAAGGATCATGAGACCTTTCTGAGGGCGGCAGCCGAAGTGGTCAAGGTCAACCCCAGGGCCCGCTTTTTAATCAGCGGACCGGGGGATGATATGATGCCCCAGCTCAAACAATTTGCTGAAAAGCTGGGCATCTCGTCCTATGTCTACTTTACAGGCATGGTGGACAGGCCCTATGACTTTTTTCAGACCATTGACATCAATGTGCTGACCTCCATCAGCGAAAGCTTCCCCTATGTTATTCTGGAAGGGGCGCGCTTTGCCCGGGCCACCGTCAGCACCCATGTGGGCGGTTTGGGGGATCTCATTGAATCTGGGTTCAACGGCTACCTGGTACAACCCCGGGACTGGAAGCGCCTGGGCAGCCATTTGACCGAGCTGTCCCTGGACGAAGAAAAGCGGCTGCTAATGGGGAACCAGCTTAAGGAAAAGGCCGAGCGTGAGTTCTCCATCCGGAATATGTGCCAGACCCAGCTCTCTATCTACGATAAAATCCTCAGCACCGAAAAGACGGTCAAAAAGGATGGCAAGATCTACGATATCGCCATTCTGGGCTATTACGGCTATAAGAACAGCGGGGACGAGGCCATCTTAAGCTCAACCCTTGAAACTTTCAGAAAGCTGGACCCGGACCTGAATTATCTGGTGCTTTCCAAAAACCCCAGAGAGACCATGCAGAGCTATCGGGTGGATTCCATCTACCGCTTTAATCTTCTCAAGGTATCCCGCAAGCTCAAGAAAACCCGTCTGTTTTTGGCCGGCGGCGGCAGCCTGATTCAGGATAACACCAGTACCCGTTCCATTCTTTATTATCTGACGGTGCTGAGACTGGCCAAAAAGTCGGGGGCCAAAACCATGCTCTTTGCCAACGGGATTGGTCCCATCAAGCGCTCTGTGAACCGGGACTATGCTGCCAAAATTCTCAATGAGCTCGATGCCATCAGTCTCAGGGATTCCGAGTCCTATAACGAGGTCAAGGTTCTGGGTATTCATAAACCCAGGATCTATGTCACCTCCGACCCGGCGGTGCTATTGGAAGCGGCACCAAAAGAGGAAATCGATGCGCTGATTGCAAGAGAAGGCATTCCCACCGACAAGCCCCTGGTGGGCTTCTCCATAAGAAAGTGGTCCAGCAATGGCTATTTGGAAAAGATCGCCAGCCTGGCTGATCACTGCGTGGAGTGCCTGGGTGCTTATCCGGTTTTCATGCCCATGCAGTATCCGGGCGACTTTGAGATTTCCAAGGCCATCATGGGCTATATGAAGCATCCCGCCTCGGTCATTGAGCATATGTACCGTCCCGAGGTCATGCTGGGCTTTACAGGGCGGCTCCATCTCATGGTGGGTATGCGGCTTCACTCCCTGATATATGCGGCAAGCCAATGTGTACCCATGCTGGGCCTGGTTTATGAGCCCAAGGTAGAATCTTTCCTCAAAGAGATTGGGCAGCCCTCAGCAGGCACTCTGGACAGTCTGGACGGCCCCAGGGTCTGTGGGCAATTGGAACAGATTTGGGCTGACAGGGAAAAGATCTGTCAGGACCTCACAAATTCCATTGAGCGTCAGCGGATTATGGCCCACAGCAATGTTCTTTCGGCCTATCACCTGCTTAAGGAGATCGGATAATACCCGCTCAATGCCGATGATGCTTCCGTTCAACCCCGTCTTTTCAAAGTGCAAAGGTTCTTGTATAATCATTGTGTTTCACCAAAGCGCGCAAAACGCTGGTTAACATCGAAAAAGGCTTTCATGGGAGGGCTAGGGATGCCTGAGAAAATTGACATACACGGTGTTAAGCTGGACAATGTCACCATGGACGAAGCGCTGGATATTGTCCTTCAAATGCTTAACGAGAACACACCCCACAAGATATTTACGCCCAATGCCGAGATCATTATGCAGGCCCAACGGGACGAGTCGCTTAAGCAGCTCTTGAACAGTGCTGATCTTCTGGTGGCTGACGGCGCCGGTGTGGTTCTGGCTTCAATGATTCTTGGCCGCAGGCTCAAAGAAAAGGTATCGGGCGTCGATTTGGTTAAAAGGCTGCTAATCAATACCGATCGGCGCATGACCAGTTTCTTTATTCTCGGCGGAAAGCCGGGCGTAGCCGAACAGGCTTCGATTAATATTCTGTCCGAATTCCCCCGAGCCAATGTGGTGGGCTTCCAGAACGGCTATTTTACTGAGGAGGAATGCCCCGATATTATTCGGCAGATTAATGCCTCCAAGGCCGAAGTCCTCCTGGTGGGGCTGGGAGCGCCCAAGCAGGAGAAATGGATAGATGCTCATATCCATGAGCTCAAATGCAAGGTGGTCATGGGCGTGGGCGGCACCATCGACGTACTGGCAGGAACCGCCAGCCTGGCGCCCGAGTTCATGCGCAAGGCGGGTCTGGAATGGCTCTACAGGCTTATCAAGGAGCCCTATCGTTACAAGCGCATGATGGACTTGCCGCGTTTTATGAACCTGACCTTCAAAACCCGGTTCAGGAAAGGAAAACAGGCCTGACAGGCTGATAATAAAGAATTCTGATGGGAGAATCGGCACTCTCGGTGGCTTGAAGCAGGATGCACCGGAGGAGTGCCTTTTTTCATCTGCCGGACAAACATTGCCACACCGTCGAAAAAGCCAACTTGAAGTCTTCCAGCTCAATGGTTCCTGGCAAAACAATGCACTCGTTCTCACCAGGGATGACGGCAGTCTGTTTGGTGCCATTATCACTGATGATAAGGGATACCAGACCCTCAAAGTCATCGAAGAAGCCCTTTTACTTCTGTGCCTTTAAGTAATCGACGGTTTCAACGGCCAGGCCGAAGACCACATCCAGGGTCACAGGGTCATTGGCTGACAGCCGGCTGGTCAGTGCCTCGGGCAGAATCTTTTTGGCCTTGAGTGCGTCCAGAGCCTTTCCTTGCTCATAAGGAAGATCCAGGGCTTTCAGGATAATCACGCCTGCTCTCTCCCCCGTCAGCTCGGTCTTGGATTCAAAGGCCTTGATGCGGGCATCTATCTCCTTGCTGAACTGGTCAGGCGCCAGCTTAAGCATGGTATTGCGCATAAGAACCGTGAACAGCTCCTGGCTGGCCCTAAAATCCAGTTTAAAGTCATTCTCTGTATTGCCTGCTATAATCCCATACTCGGCCAAGGTTCTCACATAGGGATAGGCCCAGTGATCCATGAGCCTTTCCTCGGTATTGGGAATCAAAAGGCTCTCCTCAAAATCCTGGAGAACAATCCCCCCGCGCTTTAAAAAGCTCACCAGGGCCTTGATCTCTTTCGGATCGGCCTGGGTCAGCTTTCCGGGATTGGTCTGATTGATGAAGCTGTACGCGGCAATGAGACCTGCCGATTCCCCCACCGTCATGCGGGTGGGCAGGCTGGAAGCACTGGTGGAAGCCAGCGAGGAGAAGGAAGCCTTAGAGCCGGTCATCATCACATTATCCAGATTAGTGGGAACGATGCAGCCCAAGGGAATGGCATAGACATTGGGCTTGGTCACAATATATTCCACATTCTGATTGACAAACCTGCCGGCATCGACAGCAGCGGAGCACAGGGCGATTTTATCAGCAAAATTGCGGTTTTCCAGAATATCGGTGACGGTCAGGGTATACCTTCCCTCAAAATGCCTGTTTTCGGGAATAAAAAGCTCCCTGGGTCCTTCCTTGTAGGTACAGTTTTTAAAGGGCGTCAGCACATTCTTAAGGTAGGCCGTCAAAAGAATGGCCTCCTCTTCGGCTTCCTTATAGGCAGCCTTCACATCCGCTTCATCCTCCACATTCACACCTACAACCTTCAAGCCTGTCACCACAAGCTCGTCCTCGCCCTGGGTGATGAAGGACGGAGAGACTATCTTTACTCTTTCATTTTCCTTGCCATAGACCATAATGGCCTGATGGAACCATGAAATTTCACTGGTTTTCTGGCTTTTTTTCAGGCTCTCCACATCCACGCCCGAGATTCTGAAATTAAATGCCAGAGCCTCATAGGTGTTGGGCATGCCCACATCGGCCGAGCCTGTAATATAAGGCGTATTGCAAAGGAGCAAAAGATCCCCGTTCTGACTGGCATCAATGAACTGATGAGCCTTAAGCGTGCGCTCCCCGTCGGGGCCCTTGACCTTGATGCTCTTAAGCACCGGGCCTTCCATTATAACCTCAGTCACCGAGGTATTATAGAGGACCTCCAGACTTTTTTCCTTATTCAAAAGTTTCTTCGTCGATTCCTCGTAATCGGAAGCACTGAATCCGATATTGAACTTTCCAAACAGCTCCTGATAGACGCCCCCATTAATGAGAATCTTTTTCTTGTTGATGATGGCCTGTTGGGGGTCCATTTTCGAGATCATGGTACGGGTTATGTAGCTGCCGGGATCGGGGTCCTTGGTAATCAGCAGGGTTTTAAGCCCCGTTCTGGCGCTGGACAGAGCAGAAGCCAAGCCCTCGGGTTCCGAGCCTATGACAATGGTCCCGTACTCATTATCTGCAAACTTCATATTCTGCCGGCTGACCTTTGGATACTTATTATTGGTGAACCCTGTAAAAATGGGCCTTATCCCAAACCACAGGGTGAAAAAGATAGTGGCACCGGCTATAAATCCATATAAGAAACGCTTTATTGTACTCATTGCATCAATCACTCATTTATTCGTTGTTATATTATGTATATCGTAATAAAACATGAAAATTGAAAGGGTGTATCCAAAACTTTTTGAATACACCCTTTGTTGAAGCCGTTACAAAAAACTGTCTATTGGATGGTATAAGCGCCGCGGACCAGAACAAAGCAGTTGGTCTTGGCCAAGAGGCCACGTCCATCGGTTCTGGAGGCAATCAGAATATGCTGCAGCGGAATAGCCGCACCCTGGGCCAAATCCTTGCCGCCGCTGGCATCAATCAGAAGATCGCCGTTGGCACCCTTAAGGGCTGTAGCCGAGCCGTTTCTCAAAATGGCCTCGCTGCCTCCCGAAAGCAAGAGCTTCTGACCTGCCTTCAGCTCTACCACCACAAAACCTGTCTCCAGGCTATTGATCTTTGCCTTCAAGGTTTCAATCTCGGTCAGTGCGTCAATAATGAACTTGGTAAGATCCCCTACGTCGGTCTGAAGCTGAGCAATCACCGCTGCATCAATGGTGCTGCCCGTACCCGTGCCGGAGCCCGAGCTGGCGATTTTACTTAATACACTGGCAATCTGCTGATCCACATAGCTTTTGGTCACCAGCGGATCGGTATCGCTTCCCGGTTGTCCCGCACCTGCAGCGGAAGAGATTATCAGTGTCAAACAACTTATGACAGCTACCAGAATCAAGGCAGCTCTGCTTTTTCTTTTGAATCTCATCTTCTTCCTCCTTGAGGGTTCTTCGTAGAAGCCTTACTGCACGTATGTAACGCTCAGACCAAAGCTTGTACGAAGTGCATGATCGACTCGCCGCATGATATAGTCGTCCAGGTGCCCGGCCTTTTCCCGGAGCCTTCTTTTATCGATGGTTCTCACCTGTTCCAGAAGGACAATGGAGTTCTTGCTCAGGCCGTAACGCTCCCCGGCAATCTCAATATGAGTTGGGAGCCGAGCTTTGTCCAATTGTGATGTTATGGCCGAAACAATAATGGTGGGGCTGTATTTGTTGCCAATATCATTCTGAATAACCAGAACGGGCCGAATGCCCCCCTGTTCGGAGCCCACAACAGGGCTTAAATCCGCATAATAGATGTCTCCTCTTTTTACCAGCAAACCAATCACTCCTGTAAAAAGTATTGACCACCCATTATGACCCCTTTTAAAAATATTCTTGTCTTTAATTATAAAGAAATTGGTTCCAGAGCTCAAATTAAAATTATGTTAATCATGTATCCATATTATTACACATTTTTAATAGCCCTATACATGTTTAAGCCTTTTATACCAAATAGTTGAGCACATTGACCATCTTTCCGTTTTTGTAATAAACCCGCGGAATGCGTTTGCCAATGATGCAGACAATCTCATAGGGTATTGTCCCCATCAGGGATGCAATTTCATCGGCGGTAATTTCGGCATTGCCCTGGCGCCCCAGCAGCACCACCTCATCCCCCACCGAAACCTCGCCCTCAATGTCGGTGATATCCACCATGCACTGATCCATGCAGATGCTTCCCACCACAGGGGCATATTGCCCGTTGATGAGCACACGGCCCTTCCCCGTCAGCAGCCGTGAATAGCCGTCAGCATATCCCACGGGCAGAGTGGCAATCCTGGTCTTCCTAGTTGAGGTAAACTTCCTGCCATAGCTCACCGATGTGCCCGGGTCAATCCATTTGACCAGGGTAATGCTGGCTTTGAAGGTCATGGCCGGCTTAAGGTCAATGACTGAAGGATCCACCTCCCGGGAGGGATAGATGCCATAAAGAATAATGCCCGGCCGGACAAGATCCAGATGGGTTTCAGGATATTGCAGAATGGCGGCGCTGTTGGCGATATGGCGGATGGGGATGAGGATACCGATGCGGTGAAGCTCTGCCAGAATACTCTCAAAAAGCTCCATTTGCTGAAGGGTATAGGTTCTTTCCTTTTCGTCGGCAGTGGCGAAATGGGAAAAGATACCCTCCACAATGATACCCGGAAGCTTATGAATGGCCACAACATCCTTGACAGCACTGTAGCCGGGGATAAAGCCGACCCGGCTCATGCCCGTGTCAATCTTGATATGAATGCGGGCCTTGGTGCCCTGCCTTACTGCTTCCTCCGATAGAGCGGCGGCAAGCTCATGGCTGTAGACTGTCTGGGTAATTTGATAGCGAAGGATTTCATCAGCCCTTAAAGGGCTGGTATAGCTTAAGACCAAAATGGGAATATCAATGCCAATCTTTCTGAGCTGTATGGCTTCATCCAGCATGGAGACGGCAATACGCGTCACTCCGTTTTCGATCATGGTCTGGACAGTTTCCAGAACCCCATGGCCATAGGCGTCGGCCTTGACCACTGCCATAATCTCGGTGTGCTTTCCCACTAGGCGTCTGATCTCCCGGACATTATGGGCAATATGGTCTAGATTGATCTCGGCCCACGCCCGTGTCAATTTATAATCCATTGGTTTCACCTCAGTATGGAAGCTAAGCAATAAGCCATCCCTATTTCAGGGCGGCAGCAATATGGGCCAGAATATCGGTGGCCATAAGGCTGGACGTGCCCATCTCCCCTGCAGCCAGATCCCCGGCAAGACCATGATAAAAGGCCCCTGCCCGGGCGGCATCATAGGGCAGCAAACCCTGGCCTAACAAGGACACCACCATGCCTGCCAGAACATCTCCTGAACCGGCCGTGGCCATGCCCTCATTTCCTGTGGAATTGATGGATACCCGGCCATCGTTGGCTGCAATGACAGTACCGGCTCCCTTGAGCACCACCGTCAGGCCGTATTCATCGGCAAACTGCCGAGCAATTTTAAGCCTGTCAGCCTGTACCTCTGCCGCGGTCATACCGGCCAGACGGGCCATTTCGGCAGGGTGGGGCGTGATAATGGCTTCACAGCGAAGATTGTCCAGAAGGGTTTTGTCCTGAGCTAAAATATTCAAGGCATCCGCATCAAAGACCACGGGCTTTTCACAGCATTCCACAACCTGTTTGACCAGCGCATGGGTATCGTCGTTGCAGGAGAGTCCCGGCCCAATGAGAAGGGCATCGGATTTATCAATGAGTTCCTTTAAGACTTCCCCATCCATAAGTGTGCTGTGCCCATCCCGCTCGGGCAGCCCTGCAAGGACGGCCTCGGGAATCAACTGGGCAAGGGTGCCCATGCAGCTCTGGGGCAGGGCCAGCTTTACCAGTCCCGTGCCCATTCTATAGGCAGCAGAGGCGCTAAGATAGGCCGCCCCTGTCATGCCTGCCGAGCCCGCCAGCATGAGGATTCTGCCAAAGGTACCTTTATGGCCGTCCCGGGGTCTAAAGGGCAAAAGCTGGGCCATTTCTTCCTTTTCCAATAAAACAGGGGTGTCCAGACCCTCGGCCAGAGCATAGGGTATACCGATATCGGCAACCGTCACTTCACCCATGCAGGCGGCGCCGGGATATTGGGCCATGCCCAGCTTGGGAAGGAAAAAGGTCACGGTCGCATCGGCCCGGATACAGTTTCCCATGATTTTTCCGGTAAGTCCGTCCACACCTGATGCAATATCGATGGACAGCACAAGAGGTGCGTTCTCATTGACCACATCAATAACCCTGGACCATAAGCCCTCCACCTCACGATTGAGGCCCGTGCCAAAAAGACCGTCTATGACAAGATCACTCTGGCGGCAGGATTGGGCCAGACGTTCCAAAGCCTGGTCATCGGAGATGACGGGGATATGAAGCCCCATATTCTTAAGAATCATCCCATTGGTATAGGCATCTCCGGTATACTGTTCCAGGGGGATCATCCCATAGCAGGAGATGGAATAGCCCAGGGAGAGCAGATGCCTTGTTACGGCGAAGGCATCACCGCCATTATTGCCCGCTCCGGCAATGACAGTGATAGGATTGCCCCTGCCCTTAAGCATGCTGGTGGCCTTGGCCACCACCTGCAGCGCGGCGTTCTCCATGAGCACAATGCCGGGGATACCAATCCTTTCAATGGCGGTTTGGTCAATGGTCTTCATCTGTAGGGGTGTCAGCAGTTTCATGCTCCCAATCCTCCAACCCAAATTCTTTCTCCAGCCTCTTGACCTCGTTGGTGCCAATGAGCTCGGTTAAGTCGGTGGCATACTGGGTCCAATCCACCGATAGGCCCTCTAATTCCTCCCTGAGTGCCTTTTGTCTCTGCTCTAATTCGGCCAGCTCGGCAAGGATCTCAGATGTCCTGTCCTTATAGGCCTTGAGGGTGGAGAATATGTAAGCGGTGGAGTCCTCAAGAAGCTTTTGGTTGGCAGCCTTCAGCGTATCATCCAGCTTCTCAATATCCTCCAGAATATGTTCCATCCTGGCATTGATCTTCTCAATCTCCTTCTTGCAGACCTTCAACCTTTGCTTGGCTTCTTCATTATTGCTCTCGAAGGCCTCCTTGGTCAGGCTGATGATCTCATTCATGCATCTTCTTTTGGTGGGCTCAAGGTTTTCCTGCTCATTCTTGAGCATGGCCTCCTTTTTAATGAGCTCATTCATCTCCATCTCGGCCTTTTCAATTTCCGGACTCCTTTTTATCTTAACGAACAGTTTGGTCCACCGCTCGTCAATGGAAAGCCGGGTGATATTATTCTGCTTTAATACCGATGGATCAAAGAGCACTGATGGCGTTCCATCGCTCTGAGGTATCATTGCTGAGGATTCATCATTATTTTTGCGTTTGAAAGGCCACATGGAAACACCTCCTCATGATAGACTATCTATCAAGCGCCTTGACGTAAGCAGCCACAGGATAAGTTGTCAGATATCGAAAATGGCCCCAATCCCGCCATTCGGCATCCAGGCCAAGCAGGGTATGGGCAAAGCCATGGAGTTCCTCCTCCCCGGCCTCGCAGACCTCGGAAACCTCCTGATCGGTGGCGTCCACCAGCAGATTGCCGCCTCTCTCCTTGAGATGGAAAAAGAAAGAGTAGAAGAAAAGGGCTTCATTGCCATAGGTCATGCGCACCCGGTTGATGCCCAGAAACCGCTCTACAGAGGCCGTAAGGCCAAGCTCCTCGCCCACCTCCCGGGTAACGGCTTCAAGGATATCCTCTCTGTGGCCCACACCGCCGGTGGGAATGCGAAAGACCCCTTCGGGATACTCCTTGCTTCTGACGCAGATGAATCGCCCATTGGGACGCTCAACAGCAAAGACCACTTCGCCCATCCTGTCATGTTTGACAAGCTCCCTGGTTCTATAAAAAAAGCGCTTCTGTGCAAAGGCAAAATCTATGTCCTTAACCCATGCGTCGGGACCCAATCGCTGCAAAATCGCACTTGTGTCGATTTGATTAAAAACTTCCATAAAAAACACCTTCTAAAACAACTACCTCTTTAGTATAACATAATGGATGGCTGGCAAAAACACCGAGGCCACTTGTTGTCAACCCATTTCAAACCTGCCATAATAGAATCAAATACTTTCTTGATGAAGGGATACACCATGGATGCAGGACAGATCGACAAGATGCCCCAAATGAAGACCGGTCCACAACCGGGGAAGCGCAAGCTAGCCCTGTTTATCCTGTTATTCCTGGCGTGTCTTCTTTTCGTCCTGGCCCTCATTTTCACCAATAGCCTCCTTAATCGCACCACCCTGTACAGGGGCATCCTGGTGGATGGCAAGGACATGGGGGGACTTACCAGGGAGGAGCTTTTTGCCTATCTGGAGGAGCATTATGCCGACGCTTTCCAGGAAAACTCCCTAACTCTTTCTTCGGATCGCTTTGAAAGAAACATTACCTTTTCCGAGATGGGGTTCCGCCTTGATATTGGCGCCATGTGCGATAAGGCCTATGCCCTTGGACGCACAGGAACCCTCTATCAGCGGATCACACAAATTCTTCGGTTAAAAGCCAGGCCCCAAACCCTGGATCTTGTCATAGATTTTGAAACCCAGGCCTTCAACAGCTTACTGGACACTGTCTGTCAACAGGTTTTCCGGGAGGTTGTCCCCACTAATATTGTCATTTATGAGGACAAGGCCGTGCTTCATACCGGTATGCCGGGACAGGAGGCCGATCGGGAAAAACTGAAAAGCGATATTATACAGGCTGTGATGGGCACGGGGCCTCGCACCGTCAGGATTGCGGTTACTCAAAGACTTCCCGCCCCCATTGACTTTGATACTACCTTAAAAACCCTTAACCAGGACCCCATAGACGCCGAATTCGTCAAGACCTCAAGAACCACCTATGAAATTAAGCCCCACCAGAATGGCCGCAAGATCAGCCGGGCCCAGCTTCTTGAAGTGATGAATTACCTGGAAACCCGTGAAACCAACGATTATGAAGAAATTCTTCTTCCCGTGGAGTTCATTGCCCCCAAGGTGACTGACGAACAGCTTAAGGCGCAGACCTTCAGGGATACCCTGGCTGCCTATACCACCTATTTTCAAACTGACACCCAGAATAACATTAATCGCGGTATCAATATCGGTCTTGCTGCACAGAGTATAGACGGAACCATTCTTATGCCGGGTGAGGAATTCTCATTTAATCAGGTGGTGGGGCCCCGGACTCCCGATAAGGGCTATAAGATCGCCCATGTCTATGTGGCCGGTGAAATTCGGGACGGTACGGGCGGAGGCATCTGCCAGGTCTCCACCACACTGTATAACGCTGTGCTCCGGGCCAATCTGGCGGTAACCGAGCGCCATAATCACATGTTCACGGTGGGGTATGTCCCCCTGGGCACCGATGCGGCAGTGTCCTACGGCTATGCGGATCTGGTTTTTCAAAATACCACGGCCCACCCGCTGATGATCAGCATCAAGGTTACCGGAAATCAACTGACTGTCAGATTGCTTTCCACCAATGATTACCCCGACATGAAGGTTAAAATTGCCACCAAAACCCTTAGAAAAATCCCCATCAAGGAGCAAATCATCGATGACCCCTCCCTGCCTTCGGGAACGGTGCAGGTGGTGGATCAGGGCATGGACGGCTACGAGGTGGAAACCTATATTAAGATTTTTATGGGTGACGTGCTGATTCGTGAGGAAAAAATACATAAAAGCTATTATCAGATGCTTCCAAGAAAAATAATCCGGGGCACTGCACCCGTCATGGACAGCATCATGCCCTGAGGTGAGAAATGAGACAATACAAGGTGACATCAAGCCACCATGGACAAAGGGTGGATACCTTTCTTTTCAATGAACTGCCGGGCATTCCTGCCTCGGTCCTCTATAAAGCCTTCCGAAAAAGAAGCATCAAGGTGGACGGCCAGCGGGTCAAGGAATCCTTTTGCCTGGCCTCGGGCCAAACAGTGGATATCTTTATCCCCGAGGCCTATCTTCCCCCTGTTGAGAAAGACACCGAGAGCATTGTCCCTATTGTTTATGAGGATGATTACCTTCTGGTGGTGTCCAAGCCCCAGGGTATACCCGTTCATCAGGACAGGAACCAGGAGGAGCAGATTCTGGATCGCATGGTTCAGGCCTTGGTGCGCCAACGGGATGGAAACCTTTATAGGGATGGGTTCCCCGCTCTGTGCCACCGACTTGATCGTAACACCGGAGGCCTGGTGGTATTGGCCAAGGAACCTGATACCCTTGAGATTTTACTGGATAAGTTTAAGAAGCATGAGCTTACGAAAATCTATCATTGCATTGTGGTGGGCGTTCCCAAAGCGCCGGACAGGGAGCTTGTAGGATATCTTAAGAAGGACAGCAAAGAAAGCCGAGTCCTGGTCTCGGCCACGCCGTTTAAGGGCGCCGAGCGTATTGTCACCCGCTATCGTGTACTTAAAGCGCTGGGGGACTTTTCTTTGCTGGAGGTAGAGCTGGTCACGGGAAAGACCCATCAGATCCGGGCCCATCTGGCCTTTGAAGGGCATCCTCTGGTGGGGGACGGCAAGTACGGCATCAACGCAGTCAATAAGGCCCTGAAGGTCAAGTGGCAGGCCCTTTGGGCTGTCCGGCTAAGCTTCCGCTTTACCAGCGATGCTGGACATTTGAATTACCTGAACAATGTGACCATCGAGCACCCCCAAATCCCCTGGGAAGAGAGCCTGAAACAGCTTTTTTCATAGACCCGTCTTAAGATTTAATTCATTGAAGAGTACCGCCGTATCCCTTATAATAAAGGTGAACGGATGGACTATGAAGCCAAGGAGGATGTATCGTATGAAGCTATTATTTGCCATTGTCAGTGATGAAGACAGCAATATCCTGGCCGACAATCTTAATCGAGAAGGCTTTGGTGCAACCAAGCTCTGCTCCAGCGGCGGCTTTCTGAAAAGCGGAAACACAACCTTCCTCATCGCCACCGATGACGACAAGGTTGAACAGGCCCTTTCCATCATCAGAGACACCTGTAAGTCCAGACGTCGCATGATAGCTCCTGAAAAGCTTCCAGGCAGCTTCGGCGCATTTAACATGGCCATGCCCATCGAGGTCAATGTGGGCGGAGCCACAGTGTTCATTATTAATATTGAGCAGTTCCTTAAGCTTTAGCGCGACAAGCCGTGGACTGGCTAACATGAGGTTTATCACATGTCATTACCGTTAAAATACCCTTCAGAGAAAGACCTTGAGCGGAACCGTTTTTGGGGAATTCCAGAGGGCGCCACGGCCAGAACCATCTTCAATCTGACCAGCGGCGCCTATCTGGTTGGTTTGCTGAAGGCTATGGGTGCCAGCGACGCAGTGTGTGGCTATATCCTCGCCATCCCTGTCCTGGCCGCAGTCATCCAGTTCTTGTCCCCCATTGTTTTAGAGAGCCTTCCCTCAAAAAAACGCATCATCCTCATGGGCTCGATGTTGCACCGCTTGCTTCTGGCCATACTGATCATTATCCCCTTTCTCCCCCTGGACAGGGGCATTAAGCTATGGTCCACGGGCATAATCTTTTTTATCTCCTATCTGGCCGTAAGCTTTGTTAACCCGGCCATCTCCAATTTCTATGTGAGCTTTGTCCCCCAAAATATGCGGGGTAAATACTTTGGCAGCCGGGAATCCTATATCCTCCTCTCAGCCACAGTCATTACCCTGATTGTGGGTAAGATTCTGGATATCTACACCGAAGCCGGCAGGGAACTGGTGGGATATATTATTGTCTATGGGGTCATCTTTGTATTGGCGCTTATCAACATCCTGTCCTATATGAAGATGAAGGAGGTTCCCCTCACCCACAGCCATGAGCGTCTTCGAATCGGGGAAATCTTTACCCTGCCCTTTAAGAATAAGGTGTTCATCAACTACTTTGTCATGTCCATTCTGTGGAACATTGCCATTCAGATTGCCAGCGCCTACTTCAGCGTTTATCTGAAATCCGATCTGGGCATGAATTATACCACCATTACTGTCCTGTCCATGGTCAACTCGGTTTTCTATGTCCTCAGCGCCCGGGTATGGGGACGATTCGCCGACAAAACAGGATGGGCCAATACCACCCGGGTCACCATCGGGATCCTGGCCATCTGCCATGCCCTGTGGTTTCTAATCGCCAAGGGAAGCCCCCTTGTTCTGCTGCTTCTGACGGCCACTCATATCATTGGGGGCATTGCCTGGTCGGGCATTAACGTGGCCCTGTTCAATCTTCAATTCGACTTTACCCCCGATGAGAAAAGAACGGTGTACATAGGCTTCAATGCGGCCACCAGCGGCATTATTGGTTATTTTGCAGCCATGGTGGGCTCTCAGTTGGTCAGTCATTTTGGAAAAGATAAGATTACCCTGCTGGGAACAGCCTATGACATTAAGCAAATCCTCTTTATCGTGTCGGCCATACTTCTGGCCTTTTGCTCCCTGTACATAAGCCTGTTCATGAGACCTAAAAAGAATAAAGCACACTCATCATAAACGGAGGTTGATAGAATATGTTTAAAAAGCAAGCCGATATGGTTACCGAAGTGAGAGAAAATATGCGGGGCGGACAGGGCTCGGTAGTTTTGGAAAGCATCTTCACGCCCCAGGAGCTTAAAGGACGATGCCGCATGTTCAGCCGTATCATTCTTGAGCCCGGCTGCTCCATTGGCAGGCATGAGCATGATCAGGAAGAAGAGATTTACTACGTTTTAAGTGGAAAAGGCCTTGTGGATGACAATGGACAGGTTCGTGAGATAGGCCCGGGAGATGCGGTGAAAACCGGGGGCGGCGAGTTCCACTCCATTACCAATAACGGCAATGAGCCCTTAATCTTCATAGCCGCCGTGCTCCTGTTCAACTGACAAATGGATAAAAGGCTTAAAATAAAAGGCTCTCTCGAGCCTTTTATTTATAGATCGGAATCCGGTATTCCGACAGTATTTTCTGAGCGAAAAGGCCCAGGTCTGAGAGATCGGCCTTTGAAACAAAGGCCGTTAAGCCCTGGGAATAGGCATGATTGATCTCATGCTCCATCATATGCTCGGTGACAATGATAAACGGTGTATGAGGGCTCAGACGATTCCGAACAGCCAATGCCCCCAGCGCCGTAAAGGTCGGCATGCAGTTATCGCTGAGGATGAGATCCCATGGTTGGTTAACCAGGGCTGATTCCATGGATGTTTCATCTGTGGCCATCTGATGTTCCACATCAAATCCGCTTTTCTTAAGCTGACGGATGTTCAAATCCGCCGCATAGCGAGAGTCTTCGACAACAAGTACCCGAATCGGTCTCATAGTGGATCCCCTTCATCCCATGTGATACACTTAGACACAGATTAAGGCAACATGTCAATTTTATCCATGTAAAATTCAAGGAATATACCATGAAAAAGAACGGGAATTCCTGGAGTCATCCTGGTATATACTCCTTCAGGGCCTTTTCAAGATTGAGAAAGGCCTTTTCAAGCAGGGACCTGGGGCAGGCAATATTGATCCTCTGGAAGCCCTCGCCTTCAGGCCCGAACATGGTGCCCCCATCCAGCCAAAGCTTGGCCCCATGGATGATTAAGTCGTCCAGTGCTTTCTGGGACAACCCAAGCTGCTTAAAGTCCAGCCACACCAGATAAGTCCCCTGGGGTTCTACCAGCTTAACCCCGGGAAGCCTGGTAGCCACAAACTCCCTGATAAATGCCAGATTTCCGCTTAAGTACTGTATCAGCTCCTCCAGCCAGGGCGCTCCATGGGTATAGGCGGCCTGACAGGCGATAAGCCCAAGGGTATTGAGCTGGCTGTAGCCGGTGCGGGCAATCTCCTGCTTCACCTTCTTTTTAAGCTCCTGGTTGGCAATGAAGAGATTGGACACCTGCAGTCCTGCCAGGTTGAAGGTTTTACTGGGGGCTGTGCAGAGAATGGTATTGTCCAGAAACTCGGGCTTTATGGCTGGAAACAGGGTATGGGTATGGCCGGGATAGATGAAATCGGCGTGAATCTCGTCAGAAACAACAATGACGCCATGCTTGACGCAGATATCGCCCATGCGGGTAAGCTCCTCCCTGGTCCAGACCCTGCCCACGGGATTGTGGGGACTGCACAGGATGAACAGCTTTACCTTCTGAGTGACGATTTTCTCCTCAAAGTCCTCAAAGTCAATACGATAGCTGCCGTTTTCATAAACCAGCGCATTATTGACAAGCCGCCGGCCGTTGTCCTCCACCACATGAAAGAAGGGGTAATAGACGGGCTGCTGGATCATAACCCCATCCCCCTTCTGGGTCAATGCCCGGACGGCTGCAGCCACAGCAAAGACGACGCCGGGAGTCTTGACAAGCCAGCGCCGGTCCACCTCCCAACCGAATCGGGATTTAAACCAATGATACAGCGCATCAAAATACTCCTGTTTGCTTTCGGTATAGCCAAAGATACCATGTTGAGAGGCCTTAACCAGGGCATCTATGACCTCGGGCGGGGTTTTAAAGTCCATATCGGCCACCCAGAGGGGAAGAACATCCTCGGGCATGCCCCGCTCCCGAGCAAAATCATATTTCAAAGAAAGGGTGCCCTTTCTGTCTATCACTTCGTCAAATCGGTTCATTGGTGATTCGTCCTCCTTTGAAGGGTCCATCTCAATCGGCCAGGGCCTGATCGAGATCGGCGATAATGTCATCCACGCTTTCTATGCCCACCGACAGGCGCAGCAGCCTTTCATCAATGCCCATGGCCTGACGGACCTCCTGGGGGACATCGGCATGGGTCTGGAGCATGGGATAGGTAATCAGGGTCTCCACACCCCCCAGGCTCTCGGCGTACATGACCAATTCTACTTTTTCCAGCAATCGCTTGGCGGTAGCCTCGCTGTCCACCTTGAAGGAAAGCATGCCGCCAAAGCCTCTGGCTTGCTTCTTGCTGACTTCATAGGAGGGATGGTTCGGAAGCCCCACATAATAGACATCCTTAACTTTAGGGTGGGTCAATAGCCACTGGGCCAGGGCCATAGCATTTTCCTGATGCTTTTCCATGCGGATGGCCAGGGTTTTGATGCCCCTGATCATGAGCCAACTGTCCATGGGCGCCAAGCAGGCTCCCGTCGTCTTATAGATAAACCGAAGCTTTTCACTGAGCTCCTGGGAGGCCACCACCAAAAAGCCTGCCAGGGTATCATTATGACCTGAAAGATATTTGGTGCCGCTGTGCAGCACAATATCAGCCCCCAAATCCAGAGGATTCTGCAGATAGGGTGTTAAAAAGGTATTGTCCACCGCCAGAAGGAGCCCATGTTCTCTGGCAATGGCCGCCGCTTCCTGGATATCGGTCACCTTCATCATAGGATTGGTGGGCGTTTCGATGAACAGAGCCTTGGTTTCCTTCCGAATATGCTTAAGGATGGCCTCTCTGTCAGAGGTATCCACATAATCAAAGGTGAGTCCGTTTTTCATGGAAATATGTGCAAAGAGCCTATGGGTTCCCCCATAGAGATCATCGGAGACCAAAAGGTGATCCCCGGGCTTAAAGAGCTCCATCATGGCTGCAACCGCGGCCATGCCTGTTGAAAAGGCCATGGCGTCAATGCCGTTCTCCAGTCTTGCCACAATACGCTCAAGCTGCTCCCGGGTCGGGTTCTGGAGCCTGGAATAATCATAGCCTGTGCTCATGCCCACAGCAGGGTGAACAAAGGTGGCCGACTGGTAAATGGGCACCGAAACAGCCCCCGTATTATGGGTATGATCCTTGCTTCCATGAATGCATAGGGTTGAAATATCCATGCGCATCACCTCTATTGGGTTAATAGGTTCATTAATCCATAGTATTCTTATAAATTTTATTAGAGTATACTGTTGCCATGATTGGTTGTCAATAGTCCATTTGAAGATTTATGATCCCGAATTCCAGTGAAAACAACGCCTAGGCCCAGGGTATTGACAGTAAGGTGCATGGGGGTTATGATAAAAATATACCCTAGGGGGGTATAGTATCAAGCAAATACCGGTTATGGAATGAAGCCTGTGCGGTAACACTTAAGTGGTAGAATTTGTTATAAAAGAGGGATGGTCTTATGATGAAAGCAAACATGAAGATTCTCGGTATGACCTGCGCCGCCTGTGCCAGGGCCGTGGAACGGGCCGTAAAGAAGCTGGAAGGTATCATTGAGGTCAACGTCAATCTTGCCACCGAGAAAATGGAGGTCGCCTTTGATGAATCGGTTCTGTCAAAGGACGCCATCAAAGCTGCTGTCGAAAAGGCCGGGTATCAGGCCCAGGATGAGATACAGGCCAAGGAAGTGACCCTCCCCATTCAAGGAATGACCTGCGCCGCCTGCGCCAGCCGCATTGAAAGGATACTTGGCAAAATGGCAGGCATAGAGCGTGTCACCGTCAATCTGGCCACCGAAAGGGCCACCCTGACCTACAGCCCCTCCCTGGTGCGTCTGTCGGAAATCAAGCAGGCCATTGTCAAGGCGGGCTATACCCCGCTGGAAATAGAGAACAATAAGGCCGTCGATGAGGATAAGGTGCGCAAGGATAAGGAGATTCGGACCCTGTGGACCAAGTTCATCGTCTCGGCCGTCTTTGCCGTACCCCTTCTGTATATCGCCATGGGCTCCATGATCTGGTGGCTGAGCCTTCCCATTCCCAAATGGCTTAACCCCATGCGCTATCCTTTCCAGTTCGCACTGGTTCAGATTGGGCTGGTCATCCCCATTCTCATAGCCGGCAACAAGTTCTACTCGGTGGGATTCAAGGCTCTCCTTCACCGCAGTCCCACCATGGATTCGCTGATAGCCATAGGTACCTCTGCCGCCGTCATCTACAGCCTTTATTCCACCTATAAGATCTGGATGGGGGATTTTATGGCCATGGATGGCCTGTATTTTGAATCGGCCGGGGTGATTATCACCCTTATTCTCCTGGGCAAGTCCCTGGAGGCCGTATCCAAGGGCAAGACCTCGGAGGCTATCAAGAAGCTCATGGGCCTGGCCCCCAAAACCGCCACAGTAATTCAGGATGGCAAGGAAATGGAGATTCCCATTGATGAGGTAGAGGTGGGCGATATTCTTCTGGTAAAGCCCGGAGAGAAGATCCCCGTGGACGGTGAGGTCATTGAGGGCCTTACCTCAGTTGACGAGTCCATGCTGACCGGCGAGAGCATTCCCGTGGAGAAGCAGCCCGGTGACAAGGTCATAGGCGCCAGCCTCAACAAGAACGGGGTTATTAAGTTCAAAGCCACCCAGGTGGGCAGCGACACTGCCCTTGCCCGGATCATCAAGCTGGTGGAGGATGCCCAGGGCTCCAAAGCCCCCATTGCCAAAATGGCCGACATCGTTTCAGGGTACTTTGTGCCCATTGTCATGGCCATTGCCCTGCTGGCCGGTCTGGCCTGGTTTCTGTCAGGGGAGTCGGTGGTCTTCTCCCTGACCATATTCATCTCTGTGCTGGTCATTGCCTGTCCCTGCGCTCTGGGGCTGGCCACTCCCACCGCCATTATGGTGGGGACAGGAAAGGGCGCTGAATATGGCATTCTGATTAAGGGCGGCGAAGCCCTGGAGATCACCCATAAGATTAATGCCATTATTTTTGACAAGACGGGAACCCTCACCGTTGGCAAGCCTGAGATTACCGATATTATCCCAACCGAGGCCATGGAAAGAACCCGGCTTCTCCAGTTGGCCGCATCGGCCGAAAAGGGTTCGGAGCATCCCTTGGGCGAGGCCATTGTGCGGGGTGCCGAGAAGGAAGGCATCGGGCTTCTTCCGGTGGAACGATTTAAAGCCATTCCGGGCCATGGTATTGAGGTAGTCATTGAGGGGCTTTCGGTTCTTCTGGGAAACCGCAAACTCATGATTGATCGGGGAATCATCCTAAGCCCCCTGGAAAGCGAGTCGGATCGGCTGGCCTCCGAGGGCAAAACCCCCATGTATGTGTCAGTAGATGGTGCCCTTGCCGGTATCATCGCCGTTGCTGATGTGGTGAAGGAAAGCAGTGCCAGGGCCATTAAGCGGCTCCACGACATGGGCATTATGGTGGCCATGATCACCGGGGACAATCGAAGGACGGCCGAGGCCATTGCCAGGCAGGTTGGGATAGATCGCGTTCTGGCTGAGGTTCTGCCCCAGGACAAGGCCGCCGAGGTCAAGAAGCTGCAGCAGGAAGGGCATAAGGTGGCCATGGTGGGCGACGGTATCAATGACGCCCCGGCCCTGGCCCAGGCCGATATCGGTATTGCCATCGGCTCGGGTACCGATGTGGCCATGGAATCGGCGGACATTGTGCTCATGCGTAATGATTTGATGGATGTCCCTACGGCCATTCAGTTGAGCAAGAGCACCATACGCACCATCAAGCAGAACCTGTTCTGGGCCTTTGGCTATAATGTGGCCGGTATCCCCATTGCAGCAGGCCTGCTCCATGTGTTCGGCGGCCCCCTGCTCAATCCCATGATTGCCGCAGCCGCCATGTCCTTAAGCTCGGTATCGGTGCTGACCAATGCCCTACGGCTTAAGGGCTTTAAACCCCATCATTAAGGTAATGGACTCATCATGACCAAGAGGAGGCTGACCCATGAAGCATAGATTATTCTTAGCCGCTCTTTCAGCGGCTGTACTCCTGACCTTAAGCGCCTGTGTGACCACTGATGTGGTGGCCAGATATGCCTCATCATCCTTTGAAGCCCTCATCCAAAGCATGCCTGACAAGGTTCAGGCCCAGGAGGCCGGCAACGGCTGGGCACTTACCTCCCCCACTGGTGAACGCTTTGTATGGAGCAGTGATGCGAGCTTTAGCGCTGCCTATGTGATGCTTGAAATAAACGCCAAACCCTTTATCGATGCGGGGCTGGATACAGCCAAGCTTCCGGAGCCATGGACGGTAGAGGAAGGAAGCAAACTGCAATTTAAAGCCAGCCTTGGGCAAGATGACTTTACCACCACCGAGAACGCTGCACCATTGACCGCCTTTAATGCAATCATCAATGCCAACAAGGAAATTCTCGGCTATCATCATGCCATGGATCATTTCGGCATCGCCCTGGGCCAGGGAAACATGTTTGAATGGGCCAAGGACCTTAAGGCCAACGACAAGGACATGGTCTTTGTGCTGAACCCACAACCCTTTTTGGACGCCGGGGTTGATCCTACCATGGTGGAGGGCTGGGTCTTTGATCAGGTGGAGATCATGGAGGACAACGGAAGAACCCTGAAAGTGGATAAATTCTTAAAACCTTTTAATATAGAATAAGGTTGGGGCATGGACAGAATATATAAACCAGGCCCATAACAACGGAAGGAGAAGTTAAAATGACCAAGAAGATTTTTATTGAAGGCATGAGCTGCAACCATTGCGTGCGCCATGTTCAGGAGGCCCTTCAGGAGCTTTCGGCTGTCAAGGAGGTCAGTGTCAATCTTAATGAAAAGCACGCTCTGGTACACCTTAATGGCGACGTGGAGGATTCCGCCCTCAAAAATGCCATTGAGGACGCCGGTTACGACGTGGTCTCCATAGTAAACGTTTAGCTTGTTAAAAGTATACGGAGGTCAAAATGAGCGAAGCAAAAAAGGATTGCCCCCATTGTCAGGGTACCATGGATGCCGAGGGCAATGTGAGAATCAAGAACAGAACAGAAAAGCAAAAGAAGGACCTTATCGCCCGGCTCAACCGCGTGGAGGGCCAGGTCAGAGGCATCAGGGGCATGGTGGAAAAGGATATCTACTGCGATGATATCCTCAATCAGATCTCGGCCGTTCAGTCTGCCTTAAAATCGGTCAGTAAACTCATTCTTGAAGGGCACATGAAAAGCTGTCTCATTGACAGGATCCAGGCCGGTGACACCGAGGTGGTGGATGAGCTCTTAAATACCATAGGAAAGATGATGTAGGTTCTCCGAAAGGTGAGCCTACGCTTCTTCCTTGGCGCTGCCTTCACGGAACTGCTTGGGGGACAGGCCGGTCAGGGCTCGGAAGACCTTGGAGAAATAGGCAATATCACTATAACCCACCCTTTCCGATATCTCATAAACCTTGAGATTGGTCTCCCTCAGGAATTTTTTGGCGTGCTCTATTCTCACATGGTTCAGAATATCTACAAAGTTGGTGTCGGAGTGCTTTTTTAAAACACGGCAAAGATGCCATGTACTGATGAACAGATAATCGGCCACCTGCTGCAAAGTCAGCTTCTCGGCGTAATGCTCGTTAATGTATTTCATGGTTCTAGAAACAATGAAATTCCCCTCATTGTCCTCTTCCTTTTTGTCGTTGAGCGCAGCACGGGTATTCACTTCCTGGGGAACGCCTGAGAGCTTGAGCATGGCCGCATTCAGGGCCTCGTAGATCTCCTCCATCTTGGAAGGCTTTAATAAGAACCGAAGCACCCCCAAATGGAGCGCAGTTTGGGCATAGGAGAAGTCCCGATAGCCCGACAGTACAATTATCTGCATGCGGGGAAACTCTCCGGTGAGTTCCTTAAGCATCTCCAGCCCGTTTAAATAGGGCATCCGGATATCGGTAAACAGAATGTCGGGACGATGCTTGCGGATCAGCTCCAGGCCGTCCTTGCCGTTGGTGGCTGTGGCCACCACCTTGCACCGATACTTTTCCCAGGCTACAGTGGTCTGGAGACCCTCAATAATGGTATCCTCATCATCCAAAAGAATCACTTTAAACACTGTAATACCCCCTTTGACCTGTACTTGGGTTTTTTGTCTAACCCCGTCAGGTCACTGGCCTCTATTTCTGATTATCACTTCATCCAGCAGTTCCTCAGGCGTGATGACTCCATCGGTGAGGGCCCCTATCTGAGAAACAAAGTAATTCCAGGCTTCCTTGGTCAGTCGCGAATCAATGGGCGTTTCCACATGCTGAGCATTGCTGCTCATGGTGATTCCTGATTGCATAACCCTGCTGATATTGGCATTGGACTGAATATCGGCAGCCGGAGGGCCTGCCACCTTGGCAAAGGCAGCAATGGCTTCCCTGCTGGTCATGTGCATCACAAACTTTACGGCGGCATCCCGTTTCTCCGGGTTGTTCCAAGCCTTGGTCGAGATATAAAAGCCTGATGAATAGCCTCCGATAATATCGGACGGGTTCTTTTTACCGTCGGGCGTGGCAGGCATGGGCAGGATCACCGTGGTCTCGGGATCCTTAAGGCCCCCTATGAACCAGGAACCCTCGATAATCATGGCCGCCTTCTTTTCAATAAAGAGGTTGGAGGCAATATCATTCTTTGTGATATTGACATCGGACGAAAAAGCCCCCATGTCCCTCAGGTATTTAAAATAGCTCAGACCCTTAACCCAGCTTTCAGGATAGGTCGCTATGGGATTAACCCGGTGCTCCTCTATGCCGCCCTGGGCTAAGATCAAATGCTCAATCCAGTAATGGGGAACATCCGAAAAGCTGGCGGCGATAGGAACAATGCCGGCCTTGCTGAATCTGGCGATGGCCTTTTCAAGCTTGTCCCAATCGGTGGGAAGCTCCAGGCCGTACTGGTCAAAGAGGTCCTTATTACAGAACAAGCCTTCGTAATACCCCCGGATGGGAACCGCATAGGTCTTGCCGTCAAACTCCTCCATAAAACGCATGGCGTTTGGAGAAATCTCTTTGGCATAGTCGGGATACAGGGCCTTTATCTCGTCAATGGAAACCACCTTGCCATTCTCGATAATCTGTCTGGCATCGGGACCGGTGAAATAAAAGGCTACATCCGGGTCATTGCCCGAGGCAAAATCGATGGTCACCTTCGCCTTCCAGGTTTCATCGGCGGATGAGGACTCATCCATGATAAGTATTTGGGGGTTCTGTTCCATAAAGCTCTTAATCAGGCGCTGATAGTCAGAGGCCGAGGGATCGGTGCCGCCAAACATGCTCACGGTATTCAGTTTGATGGTCTCTGGCGCAGGAGTGGCCTGCTGGTGTTCCTTTCCCCGCGACATATCCTGGTTATTGGCCGCCCATAGGATGACAAGTCCAATGGTCACTAGAAGCGCCGCGAAAAAGGCAGTCCATCGTATCAATCTTCCCTTTCCTCCCGGTGCATTTTTCTCCTCCATCATACTCCTGGTCCCCCTTCACAAGGTATAGCTTGGCTTGGTGAATTTTGTACTTTTTTGCTATGAAACAATTCAAGCGTCTATCAGACCATATAAGGAATAGTGAACGAGGCGACGGTTCCGCCATCAGCACCTTTTCTGAGGCTGAGGCCATATTCGCTGCCATAAAGGATTCGAATACGACTATGTACATTGCGGACACCAATGCCTGTGCTGTTTTTAATGCGGCTGGGCTGTTCCATAAAGAGTTTTTCAAACTCCACCAAATCCTCATCGGAGATACCCGCCCCATTATCCTCCACCGATATGGTCATGCCCCGCTCCTCCCGGAAGATTGAGAGCTTCAGCTTTCCTCCGCCATGGGGCTCCAGACCGTGAATAACGGCATTCTCCAGAAGCGGTTGAATGAGGAGGCTAGGAATGGTACCGTCGAGAAGGGATTCATCAATCTCACGAATAAACTCAAGACGCTTTCCAAACCGCTTGTCCATGATGAACATATAGGAGTCCACCAGCTTTATCTCCTCCCGAAGGGTGGTCACCTTCCGTTCATCCCTGTTCATACCGGCATCCAATAAGGTGCCCAAGGCCTCAATCATGTCGGACAGCTCGGTATTCCCTGCAATCCTGGCCTTCCAGTTCATAATCTCCAGGGTATTGTACAGAAAATGGGGGTTGATGCGGGCCTGAAGGGCGGCCAACTGGGCCTCCTTCCGTGCCAGCTCCTCTTTATAGGCTACATCAAAGAGATACTTGATCTCATTGGACATGGCATTAAAGGAATCGAAGATAAACTTGAACTCATCATTGCGCTTACGTTTGGATTGAACACCGAAATTGCCCTCCTCCAGGATCTTCATTAACCCCACAAGCTCCCGAATGGGGGACCATACGGCCTTGTACAGCGGGATGGCCGCCAGGAGCATGGTCCCGGTCACCAGGGCGGTCATAATCAATAACAGTCTCAACGCGCTGTAATATTTGTCCATGAAGGCCCTGGTGGGCATGACCACTCCGTATTCAAACGAGATATTGTCCAGTGTAATGTGGCTTGTTACCACCTCATAGGGCTTAATTCTGAACCGGGACTCCGTCTTATCAGAAACAGCTTCCTCTTTGATTGAACGAAGTACATTGTCCCGCTCTTCCTCGGGAATCTGACCTTTTTCATACAGGATATTCCCGTTGTAGGTCAAAAGAAAGCCTGACTGGTTGGCGAAACGCTGCTCAAAATCGCTGAGCATGAACGCTTTGTCTATCTTAAGGGTGATGAGTCCATATTGCTCAAAGCTATAGCGATCCATCATTTTTCTGAAGGCATAGATTTCTCCGTCGTCGGAGATATAGTAACCAAACTGTTCCTCGGTCTTTTGGGCCTCGGCCAGTACCAGGGGATGGACCGACGTTACATAACGGTTATAGGAGTTGTCGGACTGAACCATGAAGATATCCTTGCTGTCAGAGGTATAGCAGAAGGATACGGCCTTGATCTCCTGTTTGGAATAGAACTTGGAATACAGGTAGTTGGTAATGTCCCGATTGAGATTGTAGTGGCTGAGCTCCCCTTTCTTCTTCTGGATATAAATCTCATTGAGGGTTCCGTCATAGGGGATCATCATAGCAAAGCGCTTGGTCTGCTCAAAGCGCTCCAAAGTAAGGGAGTTCACCTGTTCAATGGTCTGATTCAAGGAGTGGAGCACCTCGCTTCGGATGCCCTGGGCATAGATAAAATAGCCGAAGAAGGCCACGATTAGAACCGGGTACAAGACAAAGATGCTGATCATCAGGGTAAGCTTCTGGCGAATGGTCGTATTTAAGATCCTTTGCCGTATCCACTTGATCACAGGCATACCCCCCAAAAGGTCATCCTAGAAGCATAAACGGGTCTTTTTCTTAAGTATAGCATAGATTATTCGTCAAAAAAGTAAGTTATCAATATTCTGCAACATATGCCAATTCTATAGGATATGTCATCTCATGCCCCACCTCTATAATAAAAGTGTAGAGATTTATGCCTATGCTTAACCTTTATTTTAAGAAAGGGTGGACCTATGAGGTACGGTTATTTTTGTAACGAGAGCAGGGAATATATTATCGAAAGACCCGATGTGCCGGTATCCTGGACCAATTATCTGGGGGTAAAAGATTTATGCACGGTCATCTCCCACAATGCGGGGGGCTATACCTTCTACAAATCACCCCAGTATAACCGATTGACAAGGTTTAGGCCCAACGGTGTCCCCTTGGACAGACCGGGGCATTATGTGTATCTTCGGGATGATGAGACCTCGGACTATTGGTCCATCTCCTGGCAGCCGGTGGGAAAGCCCCTGGATCAGGCCAGCTATCGCTGCCATCACGGCCTTTCCTACAGCCGATTTATCTGTGATTACGCGAAGATATCCGCCGAGCAGACGCTTTTTATTCCCGTGGATGATGATGTGGAGATCTGGGATGTCAAAATCAGGAACAACGACTCAAAGACTCGCTATATCAGCACCTTTTCCTATGTAGAATTCTCCTTTAACCACATAGATATCGACAATCAGAACTTCCAGATGAGCCTTTACTGCAGCGGTTCCAGCTTTGACGACGGGGTTATTGAATGCGACCAGTTTTACAGCCCCGATTCCTTTACATACATAACCAGCAGCAGGACCCCCGATAGCTTTGATGCCGTAAGGGACTGCTTTATCGGCGTTTACCGCACTGAGACCAATCCTCTGGGCGTGGAAAAGGGCTTCCTCTCCTGCAGCACTGAGCTGGGCAACAACCACTGCGGCGCCCTCCATCATCGAATTACCCTGGAACCCGGTCAGGAGACCCGCATCATCTACCTTCTTGGCCCCGGCAGCAAGCAGGTCGGCAAGGCCATGCGCCAGAAATACTCTGATCCGGCTAAGGTGGATGAGGCCTTCAAAGCCCTGGCAAAATACTGGGAGAACAAGCTTGGTGCCTTCCAGTGCCAGACGCCCCATGAGGGCATGAACACCATGCTCAACATCTGGAACCTTTATCAGGCTGAGACCAATGTGGTTTGGTCCCGCTTCGCTTCCTTCATCGAGGTGGGCGGCCGTACCGGGCTGGGCTATCGGGACACTGCCCAGGACGTGATGTGTGTTCCCCATTCCAATCCTCAGAAATGCCGTCAGAGAATCATTGAGCTTCTCAACGGTCAGGTACGGCAAGGTTATGGGCTCCATCTCTTTGAGCCCGAATGGTTTAACCCTGACAAGCCGGTGAGCACCTTCAAGTCTCCCACGGTGGTTCCCACCCCCGATGCCAAGGATATCATTCATGGCCTTAAGGATGCCTGCTCCGATGATGCCTTATGGCTGGTCTCCTCGGTGCTTGAATATGTGGCTGAGACTGGAGAAGTGGAGCTTTTTAACGAAATTGTCCCCTTTGCCGATGGCGGTGAAGCCACGGTCTATGAGCACTTAAAGCGTATTATTGATTTCTCGGCAGAACAGATAGGGCCCCATGGCATCTGCAAGGGCCTGCGCGCCGACTGGAACGACTGCCTCAATTTAGGCGGCGGCGAAAGCGCCATGGTCTCCTTCCTTCATTATTGGGCCACCGAGGCCTTTGTGCGGATTGCCCGGTTCATGGGCAACCATGAGGACGAAGTGCGATATACAGAGCTGGCCAGGCAGATTCAGAAGACCTGCGAAGAGGTTCTGTGGGACGGTCAATGGTATATTCGCGGCATCACTGCCAAGGGCGAGAAAATAGGCACCCAAAAGGATAAGGAAGGAAAGGTTCACCTGGAGTCCAATACCTGGGCCGTTGTTTCGGGCTGTGTGTCCGGCCAGCGGGGCATATCCTGCATGGACGCTGTGGATCAGTACCTTTACTCCGACTTTGGGCTCCATCTGAATGCGCCCTCTTATACTCAGCCCAATGATGACATTGGCTTTGTCACCAGGGTCTATAGGGGGGTCAAGGAAAATGGCGCCATCTTCAGCCATCCCAATCCCTGGGCCTGGGTGGCCGAATGCAAGCTGGGCCGGGGCGACAGGGCTATGAAGTTCTATAATGCTCTTCTGCCCTATAATCAGAACGATATGATAGAAATCCGCCAGGCCGAGCCCTACTCCTACTGCCAGTTCATTATGGGCCGGGATCATTCCAGGCATGGCCGCGCCAGACATCCCTGGCTGACGGGAAGCGCCGGATGGGCTTATTTCGCAGCCACCCACTATATGCTGGGTATTCGCTTGGATTTAGAGGGCCTTATCATCGACCCCTGCATCCCCCAGGACTGGGATGGCTTCAAGGTCACCCGCAGATGGCGGAATGCACTGTATCATATTGAAGTTGAAAATCCCCAGCATGTGTCCAAGGGGATTAAGACCATAATCCTTAACGGTGTACCTGTCAGTGGTCCCATTCCTCCCCAGCAGGCGGGCAGTGTGAACCATGTGAAGGTTATAATGGGATAAAGAAGGAGGTTCGCATTATGATTAAATTTGGAACAGGTGGCTGGCGTGCTATCATTGGTGATGAGTTCACCAAGGCCAATGTTCAGATATTATCCCAGGCTGTGGCCCTTCTCATGAAGGAGCAGAACCTGGACAACAAAGGCTTTGTCATTGGCTATGACAGACGTTTTCTGTCGGACAAGGCAGCCCGCTGGATGGCTGAGGTTCTGGCAGGCAATGGTATAACGGTTTATTTTATTGAGAAGGTCGCCCCCACACCCCTGGTCATGTTCACTGTAAACCGCATGGAAACTGGCTATGGAGCGGCAGTAACAGCAAGCCATAACCCTGCCGATTACAACGGCATCAAAATCTTTACCCAGGGCGGTCGGGATGCCACCCAGGAAGTCACCGACCTTATCGAGGAAAAGATAGCCCTGGTTACTCCCGAAAGCATTCAGGTCATGGACTTCAATGCCGGGGTCAAGGCATCACGGATTCAGATTATCGATCCCTTCAATGTGTACATCGATACCATCCTTGAGATGGTGGATGTGGAGGCCATCAAAAAGGCCAATCTCCGCATCCTTCTGGATCCCATGTTCGGAGTGTCCAAGACCTCCCTATCCACCATTCTCATCACCGCCCGATGTGAGGTGGACACCATCAATGACCGCCACGATACGCTCTTTGGCGGAAGGCTCCCCTCCCCCAGCTCCCATACTTTGCAGCGGCTTCGGGATTTGGTGGTTGAAAAGAAGTATGATCTGGGTATCGGTACCGACGGAGATGCCGACCGCTTAGGCATCATCGACAGCAATGGCCGGTTCATCCATCCCAACGAGATTCTGGCCCTGCTCTACTACTACCTGTTGAAATATAAAGGCTGGAAGGGCGGCGTGGTTCGCAACCTTGGCACCACCCATCTGCTGGACAGAATCGCCCAGGCCTTTGACCAGGAATGCTATGAGGTGCCTGTGGGCTTTAAGCATATCAGCTCCAAGATGGAGGAAAAGAACGCCTTGATTGGCGGCGAGAGCAGCGGCGGTTTAACCATCCGGGGCCATATCCGGGGCAAGGACGGCATCTTTGCCGCTAGCCTTCTCATCGAGATGATCAGCGTTACCGGAAAGAGCCTCTCCAGTCTTTTGGATGAGATTAATCAGCAGTTCGGCTATTTCTATACCCATGAAGGCGATTTCAAATTCGAGCCCGAGGATAAGCCGCGCCTGACTAAAAAGCTGTTTGAGGATAAGGAAATCCCTCCCTATGACTTTGAAATCGACCATATCAGCTATATGGACGGATTAAAGATCTACTTTAAGAACGGCGGCTGGATTCTGGCCAGATTCTCAGGAACCGAGCCCCTTCTTCGCATCTTCTCTGAAATGAGCTCCCAGGTTGACGCCGATGATGTGGTAGGCACCATGAAGCGTTTCCTGGGTGTAAAATAAAGGTGAGGTGATAATCATGGCACATTTGCCCCAACATATGCTGACCGGTTATTGGCACAACTTTTATAATGGCGCCAAATGCCTCAGAATCCGTGATATCCCCCTTGATTACGATATGATCGTTGTCTCCTTCGCCGACAGCACCCCTGTACCGGGTGCTGTAACCTTTGCCCTGAATTCTGAGGTTTCAGAGAAACTCAACGGCTATAGCAGGCAGGAGTTCATTGAGGATATTCAATGGGTAAAAGCACGGGGTCAAAAGGTCATTCTGTCGGTGGGCGGCGAATTGGGCAATATTGAAATGACCCAGGAATCCCATGCCGTCCGTTTTGCGGAGAGCTTCTATGATCTTATGAACGAATACGGGTTTGAGGGTGTGGACATTGACCTGGAACATGGCATCCCTGAGAAACTGTTGGAATTGGCCCTCCGCCGACTCCATGCCCTGGCAGGCCCCGAGCTCATCATTGCCATGGCACCCCAGACCCTGGACATGCAGGATGCAAACCAAAGCTATTTTAAGCTGGCTTTGAATATTAAGGATATCCTGACCGTTGTCAATACCCAGTTCTACAATTCAGGCGCCATGCTGGGCCTGGACGGAAAGTCCTATAAACAGGGAAGTGTGGACTTTATTACCGCTCAGGCCGCTCTTCAGCTTGAAAGCGGGTTAAGGCCTGATCAGGTTGGTCTGGGCTTCCCCTCCTGCATCAAGGCAGCCGGCAGCGGCTATGTGGACCCGTCAGTGGTTCTGGATGCTTATACCTGCCTCACCCAGGGTGTTGTAAAAGGCACCTACCTACCTCCCCGCACTTACCCCACCCTCCGGGGACTCATGACCTGGTCCATCAACTGGGACGCCACCTTCGATTATCAGTTCTCCAGAACGGTGGCCCCAGTTCTTAAGGCTTCAAGGCAGAAATAAGGCTTATCCTATTGATTTTAATCAAGAATTAGTTGCCTGTATAATTTAATTGGCCATGGTGTTCTCATCCTCCTGCTTATGTTTATCCAATGAGAGCACCATGGCTTTTTTATCTGCCTTTATGGACTTGGCATACTTATATAGACTGGCCTCTTTTATATCTTCACTGCTATAGGGTTCTTATGTCCAAGAAAAAGATCGGGCTGGTCTTTCGAAAATATCATCGTCTTTGAATCGCCCTCATCGAACTGGTTAAAGTTCTATGGTCATATCGTGTCCTGAGCATACTCTTTCGTCTCCTTATCAGGATAATACAGCACAACAAATATAAACAGGTCAGTGGGACATATCCCTTACCCATCCTGTACCATAGCCTTCAGTGAGGCTGCTCAAACCTGGCCGGGCAGAGCAGCCCATAAAAAAAAGAGCCCGAAGGAAGCGTTCACTTAGGGATTGAAGAAAAAACTAAAGTGAACAGCTTCAAGCGGAAAAAAAGATCAGTCACAATCAGGCATGAATGCTTGAAGTGACTGGTCTTTTATAAAGATATTATTACTGAATTAGCGATTGATATTAATCTATATCAATCCTAAATACTTTTCAAAGAATATCATCAGTTTTTCGATAATTCCTTGCTTTTTCGCGGCTCTGCCTCCGCCAAAGCGAGATACAGGTGGCATGATTTTATCAATAGCTGTACCGGTCGTTTTAAGTATCCCATCTCGGAAAGCATTGTCGATGAAACGGCGGGTTTCTTCAGGCTTTAATCTTTCTTCTTCTATAATTGCTGTAATATCCGCTTCCTTACGCTCATGGAGGAATTTACGCCAATCCTCATCCACTTTGGTCGATACATTGACTTGCTCAATAAAACGCTCGATAAGTTCTTTCTTACTTCGAAGTTCAATACTCGAATTGATAGCCTTATCAATGGTCGTAAGAATGGTTTTATCCTTGCAGTTGGATTGTTGATATTTGGCTACAAGCATAAGGATGTAGTCAATATTTACCTCTATCTGTTTGACCAGTTCAATCTCGAAAACTATGTCATCATTAATAGTCTCCTTATCACCATCAGCACCTTTTCTATATTCCTGATACAAGTCAATATAAATGCTCTGATAGTCCTGAAAATCCCTTTCAGATAAAATCTCGTTTCCTTCAAAGTCATCGAAGGAAGTAAGAATATTTCTGAGTCGAAGTATTGCTCCATATAGCCGTATAAAGTCTTTTTCAGCTTCTTCTCCCAGAATAGGTTGTCCAAGGGGATACTGTGTTGTAAGGGTTGCAATCAGTTCAGCATAGCCCGGCTTGTGTTCACCTTTTTCATCATATCCCTTATAATATTCATCGAATGTTTTTAGCAGTACAATACCGCCTGCATCCTTATTGCCGAATAGTGCAATAGCTTTGTCTGTTTCTTCTTTCAAATCTCTAAAGCAAACGATATTACCATATGTCTTAACGCTGTTTAGGATGCGGTTAGTTCTTGAAAAAGCCTGAATAAGTCCATGTTGCCGCAGATTTTTATCTACCCATAGCGTATTTAGGGTTGTTGCATCAAAGCCAGTAAGGAACATATTAACAACAATCAATATATCAATCTCCCGATTCTTTACACGAAGAGAGAGGTCTTTATAATAATTCTGGAACTTGTCCGAGGAAGTGTCGTAATTTGTGCTAAATGTGGAATTGTAATCTCGGATAGCCGCATCAAGAAAATCTCTGGAGCTCTGGTCAAGGTTTTCCATATTAAAGTCCTCTTCAGGCAGCAGTCCATCTGGCTCCTCCTCATTTGCACTAAAACTGAAAATAGTTGCTATGGTAAGATTACGGTTCTTTTCCTCTATCTGCTTCTTAAACTCATTATAGTATTTGATTGCCATTGGGATGGATGCAGCAGCAAATATGGAGTTGAAACCGGCAACTCG
>JAKIML020000034.1 GCA_022702935.2 Bacillota bacterium | reverse complement strand
GAATTTCAGGCAGCTTGTTGGTCTCGGTGGAGACTGCCAGATTATCCTTCTTTTCAAGGAACTTAATAACCGTGTCGCGGTGCAGAATGCCTTCACCGTTCTGCATGTAAGCGTCTACGATAACATTGGCATCAATATCCTTATGGATGGGCACGCGTCCGTATGGAGTCATGGAAATCATACCGCCCTTGATATACCACATGATGAACTCCATGGCCTCGTCATGATACTTGGAATTGGAGTTAATGGAAATAAAGTCTCCGATAACACCTTCACCGATATCGTACTTGGCTTTTGACTTGTCAGACACGGGTACGGGCAGATAGGCGGTCTCAAAGTCATGGGGGTACTTTTCCAGATCTTTGATGGAGCGAATGGTCCAAACACCCAGTGACATCGCGCTCTTGCCTGCCAGGAAAACACTCTCGACAGAAAGCTTCTGTGTGATATTGTCCACATGGGTAACGGTTGACTTATCCACATACATCATATCTTGAATCATTTGATTGAGCTTGATAAATTCAGGATTGTCCAGATTGGTTTCCTTGCCGCCCTCTTTATAGAGGAAGTTGTTTCCCAGGACAGTCTGGGCTATGTAGGAGGGCCTGAAGATTTCCTGGCTGGTGTTCCAGTACATACCGTAAACCTTATCCTGGCCTTCACCCTTAGTAAGCCTCTTGGCAATATCTCTGAACTCCTCATAAGTCCAGGACTCAGGAAGAGGAATTCCTGCCGCATCAAACATGTCCTTGTTGGCCAGAATGAAGTAGTTTTCCATCTTTGTCGGAATACCGTAGACCTTGCCATCATAAATATAGGCGGCAGCGCCATTGCCCAACTCGGTGACAGGGTCAAAATTCAATGCCTTCAATCTGTCCGACAGCTCCAAGGCCATTCCGCCGGTACCTCTCTTGACAAGATTGCTGGAGGTATAGGTCATGAATATGTCAATCTCGCCGCCGGCCAAAAGGGTAGTTTCAAGCTTCATGTTACCGGTATCATCGTTAACATAGCGTACATACTCTACCTGAATACCTTTGTCCTTGTACAGCTTATTAAACTCATCCACAGTCTGTTGAGGTCCGTACTCAGCAGGACCTCCGCCCCAGAATTTTAAAAGCACGGGTTCCTTGGCATTACCGGAATTGGGTGAT
>JAKIML020000107.1 GCA_022702935.2 Bacillota bacterium | reverse complement strand
ACACGATATCAGGATGATTCTTTTCTTCTTTTTCCTACAGTAAATTGACGCTATCGTTCAGTACTGTAAGTCTTGACGTCGATGGCAGCCCATGCTATGATGCTAATGAATGCACCATGAATAAGTGTGGTGTAAATCTTAAGAAAGGAAAAGGTCCCGAGACTAATGATGATTTGCTAATTTCGGACGATTTTAAAATGAATACTTTATTGAAGTATCGTTTATGCTACCGGAATTGGCAGATTTATAGTGTGGACCATTCTTTTTTAGGCTGTTCTTTATTTATAGCTTAATCATGCTCTTGTCAACCTTCCGGCAGCATAAGCTCAGGGAGGTTTTTTTATGCTATTGTTAAGCTGTGACAAAATCAGTAAAGCCTATGGCGAATATCAAATTCTATCGGATGTATCTCTTAAAATTTACTCGGGTGATCGTATCGGCCTGGTGGGCGCCAATGGAGCCGGAAAAAGCACGCTGCTCAAGATTCTGGCCGGCCTTGAGCCCCCTGATCAGGGACAGGTCAAGGTCTATACCCGCTTAAGTATTCTCACGCAGCAGGATGACGGCGTTCCCGAGGTGACTGCAGGAACCCTCACTCCCCTTAAGGAGGAAAGGCTGGCCTCCACCCTTGGGGTGGATCCCGGTGCCCTTCATCAGAATATGAGCGGTGGCGAGAAGTCCAGAGCCAGGTTTGCGCTTGGATTTGATCCTGGGGCGGGCTTGCTTTTAGCTGACGAGCCCACCAGCAATATGGACATGGAAGCCGCAAGTATTGTAGAAAAAGAGCTCCAATCCTATAAAGGCGCCCTGCTTCTGGTTTCCCACGACAGAAGCCTGTTGGATAATCTCTGCAATAGTATTCTGGAGATTGCTAACGGCACTGTCAGAAGCTATAAAGGCAACTATACCTCCTATCTGGAACAAAAAGAGCAGAATTACCGCCGCCAGTGCTTCGAATATGAGGCCTATGTTAAGGAGAAAAAACGTTTAGAGTATCGAATTGTTGAACGCAAGGAGCATATCCGTTCCATACGAAAGACGCCAAAGCGGATGGGAAATTCAGAGGCCCGCCTTCATAAGCGGAGCTCCACTGAGATTCAGCAGCATCTCTCGAAACATGTGGATGCCCTTCGTTCAAGAATTGAGCATCTGGAGGTCAAGGAGCGCCCCGAGGATCCCATCACCGTTAAAATGTCCTTCCAGCAAGTGAAAAACCCGGTTTCCCAAACGGCGGTAAAGGCCAGGGATCTGGATTTGGGCTATCCGGGGCTTAAGCTGCTGGAAAAGGCAAGCTTTGAGATACCTACCGGGAAAAGAACTGTACTCCTGGGACCTAATGGTTCAGGAAAAACCACTTTTGTGGAGCTTCTATTAAAGGTCGCCTCAAACCAGTGCGAGACAAAGAGTCTGGTCCTCTCACCGGGCATAAAAATGGGATATTTCAGGCAGGATTTCTCCCATCTGAACTTTGAGCAGACCATCCTTGAAAATGTGATGGCCCAAAGTCATAAGCCTGAGCATGAGGTTCGAACGCTCCTGGCGCGGCTTTTAATCGCCCGGGAGGAGGTCTATAAGAAGGTCTCGGTTTTGAGCGGCGGTGAAAAGGTAAAGGTCTCCCTGGCCCGGATTCTGGCCTCCGATGCCAATTTTATCATTCTTGACGAGCCCACCAACTACCTGGATGTCTACTCCATGGAGGCTATGGAACAGGTTCTGTGCGAATATAGCGGTACCCTCCTCCTCGTTTCCCATGACCGTCGATTTGTGGAGAATGTGGGACAGCGCCTGCTCATCTTTGAGGATAAGAAAATGTTCACCTATGAGGGAACCTTGAAGGACTATGAACAGGAGAAGACCAGGGAAAAGCGGGAAGAACCAATCCCTGACAAACCAGCACCCGAGGATCCGGCACTTAAGCTCATGGTTTTGGAGATGCGTCTTGCCGAGCTGTCTTCCAAAATTGACAGTTGCAAGGATGAGGAAATCAAGAAGGCTCTGGAACAGGAGTACTTTGCGCTCTGCCGCACAAAAAATACACTTGCCAAAGGTTAAGTAAACTTTGTTCGTAATTTTTGCTTGTCTTTCACTATATTCTATTTTATGATAGTGAGAAGAACGGCCGACCGAAGTCGGCAAACATGATAATTAATAAACATACCATAAACAAAAATACCATGAAGGTATGGGCCTGGTGATGAAAATCAGGCAGATATTTTTATGGTATTTTTTTATGGAGGAAAAAGATGAAAAAGTTCTCGACCAAAAATCTCGTTTTATCAGGCTTGTTTCTTGCGCTCTGCATGCTGCTGCCCTTCATTACGGGACAAATCCCTGCCATTGGAAAGGCTCTGCTTCCCATGCATATCCCTGTGCTGCTCTGTGGCTTTATCTGTGGTGCGCCTTATGGGGTAATCGTTGGCTTTATTGCGCCCCTGTTAAGGAATCTGCTATTTCAGTTTCCCCCCATGCCCACGGCGGCCACTATGGCTTTTGAGCTTGCGGCCTATGGTCTGTTAGCCGGTCTGTTATACAAGGCTTTGCCCAAGAAACCCCTCTTTGTTTATGTCAGCTTGCTCCTGTCCATGATTGGCGGCAGACTGGTATGGGGCCTTGCCTCCCTCATTATTTACGGCCTCAGCGGCGCTTCCTTCACCTGGGAGCTCTTCATGGGCGGAGCTTTGCTCAATGCCATTCCCGGCATTATCGCGCAAATTGTCCTGATCCCTGTTATCATTATGGCTTTGCGTAAAGGAAGATTGCTTCAGGATGTTTAATGATGTATTATTAGAAACCCTTCATGATTCCATAGAGTCCCTGTTAAAGAAAAAAGAACGGGTCCTTGTTGCCATTGACGGCAAATGCGGGTCGGGCAAAACCACCCTGGCAGCCTGCCTTGCAGAAGGCTTTGACTGCAATGTCTTTCATATGGATGATTTTTTTCTAAGGCCCGAGCAAAGAACCCCTGAACGCTTCCGGGAGCCGGGAGGCAATGTGGATTATGAGCGCTTTAAGGAGGAGGTCATGGATGGCCTGCTCCGAGGTATACCCTTCGCATACAGGCCTTTCAACTGTGCCACCATGTCTCTGGCGTCTCCGGTATGGGTGCAGCCAAAAAAGCTGAACCTCATCGAGGGTTCCTACAGCCTCCACCCCACCCTCTCAGCCCATTATGACCTGAAGGTGTTCCTGACCCTTGACGACCAGACGCAGCAGCAGCGTATTTTAATGCGAAACGGCCCTGAGAAACTGAAAAGGTTCATTGAGGAATGGATTCCCCGAGAGAACCTGTACTTTGAGACCATGAACATCATGGCACAGTGTAATATTGTCTATGAAAATGGCTTGTCAAGGCAGAAGTGATTTTCATACGATTATTCTTTGACAGATGGCAGGAGCAATGGCTTTGAAAGCTGCATAAACCCAAAAATCAAAGGCTTGCCCGGAATCAAAAGTTGATTCTTAAGGCAAGCCTTTTCATGCAATCATATTTTATTCTGTCTTAAGCTCTATAAAGGTGATCTCGGGTCTGTTAAACAGCCTGAAATTGATAACCGAATTGCCCAAGCCCCGATTGACAATCATTTTCCCTGTCTCATTCTCAAAGAGCCCCGCATCGTATTCAGGAAAGAACACATGCTCCGGGGAGAGCAGCCCTCCCATGAAGGGAACCTGAATAATACCGCCATGCACATGGCCTGCCAGGGTTAAATCAGCACCCCAGGCCGAATACTCGGAAAAGTAGGCCGGGTTATGGGCCAAAAGAAGGGTAAAGGGCTCAACAGGATCACCTAAAACCTGATCAATATAGGATTTTTTCAGGAACAGACTGTCGTCATTGGGATTGAGATCCCTGCGGGAATAGTGATAAAGCTCCAAAGTCAGTCCCGCAAGGGCTATCTTATCCCCATTTCTCTCAATCAGTACCTTTTCGTTATCCAGGACTGTTACCCCTCGGCTTTTCACCGCCTGGATAAACTTCTCATATTTAAGATGAGTGTCATTGTCAGTCAACCACCGGGCAATCTGCTCATGGTTTCCCATGCACATATACACAGGGCAATAGGAGCCGAAGGTATCCAGAAAATCCAGAAAGGCTCCACCGTCATTGGCGGTGGAGCTCATCATGTCTCCGGTGGTCAGAAGAATATCGGGCTTCAATGCCTTAATTCGTTCTGCCAGAGTGCTGTTCTTCTCGCCAAAGGTCTTGCCATGCATGTCGCTTATCTGTACAATGCGAAGTCCGTCAAAGCCCTGGGGAAGCTGACTGTAAGCCAGTGTATATCGTGATATTTGAAGGCTGTTATTGTCCCAGTAAAAGAACAGGACAAGGAAAATCAACAGGACGAGGGTATAGGCCCACCCTCTTCTCTTTTTCTTCATAGCACACCTCGGGACAATTATAGCATATCATACGCTGTTACACGATATGATTATGAAATTGCCCCAAAGAACCTCCATTCCCTATCTGGCACCCTGGTCATAGGGCGTACCCGCTGCCCTGGGGGCCTGGGACTTCTTGGAGCTGAAGACCAGCACTATCAGGGTAGCAATATAGGGTATCATCTTATAGAAATAACCCGAGAGGTTCAGCCCCTGCAGCCAGGGTATGGTGGAATAGGTGGCTGAAATAGTTTTCATAAAGCCGAAGAACAGGGCGGCTCCTGCCACTTTATAGGGCTTCCATTGGCCGAAGATCAAAACGGCCAGGGCAAGGAAGCCATAACCGGCCACACTGGCATTATAGTTGGTGGAGGTAGTGATAATAAAGATGAGTCCGCCCAATCCACCCAATGCGCCTGAAATGATGACGCCGGAATAGCGAATCTTATAAACGCTGACACCCACTGAATCAGCAGCCTGGGGATGCTCGCCGCACGCTCTTAAGCGCAGGCCGAACTTGGTCTTGAAAAGGACAATGGCGCTGACTATCAGAATGAGCACACCCAGATAGGTGGTAATATAGGTGTTTTGGAAGAACATATTGCCAATGACCGGAATATCTCCGAGAACGGGAACCTTGGCAATTCTGAAGGTATTGTTAAAGGCAATCTGCTGAACACCGGATGGCTGAATCATACGAGCCATGAATATGGCTAACGAGGGGGCCAGCAGATTCAAAGCCGTACCGCTGATGGTCTGATCCGCCTTCATATTGATGGAGGCATAGGCGTGCAAGAGGGAGAATACGGCACCCGAAGCCATGGCAATCAGAATGGCCAGAATGAGCAGCAACTGTCCTGAGAGGGTATCCTGCATCTGATTGATAAAAAATATGCTGCAGAAACCACCCATGAGCATGATTCCCTCAAGGGCAATATTAACAACCCCGCTTCGTTCAGAAAACATTCCGCCCAGGGCCACCACCATCAAAGGAATGGTAAAAAACATGGTTTGCTGGATCAAAAAATAAATGGTACTCATGATTTATCGCCTGCCTTCCTGAAACGGAACCGCTGTAGCACGCTGCGTAAAATCAGCGCAAAGGCGGCAAAGTAAATAATGGTCGCTGTTATGATATCGATAATCTCCGGAACAAAGCCGGCCAACTGCATGTAGGAGCCACCCACGGTAATATAGGCTATAAAGAGGCCTGCAAACAGAGTGCCGATGGGATGGGACATTCCCAGAAGGGCCACCGATATACCTGTAAAGCCTTCTGCAGCCAGGACATCTTCTACATAAATGTATTTACCGCTGCCTGCCAGATAGAGCAAGCCTCCGCCAATACCCGCCAAAGCACCCGCTATCAGCAGGGACAATACAATATTCTTTTTGGCGTTAATTCCTGCATATCGGCTGGCATCCTTGTTAAAGCCGCAGGCCTTAAGCTCGAAGCCAAAGGTGGTCTTGTTCAGCAGAATATAGACCAGAATGGCAATGAGTACGGCGATAATGAATCCTCCGTTGGCCATGGATTCAGGGAAAAGCTTATCCATTCCCATTTTGGGAATATTGGCTGTGGCGGCAACGGGAAGTGAACGATTGGTCAGCTTATGGTATACGGTTTCTCTGACAAGGATATTCGCTAAGTACATGCCGATATAATTGGTCATAATAAAGGAAATAACCTCATTCACATTGTAAAAGGCCTTCAGGATACCCGGAATGAGGGCCCACAGTGCACCAAAGACCATGGAGGCTAAAAGAGCGGCCACCCACTGGAAGCTTCCTAAGAACTTCCCGTGAACACCTACAATAACGGCCCCCACCGCACCCATGATAAACTGGCCTGAAGCACCGATATTAAAGAGGCTTGTCCTGAATGCAAAGGCCACCGACAAACCGGTCATAATGATGGGTGTAGCATAATAAAGCACATTGCCTATATCCTTGGGGCTTTGGAGGCTTCCTCCAATGATCCAGCCAAAGCCTTCAAGGGCCTTTGAGGGATTTGCTATCAAAAGAATAATAAGACCGATGATTAATCCCACCACAATGGCGCCTATGGACGATATGGGGCCTGCAACTCTGGTGAGATCCGGGATTCGGAATCCCTTGTTATCTTTTTTTGACATCATCCCGCATCTCCTCTCTTTGCACCGGCCATATACAAGCCCAGCTCATTTTCGGTAACCTCCGACGGTCTGACATTGGCGACAATCTCGCCTTCAAACATGACCAGGATTCTGTCGGCAAGACGCATGACCTCCGACAGCTCAAAGGATACAACGAGTACGGCCTTGCCATTATCCCGAGCTCTGACAATTTGCTTATGCATATATTCAATGGCACCCACATCCAGGCCGCGGGTGGGCTGAACCGCCAGAAGCAAATCCGGATCTCGGCTCAGCTCTCTTGCCGCAATGGCCTTTTGCTGATTACCGCCCGACATGCTTCTTACCCGGGTCTTATAGCCTTCGCTTGAACGTATGTCAAATTGCTCGATAAGCTTGTTGGCGTGCTTGATGATTTCATTGTTCCTTAAAAATCCGCCCTTCTGGAAGCGGGGCTCAAAATACTCCATGAGAATCAGGTTTTCAGCCAGGCTGTAATCCAGTACAAGCCCCAGCTTATGCCTGTCCTCCGGAATATGGGAAAGACCATGTACATTCCTGTAGCGGATGGATTTGTTGGTGATGTCCTCACCCTTCAGTATAATCTGACCCTCATTGACGGGAACTAAGCCGCTGATAGCATAGATCAGCTCAGACTGCCCGTTTCCATCAACGCCGGCTATACAAACAATCTCCCCTTCCCGGACTTCCAGGCTGAGGTTATTGACCTTGTTCTTTTTAGCTCTTTCACTCCTGATGGTAAGATTCTTGACCTCAAGCACGGGCTTGCCCGCATCCATCTGGGCCTTCTCCACATGGAGAATAACCTTGCGGCCTACCATCATCTCAGACATTTGCTCAATGGTCACATCGGCAACATTGACGGTACCAATGCTTTTACCCCTGCGAAGAACGGTGCAGCGGTCGGCCACACGTTTGATTTCTTCCAGCTTATGAGTGATAAACACAATAGATTTGCCCTCAGCGGCGAGCCCCTTCATGATGGTCATCAGCTCGTCAATCTCCTGAGGCGTCAATACGGCAGTGGGCTCATCAAAGATGAGGATTTCATTATCCCTGTACAGCATTTTCAGGATTTCAACCCTTTGCTGCATACCCACGGTGATATCCGATATCAAGGCATCGGGATCCACCTTAAGCCCATACTGCTCAGACAGGGCCATTACTTTTTTTCGGGCCTCGTCTATTTTTAGAAAGCCATTCTTGGTTGTTTCTACTCCAAGAATAATATTCTGGAGAACAGTGAAATTGTGCACCAGCTTAAAGTGCTGATGAACCATGCCGATGCCCAGCTCATTGGCCATCTTGGGACCGGAGATATGAACCTCTTGTCCGCGGAGCTTAATGGTTCCGCTCTCCGGCTTATACATTCCGAACAACACGCTCATCAGCGTGCTCTTTCCTGCTCCGTTTTCACCCAATAAGGCATGGATTTCCCCTTTTTTCACCTGGAGTGTAATATCGTCATTGGCTCGGATACCCGGAAATTCTTTGACAATATTCAGCATTTCAATAATATACTCCAAGGTATTCCACCCCCTTAATACTTACTGTCCCCATAACCGGTCCAGTCTAAACGCAAAGATGCAATCATGCGGAATTTACAACGGGAAGGCACTGTAAGGCACCTTCCCGTATGAATTGCATGCGTAAATTCATTAATATCAGTTAAGCATCGGATTAGTCAGCTACTTCAGTAACCTTTACCAGCTTAAGGCCAAGATCCTTGATCTCGATATCGGAAGCGCTGTTGATGGTGTACTTACCATCCTGAACTGCCTTATACAGAGTAGCGTAATCAGCAGCGGAGAAAGTGCGCCATCTGGCGTTATCCATAGCAATACCTACACCATCATTTTTGGAATCAAGAACCCAGGTCTTTCCGCCATCCCATTTTCCGCCGTAGTAAGCTTCCAGTGCCTGATAAACAGAGTTGCCAAGCTGCTTCACAGCAGAAGAAATAACGGTATTGGATTCGGAGTACTGGTCAACGTCAACACCAATAACCCACTTGTCCTTGGATGCTTCGGCAGCAGCCATAACAGAGTTACCGGTAGCACCGCCGCAGGCAAAGATAACCTCGGTACCGGATTCATACCAGCCGGCAGCCTTAGCCTGTTTTTCGGGAGCTGCATTGAAGTCGCCGGTGTAGTTGTACATAACAGAAACTTCACCCTCAGCAAGACCCAATTCCTTGGCAGCAGCTTCTGCGCCCTGGAGGAAGCCATAGCCGAAACGAACAACGGCAGGAACAGCCATACCACCCATAAAGCCGAGCTTTCTGAAGCCATCCTTAACAGCAGCGTAACCAGCCATGAATCCTGCTTCCTGCTCTGCATAGAGAATGCAAAGGGTATTAGCTTCGGTCTTGTAGGTGCCATAGTCCTCGGTGTGGGGTTCGCCATCCAAAAGAACAAATTTTACATCGGGATACTTGGTTTGAGCTTCATAAACAGGAACCTCAAAAAGGAAACCGGGGGTTACAATAACCTTTGCACCACCCTTTACAGCAAGGCCAATGGCTTCAAGATAAGCAGCATTGGTGCCTTCGCTGGGCTGGTAGTACTGATAGGTTTTATTGTTCTCAGTAGCATACTTCTTAAGACCTTCCCATGAACCCTGGTTAAAGGATTTGTCGTCAATGGTTCCTAAATCGGTAACAAGCGCTAATTCAGCGCCGGAGCCTGAAGGTGCGGGTGTTGCAGAATCGGAAGCCTGTGGTGCTGGTGTACCGCTTGCGCCTCCATTGTTCACTTTTCCGCAACCTGCGATTAAGGACACGGATAGAGCCAATACGAGAATAAGAGCTAGGGTTCTTTTCATATTTTTTCCTCCTCAGTCATATGTTGTATAGTTTTTGAATGTCTAACCCTTATTAACTATATAACGCATTGTCAAAAAAATCAATAAGCGGTGTCATATCTGCACCGGGATGATGCAGTCATAAATAAGGAGCAGCAAAAAGTAAATCAGCCCGATAATCATCCCCCATGGCAGTATAACTTTAACAACGGCAATACAAATGGCCACTTTATCTTTCCATTCTAGCATTAATCTTTCCTGAGGCGGATATGTATGATTCTTGATTTTTTCTTCATTATTCATGGATTTCTCACCTTTTTGACAGGCAATAAGTTATGGCTAAACAAGATGGCAGGCCACACAATGGTCATGTCCCCTTAAAACCAGCTCAGGGGTCTGGGACTTGCATTTGGCAATGGCCACAGGACATCGTGTATGAAACTTGCAGCCGGCAGGGGGCTTGTCGGGGGAAGGAATATCACCTTCCAAGACAATCCGCTCCCGCTTTATGGTGGGGTCGGGGACGGGAACCGCAGACATGAGGGCCTTGGTATAGGGGTGCAGGGGCTTTGAGAAGACGCTTTCCTTAGGACCTATTTCCACCAGCGATCCCAGATACATAATGGCCACCCGGGTGGATATATGCTCCACCACCGACAGATCGTGGCTGATGAACAGATAGGTCAAACCATGCTGTTTTTGAAGATCCATGAGCAGATTGATAATCTGGGACTGAATGGACACATCCAGGGCCGATACGGGCTCATCGGCCACAATAAACTCAGGTTCCAAAGCAAGGGCTCTGGCAATGCCAATTCTTTGCCGCTGCCCACCCGAAAACTCGTGGGGATAGCGATCCATGTAATAGGACGGCAGGCCGCAGTCCTCCATAACCTTCATGACTCGCTTCTCATAGTTATCCCTTCCTACAAGCCGATGACTCAGCAGGGCCTCCCCAATAATATTGCCCACTGTCATACGCGGATTAAGGGAGCCATAGGGATCTTGAAAAACTATCTGCATTTTGGGCCTGAGCTGGCGCAGCCTTTTTCTGTTCAGATTAAATATATCCTGATCTCTGTAGAAGACCTGCCCGGCGGTTTTCTCATAGAGCCTGAGCAGAGTACGGCCTACGGTGCTTTTCCCGCAGCCCGATTCCCCGACCAATCCGAGGGTCTCCCCTCTTTTAATCTCAAAGGATATATCATCCACGGCCTTGATATAGCCCACAGTCTTTCTGAAAATTCCACCCGACACAGGGAAATACTTCTTCAGATGCTCAACGCGTATTAATGCTTGACTCATGTTTTTTCTCCTTTCTCGTTAAAAAGAAAGCACGCCACCTTGTGGTTACGACCAAGGGTGATCAGGGGCGGGACAGAATCCTTGCATTTGAGCATACAGTTTTCGCAGCGGCCTGAAAAATAACAGTTATCATTAAGGCCAATGGGATTAGGCACCTGGCCCGGTATGGAATAAAGCCTGCCACGATGCCGGGAGAGCACGGGCTTGGATCTGAGCAGTCCCAGTGTATAGGGATGCTTGGGATTCTTAAAGATTTCAATAACGGGCCCTTCCTCTATCACCTTTCCGCAGTACATGACCACCACATAATCGGCCATTTCGGCCACCACACCCAGGTCATGGGTAATAAGCATCACCGACATGTTCAGTTTCTTCTTCATATCCCGGATAAGGTCCAGAATCTGTGCCTGAATGGTCACATCCAGGGCGGTGGTGGGCTCGTCGGCAATCAAGAGCCGGGGATTACAGCTTAAGGCCATGGCCGTCATGACCCGCTGGCGCATGCCGCCCGACAGCTCATGGGGATAGGCCTCATAGACCCGTGAGGCGTTAGGGATATTCACCAGCTCCAGCATATGGATGGCGCGGGCCTTTGCCTCGGAGGCCGTGATCCTTTGGTGCAGCATAATGGCCTCGGCGATCTGTTCCCCTGCCTTGAACACGGGATTTAAGGAAGTCATGGGCTCCTGAAAAATCATAGCTATCTCGTTGCCGTTAATCCTGCGAATCTCTTCATCGCTGACCTTTGTGAGATCCCGTCCCCTATAGAGTATCTCACCTTTGACAATCTCCCCGGGAGGCCTGGGTATGAGCCGCATCAGTGACAGTGCCGTAACCGATTTTCCGCAGCCCGACTCCCCAACCACACAAACCGTTTCGCCCTCCTTTATCTTGAAGGAGACGCCATTGACCGCTTTCACCGTGCCCCGATCGGTTTGAAAATAGGTGTGAAGATCGCTGAATTCTACTAAAGTCTCTGCCATATTCTCACCCTCCTATTGCTTCATTTTCGGATCAAAGGCATCTCTGAGGCCGTTTCCGATAAAATTGATGGCCATGACCGTTAGAAATATCATGATGCCTGGGGGAACCCAAAGCCACGGCCGAAGCCGGAATTCCTTGAAATCATTGACCACATTGACCATGTTTCCCCAGGAAGGGTACGGGGGCGCTACTCCCAGGCCCAGAAAGCTTAAGGTGGACTCGATGATAATGGAGCCGCCGATATTAAGAGTGGTGTTGACCACAATAATGGGGATAACATTGGGAATGAGATGCCTGAAGATTTTACGCCCATCGGTTAAGCCCAGGGCCTCGGTGGCCAGCATGAACTCCTGCTCTCTTAAGGATAGAATCTGGCCCCGGACCAGCCGGGCTAAGGAGGGCCAGGTCAAGGCCCCGATAATGAACATGACATAATAAATGCGAATCTCAGGGGTAATCTGCAGGTCGGAGATAATGGAGGCAAGCACCAGGAGCACGGGCAGAAGGGGCAGACTCATGAAAATATCCGTCACGCGCATTAAAAAACCATCCAGCTTTCCGCCATAATAACCGGCTATGCCGCCTACCAAAACACCAATGAACAGGTTGATAATGGTGGAAACCAGCCCAACTGTCAGCGATATACGCCCGCCGTAAAGGAGTCTGAGCAGAACATCCCGTCCCGCAATGTCGGTACCGAGCCAGTGCTTGGCGCTGGGCGGCTTTTTGGTGTTGAGGATATTGGTTTCCAGGATATCATAGGGTGAAAGAATGGGCCCGATTATACATAGAAGTGTAATGACGCCCAGCACCGCCAATCCCGCAATGGCCAGCTTGTTGCGCATAAACCGTTTCATGGCTAATGCCCAGGGTGAAAGGATTCGCTCTTCATGCTCTACGGAAGCATCCTTCAGAGATAATTCACGCATAAAATCCCCCCTATTTCAGTTTTATACGCGGGTCAACCATGGCCATGGCAATATCGGACAGGAGATTGCCTAGAAACAGCATGAGGGCGGCAAAGAGATTGAAGCCCACCACGAACATGTAATCCCGCTTGCTTAAGGCATCCACGGCGGCCTTTCCCACCCCGGGATAGGCAAACACCTGCTCGGTGATGATAGCTCCCGTGAAAAGACCGGGAATACTCATGCCCAGAAGATTGACAATGGGTATCATAGCATTTCTCAAGGCATGCTTATAGATCACAACCCGTTCGGACAAGCCCTTGGCTCTGGCGGTACGTATGTAATCCTGTTTAATAACATCCAGCATGGAAGAGCGTGTATAGAGCATCCATGAGCCCATACCCTGCAGGGCCAGAACAACCACGGGCAAAAGCATGTGTTTAAAAACATCCCAAAAGGCAACAAAGCCCGTATATTGGACACCTACGGTGCGCATTCCCGCCAGGGGCAGGAGCTGTAAATCAATGCAGAAAATCTTTTTGAGCAGCAGACCTAAAAAGAATGAGGGCATGGAAAGACCAATCATGGAGAAGGCCGTGACCGTGAAATCCAGTTTGGAATATTGACGTGTGGCCGATATAATGCCAATGGGAATGGCAATGACAATCTCAAGCAGAAAAGCAATGGCGGCAAGATAAAAGGAGTTCCACATAAAATAACTGATGACCTCTGTGACCGGCCTTTGATAGCTCAGGGACTCACCAAAGTCTAACTTCAGCGCATTGCCTATCCAAATGAGAAAACGTTGGAGGATGGGCTTGTCGAATCCGTATTTGGCCTTTAAAGCCGCAATTTTTTCAGCAGTATATTTAGGATTTGATGAGGCTACACTGTCGATATAATCACCCGGAATCAGGGCAACAATGGTGAAAATAATGAGTGCTGTAACGATAAGAATGGGTATGTACTGAAGCAACCTTCTTATAATATACTCTTTCATCCCTTGCACCTTCCCATGGCAGATTAGCAGAAAATACCCGACCCGTTTTGAGCCGGGCATTTTCCGCCCATTCAGCATTAATCAGGCAACGGCTAAACCGTTACTATACTTTAAAAACTAACCATGGGATTATTGTGCCAGTTCAACCTGATAGAGATCGTAGACATAATCACGATAAGGTGAGCATTTGAAGTTCTTGACACGGCTGTTGACAGCCCACATATCGCTTCTTTGATAGACCCAGATACAAGGTATTTCCTCGTTGAAAATCTGGTAGATCTTCTTGTAGAGTTCCTTACGCTTTTCAATATCGGTGGTGTGGACGGCATCCTTCATGAGCTTATCAGCTTCTGGGTTCTTATAGCGGTAGTAGTTCTGAGTACCGTCAGATCCGTAAATGTTATAGGGATCGGGATCAGCAACCAGTCCCCAGGCCATAAACCACATATCGGCGGTTCCGGCATTGACCTTGTCACTCAGGGTGGGCCAATCCACATATTCGATTTCCAGGTCAATTCCCAGCTTGGCATAGTCATCCTTCATCACGGGAAGCATGGGCGCTGTTACAGGATGGCCCTGCATGGTGGTAAAGACAATCTTAAATACCTGACCGTCCTTTTCGAGCCTGCCCTGAGCATTCTTGGTCCAGCCTGCCTCTTTGAGAAGCGCCTCGGCCTTGGCCAGGTCAAAGTCATAGGTGTTGATGCCTTCCTCGGTATAGGCCCAGGATACCTTGGATTGCGGGATATTAATGACATTGGCATAGGGCCCATAAACAACCTCAACCACATCCTTGCGGTTCAGGGCATGAATCAGGGCCTGACGCACGCGTTTGTCGGAATACTTGGGATCGTCATGCTTAAAGCCCACATAGCCATAGCCATTGGTGGGGAAACGATAGATATCAATATAACCGGTGCTCTTAGCATCCTGGATGTTTTCTTCATTCACGGTGGGGAAGTCAATATCCACTTCACCCAGTCTGACACGTTCCAGTTCCTGCCCCGTAGGTGTCACAGAGTAAACGACATTCTTAATCTTTGGCGTTCCCTTGAAATAGTGCTCATTGGCAACCAGAGTGATGCTCTCGCCCAATCTGAACTCAACAAGCTTATAGGGGCCGGCGCCGAAGGGTGTATTATGAAGGGCCTTAATTCCATCCACATTGCCCTTTGTATAATCCTTGCCATAATAGGCCTTGCTCAGTATGCCACCGCCGCCCAGAATCCAGATGGCTTTGGCATTGACCTCTTCAAGCCTGGCTTCAATAGTTTTGTCATTGATTACCTTGATGCCTGAAATGGTATCAGCCTTGTTATCCATATAATCCTGAGCACCTACAATCTTTATAGATGCCATGTCAACATCACCGTCATAGGCAGGATCACACATTACATACCAGGTAAACTCAATGTCCTTGGCTGTAACAGGGGTTCCGTCCGAGAATTTCACCCCGTTCTTGAGGGTAAAGGTATAGGTGAGGCCATCGTCGGATATTTTAAAATCACAGAAACCTGGAATGGGCTGCGCATCAAAGTCAGGCTCTACTATAGTACCTTGAACCAGTACAGTAACATATTGGTCATAAACAGTCTGGCTCCAGCTTGATGTAAAGATTCCATTAAAGTCGGTAGATCCGATAACAAGGGTATCCTTGCGGTTCTTGGCTGCATCGGGGCTTTTTTCGGGATTTGTGCCGCGAATAATGTCAATCTGTTTAGCCGCTAAATCCCAGCTTTTACTTGATGTCTGGGTTCCGCAAGAAACAATGAGCACAGAACAGCACAAAATAAGAGCAATCAATGCGGTGATCCTTAGCTTCTTCATTTCTCATTCCTCCATCTAAAAATTTCATCCAATGCCCTTTATCACAATCCGGTGTGCGCCATTGCATGGATAGTGATAGGGATAGGGACATGGAGTTAGATTGATTCATTTTATGATCGCTCTTAATGCTTTAGTATTCGATATGAAGCTCAGAATGCTGTAACCCTTTATTTAACCCAATTTTAAAAAAACAGGCCCCAACGGTATTATTGCCCTGACACGCAGGCAATAATGGAATGGGCAGAATAAAGAACATCAAAAAAAGAGGCGTTCCAAATGAACGCCCCGGTGTGTACCTTTTCACTTATTCCTCAAGAAGCTCAAGGGTATAGTCAATGAGACTTGTGTCCCCCCATTGTCCCTGGCTGGGGACGACAATATCGGCTTCGGCATATTTATCCCTGATGTTTTCCAGAGCTGTTTTCCATTGGCCCAAATCGGCCTCGGGAGTATCTCCCAGAGAATCGGCACCATATTGCCTTATGAGACAGCCGCCATAGAGCACATTATGCTTGTCGATCCAAACCACCGTATTGTCGGGAGTAGCGCTTCCGCCGGGATAAAACAGCTCAAAAACGGTATTATCAATTTCCATCTCCCCCGATTCTCCCTCGATCATCTGATCGGGAACGGGCAAGCCCTTTGCTTGGGCTGCCGCAGCCACCACTTCAAGACTGGAGACAGGGATTTCATTCTTTTTCAGATAGGCCACGCCCCCCATGCATTTCTCATGGGCATGGGTGACGATGACTGTCTTGATGGTTCCGTTAAAGGCCTGCTTAATTAACTTGGTCAGGCTCACAAGCTGAGCCTCAGTATGCGGCGTATCAATAAGCACCACTGATTTATTGGTGAGCACCACCAGGCCATTGGTAGGAAGAAGTGCCCCATTCTCCTCATAATAGGAGGTATGAACCCAGACTGAGCTGTTAATTTTAGTCAGCTCAACAATGGTCTCATTGGTTTCGCCAAATTGTAAAAAGGACTCATCGGGCCTGGTCAGCGGTTCCTGGGTGGGCTGAGGCGTTGAATGGCTGCAGGCTGGCAGCATGAAAAGCACAAGCCCTATCAGGCATAGCGCCAGAAACCTTGTCTTAATGTTCATAGAGACATTTTCCTCCATTTTATCATTGCATTCCTTATTGTATGTTTTACAACTCTGTCTGTCAAATCCTTCTATTTGGTACAAGCTGTTGAAAGCAGGCGTTTTAATATACTTTTTGACCATGATTCATATAATTAATTGAGATTAACTTTGAAAGAAGTGACGCAGCATGGATGATTTCAATTATCATTCGACCTACAGCTCGGGCTGGAGGCGTATATCCAAGGAAAAGAGCGAGACTGAAGATAGACAGAGAGAAGATATACTCAAAGGTCTCTCCATGGAGTTACATAAAAAGCCTGTCGTGGCCTATGAGCTAAAATCCAATAAAACAGGTCAAACATCGGCAGCCAAGGCTCCTGAACAAGAAAACAAGGAATCCAATATTCATGAGATAATTCACGAAGCCACAAAACCCATTAAGCAGACACAAACCGATATCATGACCAGGCTGGGAGAACTCCAAAAGGAAATGACTCGTTTAGGAGAGCTGCAAAAGGAAATGACCTTACTCAAACAGCTCCTTGACACTATGAATGAAAAAACCGCATGGATACAGCAGCAGGAGCAAAAGAAAGCAACGGGAAGTAAATTATCAAGGTTTTTCAAGTAACAGACCTATCCCAGATAACATAATATAAAGCAGAAAGTTGTAACATCAGGAGTTGATCATATGCCAGAAGAGAGCAGCATCCAAACCCTGCCTGAGAAAGTCCTGCCTGAAATCGATATATTCACCAAGCAGATTCTTGGTAAGAAAGTCTTGAATAATGTGGCTACGCTGTGGCAGGAGAAATACACTGAGGAGAATGTCGCTGTTGGCGTTAAAAGACCTTTTAGGCTGTATATTATCAACAACGGAAGCGTACCTGGGCCGGTGCCGGATTTAGGCTCACCTGTCAGATGCGTGAAGCTCTGCAAGCGTGTTATTGAAACCGATTATCCCAGAAACACCTTGATTTGCAACAGCAAGTCCAAGGTAACCCACAGGTATCAATTGGTTTTGTTGGTTGAGTTTGAGGACGGAACCTTTGATGTTCTGACACTGCCCAGAAACCTGTCCAATCGCTTACAGTACAATGCGCTGACGACGAAAGCCTTTGTGGACTCCACCGTCATCAATGCCGCCGGTGTGCCTGTTTTACAGCATCAAACCCATAAGGTGCCCAACGAATCCCTGATCATTGTTTCTGCAGGTGTGAACAATTATACAAGCTTTGAGTATAGTGTATCCATCCCCTTCACAGACTTCACGCCTCATCTGAATCGCTGTGTATTGGATGACCCCAGCCTGCAGTCCTACATCCTTTTGAAGGATCTTAAGTATGATATTGACGTTCTGGATACCTTCCAGGTCGATATTGGCGGCGGCAGCTTCGTTTGGACCACCATCGTAGAGTTGACGGTAACCGAGGATATTATTGATAAGCTGGGTATTGATCAGGATGTCATCATCCAAGGTAAGCCTGAGTTTATCTGCAAATGAATCCTATCCAGCAGCATTACCCGTTGAGCATACCCCTGTAAAAAGATATTTTACAGGGGTATTATTTTGCTTAGGATTCCTTCTTTTCCCACGCTCTTAAAACCTGTATGAGGCCGTCAATGATATAGTTCTTTTCACTGAGCCTCTCATGAGCAATGTCCAGGTTCTTCCTCACCTGGGCTAACTGCCTTGAAAGATGGATGGGATCCTCCCAGGCCTTAAGGTCCTCCCTGGGCTCCTCAATACCAAGCATACATAGATTTAAATAGGGTCTTCGGGCAGCAGAGCCTTCAATGGTGGCATGGACGGTGAGCTGTATTTTGCTTTCATCCACAATCTTGGCCTCATAGGAAGCGTCAGTGACCCAATGATGAAAACTCACCTGGCCTTCCTCCTGCTCCATAAGCAAGGGATAACGCTTTAAGTCCACGGTCAGCATTTTGTCCTTTTGTATCATTTCGCTAATCCTTTCAAGCTCGCCTTTATCATTGATAATGCTGTAGATGATTTCAAGGGTGTAATCCAGGAGGATTTCAAGGGTAGCATCCAGAATATGGGTACTGAAGGACACATTATAGAGATAGCATCTTTCCACGCTCCGGATGGGAAAAACACTCCTGATCATGCCCATGGATGTGTCGTACAGCACTTCTTTTGCGAAGGTATAATAAGCCAGCAAATCATCGGTTACCATAGCTCCATCCTCCCCCCTTCATTCTATTCAGAAGAGGGCGTACATAGGATTTATTGCCTGATATCTTTATATGATCTGGGTATATTTGTCCTTAGAGACATGCTCGTGGTATACTATACCAAAAGTAAAAGAATCAAAGGAGTTGAGATATGATGAGCACATTTCTTCCCCTGGAACCCAAGAGCTTGACAGACAATGTCTTTTCCCTTATCGGACAGGACTGGATGCTGATTACCGCCGGAGGTCCCGACCACTTTAATATGATGACGGCAAGCTGGGGCGGGCTGGGCGTTCTGTGGCACAAGAATGTCTGCTTTGTGTTTGTGCGTCCCTCACGCTATACCTATGAGTTTATGGAGAAAAATGAGACCTTCTCCCTTAACTTCTTCTCCCAGGAATACCGAAGCGTCCTGAACCTCTGCGGCCAGAAATCCGGGCGGGACATTGACAAGACCAAGGAAACAGGCCTCACCCCCTTTGCACTGGAGCATGGCGCTACGGGCTTTGAGCAGTCCAGGCTCATTATTGAGTGCAAAAAGCTCTATTATCAGGATCTTAATCCCGATCATTTCCTGGACCCCAATATCATTAAGAACTACCTCAACGGGGATTTTCACAGAATGTACGTGGGTGAAATTCTGAGCATCAAAGAAAACTCCGGGAAATAACCCCCGAAGCCACTTGGGAAGAAGCAGTATTTTACTTAAAACCTGATATAAAGCCATGATGTTCTCATCTGATATGCCTTAAGCAGGCGCATTAACAACTTCCTGCCACGAGGGCAGCAAGAGGATGAGAATATTATGGCTCTTATTTTAAGTTACCTGTCCCGCAAAATACTGCTTCTTTTTTTCTATCATTTCATCGATGCGCTTAATGTAAAGGCCTACTTCTTTAAGGTTAAAGTGGCGCTCAATCCGTCCGCCCGGAAGGACGAATTTGGAAATGGCTCCAGCCCCCAGGGCCAGGATGGTCTGCCTTTCCTCCATGGTCTGTATATTATACTGGCACTCCCGTCCAGGCAGGGCATAGCCCGTGTTTTCAAGATTGGCCAGGATGTTCTTCTGACGATAGAGGTAATAGGGCCGCATGCCCATTTTTCGGGCTGATTGGGCCGCCTCATTAATCATGGCTTCCACCACCTCGTCCTTGGCGGCGGTAAAGGCGTCCTTGGCTTCCCGGAGCCTGGAGGCTCGCTTGATGGACATGGTATGAACCGTGAGTCCCTCTGGCCTCATGGCTTCTATTCTATCCAGAGTGGTTCTGAACATGGCCTCATCCTCACCGGGCAGTCCGGCGATAACATCCATATTAATATGGTCAAAGCCCATTTCCCTGGCCAAGGCAAACTTCTCTTCAATATCCTCGGAGGTGTGATTCCGGCCTATGAGCCTGAGGGTTTTGTCGTTCATGGTCTGGGGATTGATACTGATACGGGACACCCCGTATTTCTTCATGGTCTTAAGCTTTTCCCTTGTGATGGAATCGGGTCTCCCCGCTTCAACGGTAAACTCATTGCCATGTATGGGGAAATATCGGGTCAGGAAATCCAGGAGAATTCGAAAGTGGCGCTCATCCAGGGCTGTAGGGGTTCCCCCGCCGATATACACCGATCCTAGCTTCATCTCCCCCTCCCGCACCCATTGGGAAATAACCGCCGCTTCCTTTTCCAGGGCGTCCATGTAGTCGGCAATGAGATGCTCAAAGCCTTTGACAGGGTAGGAGGTAAAGGAACAATAAAGGCAGCGGCTTAAGCAAAAAGGAATTCCCACATACAGATGATACCTTTTGGGCTGCTCGCGGATTAAGGGATACTCCACCTGGGCCACATTCCAGATGAGTTCGGCCTTTTGGGCGCTCATGCCTGTGGCTGACATCAGATGCTTAAGACTTATGCTTTTATCCATACCGTCTTCCAGGCATTGCATGGCCAGCTTGACAGGCCTGATGCCGGTTAAGGAGCCGTAGGGGAGCTTTTTACCCGTGTACTGTGAAAGCAACTCATAGATACAGGCACCCGCAAGGATTTTGTGGTTGCCTGAAAGTCTTCCTCCGGGTTTTTCTGTTTCAGCGCGAGATATGGTGCGGGTATGGAAACAATGGGGTGTCCTTTGAAGGGCCAGCCCCTCATGGAGTGCCCTGACATTGTCAATGTCCGCAAAAAAGGACACTGAGCAGGTCCAGCCCGCCTCATCCTCCTGGGTCCTGACCACAAGAAGACTGGCGTTCAAGGGCCCCTTGCCCAGTTCAGCGGCATTGACCCGCAAAGAAGGGTTGGGAGCATCCAGCCCATTTTCAATAAAGCGAATGGAATCCGCATCAAAAAAGAGGCGTATAAGCTCCCACGCCTCCATTTCCATGGCTAAGCCTTCAATAAATACAAATAAAACTTGATCAGGCATAGGGATTATGCTCTCTTTCATAGCCAATAGTGGTGGATCCGCCATGGCCCGGATGAACAGTACAATCCTCCGGAAGGGTATAAAGGCGATTTCTGATGGATTCCAGTATCTTTCGCCCGCTTCCGCCATAGAGGTCGGTCCGGCCTACCGATTGGGCAAAAAGGGTATCACCGGTAAAGAGCTGATTACCCCACAGCACCGAAATGGAGCCCTGTGAATGGCCGGGTGTATGAATGATCTCCAGCTCTCCCTGGCCAAAGGGCAGCCTGTCCCCATGCTTTAAGAGCCTGTGGGGCTTAGGATGCTCATGGGGTGTGATCATGGGAAACATATCATAACCGTTATAGGCATTATTCGCGTAAAGCTCCAGCTCTTCCTCATGGAGGCAAATCTCCGCGCCGGTGGCCTTTTGAATGGCATCCACATGATGAATATGATCCAAATGACCATGGGTCAGGATAATATACCGTGCAGTAAGTCCTTTATCCTGGAGAACCTCCATAATCTGCTGGGCTTCCACGCCAGCGTCGATAATGGCGCATTCGTTATTATCTATGAGAATATAGCAATTGGAATCAAATAATCCGCGGGAAAGTCTTATATATTCCATTAAATCCTTCCTTACTCTTTATACTTATTCTAGAAGGTCTTTCGGCTGTCCAGAAGCAGAGTTACGGGCCCTTCATTGGTAAGGCTCACATCCATCATGGCCTGGAAGATTCCTGCCTCTACCTGTATCCCATAGGTGTCCTTTACATAGGCCATGAAATCCTCATAGAGCCAGCGCGCCTCCTCAGGCCGGGCGGCATCAGTATAACTGGGCCGCTTGCCCTTTCGGCAATCCCCAAACAAGGTGAACTGGGAAACCACCAGCAGGCTTCCGCCCACATCCAGCAATGACAGGTTCATTTTACCCTCGGCATCATCAAAAATACGCAGGTTTACAATTTTATCGGCCAGATAGGTCATGTCCTTTTCATTATCACCCTGACCTACCCCGAGAAGAACCAGAAGGCCCTTTTGGATCTCTCCCGTGATTTTTCCCTCAACTCGAACCGAAGCCTGTGAGACTCTTTGCACTACTGCGCGCATGTCAGAAGCTCCTTATCCTCAAAAGTATTACTTTTAGTCTTTGGTAAAAGCCAAGGCCCCATACCCTATTTATTACGCGAAATCTCGAACACGTCCTTGATGCGGCTCATTTTAGCAATGATCCTGTCCAATTGCTCGGTGTTATTAATCTCCAGGGTCATATGCATAACCACCGTCATGTCCTTGACGGTACGGGCATTGATGGCCCGCAGAGGAATGCGGGATTCACCGATAGCATTGGTGATCTCAACCAGCAGACCGGGTCTGTCATGGGCCTTTAAGGTGATTTCAGCCAGATAGGAAACATTGGGCGAAACGCTCTGATACCAGTAAACATCTATGAGACGGGCATCCCCGTCAATAATGATATTCTTCATATTGGGACAGTCGCTGCGGTGAACCGAAACACCCCTGCCCCTGGTGATATAACCCACAATATCGTCTCCCGGAACCGGGTTGCAGCAACGGGAAAGCCTGACCAGACAGTTGTCAATACCCTTAACCACAATACCGCTGTCGGGTACTGTTTTACTTTTCTTTTTGCTTTCCTTTTCGATCTGGTCAAGAAGCATGTTGGTCTGCTCCTCGGGAGGCAGGGTTTTTCTGTACTCCTCCTTCAGACGGGAGACAATCTTGGCCGCAGTAATGGCCCCAAGGGCAATGGCGGCATAGAGATCGTCAATATTATGGAAGCTGTATTTCTTTATAATTCCGTCAAGGGACTCGCTCTTTAAGACCTGAGACATGGTAAGACCATTCTTTTTAACCTCTTTTTCAAAGATGGTCCTTCCCATTTCAACATTCTCTTCGCGTTTTTCCTTCTTGAACCACTGGTTGATCTTATTCCTGGCCTGTGAGGTCTTGGCGATTTTCAGCCAGTCCCGGCTGGGGCCGTTGCTGGCGCCCGAGGTGATGATTTCAACAATATCGCCGTTCTTAAGCTCATAGTCCAGATTGACAATGCGGCCATTGACCTTGGCGCCTATCATACGATTACCTATGGCGCTGTGAATGGAATAGGCAAAGTCAATGGGGTTGGAGCCCGCCTTGAGGTTCTTCACATCCCCCTTGGGGGTAAAGACGAAGACCTCGTCGGTAAACAGGTCAATCTTAAGGTTTTCCATGAATTCATCGGCGTCCCGGGCATCCTTCTGCCAATCAATCATCTGCCTCAACCAGGACAGCTTTTCAGCATAGGTTTTTTCTCCTGAGCCGCCTTCTTTGTACTGCCAATGGGCTGCAATACCCACCTCGGCCACCCGGTGCATCTCCCAGGTTCTGATTTGAACCTCAAAGGGGATACCCTCGGGACCGATAACCGTGGAGTGAAGGGATTGATACATGTTGGGCTTGGGCATAGAGATATAGTCCTTGAAACGGCCCGGCATGGGCTTAAAGAGCTCATGCATGAGCCCCAGCACCGTATAGCAGTCCTTGACTGTGTCAACAATCAAACGTATGGCAAAAAGGTCATAGATTTGATCAATGGTCTTATTCTGGGTGCTCATCTTTTTATAGATGCTGTAAAGATGCTTGGGACGACCCTCTATATCGACCTCAATGCCCACTTCCTCGGTCTTTTTGGCAACATCAGCAATAATATTATTGATATATTCCTCGCGTTCACGACGCTTTTTTGCAATTTTCTCCACCAGGTCGTAGTAATTCTTCTCGTCCAGATAGCGGAAGCTCAAATCCTCCAGCTCCCATTTAATCTTGTGCATACCAAGGCGATGGGCCAGGGGCGCATAGATTTCCATGGTTTCACGGGCCTTCTGGATTTGCTTGTCCTTGTTCATGAATTTCAGGGTTCTCATATTATGGAGGCGATCGGCCAGCTTAATAATGATGACCCGGATGTCCTTGGCCATGGCCAGAAACATTTTTCTGAAATTCTCGGCCTGGATCTCCTGCTTTGTGGTGTAGGGAATTTTTGTGAGCTTGGTGACACCGTCCACCAGCTCGGCGATCTCTTCACCAAACTCCTTTTTGACTTGCTCATAGGTAAAGGTGGTATCCTCAATGGTATCATGGAGTATGCCTGCGGCGATGGAGCTTTCATCCATTTCGAGCTCAGCCAGAATACACCCTACCTCCACCGGATGGGTGATGTAGGGGTCCCCTGAAACGCGCTCCTGACCCTCATGAGCCTGCTTGGAAAGGTTATAGGCCTTCTCAATCAGCTCAAAATTGGCATTGGGCTTATATTTAACTACCAACTCCTTCAAACGCAGGAATTCGTCAATCATTCATACCACCGTCTTCTATAAAGCCTTGCGCCGCCTGCCGAACCCATTCAAGGATCTCGGACTCCTCCAGGTTAACCTTTGAAACCACTTCGGGGCGACTCATCCGATAGGTGCCGTTCCTCTGAAGCTCCAGGGAGATAAGCTCCAGCTCATCAAAAACCAACAGCGCCACAAAAAACTTGAACCCGTTAATAGGCTTTTTTGTCTCTTTGGCAAGAATTCTTGCCTGCACAAACAGGTCAGCCGGAGTGAAGGCTTTATCTTCGATCCGGGCTATATTTCTGTATATGACAGCCAGGATGTCCCTGTTAACAGTTATATCATCAATAGTGATGATTTTATCAATAATCCCATTATAAAGGCTATTTTCGTCACAATCAAGACATTCAACCTGCCGGGCGGCCTTGAGAAGGAATCGGTTCTGTGCAAGAACCGTCTCGTTCAGATGCATATCCCATATCTTAAGCTGTAAATATTCCTGGTTCTGCCAAAGGTTGATCTCCTGCGTGAAGACCACATCCACCCTGTCGCCTTCAAAGATGCCCTCATCCAGATATCCCTTGTTGAAGTAGACACCATCGGCCCTTTCGCCGTCAAAATCCAGGGTCAGTTTGAGGTGTTTCCCATTTCCGACGGTTTTTTTACTGACCAGGGTGGCTCCCCTATAACAGAACAGGGGCATGGTGTTACCTGAGCCAAAGGGCTCCAACCGGGTGAGAAGCTTGGCTGTGGCAAGGCTGATATCGCCTTTTCCGGCCAGGAGCTGCACCTGAAGAGCCGGCTTAAGCAACTCTTCCTCCAGCATTCTTTCGGCATATTCATTGATACGGGTTCTGAAATATTCAATATCCTGGGCTTGCAGGGTTAGGCCCCCGGCCTGTTCATGGCCGCCAAACTTGACCAGCAGATCGGCATGGGCCTCCATGGCATTAAACAGGTTAAAGCCTTCCACGCTGCGCGCTGAGCCCACGGCTTTATCTTCTTCAATGGAGAGCACAAAGGCAGGCTTGTGGTATCGATCCACCAGCTTGGACGCCACAATGCCAATGACCCCATGGTGCCAGCCCTCGCCATAAACCACCAGAATTTTCTCCCTCTGGTAACGCTCATCCCTGTCTATGGCTTCGACAGCGGATTTAAAGATCTGATCCTGAACCTCCTGGCGCCTTATATTGGATTGGTTCAGAAGCTCGGCGATTTTTTCAGCCTCAGCCTCATCTTGGGTGGTAAAAAGCGCAACAGCACACTTGGCATCCCCCATGCGTCCCGCCGCATTCACCCGGGGTGCCAGGGCGAAGGAAACCCGATAGGAGTCCATTTGTGAGGCCGCCGAGGCTTTAAGCAGCGCTTTCATGCCCAGGCAGGGGTTTTTGATGATCTTTTCAATGCCATATTTCGTGATAATTCGGTTTTCGCCCTTTAATTCAACAATATCCGCAATGGTGGCAAGGGCGGCAAGATCCAGATAATCCATGAACCTGTCGGGATGGCCCAGCTTGTGGCCCACGGCATGAACCAGCTTCAGGGCCAGTCCTGCACCGCAGAGGTTCTTGAACGGATAATTGCACCCGGGGACATGGGGGTCAATGACCACCAGCGCCTCGGGCATGAACTGGGCATTGCTCTGGTGGTGGTCAGTAATGATGATATCAATGCTGCGGCCTCTTTGGGAATAGCGCTCATAGATGGCTTCCACCTGAAAACGGGCCGTAATGCCGCAGTCCACCGTAATCATCAGATCGTAATTCATGGAACCTATGTACTCAATACCCGCTTCACTGATGCCGTAGCCCTCATCCACCCTATCAGGGATGTAATAGTCCACGGGAAGATTCAGGGACTGAAAATATCGGACCATGATGGCTGTGGCCGAAACCCCGTCTACATCGTAGTCACCGTATATCAGGATCTTTTCCTTGTTCTCTATAGCTTGTACAATTCTGTTTGCGGCAATTTCCATCCCGTCGAGAAGAAAGGGATCATGCAGATGCTCCAGGGATGGATTGAGAAAGGCCTGGGCCTCTTGAAGAGAAGAAATATTCCTTTGTGACAGGAGCTTGATGAATATTCCTGGCAGATCCGTTTCTGATAATGCAGTCTCTGTTATGGACTCGGGCAGCACCCATCGTCTGCCATTTCCGAAATAGTAACTTTCCATGGTTTTATCCCCGTGTAAATAAGATAAAAAGCGGTAATAACAAAGCCCGAAGTCATCACTCCGGGCTTTATGGCTATGATAATAATTTTTTGACTACCGTATTGACCAAATTACCGTCCGACCTACCTTTAATCTTGGGCATTACCACTTTCATGATCTTGCCCATATCTTTAACGGATAGAGCGCCAGTTTCTTGGATGGCTTCTTTTACAATAGCCTCTAGTTGTTCTTCAGAGAGCTGCTCCGGCAAATACTGTTGAATGATTTCGATTTGGCGGTTGGCTTTTTGAATCAAGTCCTCCCGACCGCTCTTCTCTATCTCGACCAGAGCATCCCGGGCACTTTTCAACTCTTTAACCAGAACATCACTTACCCCTTCATCATCAAGGGTAATATGTTTGTCTTTCTCGATTCTCAGGACGGCCGCCCGAATGAGCTGGATGGTATCCTTGCGAATCTCATCCTTGTCCTTCATGGCCTCCTTCAAATCATTCAACAATCTTTCCTTAAGGGACATTAATCTCTCCCCTTACTTCGCCTTTCTCTTCCTCGCAGCCTCGGACTTCTTCTTGCGCTTTACGCTGGGTTTGACATAGTGTTCTCTTTTCCTCACTTCAGCGAGAACGCCAGCCTTAGCACATTGTCTCTTAAATCTCTTAAGCGCACTGTCAAGGGATTCGTTCTCCTTAACTCTTACTTCAGACACATCTATCCCTCCCCTCTGTTACGTACGTACAGCCGTGCCAGGGGATTTATCCAGTCGGTGTGAATGGTAAACCATGTTACAGCACGTATTCTATTATATAATAGTGCTTTTAATAGCGTCAACATATTTTTCCGAGCTAACACCATTATATGATCTTTTCCCCCATTTTTACACCGCCAAGGACATGATAATGCAAGTGGAACACGGTCTGCCCTGCTTCCTTGCCGCAATTGACAATGACCCTGTACCCCGACTCGCTGATGCCCATAATCCTGGCAACCTCTTTAATGGCTTTGTGGATGGGTACCACCTGTTCAACATTCTCATCATTAAGCCCTTCCAAGCTGTCAATATGCAATTTGGGAACCACCAGAACATGTACGGGCGCTGCAGGATTGATATCCTTGAAGGCCAGCACATGCTCGTCCTCGTAGACCTTGCTTGAGGGAATTTCACCCTTGATAATCTTGCAGAAAAGGCAATTATCCATTTCCACTCACTCCCGTATTCTATAATGGTATTGAGGGCATCACAGCAAAAGGATGCCCCCTATGCTTTTGGTCAGGACTATGCCAGCATGGCCTTGGCTTTTTCCTTGGCAATGCGCAGTGCTTCGTCCATGCCGTTGGGGTCCTTGCCGCCGGCCTGAGCCATATCGGGACGACCGCCGCCGCCACCGCCGCAGGCCTGGGCCGCATCCTTGATAATCTGGCCGCAGTGGATTCCGGCTGTTACAGCATCCTTGGTGGCCGATACAATCAGATTCACCTTATCGTCCTTACCGGAAACCAGTATTACCACGCCCGAGCCTAGTTTATTCTTAATGGTGTCGGAAGCATTTCTCAGGGCATTCATATCCAGATTTTCCAGCTTGGCCGCTACGATCTTCATACCCTTGACCGATTCGGCCTCATTGACAAGGCTGTCGGTAGAACTGCTGACCAGTTTGGCCCGAGCCTCTTCAAGCTCTTTTCTGGTGCTCTTCAATTCATCATGGAGCCCCTCAATCTTTCTGACAATGTCCTCAGTGGAGACCTTGGCCGCATCGGCGGCTGTTTTAAGAAGGGCATCCCTGTTCTTATAGAAGTTCAGGGCATTAAAGCCAGTCAGGGCTTCAATTCTTCTGACGCCAGCGGAAATACCGCTTTCGCTTAAGATCTTTATCAAACCGGCCTCACCGGTGGCATGCAGATGGGTACCGCCGCAAAGCTCCCGGCTGTAATCGCCAGCCGAAACAACCCGTACCGTGTCGCCGTATTTCTCACCGAACAGGGCCATGGCACCAAGCTTTTTGGCTTCGTCAATGGGCATTTCACGGATATCCACCGCAAGGTTCTCCAGAATCTTGCTGTTGACCTCGTTCTCAATAGCCTCAAGCTGCTCCGGTGTAATGGCTGAGAAATGGGTAAAGTCAAAGCGCAGTCTTTCAGGGGTTACCAAGGAACCGGCCTGATTAACATGGTCGCCTAAAACATGCTTCAGAGCCTGATGGAGCAGGTGTGTGGCCGTATGGTTCCGGGCCGTTGCCTTGCGCTTTTCAATATCAATGGCGGCTGTTACCTTATCGCCCACCTGAACGCTGCCGCGAACCACTTTACCGGTATGGAGATACTTGCCGTCAGCGGTTTTTCTGCAGCCGGTAACCTCCATGGCAAAGTTGGCATTGGACAAGGTACCCGTATCCCCCACCTGTCCGCCGCTTTCGGCATAGAAGGTGGTGGCATCCAGCACTACGGTTATTTCATCATCCTGCTGAGCGCTCTCGGAGAGCTCGTCATCCAAAACGATATATTGCACCGTTCCTTCACAGCTATACTGGGTATAGCCTAAGAAACGTGTGGTCACTGATTTGTCGGTATTGGCAAAGAGATCCTTTTCCCAGGCAGAGCCTTCCTTGCTCTTTCGGGCTTCTCTGGCCTTGTTCTTCTGGGCCTTCATCTCATTATGGAAGCCTTCTTCGTCCAGGGTCAGGTTGTTCTCATTGGCAATCTCCCGGGTTAAATCCAGGGGGAAGCCATAGGTGTCATGAAGCTTGAAGACCATTTCGCCGGTCAGCATATTGGTGCCATTCTCGCGCACCTGCTTCATATAGTCCTCAAGAATAATCATGCCCTGATCAATGGTGGCATAGAAGCGTTCTTCCTCAAGGCTGATAACTTTCTTGATATAGTCCTGCTTCTCGACAAGGTGAGGATAGGCGCCGCCCGAGCAGGCTATAACCGTATCGACAATCTCTGCCAGGAAGGTTCTGTTGATACCCAACAGTCTGCCATGACGGGCAGCTCTTCTTAAGAGTCTGCGCAGCACATAGCCCCTGCCTTCGTTGGAGGGCAGAATACCATCGGAAACCATCATGGTCACGCTGCGGGAATGGTCGGTGATAACGCGGATGGAGACATCACTCTTGTATTCCTTACCGTAGGAAACATTGGCGATGCGGCAGACATGGTCCAATATAGCGCGGATGGAGTCCACTTCAAAGATGCTGTCCACACCCTGCATCACGCAGGCCAGACGCTCTAAGCCCATACCCGTGTCAATGTTCTTGCTGGCCAGCTCCAGATAGGTGCCGTCAGCCTGGCGATCAAACTGGGTAAAAACATTATTCCAGACCTCAATGAAGCGGTCACAATCACAGCCTACAGTACAGTCGGGCTTGCCGCAGCCCTTGTCGGGGCCCCGGTCAAAATAGATTTCCGAGCAGGGGCCGCAGGGGCCTGTTCCATGCTCCCAGAAATTATCGGCCTTGCCCATGCGGAAGATTTTCTCCGGAGGCAGCCCCACATCCTTATGCCATATATCATAGGCTTCATCATCGTGCTCATAAACAGAAACATATAAAAGTTCTTCGGGGATCTCAAGAACCTTGGTCATGAATTCCCATGCCCACGGAATGGCCTCCTTCTTGAAATAATCGCCGAAGGAGAAATTGCCAAGCATCTCAAAGAAGGTGCCGTGGCGGGAGGTTTTACCCACATTCTCAATATCGGGCGTGCGAATGCACTTCTGACACGTGGTCACACGCTTTCTGGGCGGAGTCTCCTTACCTGTAAAATATGGCTTCAAGGGCGTCATGCCCGCGTTGATAAGAAGGATACTGGGGTCATTCTGAGGAACCAGTGAAAAGCTGGGCAGGCGAAGGTGTCCCTTGCTCTCAAAAAAAGACAGATACATTTCTCTCAATTCATTAAGTCCGATTTTTCGCATGGCGGTTTTTCCCGACCTCTCTTAGTGTTAAATTCTTGATAAACATTATAAATAAGTATACCCAAACCGCCGGACATGCGTCAAGCAAGAGAGTATATTGATTATTCTTCTATAATAAAAAAGGATAGTGTGTGAGACTATCCCCATAAACGCAAACAATGCCAAGCCATATCATCAACTACATAGCCTGGCATTGAAGGTTCTATATCTCAGCTTTATATGATAGGAACATTGTGCTCAAGCATTATCCTCGGCTAAAAGCGAAAATCCCGCTTTCCTTCCTTCATTTCAAGGATGTATTGGGTGGCCAGATTGCGCACCTTCTCGTTGGGAATGTGATTGAGCTCATTTAAAATGACGTGCTCACCCATTTGCCTGGTTTCAGGAGAGGCATAGTCCTCCAGATACTCCTTCAAGGTCATCAAGGCGTTGGGCTGGCAGCAGTTGGCTATCTGCCCCGCTTTCACAAGCTGCATAAATCTGTCCCCGGTACGTCCCTCGCGATAGCAGGCCGTACAGAAGCTGGGTATGTAGCCAAGCTTCAGCAGCCAATGAACAACCTCATCCAGGGTGCGCCTGTCACTGACATCGAACTGGGCTGAATTTTCATCCTCGGACTCGGGCTCCACATAGCCGCCCACACTGGTTCTGGAACCGCCGCTGATCTGGGATACGCCCAGCTTAAGCACCCGCTCACGGGTTCTGGGCGATTCTCTGGTGGATACGATCATGCCCGTATAGGGAACAGCCAGGCGGATAACGGCCACTATCTTGGCAAAGATGTCATCGGAAATGGCATTGGTAAAATCATCAGGGTTGATATCATCAGCAGGGCGGATTCTGGGAACGCTGATGGTATGGGGTCCCACGCCCTTGTAGGCTTCCAGGTGCTCGGCGTGCATTAAGAGGCCAACAAAGTCATAGCGGTAGAGATTAAGGCCGAAAAGAACACCCAGGCCTACATCGTCAATGCCGCCATCCATGGCCCTGTCCATGGCTTCGGTATGGTAGGCGTAATTATGCTTGGGCCCTGTGGGATGCAAGGCCTCATAGGTGGGCTTATGATAGGTTTCCTGGAACAGGATATAGGTACCGATGCCGGCCTCCTTCAGCTTTCGGTAGTTATCAACGGTGGTGGCCGCAATATTCACATTAACCCGGCGAATGGCCCCGTTCTTATGCTTGATGCTATAGATGGTATTAATACTTTCAAGGACATACTCAATGGGGTTATTGATGGGGTCTTCCCCGGTTTCCAGTGCCAGGCGCTTATGTCCCATGTCCTGGAGGACTATAACCTCACGGCGGATCTCCTCCTGAGTGAGCTTTTTGCGGGTGATGTGCTTATTGGAATGGTGATAGGGACAGTAGACGCATCCATTGACACAGTAGTTGGACAAATACAGGGGCGCAAACATAACAATACGGTTGCCGTAAAGCTTCTGCTTGATTTCCTGAGCCAGAGCATACATCTTCTCGTTGAGATCTTCTATCTCACAGTCCAGAAGCACGGCCGCTTCCCGATGATTCAATCCCTTCATAGTGCGGGCTTTTTCCAGAATGCTTTCAATCAGCGCGCGGTTGCTTTTATTCTTCTGCGCATAATCCAGGGTATCCAGGATTTCGGCGTCATCGATAAAATCGGTGGCGTATGGGGATAATTTGTTATACATAATAAGTCGCCTCCTAAGCTAATTGTTCCAAGGGCTCCATGCTATCCAAAGGTTTAAAATCCCCCCTGTCTACGACAAGCTCATAACCAATCTTCTGAACACGGTTCTGAAGACACATCCGGCACTCGGCAGCCTCCTCACCCGTACAAATCTTATTGTCGTAGAGAGAATACTTCTTTCTGACCTTCACCGGTGACAGATTGGGCATGACTACATTGGCCCCGGCCAGTATACCCAGCTCCCGTCCGTTTTTATGGATGGTCCCCAAGGCGGTTGTGGCGGGTATGAGGCCGTTGGGCAGCATGAGCCTTAAAACTCCAATGAGAAAGAGGGTCAGCTCCAGGGTTCCCGAGGGTTCATCTTTAAAGGGGGTATCCTGGTGACTGATAAATGGGCCAATCCCCACCATCTGGGGCTCCAGTTCCCGGATAAACAGCAGATCTTCGGCAATGCATTCCACCGTCTGGTAAGGAGAGCCCACCATGAACCCCGTTCCCACCTGGTAGCCTATTTTCTTTAAATCTCTTAAGCACTGCTTGCGATGGGCAAGGCTCAGGTTTTGGGGGTGGAGCTTTTTGTAATGCTCCTCATTGGCCGTTTCATGACGAAGCAGAAAACGGTTGGCGCCTGCCTCGAAATAGGTCTTATATTCATCATAATCCCGTTCACCAATGGACAGGGTGATGGCACAGTCAGGGTAATTGGTGCGAATGGTGCGTATAATATCGGCAAAGGCCTCCACCGAATACTTAGGATCCTCTCCGCCCTGCAGTACAAAGGTGCGGAACCCCAGCTTATACCCCTGCTCGCAGCAGCTCATGATCTCTTCTTTGGACAGTCGATAGCGCTCGGCGTTCTTGTTGCTGCAGCGTATACCGCAGTAATAGCAGTCATTCTTGCAGAAGTTGGTGAACTCCACCAGACCTCGGGTATAGATGCGGCTTCCAAAATACTTCTTTGAAATTCTCCTTGCCTTTTCAAAGAGGTATTCGCTGGTCTCGTGGGTGATATGGTTGAGAAGTTCAATAAACTCTTCTTTCGTTAAGGTTCTATCCCTTTCTAGCTTGTCAATGAGCTGAAACATAGGCGCCTCCTTATTGAATGCTGTAAATTAAACCTTGGAGTATATCGTTTTGATATTGACCTGGGGAAGCATGCCCAGCTTGCCCGACAGGGCACTTATCACATCCTGCGGTGCATCAAGAACCACACTGATGATGGATATCTTACGCTTGTGGTAGGGAATCCCCATCCTTCCCACAATGTACTCCGCATAATCATGAAGAATGGCATTAAGCCTTTCAACGGATGCAGGGTTTTCAACAATAATGCCCATCAGAGCTATACGGTTTTCCATGGCATGTCTCCCTTTCCTCATCGGTTTTTGCATAACAAAAAATCCTTGTACCGAACAGGCACAAGGATAGTAAACCCACTATTCTCTCGCCTTCTCACTCGGGACGAACCCTCGTGCATTCAGTACGATTGGTTGGAAAAAAGCCTTGGTTTGTCGAAAGGACCCTTTGGCCTCGCGACGCACCCCATATGGATTGTTTGTTAATATTATAACATAGTCCTGCCGGGAAAACAATGGTTACTTTCATCAAATATATAAAGGTCGTGGTAGGATAAATACTCACGACCTTTTGTAACTCTTAGGTTTGGCCTTCTTTGGGGTTCTTGACTTCTTCACGGGCTTTATTACCTTAATATTTTACGATCATCTTCCATTCCTCCCAGAAATGGCCCTCTCCATAATCGTCTATGAGGTAGGTTTCTCCAAGATGACCCCAGGCAGCTATACCAAGCTTACCCTCCTTTAGAACAATAACATGAGAGTCTTGTAATAAAGCGGTTATGGATTCCCATAGCCGCCGGAAGCAGCAGTTATTGTTATCTTATATGCAAGTAGTAATTCAGATCAAACCCTCATAAATCAGTAATAATCAGTGAAAAATCATTGCTATCGTGCTCAATTACCAAAGCTCTAGTGAATTATACTTGTGCTTTTGTCATCGGCTAAAGTAGTTTACTGGAATCACTTCTTCACTAGTCCCATCTATTTTAATTCTTCCGATAGCTTCTCCTCCAATTATTCGAGGGTCTACACAAAAATACAACCATTCCCCATCAACAATAACGTCGCCTAATCCTCCATTAAATATCTTTGTTTTTTCTGAGCCATCTATCCTTGCCCGATATAGTTTTGTTCCATATGGCCCAGGCCCAGTAACATGGTAGTAGATCCATCCATCCTTAGCAGTAAGGTCGATTGACTCATCCTCAGTTATCTTTTCCTTATCTGTTCCATCGGTTCTGATTCTGTATAATCTATTACTTCCTAGACTTTCAATAAAGTATATCCAGTCCCCATCAAGGCTAATCTTCTTAGTGGGAGTATTATTAAGTTTATAAATCTCAGTACCGTCAGTTTTTACTTTGTATAAATGAAAACCGAAAACATGGGTATAGTATATCCAATCCCCATCCACAATCATTTCGCCTGCACAGTCCTCTACGAGAACTGTTTTATTCGAACCATCGACTTTTATTTTGCAGATATTGTAGATACTATTATCGACAAAACCAATATAATAGACCCATTCTCCAACAATTTTTGCTTTCAGAATTCTTTCATTGACAACTCTTGCTTCATCTTTACCATCCGTGGTAATTCTATAAAGTGTGCCCCTGTCAGAGTAATCGATATATAGAACCCAATTATCATAGATACCAATTATATTGGTTTGACCGTAGCTTAGTTTTTTTCTCTTCGAACCATCTGCTTTTATTTTATAGAGACTACTATTGTCCTGAATATTTGTGTAAAAATACCAGTCCTCATGCCTTAAAATAGAACCAAAAATATTGCCCTCAATGCTTCCCATATTATTTTCTAACAGATTTTCTTGAAACGCATCCTTATTATTTATGCATGAAGTCAAGGCTAAAAGAATGATTAATATCCCGAACAGTTTACACTTTCTTTTATACATTGCAAAATTATTCACTTTCCTCGAGACCTCTTGGATTGACCTTCAAATCCGCCATAGGTTACCTCCTCAAAGAACGCCATATATGCCTCATATATGACGCCTTGACTTTAGCGGGTACCATCTGAGCGCATATTGTCGGTCGAGCGCTTGTTGGAATAGTATGCAACAGAAGCAACAGCTATTGACTATTTCTTATGAAAACCTCGCAAGATTTATTGGACCAATCCAGCACCATTGACCATACATATATATGAGCCACTTTCCATAGGTTTGTCCTTCTTTGGGGTTCTTAACATCTTCATAAGCCTTATTACCATAATATTTCATTATCATCTTCCATTCCTCCCAAAAATGGCCCTCCCCATAATCGTCAATGAGATAGGTTTCGCCAAGATGCCCCCACTGAGGTATCCCTAACATTCCCTCCTTTAACACATTACCACTTGGATAAGCCATTCCTCCCCAGATATCACAGTTCTGGTTTTCCCCCAATACTCCTGCCGGGCCAATTTTGAGAACTACCTCGGTCCCGTCGGGCTTGATGAAGATATCTCCTTCCTGGGGGACAGGTCTATAGGGGTCGTCCCAACGAAGGATGGTGGCCTCACGCTTGCCGGTTCCTGTACCTGAGCCTGCGGTGGGCTTCTCAACCTTGATTCTTTCATTCTTGTCCAGATAGCGGATGATAAAAGCGGCAGCCTGGGCTCTGGTAGCAGTATCGTTTCCCCCAAACCGGCCATCGGGATAGCCGGTGATAATACCTGTTGCATAGGTCATCAGTACCGAGGGCTGATACTCTGCAGGAATTTGATGATAGTCCTTAATAACAGAAGAAAAGACCTTGCTTTCCTCATAGGGGAAGGGATCAGGCTCAAACTGCATATATGCCCTTATAATAAGCTTTGCCATTTCAGCCCGGGTGATGGGCTGGTCAATATTGTTTATGTAATACTCTCTGGTGGCTAAAACCCCTATCTCCTCAGCCTTTTTGATATCCTTGGCTGCCCAGTGGTTAAAGTCAGCCATCATAATGTTAACGGCATCGGCTCCATACATGGCCCGGATGAACATCTTGATAAACTGGGCGCGGGTGACAGTGTAAGGCCGCCAGCTCAGCATCAGCATCGCTAGCAGCCAAGGCTGAGGGAACAAGAAGGGAAATGGCTAGAAGCAAAACGACTGAAAGAATTAGAGCTTTTCTTTTCATCACAGATTCTCTCCTTGATTAGTGCTTATTTCTATTTTTATAGAAAACATCAGTACTGAAGGAGCAAAACTGAAATACTTAATTATAATACCTGGATATTCACCCTTAATATTACATATCGATAAGTATAGCCCATCATCCATTTTCTGTCTACTGGCTGTTCATAACGATGCGTAATCTATCCACCTATTTACTAATACTCCAATGATATTTATCAAACCAATACCTGCGCCCCGTGATCAACAAGTCCATTTCTTCACCATCTGATGCGATGCTTAACGGAAACAAAACAGAATGATAGGTCCAGATAATATAAGAAAAGACTGTTAGATATATAATATTGAATCTGCTACTCAATTGATATATTTGTAAAAAAAATACATCTTCCGTAAGCAAAGGTTCACCAAAGATGTCCGGATTATTTTGCCTTATAGCATGTTGCTTTTATTAAGACAGTTATTTTCTATAAACCGCGCTTATTCGGCTGTTATATATTCAATCTCAGGAGTTCCGTCCCTGCCGTTATAGACAATCAGGTATTCCCCCCGCTCCCCCTTGGGGCTTTCCACCACAATCTTAAGATACGGTGCTCCCTCGGTGCGTACGGCTCTAACGAACAGTCCATAGCCGTCCTCGGTTTTCTCGGTCACAAAGGCGGTGCCAACTTCGTTAAGCTTCTCATTGTCCCATTCAAGGCTGACAAGCTCAACACGGGATCCGTTCTCAACAGGAACCAGGAGCATGGATTCAATATCCTCATCTTCATTATAGGTTTTAAGGCTGGGCACCTTAGCCAGGGTTTCCTCATCGGGGCAATTCACGATTGCTGCAAGAGCCTTTTCATCATTAACATCCAGGTTCAGGATTTCAAGGGTGCTGTTGCGTGTTATCTCGGGCGCCATGGTTTCCGGGCTCTGACTTTGCTCAGGAGTTTGTGCCGGAGTCTGCTTCGGGGGTTCCATCCGGCTGCAGGCCGCAAGCAATGCCAGGGCACAAAGAAGCGCTACGAAATAGTAAACTCTTTTCTTCATTTTGATTCCTCCCAACTAAGATGAGCAGGCATATGTGTAGGTATGTTATATATAATAGACGGTATTGAACAACTCATGGTTTATTTGACTTAAAACAACATTTAAATCTCAGGGGTTTCCTGGGGCTCTCCCTCCCGGACCAAAGCCTTGTTTGTAAACATAAGCAACCCCTGGAGGATAAGCAATGTGCCTGTTGCCACAAGCATCCACTCAATGGCCACATAGTCAGCCATGGGCCCAAAGATCAACATCCCCAACGGCATCATGGAGGTTGAAAGCATGGTAAGCACACCAAAAACACGCCCCAGAAAATCGCCTTCAACCTTCTGCTGAAGCAAGACTGTTACAGGGGTATGAAATATGGGCATAGCCACACCGATAATGCCCATAAAAGCCAGGTACGGCCAAAAGTTAGGCATAATGCCCAACACGAAGGTTCCTGCACCAATGATAAAGATGGACAGGGACATGGTATGCACCTTGTTTCTAAATCCCTGCCAGGAGGCCATGGCAATGCCCCCAAGCATCATTCCTACCGAAAAGGCAATCTCAATGGCGGTTAGCCGCCATACATCATTTCCAAAGCGGCGGGTCACCTGCAAGGGGGTCAAAAAGGCAACCGGGGCGGCCAGTATAAAGAAGAAGATATTAAAAAGGCACAGATTTCTGACAAAGCTATGGTTGAGAATGTATTGAAACCCTTCCTTCAGGTCGGAGAAATAGGTGGTGGACGCCCGTGATAGGGACTTTTCATGAGCAGGAACACGTAAAAACAGTAGCATAATAACCACGGCAATAGCAGCAGTGCCCACATCGATAAAGAAAATGGATTCAATGGTGGCTGTGGAAAGAAGTGCTCCGCTCAGCATGGGCGAAACCAATGTCACCAGGGATTGAATGCTCCCATTGGTGGCATTGACCTTGGTGAGCTTATCCTCAGGCACCCATTGGGGCAGGAATGCATTGACGGCCGGCATTTGAATTCCAGAACCAACCGCCCGGAGAGCCATAGCCACAAAGAGCAGCCAAACCGATTCATAGCCCAAATAGAACAGAATGGCCAGTATCAATGTAACCAATGCGATAAAACTGTCCGATAAGACAATGAGAAGCTTTCGATTATAGCGATCAGCCCATACCCCCGCAAATGGGGACAGAATAAAGGTTGGCAGAAATCCGCACAGGATGGCAATGGTCATCATGGCTCCTGATTGGGTCTCCAAGGTAATATACCAGGTCATGGCATATTGAACCAGGGATGAGCCGAATAAGGAGATGGTCTGGCTGGCCAGAAAGAGTATGGTATTCTTTTTCCACTGTTGATTCATGCTTTGTCCTCTACAAATTAATAAGTTTTGCTCATATTCTTCCCAGACGGATTAGCCGTTTATTTTATTAGAGTTTAACATGTTCTGGGAATAGATTGCAATGACACCATAAGGTTGAATAGCTGTCGGGCAGGGACTAATGCTGCTCAATCAATATACACACAAAAAAAACAGGGAACTTCTTCGTTCCCTGTTTTCCCTCAATCACTTTATATCATATGTCTCATCGATGTATAGGCTCTGCCGCAACATCTGCCTAACTTCCTACCCACTCTGCTCATATGTCTGACTGATCTGTCCAATCTGAATTCCTCATCAGCCATTATGGAAAGGGCTGCACCAAGTACAACACCAATAAGAACTCCGCCGCTAAATCCGCTTTTCATACAAATTTTCCCTCCTCTTTTGATTTCGTATATAGTATAACTAAATTTTCAAAATAGATGCGCAGAAGCGTTTGACAGATATTTCATATTGCTCTAAAATGGACAAAGGTCAAAATTTAGGGAGGTTTCTCATCTATGGATAACCAATTAAGAAACATTTTTCAAGAAGAATTAGGTATAAGTATTTCATCGGTATTGCTGCCCAAAAAAGGCACGGATATGACACGTTGGGCTACGGTTGCCTGTGATCAATACACATCCGAGCCTGAATACTGGGAGAGTGTGGACGCATTTGTCGGAGAGAATCCCTCCACCCTGCGCATGATTTTCCCTGAGGCTTATCTCGAGACTGAGACTGAGGACCAAAAAGCATTGCGTATTGAGAGAATCAGGGAAACCATGACCCAATATATCAATCATCAGATGTTTGAAGAGCTGACCGATACAGTGTTGCTGACCGAAAGAACCTTCAAGAGCGGACTTACACGTCACGGCCTCATTTTTGCCGTAGATCTGGAGCGCTATGACTATAACAAGGGCTCCCAAAGCCTCATCCGTGCCACTGAGGGCACCATTATTGAGCGCCTCCCGCCCCGCATTCGCATCCGTGAAAACGCTCCACTGGAGCTTCCCCATATTATGATACTGATTGACGATGCTGAAAGAACCGTCATTGAGCCCCTGGTTAAAAAAACCGGGAACCTTGATAAGGTCTATGATTTTGAACTCATGATGGACAGCGGAAGCATCAAGGGCTGGAAGGTCAGCGATGAGACTGATCTTTCAGGCATGGCCCAGGCCCTCCTGAAATTGAAGAACCCTGAACTTTTCAAAAAGCGTTATCAATTAAAGGATGATTATGGTGTCCTCTTGTTTGCCGTAGGTGACGGCAATCACTCGCTGGCCACTGCCAAGGCCTGTTGGGAGAATCTGAAAAAAAATCTCTCCGCTGAGGAGCAGGCACAGCATCCGGCGCGCTATGCTCTGGTGGAAGTGGTCAATGTTCACGACAGCGGGCTTGTGTTTGAGCCCATTCACAGAGTCCTCTTTAATGTGGATCCCTCACATCTTGCTGAGGCCTTCTGCAATTTCTACAATGACAAGGGCTGCAAGGCAAGTGTTGTTAAGGCCCAGGAAAGGCCTCAGGCCAATGGGCATATTATTCCCTATACCTCTTATCAGGGCTCGGGTTATCTTGTGGTGGAATGTCCCGCCTACAATCTGGACGTGGCCACCCTTCAGAACTTTCTGGATATTTATCTGAAAGAGAATAAGCAGGTGGGTATTGACTATGTCCATGGTGAGGATGTAACCGAAAGACTGGGACATCAGGCCGGCAATATGGGCTTCTTCCTTGCTCCCATGGATAAAAACGAGCTGTTTAAGACCGTCATACTGGATGGCGCTCTTCCCCGGAAAACCTTTTCCATGGGTGAAGCCGCAGAAAAGCGCTTCTATTTGGAATGCAGAAGGATTCGCTGAGCCATCAGCCCTCCAGCTTTGCCTTTAAGATATCCAGCACCTTTTTCTCGAGCCTGGACACCTGAACCTGGGATATGCCCAGCTTTTTGGCCACGCTCTGTTGGGTCTGGCCCGAATAGAAGCGCATCCAGATGAGATTCTTCTCCCTGGGCGAAAGCTGCTTGATGGCGTTATAAAGAGATATGCGTTCCACCGTATCGGCTTCGCTGTTACCTTCCTCGGCGATGATCCTGTCGATTAAGCGGTTTTCAGAGCCGTCCTCATCCTCGTATTCCCTGAACAGGGATTCGGGAGCGCGGGAGGCTTCAAGGGCATGGATGACATTTTCAGGCTCCTCATCCAGGGCCTTGGACAGCTCATTGATGCTGGGCGGACGCCCTAAGCTCTGCTCCAGCCTTTCACTGATATCCTTGGCCTTGATGGACAGCTCCTTGAGGCTTCTGCTGACCTTGATGGCCCCGTCATCCCTGAAATACCGCCTTATCTCCCCGAGTATCATGGGAACGGCATAGGTGGAAAAACGCACATTAAAGGAGACATCAAATTTATCAACGGCTTTAATCAGGCCGATGCAGCCAATCTGGAACAGGTCCTCGGTTTCCACATTCCTGTTGCGGAATCTTCTGACCACGCTCCAGACCAGGCCGGTATTCTTGTCAATCAGGGTGTTTCTCGCTTCAGCATCACCATTCTGAGCCCGTTTGATCATTTCAAGGGTGGACTCGTCGTTAAAGTTGCTCATGCTTTTGCCTACCTATACTCCAATTGCTTTGTCATTCGGATTTTTGTGCCCTTACCCGGTTCGGATTCTACCTCAAGGCTGTCCATAAAGGTTTCCATGACGGTAAATCCCATACCCGACCGCTCCAGATCAGGGCGTGTGGTGAAAAGGGGCGTTTTGGCCTGTGCGATATCCTTAATGCCCTTGCCAAAATCCTCGATAATGATCTCCACATGGTCCGAATACAGAAGGCATTCCATGGTCACAATGCCCTCTGTATCGTCATAGCCATGGACAATGGCGTTGGTGACTGCCTCCGATACCGCTGTTCGTATATCCGCCAAGACGTCTATTGAGGGATCGGCCTGGGCAACGAACGAAGCCGCCACAACCCGCGCAAAGGCCTCGTTGGAGGATTTACTCAAAAACTCGGTTTTCATTCTGTTGATTGGCTGCATAACCCATGTACCTCACAATACTTTAAGACTTCAGGCATCTAGCTCTACAATAGACTCTATCTTGGACATTTTCAATATTTTGCTGATCTCAGGCTTAGGCTTGCGAAGGGTCATTTTGCCGCCCACGCTGTTAACTCTGTTCATGCGTCCCAAAATCAAGCCAATGCCTGCACTGTCCATAAAGGTCACTCTGGATAAATCCATCACCATATTCTTAACTGGCTCCATGAGGAACTTGCTGTCTATTCTTGCTCTTGCCCGAGAAGCCGTATGATGGTCAATCTCCCCTTCTATTAAAACAATGAGTGTGTTTCCTTCCTTTGCAAACTTAACATCCATACCTTCACCCCCCTATTGCCTTATCAATAAGTGATTTCTTTATTTCCCTGTTCTCTCCTTTATTTTCAGGCTAATTTGCCAGGGAAACCCCGTATTCCCAGCCTTTTTTGACAGACTCCCACCGGGGCAAATCAGCAAGACGGTACAAGTGAAAGGCCGGATAGCAGGTGTCCACATACAGCTCGAAACCCAGTACCGCTGCGCGCACACAAAAATGCCTATCCTCTCCCAAAAAGCTCAGATTGGGTATTTTGCTGTAGGAAACAGGGCTTTTTAACACTGCCCGGCTCATCAGGGTACAGCCTCCAAGGCCCCCCACTTTATAGATGCCGGGTTTTTTAAGGCTTTCATGAAAATCCTTCAGGCCCTGATAGGTCCTGGACAGGTAAGGCTGATCCTGCTGACCGGGCAGGCATTGGGTATAATTATCACACTGCCAGACCTGGGGGAAGGGTCTGCTGCCGGGTGTCCAGGAGGTCCAGTAAATCTCCGACACAATATCCTTTTTCTGCGTCATAAGGTGAATCAGGGTTTTAGGGTGAAGCATCAGGTCGGAATCCACCATGAAAAGTGAATCATAGTCTTTTTCTCGGGCATGGTCGAGAATCCGGTTACGAAACTCGGTCACTTTGGTGATGCGAGCAGGGGTCCAGGCATGCCCAAGCTCCTTCCGGTAATCGTCGGGCTTGCTCTGCACCATCAGGATTTCTCCGCCAAGCTGGCCAGCCAGTCTTGAAAGTATTTCCCGGGATTCCTCCTGGTAGTTGTCTTCAATAAATAAAAAGCTTGCGCACACCCCTTTGAGCTCCAGATTCAAAAGGGATGCCGCAAACTCTTTGAGAATGGCAGGGTGCTGATTGACAGGGCTTGCGATTAAAACCCGCTCCACGGGAATTAATCCACCTCCCCGTCCACCAGGATGCCCTGCTCAATTCCGATTCGGATAATGATATCCTGAAAGATGGCCAAATCCACACGAGTGGCCAGAACTGGAGGCGAACCGGTACCGTCGAAGCTTACCCCATCGATATCAAAGGTCCATGTGGTATTCCTCAGTGTCACATTCCCTACTAAGGTATTAGATGCGATAAGCCCCGGTGGAATGATCCCATCAAATTCGTCAAAGGTGGCCGTAAGGGTGTAAACAAACCGATCCCCTACCCACTGCATGGTCTGGACCACGCTATTGGCTATCTGTTTCTCGGTCAAATCATAGAGAGTGTTCACATCGATGCCCAGATCCTGGGGCAATACAATGAGCTCGTATTCCTGGTTCCCCTCAAATTTGACCACTAAATAAATGATAAAGCCTATTTCAAGCCTTACCTTCTTATCACAGATGAATGTGATCCTTGGTTCATCAACCAATCTGACCTTAATACAGCTAATGCACTCCAAAGGATATTCGTTGAGTATTCCTGCGTTATTAATAAACAGTGTAACAGGTTCTTTCTTTCTCAGGCGCTTACCGGTCATGGGATCACGTTTCTCCTGGAAAAAGATCTGAACATGTTCCTGCTGAAACTTGGCCAGCACCCGAAATGATTGAATGCACAAGGGCTTGTTGTTATCCATCATGCCATAGTTCCCCTCATATAACGTATCTACAGTAGTATTCTATGCCTTTTGGTTACAACTGGTTACGCCCTGCCCCTATATCTGAAACAAGCCTGGTGCATATACTGTACTAGCATTTAATTTACATTACTAATTAAGGGGCTTTATGACCTATGAGAATTCTTTTCACTAACCCATCGCCCATGATTAAGTATGGGATGCAAAAAGGATTTGAAAAAAACGGCTGGGAAACCGATCGGATAGAGTTGTCTGAACAGACCATAGAAGGGCTCAGTAGGAAGATTGA
>JAKIML020000094.1 GCA_022702935.2 Bacillota bacterium | reverse complement strand
CAGTTGGTCAGAGCTACCGGCTCATAACCGGTTGGTCCGGGGTTCGAGTCCCTGAAGGCCCACCAACATGAAAAAAGATGATTGCTTGCAATCATCTTTTTTCATAATCAGATTTCTCTCTACGCTGGGGTAAGGATAAATCCAATGATTTTAAAAGGCAGACTTAAACTGATATATGATATGATTCCCCCCTGTGATACCCTGGCGGATATCGGCACCGATCATGCGCTTATTCCCGCCTATGCCCTTTTGAACCAGCGCTGCAAAAAAGCCATTGCCTGTGATGTCCGGACAGGTCCTTTGGAGAGGGCGGAGCGAACCCTGCGCCAGTACGGGCTTGGGGAACGCATGGAGCTGCGCCTGGGAAGCGGGCTGGAGCCCCTTAAGCCCCGGGAAGCCCAGTGCATTGTACTGGCCGGTATGGGCGGACTTTTAATGATTGAGCTTATAGAGCAGTCCCTGGACATTGCGCGGGAGGCCTCCCATCTGATCCTTCAGCCCATGGTGGGGCAGGAGGCGGTAAGGCCCTATCTCTGGCAGCGGGGCTTTGAAGTAGAGGATGAAGCGCTGGTGAACGAAGGCCCCAAGCTGTATCAGGTCTTGAGGGTTCGGTACACAGGTATAAAGCGGGAAAGCTGGGATATACTCAACGAAGTCATCGGAGAGCAGCTCATTAAAAAGAAGGACCCCTTGCTGCCGCTCTGGGTAAGGGATCGGCTTAAACGACAGGAGAAGATTGTCAAAGGTCTGATGGCAGCCAGGAGTACCAGTGAGAGTCTGGAAAAGGAAAGACTTATTCTGCATGCGCTGACCCAGCTTCTGGAGAGAATAGAACCATAGCGTTAACCATAGACAATACGGAGGGTGATAACCATGAAGCTTGAGCACATTACGTCCTTTATTGAAGGATTGGCACCCAAGGCCTTTCAGGAGAACTATGATAACAGCGGCTTAATTCTGGGCGGCTATCAAAAAGAAGTTACCCGGGTGCTGGTTTGTCTGGACGGGGATATGGCGGCCTTGGACCAGGCCATCGCCCACAATTGCCAGCTTCTGATCTCCCATCACCCCATGCTTTTCAAAGCCGTGAAGATACTCACCGACGATACCCGGGCAGGCTCCTTGCTGACCAAGGCCATCAAGAATGATATCGCCCTATACAGTGCCCATACCAATTTTGACTCAGCCAGCGGCGGTCTGACCGATTGCCTTTGCAGAAAACTGGGGTTAACCAATGTCCAGGTGCTGAAAAAAACCTCCACCCTGAACACCAATATGGGATGGGGAAGGTTTGGCGAGGTTTCCCCCATAAGCGGCCGGCAGTGGCTTAATGACGTTCAAGAAAAGCTCTCTCTCAAAGGCTTCCGGTGGATAGGGGATATTCCGTCCGTTGTAAAGCGGGTGGCTGTGTTCAATGGCTCCTATGACAGAGAGATACTGCCCGAGTTAAAGATGCTTAAGCCCGATGCCCTGATTACCGGGGATCTTAAGTATCATGATGCCCAGGAATTGACGGAGAACGAAATCTTCACGGTGGATGCCGGGCATTACGGCACCGAGAAACTCTTTGTGGAGGAAATGATAAGTCTTCTTCAAAAGCAATTCCCCGACCTCATCCTCATTGGTTATGAGGGGGAGGACATTTTCCGCTATGCCTGTCCATGAGAATATTTTACATTTATGTCTTGACAGAAACAGTAATGCCTCATATAATGAATAAAAAGCAAAAGGCTATGACTGGAAATAGTAGATGGAGCCGAGAATTCCCAGAGAGCTGTGGTTGGTGCGAAACAGCAATTTTTGATCCATTGAACTCGTCCATGAGCTTCTGCCTGAAAATGTAGGGTAAGACGGATTTCCACCGTTACAGGGATAGATGGTGTTGGCCATCGAAAAAGTGGGTTCATTGACTGAACCAAATAGAGTGGTACCGCGGGATATTACCCCGTCTCTGTAAGTTACAGAGACGGGGTTTTTTGCATCTTGGCAGCAACATCCTTTTGCAGTGCGCAGGCAAGAGGATAAAGGCGAAGACAACCGTAATGAAATGAATTGGATTGGATTGGATTGGAGGTAAATGATGATGAGAAAGATTCTTGTCCTTGATACCACATTGAGAGATGGTGAACAGGTGCCGGGTGCAAAGCTCAACCTGTATGAAAAACTAGAGATAGCCCAACAGCTAAAAAATTTGAAGGTGGATATTATTGAAGCCGGTTTTTCAGCCTCTTCGGAGGGTGATTTCAAGGCCGTGGAGACCATCGCAAAGAAAATTGGCGATGAGGTGATGATTACTGCTCTGGCAAGAGCGGTGAAAAACGATATTGACGCGGTCTATCACAGTGTCAAGCATGCCCAGAAGCCCTTGATTCATATTGTGCTGGGCGCCTCGGATATCCATGTGGAGAAGAAGTTCAGAAAGTCCAAGGAACAGGTGCTGGCCCAGGGTGTGGACGCAGTGCGCTATGCCAAGTCCCTCCTTCCCGAGGTCCAATACTCCACCGAGGACGCATCCCGCGCCGAATTTGAGTATCTGTGGACCACCATCGAGGCCGTGGTCAAGGCCGGGGCCACCATGATCAATATCCCCGACACGGTGGGGTATGCGGTGCCCGAGGAATTCGGCGACCTCATCAGAAGAATCAACGACAGGCTGAAAAATCTCAATCCCAATGTGATCTTAAGCGTTCACTGTCATAACGATACGGGCCTTGCCACCGCCAATACCCTGGCGGCCATCAAGAATGGCGCCGACAAGGTGGAATGCACCATCAACGGAATTGGTGAAAGAGCCGGAAACGCAGCCCTTGAAGAGGTTGTCATGGGTCTTAAGCTCCGCAGGGATTATTATCAGGCCGATACGGGCATTGAAACCACCCAGATTAAGAAGACATCCAAGCTGGTCAGCTCCTTAATGGGTCTGGATGTTCAGGTGAACAAGGCCATTACCGGGGACAATGCCTTTGCCCATTCCTCAGGTATCCATCAGGACGGCCTGTTAAAGTCCAGGGATGCCTATGAGGTCATCCATCCCGAGGATGTGGGTGTGGACCAGATGGAGATGATTCTCACAGCCCGCTCGGGAAGGCATGCGGTCAAGAACGCTCTGGCCCAGATAGGTTTTGGCTCCATGACGCCCGAGGACTTTGAAAAGGTCTTTGCCAGGTTCCTGGAGTTGGCCGATACCAAGAAAGAGGTCTATAACCACGACCTGTTCCATATTGTGGAAAGCACCCTGGAGGGGAGCGAGGAGGATAATGAAAAGAAGGAGCTCATCAGTGAACTGGTGGATATGCAGGTCATTATCAATAACAGCTTCCCATCGGCCAGCATTAAGATCTGCAGAGGGGAACAGGTTCTCACCAGCAGCAGTGTGGGTGACGGTGCGGTGGATGCCCTGTATTCGGCCATACGCAACGCTCTGAATATGGATCTGGAGCTTTTGGAATACAAGATAAGCAGTGTTTCCAAGGGCAAGGAAGCCCTCGGCCGGGTGAGCATTCAGGTGGCTTACAATAACAAGAAGTATACCTCAAAGGCCATTGACACCGATATTCTCAAGGCCAGCGCCCTTGCTTTGATCAATGCGGCCAATACGGTGGCCATTGAGGAGTACCTGGCCAGAAAGAACGAGACAAAAGCCGGCTAAATTCCGACTTTTACCATGGTTTTATCTTGATTTTCTTATTTGACAGGCTAAAAAAGGTGTGATAGCATAAAATAAAATATCATAGGTAAAGACTGTGAAGGGGACATGCAAAACCATCATGAGTGCTTTAGAGAGGGAAGGCCACCGGCTGAAAGCCATCCCGCAGTTCACGGTTTTGAACCACCCCGGAGTTGGAGGACTGAAATTAAAAGTAAGTTCTCACGCTGATGACGTTACCATCCCATGAGTGACAGGCTTAAAAAAGCCTGTAATTAAGGTGGAACCGTGTGAGTGACAGCTCTCACCCTTAAACAGGGTGGGAGCTTTTTGTATATAGTTTATAACGCAAAGGAGCGATGAGGATGATTCAGATTACATTAAAAGACGGCAGCGCCAAGTCCTATGAAAGTGGCATCACTATTCTTGACGTTGCCAAGGATATCAGCGAAGGCCTGGCGCGGGTTGCCCTGGCCGGTGAAGTCAACGGAGAAGTTAAGGATCTAAGGACATCTTTGAATGAGGATTGCCAGCTCAATCTTCTGACCTTTGACAGTGAAGGCGGAAAGCATACCTATTGGCATACAACCTCCCATATTATGGCCCAGGCTGTCAAAAGACTGTTCCCCAATGCCAAACTGGCCATAGGTCCGGCCATTGATACCGGGTTCTATTATGATTTCGATACTGAAAGACCCTTTACACCCGAGGACCTTAAGGCCATTGAAAGCGAGATGCAGAAGATCGTCAAGGAGGATTTGGCCATTGAACGCTTTACCCTCCCGAGAAACGAGGCCCTGGCGCTCATGAAGGATGAGCCCTATAAAGTGGAATTAATCAATGAGCTTCCCGAAGATGCAGAGATTTCCTTCTACAAGCAAGGGGATTTCACTGATCTCTGTGCCGGGCCCCACCTTCTTTCCACCGGCAAGGTTAAGGCCTTCAAGCTCATGCAGATTGCCGGAGCCTACTGGCGCGGCAATGAGAAGAATAAGATGCTGCAGCGTATCTACGGTATCGCCTTCCCCAAGGCCAGCCAGCTTGAAGAGTATGTCAAGATGCTGGAAGAGGCCGAAAAGCGTGACCATAGACGTGTGGGCAAGGATCTGGGCCTGTATTCCATGAACGAACAGGTGGGCCCCGGCCTTGTACTGTGGCATCCCAAAGGAGCCCGTGTCAGACTGCGCATTGAGGATTTCTGGAGAAAGCAGCACCTACGCAATGGCTATGAAATTGTATATACACCCCATATTGGCCGCGGCGAGCTGTGGGAAACCTCAGGTCACCTGGGCTTCTACAAGGAAAGCATGTACAACGCCATGGAGGTGGATGGGCAGGACTTCTATACCAAGCCCATGAACTGTCCCTTCCATATCGCCATCTATAAGAGTGAGCTCCACTCCTATCGTGATCTGCCCTACCGCTGGGCGGAGCTGGGAACGGTCTACCGCTATGAGAAGAGTGGTGCGCTCCATGGTCTTCTCAGAGTCAGAGGGTTTACCCAGGACGATGCCCATATCTTCTGCGCCCCTGATCAGATGCCCGATGAGATCAGACGCGTATTAAGGTTCTGCCTGTCCATGCTGGATGCCTTTGGTTTCAGCCAGTATAAGATCTATCTGGCCACCAAGCCCAAGGAAAAGTCAGTGGGCGACGAGAACATGTGGGCAGCCGCCACCAAGGCGCTTCAGGAGGCTGTGGCCGCTGAAGGCCTTGAGTGTGATGTGGACGAGGGCGGCGGTGCCTTCTATGGTCCCAAGATCGATATCAAGATCAAGGATGCCCTCAATCGTGAATGGCAGTGCTCCACCATCCAGTTTGACTTCAATCTGCCCGAGCGCTTTGATCTTTCCTATATTGCGCCCGACGGCAGCAAGCAGCGGCCTTACATGATCCACAGAGCGCTGCTGGGCTCCATTGAAAGATTCTTTGGTGTATTGGTCGAGCATTATGCCGGAGCCTTCCCGGTATGGCTGGCACCGGTTCAGGCCAAGATTATACCTCTTCTGGAGAAGCACCAGGATTTCGCCAATGAGATTGCTGAGAAGCTCAGAGATCTGGATGTGGATGTGGAGATTGACGCCAGAAATGAGAAGATAGGCTATCGTATCCGCGAAGCACAGTTGGAGAAGGTTCCCTATATGCTGGTCATCGGCGATAAGGAGCTTGAAACTGGCTCAGTTTCGGTAAGATCCAGAAAAGACGGCGATCTGGGAACCATGAGTGTGGATGACTTTATTAAGAAGATCACCGAGGAAATCAGAACAAGGGCGAATTAAAACAAATAGATTTCAGTAGAATGCTTTCAAGTGATATAATAAACTCCTGAAGAATATTCGGGGGTTTATTTTTTATGCCAGCCAAAAACTACAGCGCTAAAGGTCAGGAAAAAGGGAACGAAGCCCTGGCACAGCTTAAGGAGCGGCTGAAAAGCAGGAGCCTTTCAGGCGTATACCTTTTTTCGGGAGATGAACCCTTTCTTATTGATTATTATGTCAACGAGATCAAGAAGCTGGTTTTGGGGGATGAACCCCAGAGCCTTAATCTGGTGACGTTTGAAAACAAGATAGATATCAGTCAGCTTATCGATGTCTGCGATACCTTCCCGGTTTTTGCCGAGCAAAAGCTGGTACTGGTCAGAAATTCGGGACTGTTCTACAGCAAATCCAGGAAGGAAGAGCCCGAAAACCCGGAAGATAACGCCCAGAAGGAAGGCGGAGAACCCAAGGAGGCCGTCCCGGCAGGCAATAAGGCCCAGGAGGAGCTGAAAAACTACCTTCCCGATATCCCTGAGACCACCTGTCTGGTTTTTGTGGAAAGCCAGGTGGACAAGCGCCTGGGCCTCTATAAACAGTTGGTCAGGCATGGCCTGGCTGTCGAGTTCAATCGCCAGGGCCCCAGGGAGCTTGCTGCCTGGATTGTTAAGGGGCTTAAGACCATGGGCAAAACCATCACTGACGAGGCTGTCCAATACCTGGTTTTAGTGAGTGAGCCGTCCATGTACACCCTCAAGAATGAGCTGATGAAGCTGGATGCCTATACGGGGGACCGGAAAGAGATCACCCTGGCCGATGTTAAGCTCATGGCCACCACCACCATCAAGAGTGTCATCTTTGACCTTCTGGATGCCGTGTCAGCCAGGGATGCGGGCAGGGCTCTGGTTCTCCTGAACGACATGCTGGCCCTTAAGGAGCCTGAGCAAAAGATCCTTTCCATGCTCTCCAAGCAAACAGGGGAGCTCTTAAAGATTAAGATGCTTTTAAATCAAAGAGCCACCCAGGCTCAAATCAATGCGTATTTTCAGGGAAAGCATCCCTATGCCCTGAAGATGCTGCAAAACCAGGCCCAGAGAATGGATGAGACTTATTTGAGGGCGCTTCTTAAAAACTGCTGCCAGGCCGAGGTGAGCTATAAGAAAGGGCTCATAGATGTAAACACAGCCCTGGAGGTCTTGCTGGCAACCATCAAGGGTTAACAGAGGTTTAACAGTTTTATGATTTTCTCATAATAAACACACGGTATTGTGAAGTTGTACCAAGTGTTAAGGAGGAAATCATAAAAATGAGACGAAAAAAGACGCTGATGATCCTGTGTTTTTTATGCCTTACTGTAACCTTTGCAGCCTGCGGCTTTAATAAAGCCCTGACTCCGGAGAATTCCGACATCAATACGCCCAACAAGCAGAACATTTCTGTCAATTCCCCTGAGGCGCAGCAAGCCTCAGCCCCAACCCTCTCAGGAAAACTGGTCATTGAGGGTTCCACTTCCATGCAGAAGATTTTTCAAGGCCTGTCCGACACTTTCACGGCTAAAAATCCCAAGGTCAGCATAGAGTATATTGCTGATGGCTCCAGTGCTGGCATCAATGCGGTCATCGCCGATACGGCCAATATCGGTACGTCCTCCCGTGAGGTCAAGGAAGAAGAAAGAAGTCAGGGCCTGGAGGTCATAACCATTGCCGAGGATGCTATTGCCCTCATTGTGCATCCGGATAATGGCGTGACTGATTTAACCCGGGAGCAGGTGGCTCAAATCTATAAAAAAGAGATTACCAACTGGAAGGACGTAGGAGGAAAAGACGCTCCCATTGTGGTTGTGGCCCGTGATGCGGCTTCGGGAACCCGGGAGGCCTTTGAAAGCATCTTTGGGGTTAAGGATGCGGTTATGGCTGACCAGGAAGCAGCAAAAACAGGAGAGGTCATTACCGTCATTGCCCAGAATCCCAATGCCATCGGATACATTTCATTGGCCTATTCGGGCAATACGGTCAAAAACCTCAATATCGACGGTATGAGGGCCACCGAAGAAAATGTCATCAATGGCACCTACACCATAAAACGACCCTTCAACATTGTCACAAAGGGCCAGCCCGATGCACTGGAAAAAGCCTTTATCGACTTTATCTTCTCTGAGGAAGGCGCACAAATTATTTCAAAGGAAGCAGTGCCTGTGAAAAGGCAGTAGGTCATTGGCTATGAAGGATGTATCAGTGATATCTCAAAGAAAAGGATTAAGCTATGAAAAAGCCATTGAAAGTGTATTCTTTATTTCTGCGCTTTTGATGGTCCTGTCGGTTGTGCTGATTTTCATCTATATCTTTATGGAAGGTGTCCCGCCCATTCTTAAGATTGGGCTGGGCCCGTTTATTCTCGGCACCCAATGGACACCAACCTACACAACCCCTCAGTATGGCATCCTTCCCATGATCATGGCCTCGCTCATAGGGATGATGGGGGCCATTCTGGTTGGGGTGCCCATAGGTATTTTTACAGCCATCATGCTGGCTGAGATTGCGCCCAGGCCTGTCACCCGTATCCTTAAGCCTGCTATCGAGCTGCTTGCGGGCATTCCCTCAGTGGTTTACGGCTTTTTTGGTCTGACGGTCATTGTGCCGTTTATACGAGTGCAGTTGAAAAGTCCCACAGGGACAGGCCTGTTGGCTATGATCATCATTCTGGCCATTATGGTCATTCCCACCATTGTCAACATCACCGAGAATTCCCTAAGGGCTGTGCCCAAGGAGTATAAGGAAGGGTCCTTAGCCCTGGGAGCCTCACAGATAGAGACTATCTTCAAGGTGACCCTTCCCGCCGCCAAATCGGGGATCCTGGCCTCGGTGGTCCTGGGCATGGGCAGGGCCATTGGCGAAACCATGGCTGTGATTATGGTCTGCGGCAATATCCCCAAAATGCCCCAGTCCTTGCTAAGCACCGTCAGTCCCATGACAGCCACCATTGCCAAGGATATGTCCTATGCAGGCCCCTTCCATCGGTCGGCCCTCTTTGGCATTGGGGTGGTGCTCTTTGTCTTTATTATCCTTCTGAACCTTGTCCTGAACCTGCTGGTTCGCAAGGCATCCCGCTGAAAGGAGATATGTGTCATGCGTCGAAGGCGAAAAATGAAGGATTGGATCCTGAAATCCCTTATTTGGTTTTGCTCCCTGCTGACGGTACTCTTTTTGGTCTGGATGATCCTGTACATAGTCTCAAGGGGGCTTCCCGGCATCAACTGGGCGTTTATCACCACACCCTACAATCTCTTTCGCAATCAGACAGGCATCCTGCCCATGATTGTGGGAACACTTCTGCTGATTGTCACAACCCTTGCCGTGGCCGTTCCTATTGGTGTTGCGGCAGCCATTTATCTGACCGAGTATGCCAGGCAGGGCCGGGTGGTTCGGATGATCCGCTTTGCCACCGAAAGCCTTGCCGGGATACCTTCCATTATCTATGGGCTTTTTGGTTATATTTTCTTCAAGAACACGCTCCATCTTGGTTTTTCGGTGCTGGCCGGCGCATTGACCCTAAGCATCATGGTGCTTCCGACCATTGTGAGAACCACTGAAGAGGCCCTGCTGTCGGTAAACCCCAGCTACAGAGAAGGAAGCCTGGCCTTGGGGGCCACAAGGCTTCAGACCCTCTTTAAGGTTATCCTGCCCAGCGCCATTCCCGGCATAGCCACTGCCGTCATTCTCAGCATGGGCCGTGTTATCGGGGAGACTGCGGCTGTGATTTACACCGCGGGCTCAGTGGCTAAGATTCCGGCAGTGGATCGGCTCCTGACCAGCAGTGTCAGAACTCTTTCGGTGCACCTTTATATGGTGGCCCTTGAAGAGGCCGATTTTGTCAGTGCTTTTGCCACCGCAACCATTCTGATGATCATTATTGCCCTGCTCAATCTCCTGGCCAATCGCTTTGCCCGAAAAATAACCGACCGGCAGGGCATGGCATAGCCAAACCCAAATACTGACTTACAAAAAAAGGATGACGCATGATGCAAAAAGAAATAAGCAAAAAAAAGATTGTGGTTAAGGATCTGAACCTCTTTTATGGCGAATTCCATGCCCTTAAGGCCATTAATATGGACATTTACGAGGGGGAGGTGACCGCCCTTATTGGCCCCTCGGGCTGCGGCAAGTCCACATTCCTAAAAACCCTCAATCGCATGAATGATCTTGTAGAGCATGTGAGGGTTACGGGAAGTATCACGCTGGACGGAAATGAAATCCTGTCAGATGTAGATGTGGTGGCGCTTCGAAAACGGGTGGGCATGGTCTTTCAGAAGCCCAATCCCTTTCCTATGTCCATTTACGACAATGTGGCCTATGGACCCAGAATCCATGGCATCAAGAAAAAGAGTCAATTGGATGAAATTGTGGAGAAAAGCCTTCGGGCCGCAGCCCTTTGGGACGAGGTGTCGGACCGTCTGAGCAAAAGCGCTCTGGGCATTTCGGGCGGGCAGCAGCAGCGGTTGTGCATTGCCCGGACCCTGGCCACCGAGCCCGAGGTTCTATTGATGGACGAGCCCACCTCGGCCCTGGACCCCATTTCTACCTCCAAGATTGAAGAGCTTTGCGAGACCCTGAAAAAGAACTACACCATTGTCATTGTGACCCATAACATGCAGCAGGCTGGCCGCATCTCTGACCGCACGGCCTTCTTCCTTTTGGGAGAGCTGGTGGAGTACGACCTGACTGAGAGAATCTTTCATCGGCCCCGGAATGAAAAAACCGAGCGCTATATCACCGGAAGATTCGGTTAATTTGTTTTAATTCGGGCCCAATAAGGTAAAAATCATAAGAAGCCTTATTGACCTGGTTGCCCGGGAAAGGACAAACATGAGATATCATCTTGAGAAAAGCTTACAAGAGTTAAAGGATGAGATCGGACGACTGGGAGGTATGGTCGAGGAATCCCTGGATAAGACCTTTCTGGCTTTGCAGACCATGGACGAGGCGCTGGCCAGAGACGTCATCATCCATGATGATGCCATAGACCATGCAGAAAGCAATATTGAGAAGAAATGCCTGAGCCTCTTTGCGCTGCAGCAGCCCCTGGCCAGGGATTTACGGATGATAGGCTCCACCCTTAAAATGATTACAGATCTTGAAAGGATTGCCGACCATGCAGCCGATATCTCCGAGCTGATCTTAAGGCTGGCCCCAAAGCCCCAAGCCATCCATCCTGATATTTTTCGGATGGCCGAGAAGGCCCGGAATATGGTGGGAAGAAGTATTGATGCCTTTATCAATCAGGATATGGAGACTGCCAGGGCGGTTTGCCGGGACGACGATGCGGTGGATCAGCTCTTTAATGAACTGGTGATGCATATTGCCACCCAGATCAAATCGGGGGATCGGTCAGTGGAGCAGCTCATTGATATTATGTTCATCGTAAAATACCTGGAACGTATCGGCGATCATGCTACAAATATCTGCGAGTGGGTGGTGTATAATGAAACAGGGATGCATCAGCATTTGCAGCATCCCCAAGAAAACCTGGAAGAAACACAGCAGGACTAAAGGGGGACATTCATGTCTTTAAAAAGGAACATATATGTTGTTGAGGACGAAAGCCATATCCAGGAGCTTCTTAAATACAATCTTGAGGCTGTAGGATATCATGTGAGCTTATTCTTAAGCGGGGAGGAGATGCTTCTCCAGTGTGAGAATACCCAACCCGATATGTTTATTCTTGACCTGATGCTTCCGGGAATGGATGGGTATGAGATTCTGAGAAGAATACGCCAGAATCCCCGGCTCAAAACCCTGCCCGTTATTCTTCTGACGGCGCGGGGAGAAGAGTTCGACAGGGTTTTAGGACTGGAGCTGGGAGCCGATGACTATATCACCAAACCCTTCTCCACCCGGGAGCTGCAGGCTCGGGTCAAGGCCCTGTTCAGACGCAGCGAGCTTCCTGTCGAGCCCAATCATGAGAAGCTTATGGCCGGGGATATTACCATTGACTTGCAACGTCATGAGGTCTATAAGGGGGATAGGAAGCTAGAGCTGACCCTAAAGGAGTTTGAGCTTCTTAAAATGCTCATTCAGAACCGGGGGCATGTATTGACCCGGGAACTGCTTCTTGAAAAGGTTTGGGGCTTTGACTACTATGGAGAGACCCGAACGGTGGATGTGCATATCCGTTATCTTCGTCAGAAAATTGAGGATGACGACTCCAAGCCCGGGTATATTGAAACCGTCCGAGGCGTTGGGTATAGGTTTATATAAGCTTTACAATATTATTACAATCCTGAACGAGCTATACAAAAAAATTTTCCAAGAGGATATAATTTAATGTTGTAGAATTTACAATGGCATTGAAGGAGCAAAGACGTGCCTGGAAGCGGAACCCTTGGAAATATATACAGTTATCTAATGAATTTCTTAGGCCTCAATGGCCCCCTGGATATCATCAGAATGCTGATTGAGATATCTTTGGTTTCCTATGTCGTTTACAAAGGCATTCAACTCGTTCGTGAAACCCGTGCCATTCAGTTGGTGAAGGGTCTTTTATTTATTTTGATTTTTTCAAAGCTCTCCCAGATGCTGGGGCTTAAGACCATTGCCTATCTTTTGCAGGGTGCGCTGCAGGTCTTTGGCTTCGGTCTGATCGTCATTTTCCAGCCCGAGCTGCGCCGCGCCCTTGAAAAATTAGGGAGCAGCGGGTTTCAGGATTTTACCCTCAAGCGCAACGACGAGAACCGGATTAAGACCATTGCCGCCATTGAGGCCATTGTTCAGGCCTGTACCAAGTTTTCTCAGGACTATATCGGAGCCCTGATCATCATTGAGCGGGGAACCAAGATAGGGGATATTGTCAACACCGGTACAAGCATGGATGCCCTTCTTTCCAGCGAGCTTCTGGGAAATATCTTTACGCCCAAGACGCCTCTCCATGACGGGGCGGTGATTATACGCTCAAATGTTATTCTGGCTGCGGCCTGCTATCTGCCTTTAACCCAGAATCCGGGCTTAAGCCGCGAGCTGGGAACCCGTCACCGGGCGGCTCTGGGCATTACCGAGGTTTCCGATGCCATCGCCATTGTGGTTTCAGAAGAATCGGGAAAAATATCCTATGCCCATAACGGGGGTTTGACCAGAAACCTGACCCCCGACATCTTAAGAAAAGCCTTGACCAAGTATTTGCTGGACAGTGAACCTGACAGAAAGCTTTTTACTTTCAGAAAGGCAAAGCAGAATGAACAAGCTGATTGATAATCTGTTTGAAAAGGATTTGGTTATAAAAATTGTCTCAGTCCTCACGGCCATTCTGATCTGGTTCTTGGTGCTGGATCAGGATAATCCCTTTGAGGAGAGAACCATTGCAGTGCCCCTTACCAGTAATGTGGAGGTACTTCAGCAGAATAATCTTCAAATTGTGGGTACGCCCCTCCCAACCAGCATTGATGTGCGGATCCGAGGAAGAAGGCAGAAGATAGCAGGCGTCACCGCCAATGATTTCAAAGCCGTTATTGATCTTTCCGAGGTTACCGAATCGGGGAAGAAGCGCATTAAAATTGACATGCCTCAGTACTTGGGGGAACAGGATATCTTAATCTCGGGCATCAATCCCACCTCGGTCAATCTCAACTTTGAAAAGATCGTGGGCAAGCAGTACCCGGTTTCGGTGGAATACACGGGAAAGCTTCCGCCCGGTTATGAGCTGGTCAATGTAAAGGTGGATCCCAGCAATGTGATTCTGCAGGAAAAGGAAAGCAGCATCTCCCAGGTGAGCAAGGTGGTTGCCCAGATAAACCTGGACAATATCAAGGACAGCAATGAGATAGTCTTAAGAGGTATGGTTCTGGATAGTGAGGGCAAGGTCCTCAAGCAATTTGAAGGCCAGGTTCCCATCATTGTGAGCTTTGAACTGGTCAAGAGGGTTCCTGTATCAGTCACTACAAAAGGTGAGCCTGCTGCTGACTGGTTTTTCAAGGAGATTAAATACACCCTGTCCGAGGTTCGCGTTTCGGGAACTCGCACTGTCCTGGATGGGATAACCAGGCTTGTCGCCGATCCCATTGACATCTCGGGGCAGACGGGCACCATCAAAGCCCCCCTGTCCATTGCCCTGCCTAAAGGAGCCGCGCTTCTGAAAGAGGATGCCGATGCCCTGATGGCCGAGGTCATTCTGGATCGTTTGATTACACGAAACGTCAATGTTTCAGCCAATACCATCACCATTCATCAGGTGGACACAACGGGCACCAAGAAGTACAGCATTGTGGAGGATACCATCCCCATCACCATAAAAGGAAAGCCCGATAATGTCAACGCTGTCAAAGCAAGTGACTTTAAGCTGTCCATTCAGGTCGAGAATCTGGAGGAAGGGACCCATGAGGTGCCGCTCAATGTGCAGTATCCCAACACCGTCAGTCTGGTTGGGGAGTACAGTGTTAAGGTCCTCATTGAAAAGACGAACGAGGAACAGCCTGCCGCCGGAGCTCTGACCGGCCTGGTTTATCGCCCTTAAGAAAGAGAACTTTATGGAATATATCGTAAGAAATATATCAATTCCTCTTTTGGAAATCACACAGACCAATGAGCTTTCCCTTGTTAAAACCAGAGCTGCCCGTTTGATGGGCGTTATGGAGCGTGACATCCAGGGACTCAAAATAGTCAAGGAATCCCTGGATGCGCGAAAAAAGAACGCCATGGCCATGGTTTACTCGGTCTGGGTCAGCCTGCCGGGAACATTAAAAAACCATAAGGATATTGTGCCCTATGTACCCCAGCCAGCTTTAATACCTGAGACAGGAGAACCCCTGACCCGCCCTGTGGTGGTAGGTGCTGGCCCCTGCGGGCTTTTTTGCGCCTATGAGCTGGTTCAGAGAGGTTTTTCGCCCATTGTGGTGGAGCGGGGGGAACCCGTTGAAAAGCGTTCTGAAAGCGTCAAGGCCTTTTGGAGCGAAGGCATTCTGAATCCTGAATCCAATGTTCAGTTTGGAGAAGGGGGAGCGGGCACTTTTTCCGACGGAAAGCTGACCACAAGGATCAATGACCCGCGATGCAGCAGAATCCTGGAGGTCCTCTGTGAATGCGGGGCTTCCCCCGATATTATGGTCAGGGCAAAGCCCCATGTGGGTACTGATGTGTTAAGAGGCGTGGTAAAGAATCTGCGGGAGCGCCTTAAGCAAAAGGGGGCTGACTTCCTTTTTTCAACCCGGATGGAATCCCTCCTGATTAAGGATGGTCAGGTTCAGGGGATTCGGCTTTCTGACGGCCGTGAGATCCATGCCTCGGCGGTGATACTGGCCATCGGCCACAGCGCCAGGGATACCTTTCAGAAACTTTTTGAGCAGGGGGTTCACCTCCAGCAGAAGCCCTTTTCGGTGGGCGTTCGTATTGAACACCTCCAGGAGTGGATGAATGAGGCCCAGTATGGTTCTGTTCGCCATTTTAAGCTGGGACCGGCCGAGTACCAGCTCTATGAGCACATGGGCAATCGGACAGCCTACAGCTTTTGCATGTGCCCGGGCGGCATAGTGGTGGCTGCCGCTTCAGAGGAGAGAACCATTGTCACCAACGGCATGAGCTATCATGCCCGAAATGGTATTAACGCCAACAGCGCCTATGTGGTCTCAGTGGGCCCCAATGATTTTGGAAGTGAGCATCCCTTGGCGGGGGTGGCCTTCCAAAGACGGCTTGAGCAGGGCTGCTACAGCCATACGGGCGGTTACAGGGCGCCAGTGCAGCGCCTGGGGGATTTTCTCAATGACAGGCCCAGCAAGGGGCCCGGCGTGGTAAAGCCTACCTATACGGGGGAGATTGTCTATACCTCGCTAAAAGAGCTGCTTCCCGATTTTGTGGTCAAAGGCATTAAGCAGTCGGTGTCGGTATTCGGCCGAAAGCTCAAGGGTTTTGATGCTGACGATGCCTTGCTGACGGCTGTGGAAACCAGAACCTCATCGCCCGTGCGTATCATGAGGGATGACAAATGCAAATCCATCGCGGTAAAGGGACTGTATCCGGCCGGAGAGGGCGCGGGCTATGCCGGGGGCATTGTCAGTGCGGCTGTGGACGGTATCCGTGTGGCGGAACAGGTGGCCCTGGCTTATTCAAAATAATCAGAGGATGAAGATACCATGCGGCGTCGAATCATTGTGCTCTATATTGTGCTGGCTCTTTTGGTCTCCACGGTGGTGGCCTTTGTGACCTATCGCTATTCTGCGGATTTGTACGTGAGCCAGACCCAAAGCTCCCTTCGACACCAGGTTTTATTAATCAGGCAAATCCTGCAGCAGACCGACAGCCTTAAGATTACTGATGCCCATTTAAGAGAGCTCACAGAGCTCATCCATAGTCTGGATCAGGAAAATAGCTTCTCGGGATCGGACCGACGCATTACCCTCATTGATGTCACAGGCAAGGTTCTGGCCGATTCCAGCGGATTATCCTCAGCGATGGAGAATCACAGAGAGCGTACCGAGTTTAAGGAGGCCCTCTCCTCGGGACTGGGGTATGAAATCAGAAAAAGTGAGACCACCAATCTTATGTCCCTCTATCTGGCCTGCTTCTCCCAGGAGCTTAATGCAGTGGTTCGCATATCGGCCTCGGTGGATTATATCAATCATATCCGTGATACCATCATTATCTATACGGTATTGGCGGTTGTGGTGGCCCTTATCCTGTCCTCGCCCTTCATCTTTAAGATATCCGATTATGTGATAAGACCCCTGGCCCGACTGGTGAGGGAGTACAGCCAGGGCGGTGAGGCCAGGAACACCAAGGGGAGAAAGGATGAGATTGGCCAGCTTTCCTTTACCTTAAGCAGCATGACCCGGTATCTGGAGGATGTGCTTAAGGAGCTTCAGGACAGAAATGCCCGTGTTGACGCCATTATTAACAGTATGGACAGTGGCCTTATTGCAGTAGATCAGTCCATGCACATCCTCATGCTCAATCCGGTGGCTCATCAGATCTTTGGGGTTGCCCAAAAACCTGTAGAGGTGGGGGTCCCCCTGGTTCAGGTTATCCGCCACAGGCAGATTAACGAGCTTCTCAACAAGGCCATTGCCAAGAATATGGCCATCAATGACGAGATACAACTCTTTCAGGGGGGGAAAAGAGTCCTTTGGATTCATGTAACCCCCATTCGTCCCATGGACAACGAGAATATGAACTCGGGTGCCCTGGCTTTCATTAACGATATTACCCAGGTCAGAAAGCTGGAAGAGATGCGCTCCGAGTTTGTGGCCAATGTAACCCATGAGCTTAAGACCCCGCTGACCTCTATCCAGGGCTTTGTTGAAACCCTTAAGGCGGGAGCCATCAAGGATCCCCTGGTGGCCGAAAAGTTTCTGGACATCATCGATATTGAAGCGGACAGGCTGAGAACCCTCATCAATGATATCCTTGAGTTGTCCGAGATTGAGAATATGAAGCAGGACAGGGAGCGGGAGACCATCAGGCTGAAGCCCTTGGTTGATGAGGTGATTTCCATGCTCAAAAATGCTGCGGAAGAACAAAGCATCACCATCTACAATGAGCTCCCTGAAAATTTGACAATGTATGCCGATGGGCATCGGATGAAGCAGCTCTTCATCAATCTCATGGACAATGCCCTGAAATACAATCGAAAAGGCGGCAGCGTCTGGGTTTTCTCCCGTCTTAATAAGGATGTTCTGGAGCTCCATGTGAAGGACACGGGAATCGGCATCCAAAAGGAGCACACTGCCAGGATTTTTGAACGCTTCTACCGGGTGGATAAAGGAAGGTCCAGAGCCATGGGCGGAACGGGCCTGGGGCTTTCCATCGTCAAGCATATTGCCCAGCTTTATGGGGGTTCGGTCCATGTGGAAAGCATGGTGGGCGAGGGAAGTGATTTTGTGGTCTCCCTGCCCTATGCCGGAAAGGAATCAAGTGCAGTCTAAGCGCCATCATTGCGGTAATAGGCGGTCTTGAAGGCCTGGAAGTCTTCCATGATCTCGGGCTTTCTGGACAGATACTCATTAAAGACCTTAATATTATCCAAGGTTTCGGGAGAAATAGAGTGCTCGATGAGCTCGGTTTCAATGAGCAGGCTGTCATCGTTGGACAGCATCCGGAGGAACTTTTCCAGCACATTATGGCGCTCCAAAAGATATTGGCCGATTTCCCGGCCATTTTCTGTCAGAGAGATTATCCCATACTTCCTGTAATGGATAAGCCCCAGTTCATGAAGCTTCTGAATCATCTTGGTCACCGAGGAGGCCTGGACATTTAAAAGCTCCGAGAGGGTATTGACCCTCAGATAATCCTCTGCCAGACTATACCGGTAGATCATCTCAAGATAATCCTCCATAGCAGGTGTGAGCAGCTTTTTATTCTGTTCCAGCAATTGATAGCCCCGAACGGTATGGAATTTTGCCTCACCCATGATAGCCCTGCCTTTAAGGAAAGTCATTGGCTTGTGTTAATATATATTCGAATGCATGCTTTTTTATTAGGCTTATAAGTGCTAGAATCAGTTTAATGGAAAATATGATGGAGGAAGCCCCATGAAGATTGTATTTAAAAATGCCCTTGTGGTCACCATGAATGAGACCATGGACATACTTAAATCCTGCGATGTGTTGGTGGAAAATGATCGTATTGCGGCGATGGGTGCATTAAGTCCTGAACAGATGGACAAAGCAAAGGTGATTGATGCAACAGGAAAGCTTTTAATGCCGGGTCTGATCAATGGCCATAACCATGCGCCCATGACTCTGCTCCGTAATTTTGCCGATGACATGAATCTGCAAACCTGGTTATTTGAACATATATTCCCTGCTGAGGACAAGTTTACGGGGGAGGATGTCTACTGGGCCACACTCTTAGGGATCATGGAGATGCTGGCATCGGGTACCACCTGTTTTGTGGACATGTACTTCTTTATGGATGAAATGGTAAAGGCCGTTGCCGAATCGGGGATACGGGCTCAGCTTTCCCGAGGCGTTACCTGCAATGATGCGGGTCCCGATTTTTCTCAGGACAAAAAGCTCAATGAAAGCATTGATTTCTATAAAAAGTGGCATGGTGCCGCCGATGGTCGTGTGATGGGCGCTTTTGCTCCCCATGCCATCTATACCTGCTCGGGAAACTATATCCGGGCCATCAGGGATGCGGCAGAGAAATATAACGCACCCATTCATGTCCATGTGGATGAAACCAGGGTGGAGCATGAGGATGCTCTTAAAAACTACGGGAAGACACCTGTTAAATACCTCTATGACCTGGGACTGTTCGACCTTAGAACCATTGCGGCTCACTGTGTTTGGGTAACCCCCGAGGACAGGCTCCTTCTGAAGGAAAAGGGCGTATCCATGGTTCATAATCCTTCCAGCAACCTTAAGCTGGCCAGCGGTGTTGCCCCCGTTGCCCAGGCTCTTGAGGAGGGCCTCAATGTGATGCTGGGCACCGATGGCCCCTCCAGCAATAATAATCTGAACATGTTTGAGGAAATTCATTTGGCGGCTTTGATTCATAAAGGGTCAGCCCTTGACCCTCTGCTGGTCAATGCGGGTGAAGCCCTGAGAATGGCCACCGTCAACGGGGCCAGGGGCATTGGCCGGGAGGATTTGGGGGTTATCAGACCCGGAAATAAGGCCGATCTCATTATGCTGGATCTGGAGAAACCGCACTTTAAGCCCCTGCACAATCCTGTTTCTGCGCTGGCCTATTCGTCTCAGGGGGCCGATGTCTGCATGACCATGGTGGATGGAAGGATTCTCTATGACCATGGCAGCTTCCCCACCCTGGACAGGGAAAAGATTTTCTACCAGATTGACAAAGCTTGCGCCCGGATATTTTCATAAAAAGGTGGGATTAAAACGGTTAAAAGGCCATGGTGATCGCGTCTGAGCCTTATTAAGGTACATGGGACGAGAGCATCATGGCCTTTTCTGTCAATGTTCTGGTTTTGAGTCAGTGCGCTTTAAGAAACCTCCGGCGGACGTGGTGTAACCACTACTGTGTAATAGTTCACATAGATGACCATGCCGGGCTTTCCACCCGGGGTCTTTTTCACATTACGAATATAGGTATAGTCCACTTCCACCTTGGCGGCGTGCCGGGCCTGGCTGTAATAGGCCGCATACTCGGCCGCTTCCACCAGGGTGCTGTCGGGCACCTCCTGCCCCCCGGTTCGGATCACCACATGGGAGCCCGAAAAATTCTTGATATGGAGCCATATATCCTCATGGCGGGCAGTTTTGAAGGTCAGCTTGTCATTCTGCTTGTTATTGCGGCCAACGAGGATTTCAAAGCCGTCCCTGGACAGGATGCGCAGTGGCAGAGCCTGAACCGGCTGAGGCTTTCTGCCGCCCCTGGTGACAGCCGATTTTAAATAGCCCTGCTCCACAAGCTCCAGGCGGATCTCGGCGTATTGTTCAGCGCCCTCTGCATTATCAATGGCAAAGAGCACGCTCTCCAGATAAGCAATCTCGCTTTTTATGGCCTCAATTTCCTTCTGGGCATACAGGAAGGCAGATCTGGCCTTAGTATAGCGCTTAAAATACCATTGGGCGTTTTCCTGAGGATTCCTATCCTTGTCCAGGGGAATCTCCATGGTCTCGCCGGCCTCGCTGTAATAGTTGACCAGCATGGCCTTCTCCATCCCTTTGGAAAGGGCATAGATATTGGCCGTTATAAGCTCGCCCATCAGCCGAAGTCCTTCATAGTCCTTATTATTCTCATAGGTCTCCAGATTAATGGCCAGTCGCTTTTCCAGCTTGTCAAGCTGCTTCTCCACCAGCTTTTTCAGATCATTGGCCCGCTGGCTGTTGAATTCCCTGCTGTTCTTCAGGTTATAGAAAGCCTCGGCGGCAGTGCTGATAAAGTCAAAGGACTGGTTTATGGGGTACTGGGTCAGGGGGATGCAATGAAAGTCCACGGGCTTTCCAAGGCTCTGATCCATAATGAGACAGGGGGAGGGCCCTCGGTTTTCCAGACCCTCCATCATCTCCTTCAGGGCTTTGATGAGCCTGTCCAGCTCGTGTTCTTTAAGGGACGAGGCCGAAACCCCGTCATCAACCTCTGCGCGAAAACAAATTTCCCGGCACAGCACGGGTGAGAAGCCCTTGAGCTTGTCCAGCAAAAAGGATTCCACCTTTCTGCCGCAGGCAGGGGCCTCCGCCTTAAGCACATCCCAGGTTTCGGGCTTTGTTGGGTCCAGCTTGTCCTGCTGGGGCGGCAAAATATAGGTTCTTGCGGGCAATAGTTCCCGGACCCGGTTAACCTCCATATCCACATGCTTGATAGCATCAATAATCTTATCATTGGGGTTGAGCAGAACAATATTGCTGTGCCGGCCCATGATCTCAATCACCAGCTTCTTTATGCCTCTGTCCCCTAATTCATCGGTGGTTTCCACCTCCATAAAGACAATACGCTCAAATCCAATGGTTTTAAAGCCTCGGACAATACCCCCGGACAGATGCTTGCGAAGAAGCATACAGAACACGGGAGGCGTTTCGGGATTATCATACTGCTTTTCGGTCAGATGGATGCGAGCCGCCGCAGGGTTGCTGGACAAAAGCAGACGATAGTTCTCCCCGTTGGCTCTGACCTGCAGGACAATGGCATCCCTGTCCAACTGATGGATCTTGCCGATACGACCACCGGCCAGCAGGGTGTTAAGCTCATGGGCAATATTCTTTATAAAAATGCCGTCGAAGGGCATGGGTATCACCTCTCGCACATAATAGTAACATTCTAGCAGAGAAAATGTTTCATTTATTTTAAAATTATTTTACAAATAGAAGGCCAGATGATATAATGACTACCGAGAAATGAGAAGCTTAGAATAAGGAGGCGTAACATGCTCTTAAAAAGTAAATCCTTCAAAATCAGTGTACTGATACTGGCGCTTCTGCTCTTTCTGGGACTCAACCTTTCGGTTATATTTCAGTAGATGATGTTTATAAGTATTACCCAGATGCTTAACTCATAGCAAGCCATTAGCCTTACTGACTTATGGGGGTGTTTTTTTGAGTTATAAATACGGCAAACCGAAACCTGTTGCATCGACCATTAACCGGCTTCCCGCCATACTTCTTCTGTCGGCAGTAGCCGTTTTTATTGCGGCTGATCTCCTCTTTGGCTTCGACTTTAACGGGGTGGACTACGCAGTTGTCATCATTGTTGCCCTCTTTGGTCTGAAAGGCTATTTCAAAGGCTTGATCAATACCGTATTCAGTCTTTTGGGCTATGTTATCGGGCTTGTGGGAGCCTATCTTTTCTCTCCCAAGCTGGCTCTGGTCATACAGAAAACCTCCATCGGAAAGAGCATCAGCGCCAAGCTGGACGAGATCTTACCCATACTGTCCTCAGTCAATGCCACAGCAGGGAGCGCTCAGCAGCAATCCACCCTGGATGTGATAACCCAAATTCCCGATGTGAATAAGGCAATGACTGAAAATCCTATTTTGGAGTTTCTTATGTCGGTGACAAAGTCGGCAGCAGAAACCAGTGCCCTCTATGAAGAGACTATTTCTACAGCCAATGACCTCATTGTCTATTCCATTCTCAAGGTTGTAGCGCTCATTATATTGTTCATTGTGATAAAGCTGGTGGTCATCATCATCGGCAAGCTGCTTTCCAAGGCCATGGGTTCCAGTGCCATCCTGGGAACGGCCAATCGTTCGGCAGGAATGTTCATCGGCTTTGCCGCCGGCCTCATTGTATGCTATGTTGTATTCCTCTTTGCCATACCCACTCTGGGATCTCTGAATATTGTCAAGATCTCTGAGAATTATACCCAATCCCTAATGCTGGATTGGTTTAGTAAATTGCTATTGCTTCTGCAGTAATGGGGTGACATCCAGTGAAAAATTTGAAAAGCTTTACGGTGCGTGGCTCCGGAAGAATTCCGGGCAAGTTCTATATTGACTTTGCCGGTAATTACAAGATCACAGAAATTGCTAAACTTATGGGGCTGGAACCCAACCGCCTGGAGGATATCTACTCAACCTATGGTGCTGAGTTGGATGATGCGGTAGGGGTCTGGTATTTCCCTTCCCGTCAGGCTGCCCTGGATGCGCTTCAGGAAATGGATGCGCTCTTTACCACCAGGAAAATGGGAAAGATAGTAGTTCTGACCTTTGAGGAAATGGAGTACATACGTCAGGCCCTCATCAATGAAGGAAGCAATATCATTCATGTCCGCAACGACCTTAAAAAGGGCATCTTTGATAAGTTCAATTCATAAATATACAGAAATACCCCTGTAACGTGAATTTTTATTGACGAAAGTCATGTAAGTAATGTATAATCATGAAAAATTTGTTGCATGGGGAGGATTAAAGAGATGAGGAAGAAGTATTTAGGAACTGTACTTGTACTGTTTGTAGCAGTGGCAATGCTTTTCACAGGCTGTGGAAAAGCAACCCAGGGAGGATCGCAGAATAGCGATGGAGAAGAGACAATAGTTGTAGCAATGGATATGTCCTACCCGCCTATGGAGTTTGTTGATGAAAATGACCAGGTTACCGGTTTTGATGTAGAACTGGCCAAGGCTATCGGTGAGAAGCTCGGCAAAAAGATTGAGCTGAAGAACATCGCCTGGGACGGTATCTTCATTGGCCTGGAAACCGACCGGTATGATGTCATCATGTCTTCGGTCAGCATGACCCCCGAAAGACTCCAGAACTATGAGTTCACCAAGCCCTATCTGGCTAACGGTCAGGTTATTGTTACCAGACCCGGGGATACGGGAATCAAGTCGGTTGATGACCTTAAGGGCAAGAAGGTGGGCGTACAGACCGATACCACCGCCGATACTGCCTGTAAGAAAAAGCTGGAGGAAAAGGGCGAGGATTTCTTCACCATTATGCGCTATGATGAAATTATCCAGACCTTTGAGGCCATGAGTGCCGGACACATCGATTATATTGTTGTTGATACAGTTGTAGCCACTGAGTATGCTACCAAGTATCCTGAGAAATATCAGGTTTCCACTGCAGAGCCCTTGACCAACGAACCCATTGCAGCCTGCTTCAAGAAGGGCAACACCGCTCTGCGTGATGAATTCCAGAAGGCTCTGGATGAGCTCAAGAAGGATGGTACTTTGACCAAGCTCTCCGAAAAATGGCTCTTTGGTGTGGACTATACTCAGAATATTAATGAAGAACTCTATTAATTTTCAAATGTAAAAAGCTGAATGAATCATGTACATATGTCCTGCATTTTATTGCAGGACATATGTTTTTCATGTATGATAATACATAAAAAGCCAAATATACTCGAAATATGCAGTAAGACGTTGAACGGCAGCCCAGGGTTTTATAGGAATCATGGGGGCCTCAGGCTAAAGAGGTGCATGCAATGGAGAATTTCTTTGAAAGCTTTATGAAAAGGTTTCCAACCTTAATGGATTGCACACGTGTCACGCTCACTCTGGCCTTTTCGGCTGTTTTGGTGGGTATGGTATTCGGGCTTATACTGGCCCTGGCAAGAATCTCGCGTTTTAAGCTGTTGAGGAGCCTGAGCTGGTTTTATATCTGGGTTTTCAGAGGCACGCCCATGCTTCTTCAAATCTTCTTAATCTATTTCATCCTTCCGCAGATATCACCGGCCTTGCGTATGAGTGAATATCCGGCAGCCATTATAGCATTAGGTCTTAACTCGGCGGCCTACCTGGCAGAGATTATCCGGGGCGCCATTCAATCCATTGATAAGGGACAGCTTGAAGCGGCAAAGGCCCTGGGCATGTCCTATGGTCTGACCATGAAACGGATTATTATACCCCAGTCCATCCGTCGTATGATTCCGCCCTTTGGCAATGAGTTTATCACCCTGCTCAAGGATACCTCCCTGGTCTCGGCCATTGGTCTGACTGAACTGATGCGAATGGCCAGACAAGTATCCAGCGGCGGTGAATCCTGGTTCTATATTCCCATCGCAGCCATCTATCTCATCCTGACCTCGCTGTTTACGGTGATTTTCCAGAAGCTGGAGAAGAAGTATTCCATCTACGAATAGGGGGACGCATATGATTAAACTTGAAAATATACATAAATCGTTTGGCGATCTCAAGGTCCTCAAGGGCATCAATCTGGAGGTTAATAAGGGCGAGGTGGTCTGTGTCATCGGGCCCAGCGGCTCGGGCAAGAGTACATTGCTTCGGTGCATCAACCATTTGGAGCGCATTACCACCGGAACCATTACCATAGATGGTGAGATTGTGGACGAGCGCAAGGACGGCCATGACCTCAGGAAGATCCCAAGCAAGCAGGTGCTCAAGCTCTGCTCGGAGGTGGGCATGGTCTTTCAGCGGTTTAATCTGTTTCCCCATATGACGGCTCTGGAGAACGTCATGGAGGCCCCTGTACAGGTGCTCAAGCTTCCCAAGGACGCAGCTGAGCAGGAAGCGCGCCAGCTCCTTGCCAGTGTGGGCCTGGAAGATAAAGTTGATGTCTATCCTTCAAGGCTGTCGGGCGGACAGCAGCAGCGCGTGGCCATCGCAAGGGCACTGGCCATGAAGCCCAAAGCCATGCTCTTTGATGAGCCCACCTCGGCCCTGGACCCTGAACTGGTGGGTGAGGTGCTGGAGGTTATGAAGCAGCTTGCCCATGAGCATATGACCATGATTGTGGTCACCCATGAGATGGGGTTTGCCCGAGAAGTGGCCCATAGAGTTATTTTCATGGATGATGGTGTCATTGTTGAGGAAGGCACACCCGAAGAAATCTTTACGGCGCCCAAGCATGAGCGGACCAAAGCTTTTTTAAGCCGCGTTCTCTGAACTTAAGTAAAAGCAGACAAATCGAAGGAAGGATCTCATGACAAAGCAAATTAAAGCGGATCTCTCACTCCTGAGTATAACCTTGGTGTGGGGATCCTCCTTCATTATTATGAAGAATATCTCCGAGGAAATCCCTGCCCATGCCTATTTGGCGCTTCGCTTCGCTGTGGCGGGTCTCCTCATGATTCTGTTGTTTCATAAGAAGCTGAAAAAACTATCGTTCAAAGCCCTTTGGAGCGGAACCCTGGTAGGGCTTTTTCTCTACTCGGGCATGATGCTGCAGGTAATGGGCCTTAAGACCACTTCTGCCTCCAATTCTGCCTTTATTACAGGGCTCAACGTGGTCATGGTGCCCTTTATATCGGCCACCCTGCTTCGCAAGAAGCCCTCCATCTACTCAATATACGGCGTACTCATGGCAACAGTGGGGCTCTTTATTCTCAAAGGCTTTGAGGGCTCATGGGTTATAGGGGACACCTTAACCCTGCTGTGTGCTGTTTGCTTTGCCCTGCAGATTATCTTTATTGATAAGTTTGCTTCCGATGTGGATATCTATCAGTTGGCCACTGTTCAGGTGGTATCGGCGGCGATCCTCTATGCCATAACATGGGGTGTTAACGACCTGGTGTCCGCCCCTGTGGCCTTTACATTGGATGTGCCCGTTATTCTGGCCATCCTGTATACGGGTGCCATGGGCACGGCCTTTGCCTTTGGGGTTCAGACCATTGCTCAAAAATACACCACCCCTACCAGAACGGCCCTGATCTTAACCTGTGAGCCGGTCTTTGGAGCCATGTTCGCCCTGATTGTTCCCAATGCTCAGGGACAAACCGAAACCCTGACCGTCAAAATGGTGCTGGGCTGCCTGTTTATTCTGGCGGGAATGATGCTCAGTGAACTGAAGCCTGAACGATAAAATTACATAACTTTGTCATCAAAGCGTAATCCAAAAGAGGTTCACTCACTGCCAAGGATTGCCGATAATCCTTTTAGATTCTTATGATTGGAGGCAATTCAATGCGGTTTTTCAAATCAGCCGTAATTGTGGTTCTTGTCTTGATCATAGCGCTTTCCACAGCCTATGATTCACACTTCAAGGTTTTTGCAGCAACAGGCGATACGGAGGATGACCTGATCAGCGGTATTGTACGAGAAAACAATCCGGCTCTCGGCTATATCACCCTCTATTTCGAGGATGGATCAGGCATGGAGTCCCAGTCCTTTGACAGGCTGGTGGCCCAGAGGACCTTTACCTATGGCTATGATATCCCTGTTACACGGGATGGGAAAAGCGTTCCGGCCGAGAGCATTCAGCCCGGTGACCAGGTCTTTATAAAGCTTGATGATGAGGGCTATATTCAAAAGCTCAGCGCCAAGAGTTATTATCAGCCCGTTTACGGGGTGGTGCACAATAGAAGTACATCCAGTCTTGTCATTAAGAAGGAGAATGGAACCTACGGCTATTACGATATTAATGCGTCCATTCCCGTCTACAGGAACGGAAAACCCGGCACTCTTTCCGATATCAAACCGGGTGAGCGCATTAAAATTCTGATCCAAATCAATGGTGCTTCGGTGGACATTGCAGGTATTGAGCTGGAAAAGAACGCTCAGCCCGTCACCGGTATCTATCGCGCACAGATTGAAGCCTTTGATGCCTTAAGGGATGCCCTTATGGTTTCGGGAGTCCAGGAATTTGTCAACGGACAATGGGAAAACAGCACCGTTAAAGGCATCCAGAGCATCACCTTCAAGAGTGACTATAAGGTGCGCCCTGACAGGAAGGTCTCGGGCACGGTCTACTATGTGACGGCCAAGGATAAGGACGGCACCTCCAAAATACAGTCGGCCGCTTACCGCAATAAGCCTCAGTTTGAACTCTTACATAAGGACAACCTTATCAATCTTATAGGCAATAACCGCTTTGAACTCCAGAATACCTCCTATACCATCGGCTATGATGCCGGTACTCTGGTGGTTAAGGACGGTAAGCTGGTGGACATAGGCGCGTTGAACAGCCTCGATCCTGTGAAGCTGTCCCTGGAAAAGTCGGGGGATGGCAATAACTATCGGGCCAATATTGTGGTCAGCGACAGTGTGGTCAATGAAGGTCTGACCATTTACAGAGGCCGCATCAAGAGTGTGGACAAGGAAAAGACTGTTACGGTGGAATCCTTCGCACAGCTTGGCGGTATTACCTGGAACTTTACCAATACCCCCAAAACCTTTGATATTGACCTGTCCGCAAGCCGCCTCTATGAGGACGAAGGCCTTGGCAGCATGCGGGATGTGGATTCCACCTATGTGTCCAAGACAGTGTATATCGTGGCTCAGGGCACCAAGATCCTGCTCATGAGTACTGCACCCTATGCGGATGCGCCTGCCTCGGGCCGCATTCTGACCCTGACCGGCGCAACCTATGACGAGTTTGGATTGCTTATGACACCGCCGTCCAGCATAACATTGACCCAGGCCATGGTTTACAACACCACCAACTATCAGTGGACCCCAAGCAACCAGAACATAACCATTGAAGTACCCATAAATGCCATCGTTATCAGGAAGGGTCAGGTGGGTACCACGGCATTGCTGAAGCCCGGTGACCAAATCAGGGTCATGAGGCATGCCCAGAGTCTCAATGGCATCATTATACTCTGTGATTAAGGAACGAAGGAGGCATAAACCGTGAGGAAAAGATACAGACAGCTTCTGACAATGGTATTATTGGCATCCTTTCTGCTGGCGCTGCCTTTTGAGGCCTTAGCCACAGAGGGAACCCTGGGCTACCAGGGGGGCATATCCATTGAAAACAGGCTCAAAAAGGATGAGTATCAATACTCTGAAATGATATTTGTGACCGGTAAGCCCATTCTTATGACCGGGACCCTGACCATAAAGAAGACGGTAAAGAATGATGTGATTACCGCAACCTATACCTATAAGCTGACCAATTCCCAGCAGAATGCCAGCATGAACCGGGTGGTTATGACCACCACCACCCGTGAAACCAAAACCAATGGTCAAATTACCGAAACCACCCAGTTGAGCCGTGCGCCCACCGAGACCATCACCATCGGGGGACAGAGCTATCGCCTGGTGGATTCAAGCTTCACCCGTTCGGTATTGACCGATCCCAAGGCGGCCATCAATTATCAGGCCGGGGAGTTTATCGCCCAAAAGACCTATGTTATAGGCAACACCGTGAACAATCCCGATACGGTGAAGGTCTCTCTGTCGGGAAGGCTCTACGCCTATGATCAATTTTGGAGCAGCACACAGACTCAGAAGATCAGCGTGCTGGTAGAAACCGAGCTGAAATCGGCCAATCCCCCTGTTCAATGGGGAGGCTCGGCAGAGATGGTTATATCCAGTGCCACAAGGCATCAGCTCTACTATTCGGAGAACGAACCCGATCAGATCAGCTTTGAGGGTGGCTATGTGCAGAGCAAATGGACAGAATCCACCCTGGATTATACGGCCCGGTTCCCCGAGTTTGACAGGAGTGGCCGGCCCACCGATGTCCTGGTGACCTATGCGGATTCCCAGAGCCTGATTACTCCGCCAGAAACCCATCGACTGATGGTGCCCGATTTAAAGCACCTCAACGGTCATTGGTCCCAGGAGCCCATTGCCATTCTTTACGGCCTGGAAGTCATTCCGGGCACCGGAAGCAATTACAGGACAACGGCGCTGGTGACCCGCCGGGAGTTTGTGACCATGCTGGTCCGTGCCCTCAAGGATATTCCCGAGGATCCCAATGCCAAGAATGCCACCACAACAACAACGAAAAAGACCAATAACAAAACGCCTGAGGTCTCACCCTTTGTGGATGTGAAGACCGATGATCCCAACTATGAGGAGATTAAGAAGGCCTATACCAAGGGGATTGTTCAGGGGGACGGCTATGGACGCTTCAATCCCAATGCCTATGTGACCAAAGCCGAGGCTGTGAAGATGATTGTATCGGCGCTGGGTCTGGAGAACCTGGCACCCTATCCCACCACTGTAACCCCCTTCACCGACAATGATCAAATCCCCGGATACGCCCGTAATTCGGCAGCGGTTGCCCATACCCTGGGCATCATCTCCCCCGATGACAGGGGACGGTTTAATGCCGGAGCCAGGCTGACCCATGAGGATACGGCCCTCCTGCTCTATAACCTCATTGTCTATATGGGAGATGAGCTTATCAAGGATTACAGGGATCGCATGGCCGCCTTCTAGAATAGTTTTGTACGAAAGAGGAAGCATTATGAAGAAGCTTAAGCATATTGTGAGTCTCACCTTGGTTGTTCTGTTGCTGTTTTCCGGAACACTTCATGTATCGGCCTCAGAATACGGAGACTATTTTGATACCATGCTCCGGTTTGTCTCGGACATGTACTATAAGGGCTTAACCGATGAGGAAGGTCTCAAGGCAGCCCTTAAAGGCCTGTTTTCCAGCCTGGACAAGTACTCGGTCTTTTATGACAGAGAGGAAACCAAGGCGTTAAACAGCAGCCTGAACGGCAACTTCGTAGGTGTGGGCATAGCCCTGGAAAAGGTGGATACCGGCATCAAGATTACGAAGGTCTATCAAGACTCACCTGCCGATAAAGCCGGAGTTTTGGAAGGGGATATTATCACCGCCGTTGACGATGTAAGTGTGGTTGGCAAGGATGCGGAGACTGCTGCCGCAGCCATCCGCGGCAATGCCGGAGAGCCGGTAAAGCTGACCATTAAGCGGGGCGATACCATCAAGCAGTTCAATATCGTCCGCGCGACAGTGACGGTGAGCTCCATTCACTACCGAATAGAGGATAATGTGGCCTACATCCGGATAGACAGCTTTACTTCGGGTGTGGGCGTTCAATTTGCCCGGGTCATGGATACGGTGGATAAGCATAATATCCGAAAAATCCTTCTGGATCTCCGCAACAATCCCGGGGGATATGTGGATGAGGCTGTGAGTGTTGCCCGCAGGCTTATGCCGCAGGGAATCATAACCACCCTGGATTATAAGTCTGAGGAAATCGTCGACAGGGTATATACCAATCCGCTTAAAAATCCTGAATATATAGTGGGCGTTCTGGTCAATGAGGGATCTGCCAGCGCCTCCGAGATCCTTGCCGGTGCTCTGGAGGATTCGGGCATCGGTTTTATGGTGGGCCAAAAAACCTATGGGAAAGGTATCTTTCAAAGCGTATTTAGCATTCTGACGCCCGAAGCCTTTCAGAAATACAGTGAGGAATACGGGGAAAAGTATGTAACCCAGATTCAGTGGTTAAGCTACCATGGTGTCTTCCCGGAAGATGATGATATTCTGGGAACAGTAACCATCACCACGGGCTATTATTTAACACCCAAAGGAAGAATCATTGACGGAGTGGGCCTGAAGCCCCATGTGACCCTGCCCAATCCCACGGCACCCAATAATGTGGATTTGGCACTATTAGACTTAATTTCATCTGCCGAAGAACTAAAACTTGATGCCTATGGTGCCGATGTTTATAACGCCGAAAGCATTCTGAAGGCGGCGGGGTACTTTTCATCAACGCCTGATAGAAGGTTTGATGAAGCCACTTCCGATGCCCTCCGAGCTTACCAGAAGCAAAAGGGGCTATCGGTGACAGGGGTTATTGACAGCAGAACCCGAAACAGCCTTAATTTGACCCTTATTGAATTAAGAAGCAAGAATGATCAGCAATATGCCAAGGCTTTGGAGATCTTGAATTGGTTTAGAGACTAGAAGGAGAAGAGTCCATCATAATGTCGGGGGAGAAAAATAAAAAAAAGAAGGGATCTTGGCTGCTAAAGCTCTTGATGTTCCTTCTCATCTTGGTTTTGATTACAGGTGTGGCACTGTACGCCTTTTTGGATATTAATCCCTTAATTGCTTTGGAGGAAGGGTTTGCAGGCCTCTATTCGCGTGTTTTTACCGTGAGTGCCACTGAACTGTCCGAGAATATTAAACTCATCGATGCTTATGATCTTAATGAAAATCCGGCCTTCGCCGCCGTGGAGGATGACCTGCTGGTGTGCACCATCAGTGCCCTGCGGCAGTTTGATTCTGAGGGCCGGGAGAAGGCCTATATCCCCGTAGGCTTAAAAAAGCCCTTGATCCAGGTTCATAAAAAATCCATACTGGTGGCCGATATAGGGGGCCGATCCTTTAGCCTGATCAGCGACGGAAGGGTTCTTTGGGAACGCAGCATTGACGAGGATATCGTCAATGCCAGTCTCTCCGATGGCTTTATTCTGGTTATCACCAAAAGCAATCAATCGGGCTATAAGCGGACCATCAGGTCCTATTCCCTCAACGGGGATATGGTTTCTTTAAGAAATGTGTCCAATTACTATCCTTTCTCGGCGCATCATTACCCTGAGTTTGACAAATCCGTCTTTTTGGTCAGCGGTGTAGAGGCCTCCGGCCTGACCACCAATGGCCTGTTCGAGTTCCTGGATGCCTCCATGAACCAGAAGGCCAGCATTCGCGGTGAGGAGGAAATCCTCTTAGGTGGTTTGCCCATGATGAAGCAAAGGCTTCTGCTCTATGGGGAACACAGCGTTATTCTGGTGAATCAGGCCATCAGCACCCTTTGGGAAAAGGACTATACCGCTGCCAAGGTAACGGCAGTAGGGATAGTTCAGGAGAAGTATCCTGTGGTGGCCACGCTGGATGCTGATTTATTGTCCCGGGAAAGACGGGAGGAAACCACCGTCAGTGTCCTTAACGAGGATGGTTCAGAACGGGGAAATCTGGTCATTGATGCGGGTGTGACAGGGATAAGCTGCAAGGGCAAAACCGCGGCTGTTCTGGCCGGCCCAGAGGTATACTTTATCAATGCTGCCGGCGAAGTGCTGGACGTGTATACTGCCAAGACCGATGTTACGGGAGTCTATATGGCCCGTGAGGATTTAGCCTATGTGGTGGCTGGCGGAGAAGTGGTCCGGGTCAAGATCAAAGGGCTTGATAAGTTTCTGGGCATCTTCTAACCCTGCTCATTTCCTTTCCAGAACCCTGAAACCCAATTCCTGAGGATGATGCCCTGAGAGGTGCGGGGGATGGGCAGCCATTCTTCGGGCAGGAGACTTAAATATTCCCGGGCAGCAAATCGTGAATCGATTAAGAGCAGCGCGCCCCGATCCTGCTCGGTCCTGATTAAGCGGCCCGCCGCCTGGAGGACCTTATTCAGCCCGGGGTAGGTATAGGCATAGGTGAAGCCCGATTGGTTCCGCTGCTGATAATATTCCTTGATAAGCTCTCCTTCCGGAGAGACCTGGGGTAGGCCCACGCCCACTATGACGACCGAGGTCAGTTTATCGCCCACTAGATCGATACCCTCACCAAAGACACCGCCCATGACACAAAAGGCGATGCGGTGAACATCTCCAAAGGTTTCAAATTCTTTTAAGAAGGCATCCCGCGCAGGCTCATCCATCTCCCTGTCCTGGCACAGGATTTCGTATTCTCCCTCAAAGCTCTTGAAAATCTCCAGAATATCCATGAGGTACTTGTAGGACGGGAAAAACACCATGGTGTTTCCTTTATGGCTCATGGCCCAATCGTGAATAGCCTGTGCTACAGCAGGAAGATACTGCTCTCTGTGTCGATAACGCGTTTCAATACGATCCTCGTTGATAATCAGAAGATTCTCCCTGGGAAAAGGTGAGGGCAGCCTGAGGGTGATATCCCCGTCTCGACCGCCTAAGATTTTCTTAAAATAGCTTAAGGGGGACAGGGTGGCTGAAAACAGGACGGTGCTCCTGGCTGTGCTCATATGCTTGTCCAGCATAAAGCTGGGATCCAGGCAGAGCAGGGACAGCGTAAGCCTTGATTTGGCGCCTGTGACCAGGGTTCTGTACCGTTCCGAGTAAACGTCCAGAATATTCTTAAAGTGCAGCAGATCAAAAAACAAGGAGACCAGATCGTCGGAGTAAGGTTTTTCTTCTTCCCGCTGGGACAGAATCCATTGTTCGGTTTCCTGGATAAATTCCTCAAGGGGCTCCCGAAGGGCGAGGGGAGCCTCGTCGCAGGCTCTGTAGGCCATGCCTCCCGCTTCAAAGACAGGAGCATCAAGGCGCTTTTCATAGTTTATTACGGCCTTTTTGAGCCCCTGCAGTGCTCGGGCGATGGAAGGAAGGTCTTTTTTTATAGCCTTCAGCATTTGTGCAAGAAGGCTGGCGGTTAATTCTGCCGAATACATTCCCCGAGCCCGATCAAAGAGATTGTGGGCCTCGTCTACCAGGATTAAATACTCTTCACGGCCCTTCTGCTGAAAGAATCTTCGCAAATATACCCGGGGATCAAAGACATAATTATAGTCGCAAATGATGAGATCACAGCTTAGGGCCATATCCAGACTCAACTCAAAGGGGCAGATACCATGACGCAGACCAGCCTCGCTGATGAGCTCCCGAGGAAAGAAATCATGCTTCTTTAAGAGCGTCTTAACCACCTTTTTGGCTCTGGTCATATACCCCTGAAGAAAAGGGCATTTGTCAGGGGTGCAGGTTTTCACATTGTTGAGACAGAGCTTCTCCTTGGCCGTCAGGGTGAGCACCTTAAGGCGAAGACCTTGATTGGCCAGCATATTATAGGCATTTTCTGCGATTCCACGGGTGGTGGTCTTGGCTGTGATATAGAAGATACGATCCAGCTTACCCTCACCTAAGGCCTTGATGGCAGGGAAAAGGACACCCATGGTTTTGCCCGTCCCCGTGGGGGCTTGCGCAAACAGGCGCTTCTCATTCTCAATGGATTTATAGACATTATAGGCTAAGAGCTTTTGCCCCTTCCGGTAATCCGGATAGGGAAAGGCAAGGGTCTTAATGGAGAGATTCCGGATATCCCGCCATTTGGCCTGGGCCAGGGCCCAGCTTGCATAGGGGTCCAGAAGGGTTTTGAAAAAACGTTGGAGCTTTTGAGTCGAAAAACTTCTGTCAAAAGACTTGGCGTTATTCTGCTTTCTGTCGTAGTAGGTTAGTCGAACGGTCACCTGCTCCAGCCCCTCCAGGGTGGCCAGAATATGGGCATAGCATTTTCCCTGGGCCCAGTGGGCTTCACTGAAATCCTCGTCAATCTCGGACAGGGGAGTGGCTGAGGTCTTTATCTCTTCAACAATAACCTCATCATCGCACCTTAAAACCCCGTCAGCCCGTCCACTGACCTCCACCAGACAATCCTTGCAGTGAAAGCAATGGGAAAGATAAACTTCGGAGGTGTAATGCTCATCCTGCTTGCGTATGGCCTGGAGCTGGGCATGGGCTAAGGAGCCCTCGTGAGCCATTTGATAGGTGGAAAAGCTCCAGGCGGCATCATCCTGCACCGAAAAGGCTACAAGGCTTCTGACCGAGGTCTTGAAGCTTGGAAGCTCGGGCACTTTGGGTTCAACGCTGGTATCGGTCGTCTTTTTCTTTCGGGCCAAAGCAAACTCCTTTTAAGAACATATGTTCACTCCTATAGTGTACTTGATTAAGGTGACGGGGTCAACAGGTCATCTGACAGCATTGAAAGGCGCATCGTAAGTTGGCTCGCTTGCGCTTGAAGAAATCGGTTTACTGTTATATAATGGAACAGAACAGTCGTCCCGGAAGAATTGCAATAAGCTTGCAAAACGATTTCTGGCGAGGCTCAACGAATTTAACAGGAGAGATGCTCAGATGAACAAGTGGGTAAGATTTTCTGCAATCATGCTGGTGGTTCTCTGTCTTTGCTTGGTTGCAACAGGTATGAACGCTCTGGCCGATGTAGGAAATTTCAACAGCTACGACTCAGGAAGCGACTATTCCAGCAGTTACGACTCCGGCAGCGACTATTCTTATGATTGGGACTTTTCCGACAGCTCCTCGTCAGGCGGGGATGGGGATATTGGCTTCCTTACATATGTCATTGCCGCCGCTATTATTCTGTGGGTCATCCTCCCTAAAAATGTGAAATCAAAAATCTCCAATTCAGCCAATAGTGCTGTGGCCAATATTCCTGCACCAGGTGTTACCGATATGACCCAGTCCATTGAGACCCAGATAAGAGAACATGACCCTGACTTCTCCAGTCAGAAATTCCTAAGCTGGGCTGAGGAGGTCTTTATCACATTGCAGGATGCATGGACCAAGCGCGACTGGAAAATTATCCGTCCCTTTGAATGTGAAGCCCTTTTCAATAAGCACAGCAAGCAATTGGATGAATATATCCGAAACAATACCATTAATGTGGTCGAGAGGGTCTGTGTCAACAAGTCCATGCTGACTCAATACTCCCAGGACAACAATTACGAGTATGTGACTGTCTATATGAAGACCCGCATGAACGACTATATTATCGATGCTACCACCCGCCAGGTTGTTAAAGGCGATCCCAACAGGGAATTCTTCACCAATTACAATCTGAAGTTCATGAGAAGCCTTGGCGTCAAGACAACCGTCAACTCCGGCAAGAGTACCACCAACTGCCCCAACTGTGGTGCGCCCACACAGATTACCTCTGCCGGTGAGTGTGAATACTGCAACAGTGTTATAACCACAGGCCAGCATGACTGGGTGCTGTGTGATTTGGACAGTGCACAGTAATTCATGAGGAAGGTATGGCTTAAGTATGGAAGGACTCCTCATATGGATAGGCATTGCGGCGCTTGGCGCAGGAGCCATTATCTATACGGTTGTTGTCATCAGAAGAAAGATAGCCATGGTTTCTACCCTGCTCTTTGGGACATCCAGCCTCAGAGAAGGAATTAGAAACAGAGAACTGGAGGTTGCTCAAACTCCCAAGAGCGTATCCAGTGCCCAAAGCCTTTATGGACCCCTGGTTCAGAGGGATTTCCCCGAGCTCAATTTAGAAGAGCTTAAGGCACTGGTGGAAAAGAGCATTACCGAGATTTTTATGGCTATAGAAAACCGCAATGATAAGGCTTATCAGGATGTCCCCAAGGTCAATGCCTGGATATGCTCTAAAATTGAGGACAATAAAGAGCCGGTACATTATGATGAGCTGCGTTTCCATACCACGGTTTTAAACCGCTATCTTAAGAACAATGACCATGCCATCTTAAGATTTCAATCGGCCTTTGAGTATGTGCTTCGCAAAGCTTCAAAGGCCACCAAGATACAGGATCGGCTGGAAATAGAGTATGTCTATGCGCTGAATGAGGAGGCCTTGCACGGAAAGGCCAGTGAAAGTCTCAACTGCCGGAATTGTGGTGCCCCAGTGACCAACCTGGGAGACAAGTTCTGCGAATACTGTGGAGCTGGTATTGTCAGGCTTGTGAAAAAGGTTTGGATGTTAAACAATATAAAACAGATTTAGAAAGGAAAAGAGAGTTATGGGATTGATTAAAGCGATAAGCTCTGCTGTGAGATCCGGGTTAGGGGATCAATGGTTGGAATTTATCTATTGCGATGCGCTTCCGACCGATGTTCTGATGAGAAAGGGTCAGAAAAGAACCAATCAGAGCAAGTTTGGCACATCCAACACCAAGGACAGCGATAATATCATCACCAATGGTAGCAAGATAGCCGTTAATGAAGGCCAGTTCATGATCGTGGTGGATCAGGGTAAAATCATCGATTTTACCGATGAACCCGGTGAGTACGTCTTTGACAAGAGCACCGAGCCTTCCCTTTTCTATGGCTCCTTCGGTAAGGGCCTTTTAGAGAGCTTTAAGCAGGTTGGCAAGCGCTTTACCTTTGGCGGCGATACCGGCCATGACCAGAGGGTATACTTTATCAATAAAAAGGATATCATCGGAAACAAGTTTGGAACCCCCAATCCGGTGCCCTTCCGCGACTCGGAGTTCGGTTATACCGTTGATATCAAGTGCTTTGGTGAATATGTCTACAAGATCGTTGACCCGTTGCTGTTCTATGCTTCCCTTTGCGGCAACGTACCCTATGAGTATCGCAGAAGCGAGATTGAAAGCCAGTTTAAGGCCGACCTTCTCAATGCTCTGCAGCCCGCACTGGCCAGCGTTGCCATGAAGCGGATTCCCTACGATATGCTTCCCGGTGCGGTTACTGAGATCTCTGCCGCTGTGAAGGAGCAATTGGCTGAAACATGGGAGCATGTCAACGGTATCAATGTGACCCGAGTATCCATTGCAAGCGTGAGCGTGACTGAGGAAAGCCAGAAGAAAATCAAGGAATTCCAGTCCAGCCGTGCCTACAGCGACAGAGCCATGCAGGCTGGCCGCATGACCGAGGCCTTTGCCAATGCAGTTGAGGGGATTGGCACCAACAGCGGCAATTCCACCAATGCCATGTTCGGCATGATGGGTGTGGGAATGCTCAACAATATGGGGACCAATATGTTTGGCGGCATTGGCGCAGGCCAGATGCAGCAGGGCGTCGGCCAGCCGGTTCCGCCGGTTCAGCAGCCTGCCCAGCCCGATCCTGCCGCCTGGATATGTAAGTGCGGAACATCCAATACCGGTAAGTTCTGCACCGAGTGCGCGTCTCCTAAGCCTGCTCCGACTAATACCTGGCGCTGCGAATGCGGTGAGGACAACACCGGAAAGTTCTGTAAGGAATGTGGCAAGCGGAACCCCACGGGCATTATCTACAAGTGTGATAAATGTGGATGGCAGCCTGCAGATCCCACAAAGCCGCCTAAGTTCTGCCCTGAATGCGGCGATGCATTTGATGAGAACGATGCGGTCAAATAAAAAATGCAAGTTTTGAAATAAAAAATTGCAAAAATCTCATTTGACCACTTGCAATTTCTCTGGACCTGTGCTAAGATAAGACCATAACAAAGGCGTTGTTCCATAACTGGATGGTTATGAGCAGCGCCTTTCTTTATAGCGAGTTAACAATGGCGTTAATTATCCCGATCGGGCATAATTAGCGCCATTTGTATATATAAGCACTATAAAATGCAGGAGGTTTTCTCTATGGAAACAAAGGTTGTTCTGGATACCCTATGGGTAGCATTTGCAGCGTTGTTGGTCTTCTTTATGAATCTTGGCTTTGCCATGGTTGAAAGTGGTTTTGCAAGATCAAAAAACACAGTCAACATTTTGTCGAAAAACTTTATTGTATTTGCTGTTTCATCCTTGGGCTTTCTCCTTGTCGGGTTCGGACTCATGTTCGGTGACGGCAATGCTTTTGTCGGCCTGAAGGGTCTGTTCTTCGTGGGAGGTGCAGATAACTCACCGGCTGTTGATGCTGCTTACCAAGGGGTATATAGCGCCCTGAGCTGGGCCAGCGTTCCCCTTTGGATTAAGTTCTTCTTCCAGCTTGCATTCTGCGGAACCGCAGCAACCATCGTTTCCGGTGCTGTAGCAGAAAGAATCAAATACATATCATTTATTGTGTTCTCCTTCATTCTTACCATGTTCATCTATCCCGTGGTCGGTCACTGGATTTGGGGCGGCGGCTGGCTCTCTGAGCTCGGATTCTTTGATTTTGCCGGTGACACAGTGGTTCACTCCATTGGTGGTTGGGCGGCCCTGGCCGGTGTCATCATCCTTGGTCCCAGATATGGCAAGTATACTAAGGAAGGCATTAAGCCCATTCCCGGACACAGTTTGCCCCTCGCTACCATCGGTGCCTTTATTCTCTGGTTTGGATGGTTCGGATTCAACCCCGGTTCCACCATGGCTGCTGATCCCGGTGCTATTTCCCATATCCTGGTCACCACCAACACAGCAGCAGTCGCAGCAGTACTTACAGCCTCCATTACCTCATGGTTGTTCCTCGGCAAGCCCGACCTTGGCATGAGCATCAACGGCTGCCTGGCCGGTCTGGTTGCCATCACTGGCGGATGTGCCTTCGTCAGTGTGGGAAGCTCCCTCATCATTGGTGCAATCGCTGGTGTACTGGTTGTCTTCGCGGTTATCATCATCGATAAAGCCAAGCTCGATGACCCGGTTGGCGCCATCGCCGTGCACCTTGTCAATGGTATATTCGGTACTCTGGCCATAGGCCTGTTTGCTCAGGACGGTATCACCGGTGTGGCAACAGGAAACGGTCTGTTCTTTGGCGGCGGCTTTAAGCTACTGGGCGTACAGACTCTCGGTGTTCTTGCCTCGGGTGCCTTCGTATTCCCCGCTTCCTTGCTGGTATGGTTCTTGATCAAGAAGACCATAGGTCTAAGAGTATCTCTCAACGAGGAAATCCAGGGTCTGGATATCTTCGAGCACGGAAACTCTGCATATCCTGAGTTCGTAAGTCGCAAGCCTGTATATCACATTGATTCTGTAAGTCATGAAAGCAAGGGAGGTAAGTCCGCATGAAACAGATTAAAGCTGTCATAAGACCGGAAAAGCTCCAAGATGTATTGGATGCACTTGCAAAGGTTGGATATAACGGTATTACCGTTACTGAGATTGAGGGTCATGGTACACAAAAGGGTATTACCCATCAGTGGCGCGGCGAGAAATATACACTGGATCTCATCCCTAAGAAAATGCTGGATATCGTGGTGAGGGACAGCGCCGTTGAAACCATTAAGAAAGCCATTATTGATGCAGCCCGTGTTGGTGAAGTGGGTGACGGTAAGATCTTTGTCTACAATGTGGAAGAGGTCATCCGTATCAGAACCGGTGAAACCGACGAAGATGCCCTGTAATTCGCAATAAGAAAAAGCCATGAGGTCATAGGCCTCATGGCTTTTTTGCTGTAGTGAAAGAGTCGTGGCTTCAAGGGCTGAGCATCACGACCCATGATTTGAAGAACCAGACTGTAAATTGAAACAGTGGTTGAGGGGGCCGCTGCCCTGGCCCAGATTGAGGCCGGCCTGTAAAGCGCCGGTGATATAGGCCTTGGCTTCTCGGATGCTGTTGGCCAGTGAATAGCCCAGAGCCAGATTGCAGGCAATGGCTGAAGAAAGGGTACAGCCGGTGCCATGGGTGTTGGGGTTGTCCACCTTGACTCCTTCAAACCATTGAGGCTGCCCTTGGGTATAGAGCAGGTCATCGGCACAGTCTTCCAGATGGCCGCCCTTGATGAGCACACTGGGATTGAGGGCCGAGATGCTCTGGGCCGCCTTCAGCATATCCTCCTTGGTTTCAATGGGGTGTTCCCATAAGTATTGGGCTTCATGGATATTGGGGGTGATAACGGTGGCTATAGGGATAAGGACTGTCTTCAAGGTGCTTATGGCATTGTCATTGATAAGCTTGCTACCGCTGGTGGAGACCATGACGGGGTCCACCACAATATTATTGGCCTTATAGAACCGGAGCCTTTCAGCAATGACCCTCATGATGTCTTCATTAGCCACCATGCCGATTTTTACGGCATCGGGCGGGATATCCCTGAAGATGCAGTCCAGTTGCAGTCCCACAAACTCGGGAGAAACCTCCATAATCCCATAAACCCCGGTGGTGTTCTGTGCTGTTAATGCAGTAATGGCGCTCATGGCATAGAGACTGTGGGCGGTAATAGTTTTGATATCGGCCTGAATTCCGGCGCCCCCGCTGGAGTCCGAACCGGCTATGGTTAAGACAGTTTTCATACATTTGTCCACTCCCATTCATCAAAGGATTTTAAGTATATATCAGCCATGGCTTGAATAGCGGGAGCATCCATGCGGGCACTTTCGTCATAGACAGCCACCACGGGGAAACCGGCCTTTTTGGCTGATATAATGGCATGGAGCGCATCTTCAAAAACCAGGGTCTCTTGAAGCGGTGTCCCGAGAATTTCAAGGACACGAAGATAGAATTCGGGCTTATCCTTGTCAATGCCCAGGTCAATGCTGGATAATACGGCCTTGAAATAATGCTCAATACCCAGACGCCTGATGGCTTGTTTTGTTAGTTGGGGGAAGTTGGCGGTGGCAATGCAGAGACTGACCCCTTTTTGATAGAGTCCTTCCAAAACGGAGCGGACGCCGGGCTTTAACGGTATTCTGTCACGATATTCGGATTCAATCATGGCTTGAATACCCATGTTAATCTCAGGCACAGTCTCTTTAAGCCCATAATGGGTTTGCAGATATCTGGCCGATTCGTCAAAGCTCATGGTTTTGACCTTTTCCCTAAGGTCCTTGCTGATATTGGAGATACCCCTTTGCTCCAGGTAGTGTCGGGCCAGATTCTCCCAAAGCTGCATGGAATCCAATAAAGTACCGTCCAGATCGAAGATGGCTCCTTTGACATTTGATAACAGGCTGGGATTGTTGGTCATGGCGTCACCATCCTTTGTGTCAATGCAAATAGCTCATGAGCAGCAGCGAATATATCCTTTTGGGCGAAAAGGGCTGAGACGACGGCAATACCAGCCACTCCTGTACCTTTGAGCATGGAGATATTATCCTTGTGAATGCCTCCGATGGCCACCACAGGAATGGTAACGGCAGAGCAAATGGCTTTGAGGGTTTCAAGAGATACATTGTCGGCATCAAGCTTGGTAGATGTGGTGAAAATTGCGCCAACCCCCAAATAATCGGCGCCCTGTTCCTGGGCCTGGAGTGCCTGCTCCACCGTCTGAACCGAGGCGCCCAGGATCATGCCCTCACCAATTCTCTGGCGGGCATCGCGGACACCCATGTCACTTTGTCCCACATGAACGCCGTCAGCCCTGGCGGCCAGAGCCACATCCACATCATCATTGATGACAAAGGGAATCCGGTATTTGTCGGTGACTTTTTTGACATCCCTGGCAAGAGCGACATATTCATAAACGTCAATATTCTTTTCACGAAGCTGCACAAAAGTAACACCGCCCCTGATGGCGTCTTCCACCTGGCTCGCCAGAGAACGCCCTTTGAGCCACATTCTGTCGGTCACGGCATAGAGCAGGAGCGATTTCTTATCGACTTTCAAGCTTAGCGCCTCCTTCCAGGGTTTCGCCATCCAGCAGGCTCACCGCATCGATAAGATAGGTTCTGAAGGAGCCTGTTCCGGCTTGAGCCTTCTGTACCTTTTCGTAGGCCAGTTCTCCGCATAAGCCCATGGCGCAGACTGCAGCGGCAGCGGCCTCAGTGGGATTGGAACTGTGAGCAGCGACAAAGGCCGACATCATGGCCGAGAGCATGCATCCCGTTCCGGTAATCCTGGACATGATGGGATGCCCGTTTCGGCAGATATAGGCTTTCTGGCTGTCAGCAACAAGATCGATGGCCCCGGTGATGACGATGACCGCACCGGTTTTTGCGCTGAGGGCCTTGGCAAAGGCTATGGATTCATCCAGATTATCATCGGTGATTTTGTCGCTGATATCAGCATCCACCCCTTTAGTAGTGCCCTTGCCCTGGGATATGGTTTTTATCTCAGAGACATTGCCACGAATCACTGAGAATCTAACTTCCTCCAACAGTCTTTGTGTGGTACTTGTTCTAAGCTGGGAGGCCCCGGTACCCACAGGATCCAGAAGGACGGGGTGGGACAGAGCATTGGCCTTTTTACCCGCTTTAAGCATGGAAGCTATGGTTCGTTCATTAAGGGTTCCGATGTTGAGACAAAGGCCATTGCACAGGGCGGTGATTTCCTCCACCTCATTGATGTCATCGGCCATGATGGGAGAGCCTCCGCATGCCAGGAGCATATTGGCGCAATCGTTTACTGTGACATAGTTGGTGATGCAATGGATCAGGGGCACCTTGGCCCTGACATTTTCAAGGATTTCTTTCAGCATAGTGTTACCTCCGTTATCCTAAAAGCAGAGGGGACCTGTCATTGGCGCAGACAAAAATGGGAATACCCCTAGAGTATTCCCACTAATATCCTGTAAAAGTGCTTCCCTCCGTTGGCATTATCCAAATCAGGTATAAGGGTCGAAGTTGATGACTTCCTCTCAGCCTGCATACAAGCTCCCCTGCATTATTAAGTTTTTTGGTATTCTATCATATCCAAATTATTCATGTCAAATTAGTTACTCGAAGACCAATTTATTCCATACTGACTATTATATCAGAAGAACTTTATCTGCGTAGTACTATATCCGATATTAATAATATGGTAGAATAGGGTAAAGAATCGATTAAGGGGAGATACAAATGATGAAGGCAACAGCAAAAATACTGGTCATATGCTTAATTGTGGCCACCATCTTTTCATCGGGCGTTCCCGCTCTGGCGGCTTCACAGGCCCAAACAACACAGGATAAGGCAAATACGCTCAATGCGTTGAAAATCTTGACAGGTACCAATGGTGAATACAACCTCAATAATAAACTGAGCAATAGTGAAGCGGTAACCTTTATTGTTCGGGTACTAGGAAAAGGGGACCATGTTCTGGCCAATAAAGAACTGTATAGTATAACCCCATTTACCGATGTTCCCGCTAACCAATGGTATGCACCCTATGTGGGTTATTGCTATCAGAACGGGTTAATCGGGACTAGCCTCCAGTTTAAGCCGTCCGAATATATGCTGGAAAAGGACTTCTTAAAGCTTGTGCTGCTGGCCCTGGGCTATAAGGAGAATACCGACTTTACCTATGACAAGGTCTATGATCTGGCCTATGAGCTTAAGCTCATCTCATTAAATCGCTATGTCAACAACTACCATGTTCCTACAGTCATGACCCGTGGTGTTACGGTAGATACACTCTTTGCCGCATTGAATACTCCCATGAAATCTGAGGAGAAGAAGCTCTACCGCAAGCTCATTGAGTCAGGGGTTGTCACAGCCAAGCAGGTGTCCGATTCAGGACTTCTGAATGATACTGTGGGCACGGCCATTGAGTATGTAAAAAGCAAGGACGTTGATACGCTGGAAGTTAAGTTCAATGAGCCCATTGCATCCATTGGCGATATTAAGATCTATTCAGCAGATAATGGTCTTCCCATCGGCTTTAGCATTCGCGCCCTCTCGGGAGATACCCTGACCCTGCTCACAGCAGTGAGAGAGGCTAAGAAAGAATATATCATCGAAATCAGTACCATTGAGGACATGGATGGGAATATCATAGACAAGGCTGTTCAGGGCTTTGTTGGTTACAAGCCCGAAGCCGTAACCTCCGACTTCTTCAGAATCAGCTATATTGAGCCCGTCAACCAGAGAAGCATCAAGGTATTCTTTACCCACCCACTCTCCATTAACAGTGAAATAGGACTGTATTACTCCATTGAGAAGGATGGTATCAAGGTGGCCAATGGTGAGCAGGGGCAAATAAAAGCAGGTCTGCTTAACTCCCATAAGAACGGTGTGCTGCTGACCCTTAACAGCGATGTGCTCCAAAAGGATGCCCTCTATACCCTCACCATCAACGGCAGCATGATTAGCGGCTATGGTGTGAAGCTCAATAACGGTCTTGGAGACAGCATGCGCTTTGTGGCTGAGGAGAATGAGGATGCCCGGTTTGCCTTGAAGGAGATTAAGGCTGTGGACAGCAAGACCCTGCTCTTAAGCTTTAATAAGGAAGTTAATCCCTTCCTGGCCAAGCAGATATATAACTTCTATGTGACCGATACCAAGGATAAACCCATACGTATCAGTTCAACCACTGTGGATTCAACAGGTACAAAGATCTATATTAACCTGGAGAGTGAGCTGCAGAAAGACGAAAGCTATATCTTCATCATCAACAATCTGAATGATGTTACCAAGCAGGAGTATATTACTGAGGCCACATACAACTTTAAAGCCGATTATGGAAAGGTGGAAACCTTTGACCTGAGCAAGGTCATTGCTGTAGACAATCAGACTTTGGAAGTTATTTTCAACAAGCCTTTGGATAGCGAGACTGCTTCCAAGCTTGAGAATTACACTTTGGCCTACTATAACACCTATGCGGGGCTTCCCATTGACAATGTGCTCTTTGATCCGGATAACCCTGACAGAGTAAAGCTGTTCCTGCCAAAGAATTCACCGCTAAACAGCTCGAAAGAGTATGAATTGAGAATCAACAGCAATATGAAGGATTACATGGGCAACAAGATTAGCACTGCCAAAAACTATTTCTACGGCACAAGCACCAAGAGGGCAGATATCACCATAGGCTCGGTTGTTCCCATCTCCACCGATACAGTGAAGGTGACATTCACAAGAGAGATCGCCTTCAGTTCTCCCAATCTGCTGCCCTCCAACTACACGCTGGAGTATAATTTCAATGGTCTGGAAATAAAGAAGGTGCCTATTAACATTACCTATATCAATTCAACAACCCTCGTTCTCAGGTTCGATACCCTTGAGTACGAAATGCCTTACAAGCTCAAGATTGCAAGCATACTGGATTATACCGGCGAAACCGTGAAGAACCAGGAAAAGGCCTTTGAGCTCAAGGCGGAGTAAGGAACATTCAATAGCTGAATGAAGACTGATAACAGCCAAAAACCCGCGAAGTGTTAAGCTTCGCGGGTTTTATCATATAGTCCGTAAACTGTATTATGACAGAGGTTAATAAAAACATATCAGCTCAAAGCCATCAGCCATTCTTTTTGTAGTCCTTATATAGATTCTCAATAGACCTATCATATGATCTTTCGCCGGATGGTGAAAAGAAGCATCCTGGGACTTCCCCGCTTCTGCGATGATATAAAACGCACTCACAGCATTTGCCGTGATGGGAGCATGAGGTATAGGTGCATGTACATTTAATGGTATTGTTGCAAGCCATTTTAAACCCTCCATAGAATCGTTGACAGATTCATTATACTAAATATTCTTAGGGGGGTTCAATGATAAAGAATCGACATCCGAAGCTTAGGAGTGTGGAGTTATTCTGGCAGGAGAGATGGGAAGAAGCCTTTGATGGCGAGTGGCTATTGACCTCACATTGAGACTGTTTTATCAATGAAATGCAGAATTTCAAGAATAGTTAACTATAAAGATAAGCGGGGTATATATACAATAATCTTTTATCTAGAGTGGAGGTTAAGATGCAAATATTATCCTTGAATTTCCTAGCAACCTAGAGCTTATATCATTTATTCAATTTATGCTTGGGAAATGTCTTGATTTATTAGTGCTAGGATTCGTTGTTGCAAAGATATTAGAATTTGATAACACAAGTTCTATAGGGAGTAAATCATAAAAATAAACAGATAACAAAGCGACATACATCAACGAGGTGGATACCTAGATGGCAAAGGTTTTTCTTATATGCGGAAAGATCTGCAGTGGTAAGTCCTATTATGCAAAAACACTCAAGGATAAATACAATGCAGTAATATTGTCCACCGATGAAGTGACCTTTGATCTGATAAGGAATGAACAGGGTGAGTTTTATAATGTATTCGCCGAAAGGGTGAATCTGTACCTGAGAAAAAAGGCCGTTGAAATATGCAAGGTAGGCGCAAATGTGATTCTGGACTGGGGATTTTGGACAAGGAACGACAGACAGTCCATATCGGATTATTTCAAATCGCAGGGCATTGCTTATGAATGGCATTATCTTGATGTGTCAGATGCGCTCTGGCAAAGAAATATTACGGAGCGGAACCAAAGAATAGCTGAAGGTAATGGCGGGTCGGATTTCTTCGTGGATGATGGGCTCCTGAATAAGTGCCTTACCATGTTTGAAGTTCCTGACGCAGATGAGATGGATGTCTGGCACAAGGTGAGGTGTCGCTAAGATATGAAAAAGCCACTTCCCGCAAATTGCGGAAAGCGGCTTTTTGTCTGGCAGGGGAGACAAGGATCGAACTCGCGACACGCGGTTTTGGAGACCGCTGCTCTACCAGCTGAGCTACTCCCCTATGACTGACGAATTCAAGTATACAATAGAATTCGTCAGGTTGTCAACATTTGAAACCACGGTTTGATAGCGTCAATTTACTGTAGGAAAAAGAAGAAAAGAATCATCCTGATATCGTGT
>JAKIML020000011.1 GCA_022702935.2 Bacillota bacterium | reverse complement strand
GCTGTAAGCTCTGTGAAATTGTCCAGAATACGGACAATTTCCTGCTGAACAGGTAGTGGAGGGAGGGGAATTTTAATTTGCTTGAGTTTTTCTGAACTAAGATTTGGCTGAGCACCTCCGCCCGAAATCTGATATATTAACTGCGTCTTTGAAGTCAAAATATGATATAAGAATCTATTCAAAATAATTTTTTCATTAGGTACAAATTTACCAACTCGTTGATTTAAGTAATAAATACTATCTGTATCATTAACACCTATTTTTCCTGTAGTAGCTCCAGACATCGCTACAACAATATCACCTTTGTTGACAATGTATTTACTCAAATCCTCAGTATAGTCATCCAAATTGAAATAAACCAGATTACTTGTATCTATTTTTTTATCTTGAATATTTGAAATTCTTAAAATTGGCTCTCCGTAGCCTTGAAATTTACTACTTTTAAACGCAAATCCATTTATAAAATCACATACATCACCAATTAATTTATATTCCACCCCATCCGGGCAAAGTTCAGTAATTAACTCATCCAATCTACTCATTTGCCCACCTCAATTTCCGCAATAATCTTATCTATTTCTTCCCGCAAAATCTGCTCTCTCGCCACAATCTTTTCTATCTCAGCATTGAGAGCAACAATATCAATCTTTTCTCTGGTATCCTCCTGTTCAACATAGGTAGAAACAGACAGGTTATAATCTTGTTCAGCTATTTCACTGTTTGGCACAAGCCTAGCAAAATGCTCAATATCTTTTCTATCTTTGAATGCGTTAAGAATGGTCTCAATATTTTCTTGTGTTAGTTTGTTGTTATTTGTAACCTTGACAAATTCCTTTGATGCATCGATAAATAAGGTACTATTTTCTGATTTAGACTTCTTCAGCACCATAATGCAGGTAGCAATGCTGGTACCATAGAACAAGTTATCCGGTAACTGAATGATACAGTCGATATAGTTATTATCAATCAGGTATTGTCTGATTTTCTTTTCAGCGCCTCCGCGGTACATTACACCGGGGAAACAAACGATAGCCGCTGTTCCGTTTGTTGCAAGCCAAGAAAGACTATGCATAATAAAAGCAAGGTCTGCCTTAGACTTAGGAGCCAATACTCCCGCTGGAGAAAAACGGGGATCGTTAATCAAAATAGGATCATTGTCGCCCTTCCATTTAATGGAGTATGGTGGATTTGATACAATGGCTTCAAAAGGCTCATCTTCCCAATGTTGCGGATCTGTTAGCGTGTCCCCAAGGGCAATATCAAATTTGTCATAATCAATATCGTGCAGGAACATATTAATTC
>JAKIML020000078.1 GCA_022702935.2 Bacillota bacterium | reverse complement strand
AGAACCTAACTTAGAAAAGCTAAAAAATTGTCTTGACAAGTGGGGGCATTATAAAAGACCTATACTGATGCTCACTTTAGTCGCCACCATAATTACGGTCAAAAGGATCGATATCTAGTAAAGAATCATCATGAACCTATCATAAGTCATGAGATTTTTGAAGCCGCGCAAGAAGTAATAAAACAGCGTAGCAAGGAAAAAGGTGTAAAAAAGCGACATGAAAAGTATCAGAATCGCTACCCCTTTTCGGGGAGAATCATCTGCCATCAATGTGATGGTACATTTAAGCGCAGAATCCATTCAAGCGGCAAACATAAAATCGCTTGGTGCTGTTCTACTCATATTTCAGAGATAGAGAAATGCTCTATGAAATATATTCCTGAGTCCCATTTTGAGTATGCTTTCGTCACCATGATGAACAAGCTCATCTTCGGACATGAGATTATTCTTAAACCACTTCTTGCGGGTCTGCGCAATCTTAACACCGATGACAGCATTGTAAGCATTCGAGAGCTAGACAAAAAACTTGAAGAAAACATGGAGCAACGAAATGTGCTGGTCGGCCTGATGACCAAGGGTTATCTTGAGCCTGCCGTTTACAATAAGAGCAATAATGAACTGTTACAGGAGGCTGAACGCCTGCGTCGCCAAAAAGAATCCTTATCCCACTTTTTTAATTGTGATACTCAGCACCTAAACGAAGTCAATGAACTCCTGCATTTTACTACTAAGGCAAATATGTTGGACAGTTTTAACAGTGAGATTTTTAAGTGCTTTGTAGAACGGATTATCGTATATTCCCGAACAGAAATCGGATTTGAACTAAAATGTGGCATTACATTAAAGGAAAGGCTGGTGAGATAAATGAGCCACACACCATTTGGCTACCGAATTGAAAATGGAAAGGCCTTAATTGATAGTGAAGCTGCTGAGAAAGTAAAAAAACTGTTTCAGTATTATCTTTCTGGCGATTCGTTAGTAAACGCTGCAAAAAAAGCTGGCATTAAATCCTATCATTCTGGTATTGGTAGGATGCTTAGAAACACCTGTTATCTCGGTAATGAGTATTATCCTGCGATTATCGATATTGATACCTTTGCTGCCGCCGAGGAGGAACGCACCAGGCGGGCTGAGAAGCTTGGCCGCATTCGTAAACCAAAAGAAAAAGCAGAGATTGTCTTCCCCACCGAATTCTATATAAACGAAGTCGTGCAGCAATTTGATGATCCTTTTCAGCAGGCCGAATACGTCTACAGTTTGATAGAAATGGAGGTACAAAAGGATGGAAGTTAATAAGAATGTAACCGTAATTCCAGCACGAAACTTAATGGGTAGAAAGAAAAAAGGTGAAGAAAAGCCAAAGCTCCGTGTAGCAGCTTACTGTCGAGTTTCTACAGATAGTGACGAGCAGGCTACCAGCTATGAAACACAGATAGAACATTATACGACCTACATAAATAATCACCCCGATTGGGAATTTGCAGGCATTTTTGCAGATGACGGTATCTCCGGTACCAATACTAAGAAACGTGAAGAATTCAACCGCATGATAGACGAGTGTATGGCTGGTAATATCGATATGATCATTACAAAGTCCATCAGCCGCTTTGCCCGAAACACGCTGGACTGTTTGAAATATATCCGTCAACTTAAGGACAAGAACATACCGGTCTATTTCGAGAAAGAAAACATAAATACCATGGATTCCAAGGGCGAGGTCATGCTCACAATTATGGCATCCCTTGCGCAGCAGGAAAGCCAGTCGTTGAGCCAGAATGTGAAGCTGGGCCTACAGTACCGTTACCAGCAGGGCGAGATCCAAATAAACTGTGCTAGGTTTCTCGGCTATACCAAGGATGAGAATAAGAAACTAGTCATTGTTCCGGAAGAAGCCGAAGTTGTGAAACGTATCTACCGAGAATACCTCGAGGGTGCCAGTATGTTGAAAATAGCCCGTGGCTTAGAAGCTGACGGTATTCGAAACGGAGCAGGTAATAAAAGATGGCATACCAGCAATATAAATCATATCCTTCGAAATGAGAAATATATTGGGGATGCCCTTTTGCAGAAAACTTATACGGTTGACTTTCTAACAAAGAAACGTGTTAAGAACAACGGCATTGTTCCTCAATACTATGTAGAAAACAACCATGAGCCCATTATCCCGCGTGAAATTTTCATGCAGGTACAAGAAGAGCTCATTCGACGTCGCATCGTTCATACCAGCCCTAATGGAAAGAAAAGAACCTTCAGCAGCAATCACTGCCTTGCACAGATAGTTTTCTGCAGTAATTGCGGCGAAGTTTTCCGAAGAGTTCACTGGAACAATCGCGGAAAGAAATCTATCGTCTGGCGCTGCGTTAGCCGTTTAGAAAACACCGGCTTATTCTGCGATGCTCGGACGGTATTAGAAAGCACCATAGAGGAAGTGCTGGTAACCGCCATAAACAATACGCTGAGCGGTAAGGATACTTTCCTCTCCACGCTCCGGAATAACATCGCCACCGTCTTAACCAAAGAAAACGACCAGACCTTAGCTGACATAGATAATAAGCTGGAAGAGCTACAAACAGAACTTCTTAAACTGGCCAGTTCCAATGCTGATTATGAGAAAGTTGGTGAAGAGATTCACCGCCTGCGTGACCAGAAACAAAGCTTGATGGTTGAAAACGCAAACAGGGATGAACTCAAAAAGCGTATAGCTGATATGAGCGCCTTCCTCAATGAGCATCCCGCCACTATCACTAAATATGATGAGCAACTGATCCGGCGACTTATTGAAAAAGTCACTGTTTATGAGGATAAATTTACCGTGGAATTTAAGTCAGGTTTAACGGTGGATGTGGAAGAATAGGTCAGAAAAGAAAATATGCACTGTCGACCTTTGTGGCTGTCAGGGCATATTTTGTTTATTGAGCTGCTTCTTGTGGAAGGTAATATATCTTACCTTCTTTAGCAATGATCTTAACATCCTCTTGGAATAGATCTATCATATCTGTTTTTTGGGGAATATCATATCTATTGGTCTGATCAACTATCTTTTTCACTGTGTTCTCCGAAACGGAACGGTATCTATTTTTTTCATTTATCCAACCCGGAATCGTGTGAATAAAGCTATCAAATCCCGTTCGCTTTCTGTTACTCTCCTCTACATTTATTTTGAACTTCTCAACCTGGACTTGATGCCATGAGCATAATTGATTCAATGCATCCTGCACCTGTTTTGAATATATAGGAAGCAAGGCGCCGCACTGTTCTCTGGACACCGCTCCAAGATGTAATGTATGTTTCAACTCTGCTATTTTGGACATAACTTCCATCAAAGTCTTTTGATATATGAACCAATTCTGAGCTTCCCCGAGTTCCTTCTCATATTCGTCATAATCTAGATCATTTTTCTTTGAAAAACCTGCTATTGTAAGGTTAGCCTGTCCTAATAACTGAATACATTCTTGCTCCCAGTTATTCAGATTAGCAATCTCGCTTATTCTAAGTTCATCATTATCCAGAATATTCACTTGGAATTTTGCTGCTTTTTGAATTTGTGCTACCAAAGCAAACACCTTACTCTTATATTCATTATCTTGGAAATCTGAAATTTTTGTAATACCTTCACTAATCTCACTAAGCTCAGCGTTGATTTGTGTCATATAATACTGACCCACGACCATTGATGCAACACCCATTGCAGCAGCTGCTGCATTAGCTGCAACATTCGCAGTATTATTTACAGCCACAAGATTAGCATGGCCACTTACGCCTTCAGCACCATGGTAAATACCACGAACTGCTCCAGCCATATCTTGAGATTTAGCGAGCTTGGCTCCGGCTGGTATAACGGCTTGATACAACACTTTGCCACTGGCTTGAACAGCGTTCGCCGCGGCATTTCCTCCTTGAAACAACGCTGGAACAAGATTGTTAACACGAGCTAGAATCTTACTATCCGTAATTTCCATGAGGTTTCTTTCATCAGATATGGCTTCTAACGGCAATTGTTCAAGCTGAATCATTAAGCGATTCATATCATCTTCACTTAGTTTAGAACTATTCAATTTTGATTCTTGCTTTAGGATTACGTTTGCTTCAAGTAGTTTTTTGTTTTTCATGCCCTTCCACCATAATACACCACCAAGAACAACGGCAATAACAACAATGATACCAATAACAACATATTCCATAAGGAAATCCTCCTATCCTCTGTCTATATAAGAGGTTGTAAATTTCGCGAATTTTCGCTATCCTTTAGTCAACATCCAACCTGCTCTCACAACCCTGCATTTTTTGAAAAACATCTATTCTGTTCTGTCATTAACCCCTGACATCTATTCTGTTCTGTCAGCAAGCACCGCCATCTATTCTATTCTATCACACTCAAAATCGATCTCATGGACTTGTTTCCGAGAACTGAAAAATGTGCCTATTTTCAAGCCTATATTTTTATCCTTAAAATCTGAAAATCCCTTATTTACAACCTTTTCAGCCATACTACTTTTCATTCCTTGTTATCAATACGCAACTCTCAACGTGTGATAGTTAGGCTTTTTCGGGAACAAGTCCTAAAACAACCAGAACTATTGATATTATTAGCTTTTCCAGACATTTATCAAAACCTTGATATCTAACTTATCGCTTCGCTTAAGTAGGCTATTTGTGTTTTTGACAGGTTCAAAAAACTAAAATCTATTGTTTCATAAATCAGAAATCAATAATTATTTTTCTGCACTTCCTGCATGTAAAGGCAATGGGGTATTCTGTTTGTTTTGGAAGAATAGTTACATAAGGCGGCAGCCTGATTGCATTATGCTTATTAAATTCTTTTTCAGTATATAGCTTTGGTATTGACTCGCCGTCAGGCAAAAAATATACTCCTCCGCGGCTCCTAACAATTCCTTTTTCCATTTCTTCATTACAATATGGACATCTCATTCATCACACCTCACAAATTCTAATATTCCTGTTTCTTTTTCGAACTATATTTCTGACTACTGCGACGCTTACCGTCGCCATCCGTGACGATATTGCTTCGCTTTTTCTTTTCGTCCTGAACCGCCCTGAACTCGCTCTCCGTTATAATCGGCGGATGACATTCTTTCATCTGAAATTCATATTTTTGTGTAGCAGAATCCAAAAGTGTAACCGTACCTGTGTACTTCTCATTTTTAAGCATCTTCTCTATAGAGCGTTTGCTCCATGTTTCTTTACCGGTAGGGGAAGGAATGCCTGCGTCTGATAATTTCTTTATGATACCAAGCACACTGGCACCATCCAGATACCATCTAAAAATATCTCGCACAACCTTAGCCTGTTCATTGTCAATTACAAGCTCACCATCTTTATTCTTGATGTAGCCGTACAGCTTTCGTTTGTAGAGTCCAGAGGTACCGTTTGCCGCTCTCATAGCAAGTCCCATGCGGATGTTTTCGCTTCGGCTCTCATTTTCGGCCTGAGCGAAGGATTCCATCACCGAAATCATAAGATTGCTGTCAACTTCATCGGTATCCAGATTTTCTTCTTCAAATATGATTCTGACGCCTGCTGCTTTCAGCCTATTGAGTGCTGATAAGGTCTCTACAGTATCTCGGCCAAATCTACTGATGCTTTTTGTCAGAACGACGGAGATGTTGTGAGCTTCGCATTCTTTAATCAATCGTTCAAATTCTCTACGTGGAACTTCTCCCTTCGCTGAAGCGATATCGATAAAAACATCTGCCAGTCTCCACTGACTGACATTCGCAACCGCTCTTGTCAAAGCGGAAATCTGTGCTGCAAGGCTATAAAGCTGTTCTCTTTCGTTTGTACTGACCCTGCAGTAAATTCCGACTTTCTTTTCTAAACGGTCATTCTTTACCGGGATATACCAGATTTTTGAATCCACAAGCTCACCTCCTGTTTTAATATAGCCTAATTATATCACGTTTTATCGCCAATGATAAGTAGGCAATTATTGCTCATTAAATGCGTGAAATTACAACATATTGTGTCCGCGTAATCTCTTTCAGCTACATATTGCGCGTTATCAATACTACGCACTCAACGTGGGTCGAGTTGATGGAATTGATGTCTGCGGGCCGTTTTTATTGCATCTGTACGTGGGAACATATCAATCGGTTCTTCGGTGATTTTTTTGAAAAGCCATCGTACAAGGAAACATAGCGACCATCTTGTTATTTCTTACCGATAATTCTTCCATGACCGTAGAGTTAGAACTGATGTTCTTTTTCCTCTTGACAAAGTTTAGCATATATAATATCATCTAAGTAACATATATTACTTATGTTACTTATAGAAAAGGAGGTCAAGTATGGCACGAGGAAAATCAGGTAGGGTTGTTATAAAAATCGATCCTATTTTAAAAAGAAACTTATATTTAGCATTAGAGAAAAAACAAACTACACTTAAGGATTGGTTTTTAGAAACTGCAGAAAGTTTTGTTGAAGCAAACTTACAATCCCCACCATATAGAATAGAACATGTCGCTGAAAACAGCACAAACGCATATTCTGTCAAAAAGGACAGGGAATGACTATTTATAAAAAATCCAAGAAAGACATAGGTGAGAATTATGCATTTTGACAACAATATAATATCCATCAAGGAAAAGCTTGCTTCAATAGACTGGAACTTTAGTGACATTAAAACCGCTGATGATTTAAATTCTATACACCCTTATCCTGCAAAATTCATACCACAAATCCCAAGAACATTAATTAAGGAAATTAAAGTTCCTAGTGGTACAAGCATTTTAGATCCTTTTTGTGGTAGTGGTACAACATTAACTGAAGCTCAATCTTTAGGCATCCCTTCAGTTGGTATAGACCTTAATCCAATTGCATGTTTGATTAGTCGAGTAAAAACTCAGCCATTTCCACCAATGTTCCAAGAAAGTGCAGAAAAGTGTGTACAGAGAGCGATGACATCAAGGAATTACGTAATACCTGAAATACCTAACCTAAATCATTGGTTCAAAGTAGACATTCAGCATGCTCTTGCTTCATTACTACATGAAATAAGGAGTGTCAATGATAACTTGATACGGGAAGCATTACAATTAGCTTTCTCTAGTATTATTGTTAGAGTATCAAATCAAGAAAGTGATACACGGTATGCAGCAATTGAAAAAAATATTGAGAGTAAAGATGTGTTTAATTTGTTTTTATCAGCATGCAAACACATTACAAAAGTTAAATCAGAAAATCCATCACGTTATTTAGCTCCAGTTACAGTTTTACAAAAAGATGTTCTTACTATTACAAATAGTGACCTTGACCAGCGTATTGGTTTAGTAATTACCTCACCCCCATATCCCAACGCTTATGAGTACTGGCTTTACCATAAATATAGAATGTGGTGGTTAGGATATGATCCTATTAATGTAAAAGAACATGAAATTGGTGCAAGAGCACATTACTTTAAGAAGAATCATCAAACTGTAGATGATTTTAAAAATCAAATGGAAGTATTTCTCAGTTTAATGAGGAAAATAGTTATAAAGAACGGCTTTATTTGTATTGTAATAGGACGTTCAATTATACATGGGCAATATATAGATAACGCCTCAATATTGGAAGAGTTGGCGATGAAATGCAAAATGGATGTAGTAATAAAAATAACGAGGAAAATTCCATCAAATAGGAAATCCTTTAATCTTTCATATGCCAAAATAAAGGAAGAAACAATTTTGGTTCTACATAATAAGTAACTAAAGGAAGGTAATTTAAATGAACTCTAATTACTCAGAGTTTTATTGGCATGACTATAAATATTTACCATATGAAAAGGAACTGGCGTTTCGGGAAATACAAGCTGTCCTAAATATAAATAGTTTCACAGATATGGGTAGTCACATATCAACATCCAGTTCGTTTGTAATAAACTTATTCAAAAGACTCACATACTTTTCACATGCAAAAATAAATGATGAAATTGTTTATACTCTTCAATACTATTTGGAAAGTAGTTGCCATAATGGGAATATAATAACAAACAAACGACAATCAACTAGATATTCCGTTCATGGATTACATGAGTACAAAGGTAAGTTTAATCCTCAAATTGCCAAAAGTTTGCTTAATATACTTGGCATTGCTGAAGGCCAACGAATCCTCGATCCCTTTTGTGGCAGTGGAACTTCACTAGTAGAAAGTACACAAATGGGAATACACTCTGTTGGATTTGATATAAACCCACTAGCAGTATATATATCCAATGCAAAATTAACTGCTCTTTCAGTTCCTGCTGATAATGTAGAGCAAGTTGGGAGACAAATAATAGATGGCTTTTCTACTACTCGCAGAGAATTTAAATTGTCTGAACTGCCAGATGAAAGGCTAAAATACTTGCAAAAATGGTTTGATAAATCGATTTTATTTGATATAGAAACTTTATATTTGTTAATTAAGCAACAAGATGAAAATATTAGACCTATTTTCTTTATTTTAGTAAGTAACCTTCTGAGAGACTATTCTTTGCAGGAACCTGCCGATTTGCGGATACGTCGTAGGAAAAGCCCTATGCCGAGTATTCCGTTCATCGAAGCTTTCAAAACAAATTTTAATGCATTTATAAATAACCTTAGGCTTTGTCAAAAATTGATAGGGGTTCAACCTAGGCTTGGAAGAGCGTACATTATGGATTCAAGAAGTGACTCGTACAGTCCTGAGAACAATACTGACACATTATATAATGGTGCGATTACTAGTCCTCCTTACGCTACAGCCCTTCCATATATAGATACACAAAGATTAAGTTTAGTGTGGTTAGACTTATGCAAGCCTAGTGAAATATTAAATCTTGAGGCTTCATTAACTGGGAGTCGTGAAATACGTGGAACTACCAAGAGCTTCTTACAAGATATTATGATTAATAATTCAAATAATATACCTCACAATTTACATGATCTCTGCCTTGAATTATATGACTCCCTCTCTCCCGAAGATGGATTCAGGAGGAGACTAGTTCCTATGTTATTATACCGATATCTGTCTGATATGCTTAAAATGTTTAGAAATGTATATAACGTTCTTACACCAAATGCACCATTCGCCCTAGTAGTTGGACACAACCACACTGTTTTAGGTGGAAAGCGATTTGATATTGATACTCCTTATTTACTCGCTCAATTAGCTGAAGGATGTGGTTGGCGTATAAAAGAAATCATACCGTTGCAAACATATCAACGGTATGGGCTTCATCATAAAAATGGTATTGCAAAGGAATCACTAATATTGCTCTACAAGTAAAGCAATAACTTAATTCATTTTTTATTATGTAAAGCAAGACCTAAGCTTTTATCTTACCTCATATGGAAAAAATACTTAGGTCTTGCTATAAAATAAATAAAAGATTAAACCCTATACTCCTCGAGGACCATACCCGTATCTATGGTTTGGGCGCTTTTCTGTTAAATAAGTGGCATAATCGTTGTATATAGCGTCATCTTTAGTAATAAATCTTATAATATACTTATAAGACACACCTTCAGAGGCAAGTTCAACCACAAACAGAGAATTTTCATCAAAGTTCAGCGGAGTAGCTGCACGTACATCTCCTATTGGTCCAAGTCCTATTCTGTGTTCTGCAGGATGGCCAGGACGTGCTTCACGAAACCATAGTGTTAATATCACTGGTATTCCATCATCAGGGGTACAAGATGAAAAAAGTCTTGCTTCCACTTTCCACTCCTTCCGTGTCAAATTACGTGTTACTTCTACATAGTTTGTAGGCCAACCCCAAAATGCTGGATACTGATTACGGGCAATTTGTCCTAAGTCTGGTTCGAATGTTCCGGGGGTAATATTATGTAGTTTTGCAATATCATTACGTGTCAGTGTTCTTACATAAAATCTATCTGATAATGGTGTGGTTCCTATTGGATCACCATCTTCTTCAGTCAAAGGTTCTACTAAATCTACATCTTGTTCTAAGTCTTGTTCACCACTGAGTTCAAAAGGAATAGCAATGGCCGTGCCAGGTACTTCCTTAATTAATGGAGGTGGAGCTGTTGGAAGGCCCTTTAATGGTCGCTCCGTACGTGTTTCTTTTCTCCTTTTCTTACGTAGTATTTTTTCTGTAACAATGTACCCAGCTTCATATAATTCTTGAATTTTATCTATTGATGTAACTGGATATGAGTAATCCGAGGTAACAAATTCACTCCAAATTATCTCTGCAGATTCCAGAAAAGCTTTATCCTCCTCAGTTAAAGTATCCATATTAACCTCCACAATCAAAGAGGTTTCAAAATTAATAAAAAGGCCTCCCCTAGTCAAATTTGAAGAACCAACAATAACAGTTGCTGTATTTGGTTGATCTGTGCCGCCTGAAAACCAATATATTTTAGGGTGAAATGTCTGGCGATTATGCTTGAAAAACACAGAAAGAGATTTTACTTTCTCAAATAGTTGTAGTAACGCTTCCACTGTCGTATTTTTTTCATTTATACCTACAACCATTTCCACATTGGAAATATTTTCATTAAGGGCATCTATTAGCCAGCGCGCACCTTCCTCCCTTGCCCATGCGACAGCTATCCTCACACGACCACCCTTATGTTTTAGGGAAGCCTTTTGAAGTTCTTCAAAAAGTGGCTGTCTTGGTGAAGAAATTATTCGTATCATAAAACTTACCTCCCCTAATAAATACACAATCATTTTATCTTTTGATATCTTATTATATCATAAACAGGATTATAGTTAATTTTTATCAGTTACGAGGATTTCAGTAAAAACAGGAGAACTCAAGTACTGAAATAAATATCTAATATATAGTTTTATACTTTTAAAAAGCAATAAATCACTAAGAGAATATGTAACCGCAGAACACAGTAAAAAGGATGTGCATGATAAAAAGTTTGCAATACATCGTAAAGATAATTATAGAAGCTAACATATTATATAATCACAGAATGATTACACCCCCATCTGAAGCTGTTAAGATAGTAAAAACCTTTCTTGATGATGATAGAGAACAACTAATAATGTACCCTTCAAAAATTATCCAGTTTCAATACAAGTCGTGAGTATTTGATAAAATTTACATCCATCCTGTCTCCTCAACCCCTATCAAAAATGCCCGTTATCTATTCTGTCAACTCAACCCTACCAATTTTTAAGCTCAAATTTTACCCCAGAAATACCTCGTCGATTTGTTTCCATGTACTTATTTTGGACCTTTAGGTTGAGTAGACAACTTGGATGTGCTTCCGGAAACCTAGTAAAATAAAGGCTTACAGCCTTGACATCGATACTACCGTCTCCACATGCTCGCTCCAGGGGAACATATCCACGGGCTGGACTTCTTCGACCTGGAAGCCGGAGCCGGTCAGGAACTTGAGATCCCGGGCCAGGGTGGAGGGGTTGCAGGAGACATAGACGATGCGGCTGGGGGCCATGTCCACCAGGGTTTTAAGCAGGTTTTCGTCACAGCCCTTGCGGGGTGGGTCCACAAAGACCACATCAGCCTTAATACCTTTCTCGTAGAGTTCTGGGACTACTTCCTCAGCCAGCCCTGCATAGAACTCCGCATTTTCAATCCCGTTGTGCTTTGCGTTGCTTTTGGCGGCCTCCACCGCTTCGGGCACTACCTCAACACCAATGACCTTTTTGGCCCTGGATGCAGCAAAAAGGCCGATGGTTCCGATACCGCAATAGAGGTCAAAGACCGTCTCATTGCCTTGGAGATGTGCATAATCCACGGCCTTCTGGTATAAAACCTCGGTCTGGGCGGGATTGACCTGGTAAAAGGAAAGGGGTGATATCTCAAAGGCGAGTCCACCCAGGGTGTCCTGGATGGTATCCTTGCCAAACAAGGTGATATTTCTGTCCCCCAGTATCACATTCCCGGGCTTGGGGTTGACATTGAGTATCACACTGGCAAGGCCGGGGATATCCCTCTTTAAGCGGTAAATCAGCTTGTTGGCCTTGGGGAGCTCGGGCTTTGTGGCCACAATGATGATCATGACTTCACCCGTGTTAAAGCCCACCTTAGTGACCACATGGCGGATAATGCCATGACCCGTGGTCTCGTTATATACAGGGATGTTCAAGGCCTTTATATAACCCAATACAATATCCTTGGCCTTGTCGCTTAAGGGATGCTGAATAGCACAGCTTGGGGCTTCAACAATCTCATGGCTCCGTCTGGCAAAAAAGCCTGCCACAGGGCCGCTCTTGCCCATGCCCACAGGGTATTGGGCCTTATTGCGATAGTTTATGGGCTCTGCCATGCCCAGGGTATCATGAACCCTTACATCGGAAAGACTGCCAATTCGGGCGAGATTATCCACCACCACCTGGCGCTTGAAGGCCAGGGTCTTAGCGTAGGTCATATGCTGGAGGCTGCAGCCGCCGCACCGCTTGTAAACAGGGCAGAAGGGCTCCTGCCGATGAGAACTTTTCTCGATAAAGGCCTCTATGCGCGCGACGGCATAGCTTTTAAGCACCTTGATAATCTTTACGCCGACTTTTTCACCGTCCACAGCCCCTTGCACAAAGATGGCAAAGCCGTCCTTCTTTCCTACTCCCATGCCCTCATGGGTCATGCCGGTTATCTCCAAATCAAGGATTTCATCTTTCCTTACCATGTGTTCTCCTTTGTCCATCTTAAGTGGTTTATGTTATAAATTGATATCGCCCCTCATAGAATAAGCATCCGACGCCGGATGCTTATCAAATACTGATGTCATACAGATTTATGAGGAAACTGTCTAGCCTTTAATCTTCCCTATTCTTTCCCTTATACTTGCTCAGTATGCCATTGAGCCTGGTATAGGCGGTATTGAGCATATTCTCGATCTTCTCCATCTCGGAGATGTTCTTCTTGGACTCCTTCAGTCGGCTGTCCATGGTCTGGCCCACCTCCAGAATCTCGGTGGTGTTCTTGTTCAGGTCTCCGATAGTTTCCATGAGCTTTTGGTTGGCAAGGAGCTGTTTATTGCTCTTCTGAGCGTAATCATCCAGGGTTCCCACCACCTTGCGTACCCGTTCGGTGATGTCCTCAATGGACTGGTGTACATCGGCAATACTTCTGGCACCCTGCTCCACGCCGCTGACGCCTTCGTCCATGCTCTGAACGGTCCATTGAATGCGCTCCTGAATCTCACTGAGCTGCTGTTTAATGGCTTTTGCGGCGCCACCGCTGGCATCGGCCAGCTTCCTTATTTCATCGGCCAGAACGGCAAAGCCCCTGCCCTGCTCTCCTGCCTTGGCTGCCTCGATGGCCGCATTGAGAGCCAATAGATTAGTTCTCTTGGCGATTTGGGTAATGGTATTGGTAATCTCCTCAATTTTTTCTGATGAACCTTCGAGCTGTTCAATCTGCTGGGCGATATCCTTAACGGTTTCGGAGGCCTTCAGAATGGTCTCCTTGGCTTCCTGAGCCGTTTGCTTGCTTCGTTCGGTAACCTCAATGGCTTCCTGGGTCACAGAGGCATCAACCTCCACTGTTTCCAAGTTCTCAGGCTTCACCGGAATGGGCTTGGGCTGGAAGGAGGCCAACAGCTCCTGCATCCCCTGGGCCATGTTCTTTAAAAGCTCCTTGTTCTGCATAAAGCTTCCTGCCAGTTCGGCCCGCATGAGGGAAATGGACTCGCTGACGGCAATGGTCTCCTCAAGGATTTGCTCACGGGCATCCAGCACATAGTTGACGCTTTGCGCCATCTGGGTGAATTCGGGCGCCACAGGGTCATTGATACGGGACTTAAGGTCCCCTTTCTCAATCTTTTGGAGAAGGCCCGTCATCTGTTTGATGGGCTTGATGATGGATTTGCTCACAACAAAGGCCATAAGTATTCCCACTACCAGGGATATCACCGCAAGTCCAATGATGGCTGGAATGATAAAGAGCCTAATATCCTTGGTATCGGTGTTCTCCTCGAAATGAGCAATAAGAATGCTATTGAGCTCCTGGAAAGCCGGCGACAGCTCGTCCCTTAAAGCTTCTATACGGGTTACGCCTTCGGCCTTCTTATCGGCAGCCAGCCCCTTCAGGGAAGCCACAGCCTGCTCCATGGCAGCTGAAGCCTTGTCCATGGGCTGAAGGTCTAGGTTTTCAGCATTGAGTTCAGTGAGCAGTGTTCTTAACTCGGGAATGCTTTGGGCCACTATGGCTTCAAGCATTGCCGCATCCCGCGAAAGCCCTGCCGCAGCACCCTGGCTCTGAACCTCCAGAAGGATGAACTGTGCCTTTAGTAAAGTTTCATTCCTCTTTAAGGCATCCTCCAGGTCCTGTGTATCAATGCTCTTGGTGAAGGACGAAAGGAATTCCAAATCTGTCAATATGGATTGATAGGATGTAAGCAGATCCAAGGATTGAACATAAAGCCCCTCCAACTGCTTTATTATCTGGCTGTATTGATCGGTAAAATTGTAGGATGGAAGCTCAGAGGCCTGTATGGCCGGAAGGGTGGTGGCCTCAGCGGCAGCCATAAGGAGCTTGTCCATGGTCTCCATGGCAGCCTGGCTCTCATTCAGAAGCACTTGTGTTTGGGCCTTCAGGGTTGCCATGGCATCATTCCTATCCTGAAGGGGTTCAAAGAATGATTCTGCCTCTGACTGAAGGGAATCCAGCGCCTTTTTCTGGTTTGAAAGGCCTGTATGTATTGCCTCCAAAGCTGCAATTGTCTTTTCGGTATTCCATTGGCCATAGTCCTGCAGGTTAAGTAATAAGCTCTGCCATGCTACCATACTCTCTACTAGGGCAGCATTTAGCTGCTGCTCCTGAGCCCCTGTAACGGTAGGACCAATGGTTTCCTGGTAGGCCGCAGTAATGGCCTTCTCCTTTTCCTCAATGGCGGCAATGAGGGATTTAACCTTTTGATCCGCATTGGCGGAAATAGCATCAAAGCTTGCCAGGTCAGCTATTATGTGTTGGCACTTGTCCAGAATATCTTGGTCGATACGGGCTAAATCAGAGGAAACATCCCTCTTTTCCACCATGCCCAGGTAGAGGATATTGGCCTTTTCATCAGATAATCCGCGTATTTCCTCCATTTGTCTTGCCAAGGAGGAGTTGTAACGAACTTCCTTGACGCCCTTCAATACATAAACCCCGGCAAACCAGGATACAGTACCAAATAGAAATACGAAGAGGGCTATTAACAGTGAAAAACCAATATATACTTTGCTTTTGATTGTTGCTTTTGTCATAGGTCATCCTCTGAAAACAAGATTTGAGCCCATCATATATATTTAATCATATACCAACACGGGCCAAAGTTCAAAACAAATTACATCTTCTCTTCGGATGAATAATATATTATAATATTAAAAGTCATCCCTTAGATAATTAGGATTTTGTTTCATTTTTGTTAAGTTTATTTTATCTGCAACTGGGGCGTTTTAGGAGTGAAATTATGAAGAAAAGGACAGGGAAAATCTCTGCCAAGCGCCGAAGCTATTTATCCTTTATGTTCATCCCCCATCATAAAGGGAATGTGCGCACCATAAGAATCAGCAATTACAGGACAACCCTGCTCACAGCAACGGCATTCATGCTGGTTGCTCTTTTAACGCTTACAGGATATACCCTCTCAGTAGTCAGACAGAACAAAGCGCTTAAGGCACAACATGCCGAGGAGCTTAACACTATTCTGGCTGAAAAGGCTAAGCTGGAGGACTATATTGCCAATCAGACCCAACAGCTCATAGAAAACTCCGAGCTCATATCGGCTGCTGCCACTTCAAAATCAATCTCTGAAGAAGCCCTTAATAAGGTTATCGCCGAATATGAGGATATGGTGGTAGCCTATGTGGATAAAAATATGAACACCATCCGTTCTGTCAGCCGCGGCGGAAGCTCCGGCAGCACAAACACCACCTTCCAGGAGAATCTGGCTAACCTCAAATCATTGATTAAGACAGTGCAAAGCGCCAAGCTCGCTGAGGATGAGATCGACAGCAAGATTGCAAAAAAGGAGAAGGAGCTCACCGAATACCTGGACTCCCTGCCCACTTACTGGCCGCTGGATGAGGTGGTTCCCGTGGACTCTCCCTTCGGAAGACGTCTCCATCCCATCTACAAGCGCTATATGACCCATGAAGGGATTGATATCGGCGAAAAAAAGGGAGCTCCCATTTATGCCGCAGGCACCGGCAAGGTGATTCAAGCCGGATGGAACGGCGGTTACGGCAATTGTGTTATCATTGATCATGGAAACGGCTTTAAGTCCGTCTATGGCCATTTGAGCGCTTATTATGTTAAAGAAGGAGAATGGGTGACCAAGGGACAGAAGATTGCCGCCATGGGTAACACCGGCAACTCCACCAGCACACATCTGCACTTTGAGATCCGGGTCAACGATGTGCCCACCGATCCCACCAAATTCTTGGAAAAGCGCTAAAGCAGGCCATTAAACATACGAAAGGGGTCAATACCATGTTTAACAAAAAAAATACTCCGCTTGCCATGGATACTGTCATCGGAGAATTCACTTCATTTGTCGGTAATATTGAATCCGAAGGATCTATCAAGATTCTTGGAAAGGTCGAAGGAGACATTCGGGCCGGCGGAGATATTTATATTGAACCCACAGCCTCTGTGGTCGGAAATCTTTACGGAAGCAACGCCTATATCAGCGGTACCATTAAGGGCAATATCCTGTCCAAGGGTATACTGCATCTGATGGCCCAGGCCAGACTATACGGTGACATTGAGGTGGCAAGCCTGGTTACCGATGAGGGTGCCATCTTCCAGGGCTCCTGCCGTATGATTGAGTTGAACAAGACCGAGGAAGAAACCTCAAACGGCAACCATAAAAAGAATCGCTTAAAGTCCAAGAGCAACCTGGAGGATTAGTACAAGGCTAAATCCCGTCGGTTGACAGGGTGACAAGAAGCAATCCGCTCCTTAAGCTGACCGTGGCTGTATCCCCTATAAATTCATTGCTGATGCCTCGGCTGCTTCCGAAATAGAGGGTGGCCTCGTGAAGCGGATAGAATAGACCTTGAGTGGTAACCCCCTCGGCTTGAGGGGTCAAAGAAAGCAGGGAAACCTTATGGTTTTCCTGTTTTTTTAATATCAGTTGATATGGCCCCCGATCCTCAAAGGATCCCAAAAGACGGATTTGATTATGGGAATCCTCCAGAATAACCTCAATCCCTTTCTCATGGACGGGATACAGCATGAGAATATTGCCCAGGGTATGATCCAGGCGGGTCCCGCTGGCGCCCAAAAGAACCAGCTCGGTGGCTCCCCGTTCAATGGCCAGCTCCAAAGCCAGCTCCATATCGGTGAAGTCCTTTTGAATAGGGAAAGGCAGCACTTCCACCCCCTGCTGGCCCTGAAGGTCCTCAAAGACCGTGGAGGATATGGAGTCAAAATCCCCTAACAGTACATGGGGCATAAGATTTAAGGATGCAAGGCTGGCCCCTCCGCCGTCGGCGGCAATGACCAGGTCGGCCCAATGAAAGCGCTGCCTCACTCTATCATTGTCGGGCAGGCTTCCGCTTCCCACTATCAACACCTTCATCCTTCCAGGCCCCTTTGTTTAAGAAGGCTTACAAAGGCCTTGGGATCTTCACTGTGGAAGAAGGCCGAGCCTGTCACCATGATGTTGGCACCGGCTTTGACCACTTCTGCGACGGTGTTCTCATTAATCCCGCCATCCACCTGAATATCCACCTTAAGCCCCCGCTCCTTGACTTTGCTTCTGATATTTTCAATCTTGCGAAGCATATCCCTGATGAAGGTCTGCCCGCCAAATCCGGGATTAACAGTCATGACCAGAACCATGTCAATCTTGTCCAGAACGTAATCAATAACGCTTTCATGGGTTCCCGGGTTCAAGGCCACGCCTGCTTTAAGGCCCATTTCACGAATCTGGGACACCACCCGGTCCAAATGCCTGGCAGCCTCGGCGTGAACAGTAATCATGTCGGCCCCGGCCTCTTTAAAGGCTTCAATATAGCGCTCGGGGTTACTTATCATTAAATGAACATCCATAAAAAGCTCTGTATGAGGCCTTAAGGCCGAAACCACCAGAGGGCCAATGGTCATGTTGGGCACAAAATGTCCATCCATCACGTCGATATGTATCCATTCGGCGCCCGATGCTTCGATCTTCTTTACTTCTTCCCCCAGCCTTGAAAAATCAGCAGATAATATAGATGGTGCAATAATCATAATGTCTATCTCCTATACCTATTGTCGTAAACTTCCTTCAGTTCCCTGTACAATTCTACATATCGATAATAACGCTTTTGGTCCAGCTTTTGCTGACCTATCAGATCTCTTACAGCACAATCGGGCTCACTGGTATGGCTGCATCCCTTAAACCTGCACTGGCCAATACATTCCTCGAATTCCGGATAGTATTGCTCCAGGGAATTATGGGAGATATCCGAAACCGAAAAGGAACTGAAGCCGGGGGTATCTACAATGAAGCCGCCTCCGTCTAGCCTGAAAAGCTGAACATGCCGGGTAGTATGCTTGCCCCGCTGAATGCGATCGCTGATATCCCCAGTCTCCATGAGCCAATTGTCCAGGATCATGTTGAGAATGGTGGATTTGCCAACCCCGGACTGGCCTGCAAAGGCCGTGGTATATCCTATAAGCTCCCTGCGAAGTTCCTGATAGCTGTCCTTGAAAAACTTGCTGAGCACAATGATGGGAAAGCCCGTTCCCTGATAGGCTTTTTTTAGCTCATCGACACGATGGGCATCGTCCAGATCAAATTTATTAATCAGGATAAGGGGTCTGATGTCCTTGGATAAGCAGGTTATCAGCAGCTTGTCCACCAGCATGAGGTCAGGATCAGGGCTCCTGACAGCCAAAACTATGGCAAGCTGATCAATATTGGCCACTGGCGGGCGAACAAAAGCGTTTCGCCTGTCCAGAATCCTATCGATATGTCCCTCAAGCTTTTTTTCGTCTAAAATCCTGAACGTGACCCGATCTCCCGCTAAGGGGGTCAGTCCCCCTTCCTTTCGGTGGACCCCCCTGACCTTGCAGGTATAAAGGTTTTCAGAATCCCCGTCCAGAACCTGATAAAAACCGCCTATGCCTTTAAGAATAATCCCCTCGGGCAAGCAATAGTTCACCTTCTATCTGTAAGTATGTTTATTGTCTAAAAGTTTTGCTCACTGACCAGAGCATCATTGACATAAATCTTGATGGTCACGCCTCCGGGTACGGGAACCGGAACCACTACCGGATAGGGGAAGTCCTCAGTTCTCACTGTTTCAGTGAAGAGGGGATATTCCTCTCCCGTGGATCTGTCAATGACAACACCACGGAGCTGTACCGACTCACCATAATCAAAGCCGCCCGGCAAGTCAACAATAATGGTCTTGTTGGTGGTGCCGCCTGTCTGATTGCCGCCCTGGTTGTTGCCCGGTTCAGTAACATTATCTTCAAAGAAGATATCGACAGTGGTATCTTCAGTCACCGTAGTACCCGCCTTGGGCGCCTGATCCACAATCTTGCCCCTGTAGCCCTCACGGCCCTCGGGGAAGGTTTTGCCCAGCTTAAGCTTGGCTGCCAGAAGTTTGTTGACGGCCTGATCATAGGTATAGCCTATCAGATCGGGAACCACCACTTCCTTCTTTTCAGGGCCAAGGCTCCAATAAATGGTTATCTTTGATCCTCTCTTGACCAGAGTTCCGGGCTCCGGATCGCTTCGGATGACATAGTTCTGTCCGATTTCTTCGTTATATTCGGACTTTTCTTCAACCTCCAGGCCATATTCGTCCTGAAGCTTAATTCTCAGAGCATTGTGCTCCACATACTTGACCTTGGGGATCTCCACCAGGTTTTCTCCCTTGCTCACTACGAGCTTTAACGGGGTTATTCCGCCGATCTTGAAGTTGGTATCGGGCGGCGGGCTCTGGGAAATGATGACGTTTTCATCCACATCATCGTTATACTCATAAACGATTTCAGGGGTGATGCCGGCAAGCTCCAGTTCAGCCAATACCTCATCAAGGTCCCTGGCCACGTAATTGCCGATGACATAGTCCTGGGGCTTATTATCTTCACCGGGGATAAAGCCCGTGTCGGTCAGCACAGCCTTGACGAAATATCCGATACCGCCCAGAATGACGGCAATCAGCATGAAATAGATAAGTCCCATCAAAAGACGATTGCTGCGGCCTTCCGTATCAGGTTTCTTCTTTGACGACCCGGCTCTGCTGCTCCTGCTCAAATCCTCATCCCCCAGCCTCTCAAACTTCTTGGTGCTGAATCGGTCTCCCTCATGCTTTACATTGGGGAGAACGATATCGGTAATACCGTTTTGTGCTCTGATATTCTCAAGATCATTGATAAGCTCGCTCACCGAATCATAGCGGTCCTGACGGCTCTTGGCCAGGCATTTTAAGATAATCTGATCCAAAGCCGGCGGGATATTGGGACTATAGGAGGACGGCAGCGGCGGCTCATCCTGGATGTGCTGAAGCGCGATGGCCACAGGGGTCTCCCCGTCAAAAGGAAGCTTACCGGTGATCATTTCAAAGAAGGTCACACCAATGGAGTAAATGTCCGATTTCTCATCGGTATATCCACCCCGCACCTGTTCGGGAGAGGAATAATGCACCGAACCTACCGTATCAATTTTCATGGTGGCGGTCTCACTGGACACCGAGCGGGCAATGCCGAAGTCGGTGACCTTGGGCACTCCGTCCGAATTCATGATGATGTTATGGGGCTTAATGTCCCGGTGAATAATATGCCGGCTATGGGCCTTGGACAATGCACTGCAAATCTGAATGGCTATATTGATGGCCTCACGCCATTCAAGCTTGCCCCGCTGCTGGATATATTCCTTGAGGGTGATGCCCTCCACATATTCCATGACAATAAAATAACGATCATTGTCCCGCCCCACATCATAGATCTGAACGATGTTGGGATGGGTGAGACTGGCCGCCGCCTGGGCCTCGGTATCAAATCTTTGAAGGAACTCGGTATCCTCCCGGAATTCATCCTTCAGCACCTTAACGGCTACAGTCCGGTGGAGATAACGGCATTTGGCTTTATAGACCTTGGCCATTCCCCCCGAACCGATTTCGGACAATATCTCATATCTATTTCCTAATACTGTTCCTATCATTCCTTGCACCCCTTTGTGCCTACATCCAGGCCACGATAACTGTGATATTATCGTTTCCGCCTCGTTTTTTGGCGGCTTCGACGAGACGGTCCGCCACGGTTTCCCGTGGCTCTTTCAGAACCTCATTACGTATTTCTTCATCGCTGATTTCACTATAGAGCCCGTCAGTGCAGAACACATAGACGTCACCCTCCAGAATGGGTGTTGTATAAAAGTCAGGGTAAAAATTATCCCTGAATCCTAATGCACGGGTTATGCGGTTTCTGTCAGGATGGTTATGCGCCTCATCGGAACTGATAAGCCCGCCCTTGACCAGTTCGGCCACATAGGAATGATCCTGAGTGAGCTTTTCAATGGTGTTGTTTCTGATACGGTAGACACGACAGTCTCCAATATGCGCAATATGAAGATGTTCCTGATACACCACGCCTATGGACAGGGTGGTGCCGCTCTTTAGCCCCCCCAGCTTATGATTGGAGTAGTCCATGATCCTGTCATTGATAGCAAAAATCTTTTCCGATATTCTGTCCTGAATGGATTCCTCGGTAGCCCCTGTGGAAACACATTCAAGGATGATGGAGGACATTTCTTCTACAGCGATTCGACTGGCCTCTTCCCCGGCCAGATGGCCGCCCATGCCGTCGGCGATAATAAATCCCACGGGTTGGCCAGAATTATCTAAAACAATATTCCAGTTATCTTCGTTCTTCTCACGTTTTAAGCCAATGTCGCTGAGTGCCGAATACCTCACGCTTTACACCTTCCCTGTCTTCATTAGGGTATTTCTGCGTAACTGGCCGCATGCGGCCATGATGTCGCTCCCAAGCTCCCGTCGTACGGTACAAGCAATGTGCGCCTTTTCTAGAACCTGCTTAAATGCTTCGATTCTGGCCCTTGGACTCTTAGTAAAGCGGGTCCCTTCCACTGTGTTGACAGGTATCAGGTTCACGTGGCACAGGGTTCCCTTAAGCTTTTGAGCCAACATAGCCGCATACTCCGATGAATCGTTGACATCCTTGATCAGTGAATACTCATAGGTCACGCGCCGGGATGTCAGCCTGGTGTACTCTTTACAAGCCCTCAAAAGCTCATCCATGGACCATTTCCGCGCAACGGGCATGGTCTTTTGCCGGACCTCGTCGTTGGGAGCATGCAGGGAGATGGATAAATTCACAGGTATCCCCTCCCGGGCGAAATCCAGGATGCGCGGCACAATCCCACAGGTTGATACTGTCATCTTTCTGAAGCTGATATTGAGCGTGTTCTCATCATTAAGCCGCCGCAGAAAGCACATCACATTATCATAATTGTCAAAAGGTTCGCCAATCCCCATAAGGACCACGTGACTGATTCTTTCCCCAACATCCTGCATAATGGAAAGAATCTGGGCCATCATTTCGCCCACTGTAAGGTTCCGCACAAGCCCCAACGGTGAGGATGCACAAAAAGCGCAGCCCATACGACATCCCACCTGTGTGGACAAGCATACCGAATAGCCGTAGTGGTACTTCATCAGCACACTTTCAATAATGTTGCCGTCTTTCAGCTCAAAAAGGTACTTTCTTGTTCCGTCCAGCTTTGAAATCAGTTTGTCGGCAATCTTCAGGCCGCCGGCTGTAAATGTGGCGGAGAGCTTGTCACGCATTTCCTTAGGAAGATTGCTCATGGCAGAAAAATCCAGCTTCCCTGAATACAACCATTGCTCGATCTGCTTAACCCTGAAGGCGGGATATCCCTGCTCAGTCAGCGTCTCGGCAAGTTCATCATGGTTCATATCCAGTACGTCCAGTTTTTCTTCCATGTATCCTCCTGTCTAAGAAAGCCACTTCCCCCTAAGGGGTAGTATCCTTAGGCATTATATCGTATTTTGAATGGTTTCACAAGTTTAGGCCTGCCCGTTGCGCAGAAAGCCCTTCAGGCAGGTTTAAGCACACCCATGAGGAGTCGTGTAAAGTTTTCCCCGGCAATGGCCTTCACATGGGCTTCCGTGTAGTTGAGCCTCAGCAGGGCTTCAGGGATTTTATAAAGCTCCTCGACGCCGTTCATGCCATGGGGCAGACCAGAGAATCCGTCAAAATCGCTTCCCAGTCCCACATGCTCCGGTCCCACCAGGGCGGATATATATTCTATATGCTTAATTATATCCATAAATTGGGCATTTCCCGAATTGTCAAGGAACAGGGGGTAGAAATTGATGCCTATCACTCCGCCGCTCCGGGCCAGCGCCTTAATCTGATCATCAGTGAGATTCCGCGGATGGCTGCATAATGCGCGGGCGTTGCTGTGGGATGCAGTGATGGGCTTCTGGGTGATCAGCAAGACATCCTCAAGGGTCTTATCGGAGCAATGGGAGACATCAATAAGCATCCCTAATTCCTGAGCCCTTGCCACCACTTCCCTGCCAAAGGCTGAAAGGCCATTATGGCGGCTTTGCCCTGCAACACTGTCACAAAGCTCGTTGTCGAAGTTCCACGCCAGAGTAAGCACCCTCAGCCCCATGTCATACAGGCGGTCCAGCTTTTCCAGGGACCCGCCCAATATTTCACCGCCCTCGGCTTCCAGAAGGCCATAGACCTTTGAATTTGACTGGTCCTTTAGTGCATTCTCCAAATCCTTTGCCGTTCGAATGAGCTTCAGCCGCCCAGGATATTGATTTCCCGCAACTATGGCCTTTTGGAGCTGGGATTCCATAACCTTTTCAGGTTGGTCACGGAAACGGCTGCCCGCGAAGGACGCGAACACCTGTATAAAAGGCCCGTTGGACAGGGCCCGCTGTGCATCCCAGTGAAAGCGGTTTGAAAACAGCGCCTCGGGTGTATCAATGCGTGAAAGTATATCACAATGGGCATCAAAAAAAAGCATGGCTGCCCTCCTAGAATGCATTCTTAATCAAGTTAATGTCTCTGATTGTCCCGTCCCTGTCCATCAGAAGCTCTGCTACATCAAAGCGAACAGGCAGGTTATGGAGCTTATAGCGCTCCATATAGGCCTGGGCTAGACGCCGGATATTGGCCTGCTTGGCATAGGAAACAGCCTCCCCGGGGGTGCCGTATTGATTGCCGCTGCGGGTTTTAACCTCTACAAAGGCCAAATACTCCCCATCCCTGGCCACAATGTCCAGCTCTCCCAGCCTTCCCGCTCTGAAATTCCGGGCCAGGATGGTCCATCCCAGTTTGGTCAGGTACGAAGCGGTAAAATCCTCTCCCCTTGTACCAAAATCCCGGTTATTCATCCTTGCTCTCCCAGCCGTTCTCAAGGCTTAAGGTCCGGCCATAGGCCCCTATTCTTGAGCCGTAGGACTCATCCAGCCTGCTGATGAAGGCCAGAACCTCGGCCACAACCTCATAGAGCTCTGAAGGAATCTCACTGCCCAGGGAGATATGGGACAGGGCTTCAGCCAGGTGCTCGTCCTCGACCACGGGGATCTTGGCTTCCTTGGCCTTCTCAATTATCTTCTGGGCTATCTCGCCCTTTCCTGTAGCAATGACCTTGGGGGCCCGATCCTCACCGGGCTCATAGCTTAGCGCCGACGCCTTTTTTATTTTATGGGTTTCATTCTTGTCCGATGCCATAAAACTCTCCCTCTAGATCTTAAGGTCTACCCGAGTTTCAAGCCCCAGGGCTTCCTGAGCCTTTTGGGCGGCATTTAAGGGACCGGCTTCTTCCTTATCCAGCACCCTGCATTTTAACTCAGCCAGCTTATATCCTTTCTCTATGAGCGCGTCATAGAGCGCCCTGTGGTTTTCCTTGACCAATGCAACCAGCTCCTCTTGCTCCACCTTAAAGCTGATGGTGATGACCTTGCGGGTGGCATTGAGGAAGGATTCGATCCGTCCCAGATTCATGGTCTTTAAGGACAGGAACAAAGTGAAATTGTCAGCATCGATTTTATTCCGTCCCTTTTTACGCTTCATCACATAGAGCTCACCGGTGGTGCTCTGCTGATTGATTTTTAAAGGAAGCTGTATCATGGTGTCATAGGTGACCACCTGGTTAAAGAAGCGGAAGGCTTGATCCATCTCCTTAAGGGCCGGAAGCACTTTGTCCTGGTTAGCCCCATTAAGCTGCTGCAATGCTTTTTGGGAGAACTCCATAATCTCCTTCAGGGCCTTGGCCTTGCTGTTAAGATCGGTGGCCTCCACCTTGCCGTTTTCGGCTTTGATTAGCGCTTTATCAAAGAATTTATCGAGAATATGCTTAATCTCATCGGCATCGCCCTTGTCCAGCTTGCCCGTTTGGTTATGTACTTCCTCCAGACTCTTTTGAATCAGCTTCAAAAGGCTGTCGGCCTCATGGGGCTTTAACAGCTCCTTCAGGGCGCTCTTAAACATCTCCTGGGTTTGGCTCTGGTCAAGGGCCTCCTTCAAGGCTATGCCGCCCTTGATGATCTTGCCTGCCATATCGGCAAGATTAAGCGTTGCCGAGTTCTCCTGGCTTTGAGGCATCTCCTCAAGCAGGGTCCTGTTCAGAAGCTCCCGAAGGGTATTTGCTATGGTTTCCTTCTGCTCCGGGGACTGCTGGGCCAGCAGCTTGTCCAGGGCGCCAGACAGCTCCTCCGCCTTTTGAGAGGTTACAAGGGGCTCCAAAAGCTGCTTAACCTGTTCGCCCGCCTCCTTTAGCCCCTCAGCAAGACCATCCCTGACCAGGTCAAGCTGGTGGTGAAGCTGAAACTCATGCTGAGTTATTCTATCCAGCATTTTGAGCATCTCGGGCTGGTTCTCCATCCCATTGGCCGTGAGAAAGGCGGCCTGGTTCAAGGGTAATCCGGGCTCTGCCTTGATGAGCTTCATGACTTCATTGACAAGCCCGTTGGAGGCCGCAGCACCCATGGCCGAAAGACTGTTTGAAACCGCTGTTTGCACGCCCGATGCTTCTTTCCCCTGGCTCTGAGCCTCATTACTGACAATCCTGGCGGTAAACTGCTGGTTAATCTTCTCCCCGATTTCCAGGGTTATGTTCTCTCCTGGCTGTGCCGTAAAGCCCTCGGGGACCTGAGCTTTAATGGAGCCGCCATCCATAAGCTTGATAAACAGCAGGCCGTTTTCCAGGGACTGGATCTTTCCCTGAATGAGCGCGCCTGTTTGAAGGCTTTCTAATGAAGCCTTGGACAGGATATCAAAGATTTGCTGCGAGACATTGAGATCAAGCTTAATGGAATTCACGTCATCACCCTTTTCATGCGAAACTCTTGGTGAAGCTTCTGCGGTGGATGGGACACAGGCCCTTTTCCCGAATGGCCGCCATATGTTCGGGAGTACCATATCCCTTGTGCCTGGCAAAGCCATAGCCGGGATACTCCTTCTCCATGGCATCCATCATCCTGTCCCGGGTCACCTTGGCCAGAATGGATGCGGCGGCCACCGATACCGAATTCTGATCGGCCTTGGGAACGGCCTTCTGCGGAATGTCTATATCCAGCTTCACAGAATCAATAATCAGATAGTCGGGGCGCAGGCGCATGTTTTCTATGGCCAGCTTCATAGCCTTTTTGGTGGCCTGGTAGATATTGAGGGTATCAATCTCGTCATGGTCCACAATACCAATGCCATAGGCCAGGGCCTTCTCCCTGATTTGGTCAAAGAGCTCCTCCCTTTGGGCCTCCGAGAGCTTCTTAGAATCATTCAGCTTATGTAGGATAATGCCCGGAGGGAGAATCACGCAGGCAGCCACTACCGGCCCCGCCAGCGGCCCCCTTCCCGCTTCATCAATACCGCCCACGAGTTGGAATCCCTCCTCATAGGCGGCAAACTCCATGGCCGACATGGCCATGAGCCGTTCATTCTCTTTTCGCAGGGCTTCAACCTTCTTATGATATTTATCGGCAAGTTTCATCACCGACTCGCCATATTCTTTGGAAAGGGCCGATAGCCATTGGAAGGCCTCCTGGGGTTCCATGGCATCGGCCTTTTCTTTCAGTGCCTTAAGACTGGGTTTCTTCATGGCTTTCCTCCTTGGGCGGATGCTCCAGGGTGATCTTTCCCACCTTGCCGCCCCTGAACTCATCCAGGACAATGGCTGCCGCCCTGTAAAGATCCACCTCTCCGCCCGAGACCAGGCATCCTCGTTTTCTGCCGGCTTCGGTCAGGAGATCAAGGCCTATCTTCCCATTGAGATCGGTAATCTTAAATCGCTCCATCACCCGCTGAGGATAGAGAACAGCCAGCTTTTCCAGAAGCTTTGCGGCCAGCTCGGCTGTGTCCATGATCTCATCCTTGATGGCCCCAGTGAAAGCAAGGTTCAGGCCCGTTTCAGGATCCTCGAACTTGGGCCAGAGAATTCCCGGGGTATCCAAAAGCTGTATCTCGGGGTTAATGCGGACCCACTGCTGGGTTCGGGTAACACCGGGCCTGTCCCCCGTCATGGCGCTGGCTCTTCCCGCAATCTTATTGATAAATGCGGATTTACCCACATTGGGAATGCCCACAACCATGGTCTTAATAGGCCTTTGAAGCCTTCCGCGGGCCTGGGCCGATTCAAGCTTTTTCTGGGTCAACTGCTTGAGCCTTGCTTTCAGCTCACCCAGTCCCGTTCCGGTAATGGCATTGGTATAGATAACCCCCATGCCCTTATTGGTAAAATAGTCCGACCATGCCTTGTTAAGGGCCGGATCTGACAGATCACTCTTATTTAAGGCTATGACCCTGGGCTTGCTTCCCACCAGCGCATCAATCTCCGGATTCCGGCTGGACAGGGGGATGCGTGCGTCAAGCAGCTCAATGACCACATCCACAAGCTTCAGGTGTTCGGCAATGGTTCTTCTGGTCTTGGCCATATGGCCGGGAAACCATTGAATAATCATGCTATCAACTCCCAAACCTATTCTACCCTAAAGAGGGCAAAACAAAAAGAGGACTTTTCGTCCTCTCTTGCTTACAGGCGTTTTCTCGGAAAAGGCTAAGCCACTCGGCTTAATCCTTTGAAGCTCCGATATCCTCTCTAACTCTGGCAGCCTTACCCACTCTCTTACGCAGGTAGTAAAGCTTGGCCCTTCTGATCTTACCTCTTCTGATAATCTCAAAAGAGTCTACATTGGGAGAATGGACCGGGAAAACTCTTTCAACGCCAATACCGAAGGAAAGCCTTCTTACAGTGACAGTCTTTCTGATGCCACTGCCGCGCATGGCAATGATGGTTCCTTCAAAGGCCTGAATTCTCTCGCGGTTTCCTTCGCGAACCTTAACGTTGACCTTCACATAGTCACCGATCTTAAGATTGGGAAGGTTCTGCTTCATGCCTTCTTGTTCAAGTGCACGAATGATATCCATTGTATTTTCCTCCTAATTCCTAGAGCGTTCATGTCTGAATCCTTTATAAATCAACGATTTCTCGCAGGCAGCGGACCGCTCTGTACTCACGCCGTAATATTATACCATGGGGTTTCGGGAATGTAAATAAAATATGTACAAAATTGAGTTGAGAATGCTAAAAATATGGCTGAAACAGGGACTTACTATGATATATTTTATCTATTGCACATAAAAATCTTATCCTATATAATAGAGGTTAAAATCTTTACTGAATATGATAATTCTAGCAGTATCTACACTGAATATCAATGCAGAAAGGAGCCCGTCCTATGTCAAAGAAATTGAAAGTCGGTATTGTCGGTGGTACCGGTATGGTTGGACAGCGATTTGTCGCCCTTCTTGAAAATCACCCCTGGTTCGAAGTAACCTCTATTGCAGCAAGTGCTAACTCTGCAGGCAAAACCTATGAGGAAGCCGCAGGCACACGCTGGAAGCTTTCCACTCCCATGCCCGAAGCCGTTAAAAATATCGTGGTCAAGGATGCCTCCAAGGTTGAGGACGTGGCTTCCGAGGTAGACTTTATCTTCTGTGCCGTGGACATGAAGAAGGATGAGATCAGGGCCTTGGAAGAGGCATATGCCAGGACCGGAACCCCCGTAGTTTCCAATAACTCGGCCCATCGTTGGACCCCCGACGTCCCCATGGTTATTCCTGAAATCAATCCTGAGCATATCGCCGTAATAGAATACCAAAGAAAGCGTTTGGGAACCCCTACAGGCTTTATTGCTGTAAAGCCCAACTGCTCTATTCAGAGCTATGTTCCCGCGCTGCATCCCCTGAAGGCCTTCAATCCCACCCAGGTAGTGGCTTGCACCTATCAGGCCATTTCAGGCGCTGGCAAGACCTTTAAGGACTGGCCTGAAATGATCGACAATGTCATCCCCTACATCGGCGGTGAAGAGGAAAAGAGCGAGCAGGAGCCCTTAAGAATCTGGGGACATATTGAGAATGGGGTTATTGTCAAGGCCTCCGCGCCCATTATCACCAGTCAGTGCATCCGCGTTCCCGTCACCGATGGTCATCTGGCCGCCACCTTTGTATCCTTTGAGAAGAAGCCTTCCAAGGACGAAATCATCAGCCTGTGGCAGAGCTTCAAGGGCCGTAGTCAGGAGCTGAATCTGCCTAGCGCACCCAAGCAGTTCATTGCCTACTTTGAAGAGGACAACAGACCCCAGACCAAACTCGACAGAGACTATGAAAACGGCATGGGCGTTACTGTCGGAAGACTCCGTGAGGATACCCTGTATGACTACAAGTTCGTCTGCCTCTCCCACAACACGGTCAGAGGCGCCGCCGGCGGCGGTGTGCTCACGGCCGAGCTGCTTAAGGCCGAGGGCTATATCCAGGCCAAATAAGGATTGTCGACACAATAAGAGGTGGTTGTATGGCCACCTCTTTTTTGTATCTGCATATCCAGATCTCTCAAAGCTGCCGGACGACTATGCCCGATTTCTGACCGCCATCTAAAGGAATGAAGCTGACGGCCTTTACTGGATCACGCTCCCAAAGGCATGGGTTTTCTCCACATTGGAGAACTGCATTTCCACATTCAGCCCAGAGCGGGTTGTCATAGCCACCACGCCGTACAGGCAGACAGGAAGCTGTTTGTTGTTCTTATACCGGCGGTCCGGAGTTCCGTTTTGATTGACATACTGCCAGGTGGAGCCCACCACCTGCGCATCCCTGGGCACTTTCTCCGTTTCAATGAACCGGACCTGGCCCACCCGCATGGCAATTTCCTGATAGTCAATGGTGCCAACCTTGTTGTTCCTGACAATGAGCACCTGGTCAGGGAGAAAATCAGGGCTTCGTTTTTGAGCTTGATATGGATGGTCTCCACATTGGTGTTAAGATAAAAAGGTGTCCTGTTCTCAATCCTGCAGGGTACTCTTTTAACATTCCTGCCAGCTCCGGCATTGACCTTGGCTTTTAAAACTGCGCCTTCCTGAATTACCTGCCAGATCTTCTCACAATCCGTCAGAACCTTCAGGGCTTCAATACGTTTCTTGTGCTGATCGGTCTTTTCATCATCCAGGCTGTACTCCAGCTCCACAACACCGGTCTTATGGGCTATGGTCTTCAATAGAAGGCCCAGGATGGGCAGGACAATAAAACCAATCTGAACCGCTGCAAGCACAGTACACCACAACAGCATATTGCTCCAATGATTCCACCGCAGGGTTTTCTCAATGGCGTCAGTGATATGGGCGGTTTCGGCGATCTTAAACTGCTGGATATCGGCGCTTTCAATGTTTTGGAGCAGGCTGTGCTCGTCCGATGAGGAATTGCTATTCTTAGTGCCTTTTCTGGAGCCGCGGCCCGATTCGTCCACATAGGATATGCCAGTACCCGGTATGGAATAGGTGCGTCGTGTTCTGCCTGTGGCGGTGCGTGTCCTTCGAAAGCCTTTAACACCCCAGCTATAGCCAATGCCCGACTTGCTTAGGTTAATTCTGAAGCCTCCACCAAGGTTTATGCTTTTTCTGAAGCGTAAGCCCATTTTCCACCCCTCCTGAATGTCCGTGACCGGCTCAAGGGCGGTATCATTGCCGCCTTATTCATTCTTCCCCGAAATATCTGCAAATATGGTTGGAAGCCGAGCGTATTTCAGGATAAAACAAAAACTGCCACATGCACGTGACAGTTTTCTACCTACGGGATTCAATTATTACTGGATAATCTCCACAACAACCCTCTTGTTTTCCTTGATGGCTGCTGCTTTCATAACAACGCGAATAGCTTTGGCAATTCTGCCTTGCTTTCCAATAACCTTTCCCATATCATCCTCGGACACTCTCAACTCAAGGATCAGGGATTGCTCTCCCTCCACCTCGTTGACAGATACTTCCTCGGGATTATCTACCAGGGACTTCGCTATTTGCTCCAGCAACTCTTTCATGACAGTACCTCCACTTGGGTCGCAGACTAGAAATCACTGATTGACCCCTGCTATCTTGAGCAGCTTCTTAACAGTGTCGGTAGGCTGTGCACCATTACCAATCCATTTCTTAACCTTCTCGGCATCAATATTGATAAGAGAAGGATTTGCATTGGGATCGTAGGTACCAATCTGCTCGATGAACTTGCCATCACGAGGAGATCTCACGTCTGCAACGACTATTCTGTAAAAAGGCTTTTTCTTGGCGCCCATTCTTTTTAATCTTATCTTTACCATGATTTCACCACCTTTCAAATGTTATGCATCGGATGTAAAATTTCTTATTAACACCGGTCCGGACTTTAACCCCGAATACAGGTGTATAAAGCGTTAGCAATGGTCAGAAGGGTCTTTTGAATCCGCCCATGCCCTTTAAGAGCTTTTTGGCATTGCCGCCTGTAAGGGACTTCATGAGCTTTTTCATATCCTCAAACTGCTTAAGCAGCCGGTTCACATCGGTTACCGTAGTTCCGCTTCCTTTGGCAATACGCTGACGGCGGCTGGCATTGAGGATGCTGGGATTATTGCGCTCCTGCATGGTCATGGACTGAATAATGGCAGCGGTTCTGGCAAACTGCTTCTCATCAATATCCACATCCTTCAGCGCCTTGGCGTTCATGCCCGGGATCATGCCCAGAACCTGGTTTAACGGACCCATCTTCTTTATCTGCTGCAGCTGATCCAGGTAATCGTCCAGGGTGAAGGTTGCTGTGCGCATCTTCTTTTCAAGTTCCTGGGCTTTCTTTTCATCAAAGGCGGTCTGAGCCTTTTCAATCAGGCTTAGAACGTCACCCATACCAAGGATTCTGGAAGCCATACGATCGGGATAGAAGGGCTCAAGATCACTGAGCTTCTCGCCCAGACCCGTAAACTTAATGGGCTTACCCGTCACTGCCCGGGTGGACAGAGCCGCACCACCGCGGGTGTCGCCGTCCAGCTTGGTTAAGATGATTCCGTCAATACCCAGCTTTTCATTAAAGGAGCCGGCCACATTCACCGCATCCTGACCGGTCATGGCATCCACCACCAGCAGGATTTCCTGGGGCTTTACGGTATCCTTGATACGCTTGAGCTCGTCCATAAGCTCCTCATCGATATGGAGGCGGCCGGCGGTGTCGATAATCACCGTGTCAAACTGCATGGACTTTGCATGTTCAACGGCCTTTTTGGCTATCTCCACAGGATTGGTCTGGGTGCCCATCTCAAAGACGGGAATATTGAGCTGCCCGCCTACCACCTGGAGCTGTTTGACCGCCGCAGGCCTGTAAACGTCACAGGCCACCAGCAAGGGGCGCTTTCCGTCCTTACGCAGCAGGTTTGCCAGCTTACCCGAGGTGGTGGTCTTACCTGAACCCTGGAGCCCCACCATCATATACACTGTGGGCGGTGCAGGGGAATAGGTCAGCTTGGAGGGCACTGAGCCCATGAGCTTGATAAGCTCTTCATGGACAATTTTAACCACCTGCTGGCCTGGGGTCAGGCTTTCAAGAACATCCTGCCCTACGGCGCGCTCGGTGATGGAGTTAACAAAATCCTTAACAACCTTAAAGTTGACATCGGCTTCAAGCAACGCAAGCTTGACCTCGCGCATCATCTCTTTAACATCTTTTTCTGAGACACGGACAGAACCCTTCATCTTTTTCATCAGGTTCTGCAATTTATCGGACAATCCTTCAAATACCATACTTTTCCCTCTATGAACAAGTCATACAATCTATAGTGTGTCCAGAAGTTCTTCCAACAGCCTATAGGCTGTTTGGTAGTCGGTGTTCTCCCCAATAAGGGGAACCTTTGCCTGCATCTTTTTCAGGCTCAACAGGGCCTTTTCTATCTGCGCTTCCTGCTCCCTGAACCGTTTGGCGAGCCCCAGCCTGTTTTCATAGGAGGTCAGGGTCTGCTTGGCCTTGCGGATGCTGTCATGGACGCCCTGTCGGCTGATGCCCAGCTCCTCGGCAATCTCTCCAAGGGACAGGTCGCTGTTATAATGCAAATCCATGATCTCATACTGCCTTGGGGTCAAGAGCTGACCGTAAAAATCCAGGAGCAGGGTTATCTCATATACATCCTCCACAGCTTCAAAGGAATGCTGTGTCGCTTTACTATTATCCTTCATCATGCCCACCCTGTCAAGCATTTTTGCTTTACACCCAATGATTATATAGAAAACGCCATCCCTTCGTCAAGGGATGGCGCACATTTAAATCATTCAACAGCTTTGAGGGAGCTGACCATATCGATGGTCTTAATCCTCCTTGACAGCATGAAGTTAACGCCCGCCGAAAGAACGAAGGTAATGATGATGCAAAGCACCAGGGTCAGCCAAGTTACCTTGGTCTGCATGTCGATGGATTCGCTCATGGTTGAGAGAATAAAGTCTATAATGCCATAGCCGCCTGGAATCCCCAATAGTATGCCAAGACAGGTCAGCCAGATATTCTGTTTTCTAAGCAGGGAGCGAATCTCCCGGGAAAAGAAGCCAAGCACCTTCAAGGTGGCCAACTCACGTACTCTTTCGGTAAAGGAGAGGACGCCCAGATTATAGAGCACTACCACACCCAGAATGACAGCGGCAAGAATCAGTATGAAGATCATCATCTGTATGCTCTCCAGCATGGTATTAAAGCTTCTGATAAGGTCGTCCTTGGCCCGGACATTCTTAATGCCCGTCAGCCCGTCCTCCTGGTCAAAGGCTTTATAGGCCAGCCTTGCCGTGGGGACCAGGGTCTTACCCAAGTCCTTGTATGCTTCCTCGGTCATGGTAATCCCCTGCCCCATGGGCGTTCTGTAGAGGGTATGGACCTCCGAGGTTATCCATTCCTCCTGGCCAATGATGCGCCATTTGAGGGTATCCCCCATCTTGATGCCAAGGACCTGGGCCATTTTATAGGACAGGCCGATGCCCTTGGGTGGCAATTCCACCACCCGGTTCTTTTCATCCTTGTACACAATGCCCGTGCCCTCGCCCAGAACGGTGAGGGTGGCTGTTTTTTCCTTGCCGTTGGCCGCAATTTCGATGGCCGATTCCTGTATCCACTGACCTTCCACCCTTTCCTCAATGGCCTTCAGCGCATCCTGGCTTATGTCCTCCTGAAGATGAATCCGGCTCTCATAGGTATGGAGCTCCCCATACATGCGGCTGCTGACTCCGCTGACCGTATCACGGAGGCCAAAGGCGCAGAGAAGCAAGGTCATGGATCCGGTAACCCCTACCGCGGCCATGATGGACCTCAGCTTGCTTCTCAGGATATCCCTGATATTCCATTGACGGTTAAAGCCCATGCGCTGCCAAAAGGCGCTCTTCTCCAGCCAGGTATGGCGGCCGGCCCTGGGGGGACGGGGCCGCAGCGCCGCTGCAGGCACTTCTGTAAGCTCCCTTCTGCAGGCAAAATAGCAGGAGGCGCCGCAGCATAAAACCGCCAGCACAACAGAAATGCCGTCCACGGGTGAAAGCGCCGCATACCAGTTGGGCAGAATATAGAGGGACTTCTGCATGGTAAACAGGATGGGCGGTATAATTAAAGGCCCCGCCACCAGACCAATCAGGCCGCCGGCAAGACCGATCCATAAGCCGTAGGATACATAGTGAAAGAGAATCTTACGTTTGGAGTAACCCAGAGCCTTAAGGACACCGATTTGGGTTCTCTGGCTGGCAATCATTCGGGTCATGGTGGTCAGCATGGCCAGAGCGGCAATAAGGAAGAAAATGACCGGGAAAACCTCGCCCACGGCCTTGTTCTGCTCAATCTCGTTGTCCATCATGGCAACGCTCACATGATCCTCACGGCTGAGTATAGCGGTGTAATTCCCTGTAAAGAGACGCTCCAGCTCGGACTTAACGGCTTCGCTGTCCTTTTCGCTCTCAGTGAGAATGAGGATCTGGTTAAAGGGCAGGGGCAGGCTTTGGGGGAGGGACTCCCGGGAAAGGTAGGCAAATCCGAAGCTTTCGGGATGGGGTAATAGCTCCGATTCATCCTTTACATTATAAACATACTCAGGATGCATAATTAGCCCCCGGATGGTCTGTTGGGACTCCAATCCCATGGCCTTGATGGTCAGCACATCCCCCACCTTTAGGCCTTGGGCATCGGCAAAGGTGTGGTCCAGCCAAATGCCCTGCTGATGAATATCAAAGGCATCACCGTCCACCACATGGGGCTTGGACAGAGTGTTTTCCTCCACCACATTCAGCCTTAGCACGGGTTGATTGGGCAGGGTGGTTTCCACATCCACCGTCAGCCTTCGTGATGTTGCTTGAACCTTGTCCAGACCTTCAACCCGCTTTACATCCTCCGGACTATAATTTCTTCCCATCATCCACAGGGTGGGCAGTCTGTTTTCTGCATAATAGCGGTCGGACTCAACCTTCATGCCATACCATTCGGCATGAAGACCGGTTAAAACCAGGACGCCCAATATGGCCATGATGAAGATAGAGATAAACTGGGTGCGGTTGATTTTCATATCCCGCAGCATTTTCTTAAACAGCATGGTTACCAGTTCACCTCCTCCATCCGGACAGGTGCAGGATTTCTGACTTGCTCACTGACTTTTCCGCTTCTCATTTTAATAACCCTGTCAGCAGCGGGTGCCAGGGCCGCATTGTGGGTCACAATCACCACCGTGTGCCCATGCTCCCGGCTCATCTTTTGAAGCAGGGACAGAATAAGGATGCCGGTTTCGCTGTCCAATGCACCGGTGGGCTCATCACAGAGCAAGAGCTTGGGATTCTTGCAAACAGCCCTGGCAATGGACACCCTTTGCTGTTCACCGCCCGACAGTTGGGTAGGGAATTGATGCATTCTGTTTTCCAGGCCCACTGAAGCCAAGGTGCTCCTAACATCCAACGGATTTTTCACAACCTCCTGGATCAGGGCCACGTTCTCATAGGCCGTCAGGGTGGGGATCAGGTTATAGAACTGAAAAACAAAGCCCACATCGTTGCGCCGATAGGCTGTGAGCTTGTCATCGTTAAATCCTGTAATATCCACATCGTCAATAATAATGGAGCCCTTGGTGACTGTGTCCATACCGCCAAGGAGGTTGAGGACCGTACTCTTCCCCGCTCCGCTGGGGCCCAGGATCACCACAAATTCACCCTTTTCAATCTCAAAGCTGACCTCATCCAGCGCCCGGATTTTTACCTCTCCGGCCGCATATTCTTTGGTAACATTTTTGAATTGAATCAATGCACCCATAGTTTTATTCCTTTCATTATAATTGCAGCAATTGCTCAGGCGTGACATGGAGCACCCCAGCCAAGAGCGGCACCACTGTTTCCAGCTTTAAGTAATGGATATCATGGAGTGCCTCTGCATTACCGTGGATAAGGCCCAGTATGCCAAACACCAGGAAGGAGGCTGTGGCCATAGTATCCTCTATCCGGGTGGCTCCCCGCTCGTTAAGCTTATCCAGAACCTCACTGACGGGCTTTATCAGGGCTTGAGTGGCATTGAGCGACAGCCTTAAATCCAGATCCATCTGATCGGCCATGGTCATGCCCTCCATCAGCAGTCCTTCTGTCTGGGATGCCAGGTTATGCAGTGTGGTAAAGATAAGCTCAATGCGCTTAAGTAAGGGCTGGTTGTGATCGGTAATAATGGCTGTCATCTTCTCTGAAAATTGCTGGGTATACTGCTCCATCGCCGCAAGGAAGACCTCTTCCTTGGACTTGAAATAATAGTAAAAGAGTCCCTGGGCCACATTGACCTTTTGAACAATGTCGCTGACCGAGGTCTTTGCATAGCCGCGGGTAAGAAACAGCTCCAAAGCAGCATCCATGATTTCTTTTTTTCTTTCATGGGGTGGTTTTGATATTCTTGTCATATCCTTCCAACGCCTCCTGTTTCTATTATATGCGACTGACTGACTTTCAGTCAATAGTGATTTACTTGTCATCCTCTAAGGTTTGCTTTATAATCTTTAAGAAGAAATGAGGTGTGTCCATTGAGGCTGAGAAACGATCCTGAAGCCTATGACAAGCTTGAGCTCAGCAAGAATTTTATACAGCAGCCCTCAGACTATAGAGGAAAATGGCATGAGGTATTTGGCAACGACCATCCCATCCATATGGAGATTGGTTCAGGCAAGGGACGCTTTATTACCACCCTGGCCCAGCAGAATCCTCATATTAATTATATTGCTCTGGAGAAATATCCCACGGTTCTTCTGAAGCTGATTCGGAAGATCCCCGAAGAAGGCCTTAGAAACCTGGTGGTCATCAGTGCCGATGCCGAGCGTTTGGAGGAACTTTTCGCCCCCGAGGAGATCGGCAGGCTTTATTTAAACTTCTCCGACCCCTGGCCGAAAAAGAAGCATGCCAAGAGACGGTTAACCTCTCCCGGTTTTCTTGAGCTCTACAAAAAGGTCCTGGCCAAGGATGCCGTTATTGAATTTAAGACCGATAACCGCGGTCTGTTTGACTATTCTCTGGAGACCTTCAGGGAATGCCATTACACATTGTTAAAAGTCACCTTTGACCTTTACAGCAGTGATATGCTGGAAGGGAATATTGCCACAGAATACGAGGAGAAGTTCCATAAGCTAGGAACACCCATAAACAAATTGATAGCACAATTAGATAATAGTATCATCAAGGAGGATGATAAAAATGACATGTAAGCATAAGAATAAAGGAACCTGCTCATCCCAGGTCACGTTTGATATAGTATCGGGCAAGGTACATAATGTCACTTTTACCGGGGGATGCAGCGGTAACCTGCAGGGCATTGCCTCTCTTATTGAGGGCATGGATGCCGTGGAAGCCGCAAGAAGGCTCAAGGGTATCCAGTGTGGGTTTAAATCCACCTCCTGCCCCGACCAGCTTTCACAGGCCATTGAAGAAGCCCTGGAAACCCTGTAAATCCTACATTAATGTACAGCAATATACCAATAACTGAAGCCTAATGGTTCTGAACCAAAAAGGAAGCCGGAGAAACAAGATTTCTCCGGCATTTTAGTTTAGCTTTTTAGACATCTTTATTTATATTTTCTTTCTAAGAAGCCCCAAGTCATGGGCAGAATCATATACTTTTGGATGGCTATACCCTGATTTTGCCCACCAGTTTTTTCACCTGGGCCGGGGAATCTACAGCAATGGCCACTTTATGAGCATCATGCGGGTAACACACCAGAAAATCACCCGGCTTCAAAATACAGACCGTACCGTTCCCGCCCTGGTAAAAACCAATATCCGAAGCTTCTTTAAACGCCTTTACAACAGTAACAGTATCGATATCGCTGACCATGATCTTCTCGCAGCCTTCGACAATGAAATGAATGTCGGCATATTTCCTGTGGGCCTCAAACAGGCACTCATCCTCGGGCTTAGTGGTGAAGCAGACAGGATTGACAAAAGCATTGTCCCCGTCCAGCCGCACCGATTCACCTGGAAAGTTTTCCGAAGAAATGCCGGACATATAGGTCAAGACTTTGGCCAGAGCCGGGGAGTCTTGATAAAAGGAGTAATGGCGGATGTTGTCTAGAATCATATTGAAATCCCTCAATTGTCCATGAACCTAAGATGTAATATGAAGCTCCTCCCGCAGTACCCGGTTATAGGTTCCCCCCTAATGGACTCTACAGTTCTTTGGGGAGGAGCTCCAGCAATCAGTGAGAATAATATTACTTAGAAATAACTTCCGAGATGTGAACCTTCCTGTTTTCATTCAGGGACAGTGTGGCGGCATCAGCCGTGGCGATGGCTGCGCGTGCTGCCCTGCCATTGAGAAGGTCGATGAACTCTGCGTCCGGTTTTTCACCATTCATGATGCCATGGAAATAGATCATTTCCTTTTTCATGATGGTATGGAGCCACATTGGGGGCTTCTTACCCGGCTTGCCATAAGCAATGGCACCGTCCATTTCTGTGTCTTGATAGATGCGTCTGCGATCATCGTCCTCTTCCTGTGAATCATGGACAAGAAAATGCTCTTCCCCTTCTTCAGTCCGAAGTGTCATTCCCACATTGCACATATCAATACGAATGGCACCTTTTGTGCCCTGAATCAGGACATAGTGCTCAGGATAGCGGAAGGCTGAGCCGTATTCGCAAATAGCATAGGTATTGTTGCCAAACTCAAGGGCAAGGAAAATCATATCATCCTCATCACCAAACTGGGGACCGGAATGGGCAACATTTCCGCCAATCATGGTCACCGAAGTGGCAGGCCCCATAATGAACTGAATACAATCCAATTCATGAATATGGTGATACAGATGACCACCGGACTTGGAACGAATCTTTTTCCAACTTACGGATGGCTGGGGTTCTTCCCAGCCATTACGGGCAGAGTGGCAATAGAGCACCTTGCCAATCCTGCCTTCAGAAATAAGCTGCTTGGCATGGCGAACACTTCTGAAAAAGTTCATGACATGGCCGGCCATAAAAGTGACCCCGGCTTTTTCACAAGCAGTCACCATCTCATCACAGTCTGCATAAGAAAGGGCTATGGGCTTTTCACAAAAGACATTCTTGCCATAACGAGCGGCAGTCAGAACCGGCTCCTTATGTAGATAGTTGGGTGTTGCCACGATAACTGCATCCACATCTTCTCTTGAGCAAAGTTTATCCAAATCTGTTTCCAGGTCACAACCAAATTCCTTCGCAATGGTCTCTCCGTTTTCCGGATCAAGGACTGCAACGATTCTTGCACCCTCCTGTTGAGACATAATTCTACCAAGCTCAGCGCCAAAATAGCCTGTGCCTACGATTGCATATCCAATTGTTTTCATGTAAATACCTCCAGTAGACTATTTTATCGAGCCGGCAGCCAATCCGCCAGCAATCTTCTTTTGAATCAGCATGAAGAATATGACTGAGGGAATGACCACCATTGCAGATGCAGCCATCATGACACCCCAATCCATGACCTCCTGCCCTTCAAGAGATTTGAGGATAATTCCGACGGTCATCTTGTTTGAACTGTTAATCAAGATGAGCGAGTAGAGGAACTCATTCCACGCATTGATGAACGTGTAAATGGCAACCGCTATGACACCGGGAGTTACTATGGGCATTACGATTTGAATGAACACCTGGAGTCTGTTTGCGCCATCCACATAGGCCGCCTCTTCCATTTCCAGGGGAACGGTTTTGAAGAAGCCCACCAACAGCCAGATAGCATAGGGAACCGAGAAGGAAAGGTAGGTGATAACCAGGCCGATACGGCTGTTCACTAAACCTGCCTTGCCAACAAGAATGGAATAGGGTACTGCCAGGAGAATGGGCGGGAACATATAAGTGGTGATTAATACCCTTGTCATGACCTTGCCAAAGCGGGGAAAGAATCGTACCACGCCATAGGCGCCCAGGGCTGCAATAATAACACTGACGATGGTGGTACAACCCGCAACAATCACACTGTTGAGCATATTGCTGCCGAAGTGCAACTGTTCAATAACCACTCGGAAATTGTCAAGGGTGAGCTTTTTGGGAAACAATGCCGTGGGGTTTGTAATCATCTCCCCCTTCTCCTTAACGGCAGAAAGAATAATCCAAAGAAGCGGGAAGGCTGCAATGACAGCGAGAATGGTCAAGTATAAATAGCTTATTGAATCGGTAAGCAGGCTGCGATTGAGTTTGCTTTTATTCATTGCGGACCCTCCTTCTCCAATTTATTAAGAATTCTGAAGTAGATGGCACATATCACGAGCAGGAATACCAGAAGCAAGACTGTTACGGCAGAGGCAACGCCAAGCTGTTTTTGGCCCCAACCCACATTATAGGCGTATATAGGAACAGTTTGCGTCAGATTTGCCGGACCGCCGCCGGTAATGAGATAGATTAGGTCAAAGTTATTGAAGACCCAAATGGTTCTCAGCACAACCAGCAAACCAACGACTACACTGATATGTGGCAACGTTATATACCTGAATTGCTGTAAAGAAGTAGCGCCATCAATTCGGGCCGCCTCATACTGGTCCTTGGGTATGGTCTGCAATGCCGACAGAACATTGACCATAATCAGCGGAGCGCCGAACCATATATTAATAAACAGTAATGTTGCAAAGACGAATTCCTTGGTGGTAAAGAACTGCGGAATTTCACTGAATATGCCTAACTTAACCAAAGCGATGGGAACAAACCCGTATACACCATTAAGAATCCACTTCCAGGACATTGCAATGACGATGGATGGAAATGCCCACGGAATAATCAGGATGGTGCGATAAAATCCTTTGCCCCGGCGGATATGCTCCAAGGCCAGTGCAGCAGTAAAGCCTACAACTACTTGTCCAATCAAAGAAAAAATGGTCCATTTCAAACTGGTGAGGAAGGAAGAAATAAAAGTAGAATCGGAGAGAACCTTGATATAGTTTTTTAGCCCCACGAATTTATAGGTCGTCTTGATAAGATTCTTTGATGTAAAGCTATAGAATATGCTGGATGCGACCGGATACAGCAGAAGCAGTCCGACAACTAAGATTGCTGGTAAGACAAAGGAAAATGCTGTGATCTTGGATAAAAGCTTTTTATGTTTATTCATTTTTGCACTCCCTTAGACAAATATAGCGGGGGCGAGTGCCCCCGCCAGTTCTCGGGCTAAAATAAGTCAGAGAATAAATGCAAATTAACTAAAATCATTGAACCCTATCAGAATTATTCTTTTGCAGCTTCAAACAGTTCGTTGAGTCTGTCCTCTGCGGCCTTTGCAGCCTTCTGAACATCCGTGCCATTGAGAATAATATCCTGGAACATGCTCTCTATGACACCCTGGCTTGTGATAAGACCAGCTTCAACACGAGGACCGTATTCCATACCAATGGCGGTGCCGTAACCCACTGCATTGCTGATAACATTCAGAGCATTGTTAAACTTCTGAACAGTTGCATTGGAGTTGAAGGTTGCATCATTGACAACTTCCTTGATAGCGGGAAGCATACCAACGGGTACGGAAAGCAGGAAGGGTACATAGTTTTCAGGCTGATACAGGTATTCGATGAAGGCTTTGCTTATCTCAGGATGCTTTGAATTCTTCCAAATAACCATGGGGATATTGGATGTTTCATAGCCTGTCTGAGCGTCGCCCTTCTTGATGGTGGGCATGGGTGCGCAGTCAATATAATCCATCAGGTCAGGTCTGTTAGCTTCAACACCGCTGATATGGAAGGCAGAGTTAAAGTCAAAGGCATTCTTGCCTTGATAGTAGAGAGTGGCCTGATCAAGCACATTGTAGTTGATAGAGTCGGAAGGTGAATTATTCTTATACATCTTAACCCAGTAATTGATACCATCGATAGCCGCCTGGCTTGTAAGGTTAGCCTTGCCATCCTTTGTAATCAAGGTCTCACCTGCGCTGCGAACATAGAAGTTTAGGTAACGGGTGGCCATCATATCATTGGTTCCCATGGGAACGGAGCAGCCAAAGACAGCACCGCCCTCACCCTTGTTTATGATGGAAGCAGCTTCATAAAGCTCGTCCCAGGTTGTAGGAACCTGAAGGTTATACTTCTGAAGCAAATCCTTGCGATACCACATAACCTGCGCATGGGAGTAAAGCGGAACTGCATAGGTGCTGCCATCAGCGGTCATCTCAGTCAGAGGTGCTTCATAGAAACGCTCTCTGCCAATGGAATTAATTAAGTCATCAAGAGGAAGAATAGCCTCAGCATTTATCATTTCAGATACATGTCCGGGCTGTGCTGTACTCATATCGGGTACATTACCGGAAGCCAAACCGGTTGTCCACTTGGTGTAAAAGTCACTCCAGGAGAAGGTCTCTATGGTGATTTTTACGCCAGGATTCTGTTTCATAAAGGCATCTGCTGCTGACTGCAGCGTTTCCATACGCGGACCTTGTGTAAAGGAATGCCAGAAAATGATATCACCGCTGAGCTTAGCCGGTTCAGAACTGCCTTCGGACTGTGCCGGAGCGCTTGAAGCAGGAGCAGTAGCGGTATCATTGGGCTCCCCAGCTTGTGTGCCGCACGCAGTAAAGACTGACAGGAGCATAAGTAGTGACAGAACGAGACTTAGGATTTTTTTTGCTTTCATGATTGTCCTCCTTTAAACCCTTTTGACGAGGCTTTGAAACCTTTTGTTACCCCCCTCGTACAAATCAAGTATAACAACGTCACCTCTGTTACCGCTACGCAATTTCCAATCAATAGTATAACAAATCAGTCATCGCTTAGTCGTAATGTTTCATTATTATACTTACAAGGCACACTCAATGCCTGATTAAGTCTCCTTGGATATCTTGCGATATTCCTGGGGACTGATCCCATAATTCTCACGGAAACGCTTTGTAAAATAGCTTGGCGACTCGAATCCCAATTTATACCCTATCTCAGAAATGGGTTCCAGGGTGGTTGCAAGCAGATGCGTGGCATAGACCATTTTGGTATCGGTGATGAAGTCAAAGATGCTTTTTCCCATGACCTTTTTGAACAGCCGGCGCAGTGTACTTTCGCTCACGCCTGTCATGCTGCACATTTTCTCTCGCGTCAGATTTTCCTCGGGATGTACCGTTATATAATCCACAAGCAACTGCACACGCGGGTCAATATTCTGCTGGGTGGCCTTAATGCGGTCTTGAATGTACTTAAGGTCGAACATGGCCTCGGTGGTTCTGTCGCGCTTCAACTCCTCCTCAGTTTCTTGGTTCTCCCCCGATCGGCGCGCAAGCTCAGCACAGATGAGATTCAGATAGCCCCTGGTCACCAAACGCTTGTATGTGGCTGTGGAAACAGCGCTGGCATACATGTTTTCAAACCAGGTTTTAATTTCAGGAGTATCTGCGCAAGGATAGAGCTGCGAAATATTCCAAAGCTGTCTGAGCATGTCCTCATCCGAAAGCTGCATGGAACCGGTAAAACGTACGCTGATAAAAACGATATTCTCAAGCGCCGTGCAATGAAGCATACTTCCCTGGGGAATATAAAACAGATCATCCTGCTTAACGGTATAACTGACGCCATCTACCTTGAACACCGCAGAGCCCGAACAGATATACCGGAACATGGAATAGGGCACCCGGCTTTCCTGGTAGGCCCAGGTGTCCGAAAACTGATATTTATCGACATACAAAAAGGTTGGAGCATAATTGCTGTAGATTGGATCCACTCATCTCACCTTCCAACTTAAGCTGTGTACTTAAAGCATACGCCAGATTCGACAATATTGCAAATCGTTCTTTTTATGAGCGAAAATTTATATTTTTAAGCATTTTTTAGACTGTGGCGTCATGTCAAATCTGCTAAGCTTTATGTAGAATCGTTGTTTTGGAGGTCATTCAAATTGCTTGAGCATTTACATCTTAACGTGGAAGAAGCCTTCTCATACTACCCATCACAAGCACAGATCGATGCATGGGCTGAGCAATTATTGCAGGAAAGCAGAACGCTGATAATAACAGGACACTTCACAGGCGATAATCCCATCCAACATCGATTTGGAAACGGCCCCAATGCACTCATCAACAAATTCATCCGCTTTGAAACAGGCAGCGGACACATCTTTTACGGATACTGGCAGCCAGCTTTAAAACAGCCCGCTCCCTTGCTTATCAACCTGCCGGGTTATGGCGGATATATGAGCATGCACCCGCAGATTAACGACGACGGATACAACATCCTCCATATTTCACCCCTGGGATATGTTACACCTCAAGGCAACCGGGAGGATTTACTTATGGCGGATGGCAACTGGCCGGTTTTGGATAGAACAGCCCGCGGCGTGCCTGGAGGATACAGGGATTGGCTGATGGATTGCCTGCTTGCCATACGCTGGGCAAAGCAGCGGCCGGAGGTGATTTCTGAGCGTCTTTCATTATTTGGGACAAGCCAGGGAGGCGGCGGTTCCCTGCTATTGGCATCCCTGTTACAGGGTGAGGTTTGCTGTGTCTGTGCCGATCTTCCCTTTCTGACCGCCTTTCCGCACTCAGGCTTGAATGGAGATGCCTATGGTATCCTGCGCAAAGCCTATTCAGAAGTCCCTGCAAAGCAGTTTTGGAATCGTCTCGGATATATCGATACCCTTTCCCATGCCCACAGGCTTCATGTTCCGGTGATGCTTTCCAGCGGAGGTGCTGACGACGTCTGCCCGCCAAAAACCATGGAAGCATTATTTAACAAACTTAACACCACAAAGCAATACACCTATTTGGAGCACAATATTCACACCCATTCGCGGCAGAGCATGTATCTCTTCCGCACCTGGCTGGCGCTGTATGCTTAGCCTGTAAGACCGCTATAGATGGCAACCGTCCAGGTTTTATATTTTTCAAGAAGCCTATCAACCCAATTTGGTTAATGACAGAAGTATTTCAACAAGGAGGTTCTCAACAATGGATCGCAACAAGCTTCAAGAAACCCAGGTTTGGATCCGGGATGAGCTGGAGCGCTGTGTCAGGTTTTGGCTGGAGCATGGCATAGACCACAAGCATGGTGGCGTCTACACCTGTTTGGATCGGAAGGGTGAAATCTACTCCACCGACAAAAGCGTATGGATGCAAGGCCGCTGCGGATGGATTTTTGCCTATCTCTGCCATGTTTACGGCGTAAAGGACGAGTGGCTGGCCGCCTCCAAGAACTGCCTGGATTTCATGGAAAAATACTGTATTAATCACGCTGCCGGGGGCAGAATGTATTTCACCGTTACCGAGGATGGCAAGCCCCTTCGCCAGCGCCGTTACTGCTATAGCGAGGCCTTTTATGCCATCGCCAATGCTGAGTATTATGGCATCACCGGTGAACGCCAGCATCTTGAACGGGCTCGCAGAGCCTATAACCTGTACTGGGACTTAAACCATGGTATGCCCGATCCTACAGGCCTTGGACCCAAGACCATTCCCGAAACACGCACAGGCCGCGCATTCGGCGTTCCCATGATCTGCCTGAATGTGACTTCCATCTTAAGAAGAGTAGATCCGGAGCAGGCCGAGCTTTATGATGAGCGTGCCAGACAGTGTGTGGATGAAATCTTCCGCTATCATGTAAAACCCGAGCTAAAATGCGTTCTCGAGTTTGTGGCCGAGGATGGTACTCCCCGTTTGTATTATACCGAAGGTCGTACCGTGAATCCGGGCCATGATATTGAAGGCGTCTGGTTCATGCTGGATTATGCCAAGCGCACCGGTGACAAAGAGCTTGTGAAAAAATCTGCTCAAATCTTTGATTGGGCCTTTGAAGCCGGCTGGGATAAGGAGTATGGCGGACTGCTTTACTTTATAGATTGCCTGGGTAAGCCGCCGGAGGCCTACGAGCATGATATGAAGCTCTGGTGGCCCCACAACGAAACTCTCATTGCCGCCATAATGCTCTATCGTGATACCGGGGACGAAAAGTACCTGGACGCATTTTATAAGACGCTGGATTACTGCAAGGAGCACTTTGCTGATCCGCTCTATGGCGAATGGTACGGCTATCTGCGCAGAGATGGGCTTCCCACCATGCCGTCCACCAAGGGCAGCACTTTCAAGGGGCCCTTCCATCTGCCGCGCTGCCTGATTCTTGTGGATACCATGATCAGTGAGATATTAAAACAATAACGCAATTAATTAACCCTGCTGACAATAAAGAAAGGATTGCTTAAAATGGAACTTAAAAAATATCAAGGCATTTTCCCCGCATTCTATGCTTGCTATGATAAAGAGGGCAATATCAGCCCCGAAGGTGTCCGCGCTTTGGCCCGCTATCTTAAGGATAAGGGCGTGCAGGGCCTGTATGTGAACGGCTCATCGGGTGAGTGTATCTACTTAAGTGTTGAGGAGCGAAAGCTCATCCTGGAAAACGTCATGGACGAGGTCGGCAAGGATCTGACTATCATCGCCCATGTGGCCTGCAACAATACCAAGGACAGCCAGGAGTTGGCCGCCCACGCTGAGTCCCTCGGCGTTGATGCTATTGCGGCTATTCCCCCTATTTACTTCCGTTTGCCCCCGGCAGGCATTGCGAAATACTGGAACGATATTTCTGCGGCTGCCCCCAACACCGATTTTATCATCTATAATATTCCTCAGCTTGCCGGTGTCAGCCTGACTGTGCCCCTATTGAAAGAAATGCTGAAAAACCCAAGGGTGATTGGCGTTAAAAACTCTTCCATGCCGGTACAGGACATTCAGATGTGGCATGATGAGGGTGCCATTGTCTTTAACGGTCCTGATGAACAGTTCCTTTCGGGTCTGGCCGCTGGCGCTATCGGTGGCATTGGCGGTACCTATGCCGCTATGCCTGAGCTCTATGTACGTATTCATGAGCTGTTTTTGAAGGGTAGGATGGAAGAAGCCCGCCATATTCAGAACGAATGCTGCCGTATCATCTACAAGATGTGCTCGGGTGCAGGCAGTATGTACGCCATCATCAAGGAAGCCATCCGAATCATGGGCGGACCCGATACGGGCAGTGTCCGTGCCCCGCTGCTTGAGCTTACGGACAGCGACAAGGCCCTCGCCGCAGAGGTCGCACAGATGGTGAATGAAGCCCTCTATAAATTACCCAAATAAGTATAATAAGAAAAAGCCGTACCGGACCACAAACCGTGGTGTTAGCGTAAAGTTACTGTAGGGATATTAATGAAATAAAAAGGGAAAACAATAGA
>JAKIML020000090.1 GCA_022702935.2 Bacillota bacterium | reverse complement strand
GGAAAAAATTTTGTTCTCGCCTAAAATTGGTCAAGGTTAGCGGAACAGTATCAAAGAGGTATGACCATGGACAATACATATTATCCCTTGAGCGTTTTGCCGCTGGGGAAAAAGGCAAAAGTGAAAGCCCTGACTGCTGATGGCGCCATGCGAAGAAGAATGCTGGATTTGGGTCTTATCTCAGACACCGAGGTGGAGGCCCTTCAAAAAAGCCCTTCAGGGGATCCTGTGGCTTACTATTTCAGGGGCGCTGTCATCGCCCTTCGCTCTGAAGAAGCATCAAAAATACTTGTGGAAGCCCTTTGAGCCCAACCATGCACATCACTGAGAGAAAGAATACGAATCCAGTTCATGAAATCAATCACCTAAAACCATTCAAATCATCTGAAGGAGAGGAAGTTATATGGGTCTCACAAGCCAATCCACCGGGGCCGGGGTGCTTGCAAGTCCCCTCAGACTGGAGCGCACCGAAAAGGACAGGATAGTCGCACTTGCCGGAAATCCCAATGTGGGAAAAAGCACAGTTTTCAATGGGCTTACAGGCCTTAATCAGCATACGGGCAACTGGCCGGGGAAGACGGTCACCCATGCCCAGGGAAAAGCAGTCCATCAAGATAAAAGCTTTATTCTGGTAGATCTTCCGGGAACCTACTCCCTGATGGCCAACTCGGTGGAGGAGGAAATAGCAAGGGACTTTATCTGCTTTGGCCAACCCCATGTGACCGTGGTGGTGGCTGATGCAACCTGTCTGGAACGAAACCTTAACCTGGTACTGCAAACCCTGGAGATTACCCATAGGGTTGTGGTTTGCGTCAATCTTCTGGACGAAGCGCAGAAAAAGAAAATCAAGATTAATCTTAAGGAGCTTTCACGGCTCCTGGGCGTGCCTGTGATTGGTGCCAGCGCAAGAAGCGGCAAAGGGCTTGATGCCCTCATGGATGCTGTTCATGCCATTTCCGAAGGTAAAACGGAGACAAAGGTTCAATCCATAACTTATGACACTGTTATTGAGAACGCCCTTGACCGGATTGAACCAACCCTTCAAACCGTGCCCGCCGGGCTCAGCCGCCGATGGGTGGCATTAAGGCTTCTGGATGGGGATAAATCACTTCTTAAGGCTTTCAATGAATGTTTTCAAAAAGATCTTTTAGAGAATGTCCCCCTGGTCGCAGCGCTTCAGGAGGCCCGGGAAGAATTGTCCCAGGCAGGGATAGACAGCAACCTTCTCCGGGATAAGATTGTCTCCCGCCTGGTCTTAAGGGCTGAGGAGATCTGTCGGAAGGCCGTCTGCTATGAAAATAAGCTATACAATCTCAGAGATAGGAAGGTGGATAAAATTCTCACCTCCAGGACTTGGGGCATACCCTCCATGCTCCTCTTATTGGCGGTCATCTTTTGGCTGACCATCACCGGAGCCAACTATCCATCCTCTCTTTTGGCCACAGGGTTATTCTGGGTGGAAGAGCAATTGGCGCATTTCATGGAATCCATTGCAGCGCCCGCATGGGTATCGGGGCTATTTGTGGAGGGCATGTGGCGAACCTTAGCCTGGGTGGTCTCTGTGATGCTTCCGCCCATGGCCATTTTCTTCCCGCTGTTTACCCTGCTGGAGGATTTGGGATACCTGCCCCGCATTGCCTTTAATCTGGACAATTTCTTTAAGAAGGCCTGCACCCACGGAAAACAGGCTCTGACCATGTGCATGGGCTTTGGCTGCAATGCGGCCGGGGTCATTGGCTGCCGGATTATTGATTCGCCCAGGGAGAGGCTTATTGCCACACTGACCAACAATTTTGTCCCCTGCAACGGCCGTTTTCCAACACTCATTGCCCTCATTGCCATGTTCTTCGCCGGGATAGGAGCGGGGCCCTTCAGCTCGGTGACCTCAGCCCTTATCCTGTTGGGCGTCATTGTGCTTGGGGTTATGATGACCCTTTGGATATCAAAGCTTTTGTCCAAAACCCTTCTTAAGGGTTTGCCCTCATCCTTCACTCTGGAGCTTCCGCCCTATCGAAGACCCCAAATCGGACGGGTTATTATAAGGTCCGTCTTTGACAGAACCCTGTTTGTTCTGGGCCGTGCTGTGGCTGTGGCCGCCCCTGCCGGGCTCGTTATCTGGGTTTTGGCTAATGTTACCCTGGGGGACAGGACTTTGCTGGCCCATTTTTCGGGCTTTCTGGACCCTTTGGGCAGGCTCATGGGTATGGATGGGATCATCCTCATGGCCTTTATCCTGGGGCTTCCGGCCAATGAGATTGTCATCCCCATCATGCTGATGGGCTATCTGTCAGCAGGAAGTCTTTTGGAGCTGGATAGTTTAAGTCAATTATCCTCCTTGTTGGTGGCCAATGGCTGGACCTGGGTCACCGCCCTGTGTGTCATCCTGTTCTCCCTGATGCATTGGCCCTGCGCCACGACCCTTTTGACCATTCGCAAGGAAACCCAAAGCCTGAAGTGGACGGTTCTGGCCTTTGTCATACCCACCCTGTGCGGGTTTGTCCTTTGTACCCTTGTCGCTAACCTGGCAAGATTATTTGGTCTGGTTTAAATATCCCTTTCCGGTTATAAATGCTTTACGGGAGGTATAATGATATCAAAAGAACTGGGAGGGGATAGTCTTGAAGGTCCTATTTATCGGTGGAACGGGCAATATCAGCGCGGCTGTTTCTCAGCTTGCCCTTGATAAAGGCCACGAGCTCTATTTGTTTAACCGCAATACCCGGCAGGAATTTACACCTCAGGGGGCAAAAATCATTGAGGGGGATATCCGCAATGAGGACCAGGCCATGGAGGCCCTGAAGGGGTATACCTTTGACGTGGTGGTCAACTGGATTGCTTTCAACCTTGAGCATATTGAAACGGATTTAAGACTCTTTGAGGGAAGGACGGGGCAGTACATCTTTATCAGCTCAGCCTCGGCCTATCAAAAGCCCCCCAGGAGCTATGTCATAACCGAGGACACCCCTCTGGAAAATCCGTTCTGGGAGTATTCACGGGAGAAGATAGCCTGTGAGGCGCTGCTTTTTGAAAAGTATCAAAAAGCCGGTTTCCCAGTCACTATTGTCCGGCCGTCCCATACCTATGGGGTCACCGCCCTGCCCAGCATCTATAACAGCAGAAAGTCTGCCTGGAGCATTGCCGAGCGTATGAAGCGCGGCAAGAAAATCATTATCCCCGGTGACGGGACCTCCCTATGGGTGCTTACCCATAATACTGATTTTGCCAAAGCCTTTGTAGGGCTCATGGGTAGGAAGGAGGCCATCGGAGAGGCCTTCCACATCACCAGTGACGAGGTGCTCACCTGGAATCAGATTACCCTTGCCCTGGGAGAGGCCCTGGGGGTTACTCCCGAGCTGGTCCATATGTCCACTGATTTTCTGACGGCCTGCCTGCCCCATCGCTATAGCGAATGGGTGGGGGATAAGATCAATAGCGTCTGCTTTGACAACAGCAAGGTAAAAGCCCTGGTTCCCGAGTTTATCTGTACCACGCCATTCAATGAGGGAATTAAGCAAAGCGTTCAATGGTATCTGCAACATCCCGAGCTCCTATGGCTGGATGAGGAATGGGACAGGGAATGCGACAGGCTCATTGCCGCCCATGAGGCCGGTATTGAGGCCTTTAATCAGGCATAGAATATCTGTTCAAACAGAAAGAGGAACCACGGTTGGGTGCTATGACCGTCCGCAGGTTCCTCTTTCTGTGTTGGTTGGGAATTCTATGAGCCAATATGGAGATTATGCTTAGCCAAGAATCTTCTTAAGATCCTCCTCAGGGGTGGATATGGGAGTTAAGCCGAACTTGTCAACCAGCACGCTTAATACGGTGGATGAGAAGAAGGCAGGGATGGAAGGGCCAATGTAGATATTCTTGATACCCAGGGCCAGAAGGGTTAAGAGAATGCACACAGCCTTCTGCTCGTACCAGGAAAGTACCAGGGTCAGAGGAAGCTCATTGACGCTGCAGTTGAAGGCCTTGGACAAGGCAACGGCCACCTGTATGGCTGAATATGCGTCATTGCACTGTCCCATGTCCATGATACGGGGAAGACCGCCAATGGTGCCGATATCCAGGTCATTGAAACGGAACTTGCCGCAGGCCAGGGTCAGAATTACCGTATCCGCAGGGCTTTGCTTAACAAAATCGGTATAGTAGTTTCTACCAGGCTTGGCACCGTCACAGCCGCCCACCAGGAAGAAGTGGCGAATGGCCCCTGCCTTGACGGCCTCGATAACGGTATCGGCCACACCCAAAACGGTGTTTCTGGCAAATCCGGTCATGAGCTCGGTTCCGCCGTTAATGCCGGTAAAGACCTGATCCTCGGCATAGCCTCCCAACTCCAACGCCTTGGCAATGGCGGGGGAGAAGTCCTTGGAGCCGTCCTTCTGGGCATGAATATGAATGAGGCCGGGATATTCCACAACAGCGGTGGTGAACACTCTGTCAGAATAGGTGTCCTTAGGCGGCATGAGACAGTTGGTGGTAAAGAGGAAGGCGCCGGGTACCTGGCTGAATTCCTTCTGCTGGTTCTGCCAGGCTGTACCAAAGTTCCCCTTAAGATGGCTGTACTTCTTAAGCTCGGGATAACCATGAGCGGGCAGCATTTCACCATGGGTGTAGATATTGATGCCCTTGCCTTGGGTCTGCTCCAAAAGCATCTTCAGATCATGGAGATCATGGCCGCTGACAACGATGAAGGGACCCTTTTCAACAATAGTGGTAACCTTGGTGGGGACGGGTTGTCCGTAAGTGGAGGTATTGGCATCGTCTAAAAGGGCCATGCACTTTAAGTTGATCATGCCAAACTCCATGAGAAGATCCAGCCAGGCCTCAACCGAGCGTTCCTCGCCCAGGGCTCTCATGCCCTTGTGGAACCATGCATAGACCTCATTGTCCTCCTTGCCAAGCTGATAGGCATGGTAGGCATAAGCAGCCATGCCTCTGAGACCCAGAAGGAGAGTGGAGCGAAGGGAGACAATATCGGGGTCACCCTGCCAAAGACCAGCCAGAGGAAGGTCCTCGGCGCCGCCAAGACGGTTCTTCTCATTCTCTACACGTTGCTTTAAAGCCCCAATGGTGTCGGCGTCAAAGTTGACATTGGTGATGGTGGTGAAGAGTCCCTCCATCATCAGGACATTGGCCTCCTTGGAGGGCTTATCTCCCGCAGCGCGGGCCAGGCCCACCAGGGCGCAGGTCAGTTGATCCTGCGCATTGGATACAACGGCGTTCTTTCCACACACGCCCATGGATGTACAAGCCTTACCTCCGGCTGTCTGTTCACATTGAAAGCAAAACATCGACATAATCAGTACCTCTTTCTTTTCATTAATCTTTTATGCATGAACGAATTGTTGCTTACTCATCTTTGATTTGACCATCGGTGGTGATGATCACTACCTGCCAGGGAATCATCTTGCCGCTGGCTATCAGTGCGTTCTTGACAGCCTGGACAATGCCGCCGCAGCAGGGAACCTCCATGCGCAGAACCGTAACGCTTTTGATGTTGTTGGCGGCCAATATGGCGGTGAGCTTTTCTGAATAATCCCCGTCATCCAGCTTGGGACAACCAATAAGGGTGATTTTGTTCTTCATGAACTCATTGTGGATATTGGCATAAGCGTAAGCCGTACAATCTGCGGCAATGAGCAGGTGGGCATTTTCAAAATAGGGAGCCTGGGGATGAACCAGCTTAATCTGACAGGGCCACTGTCTGAGCTGGGATTCGGGCTTCTGGAAGGTGCCTGTCTGAACAGGGGCAGGTTCTGTAACAGATTTCCGGTCAAAGGCTCTGGCCTGGGAGCCGGGGCAGCCGCAAGCCATGGGTGCGGATGCTTGAACCTTTTCTGCAGGGTGGGCATTATGCTGTTGGGCACGCGCCATGTTGGCCTTTACGGCCTCTTCATCAAAGGCTTCGGCCTCACGCTCTTCTATGGTAATGGCGCCTGTGGGACATTCGGGAAGGCATGCGCCAAGGCCGTCGCAATAGGCCTCTGAGATAAGCCTGGCCTTGCCGTTAATCATACGGAGCGCACCCTCATGACAGGCGGTGACGCAAATTCCGCAGCCATTGCATTTGTCTTCATCAATCTTAATAATATTTCTTTTCATATAAATCCCCTTCCTGACGGAGTTAATGTCAAACACATGGTGGTTTTGTCATGCTTAATTATAGGAGAGACCTGCCAAAGGATCGGTAGCCATGGCTACCGTTTGCAAGAAAAAATTAAGTTTAACCGTTATTTGACAGACAAAAAGTATATCTTTATAATATATCTAAAAGATATATTATGGAGGAGCAAATCATGCTGTTTTATATCGCTTTAGGGATGGTTCTGGATGAGGATCTCACGGGCTATGACATTAAGAAAAGGATAGAGAAGGGCATTGGTGTTTTTTATAAAGCCAGCTTTGGAAGCCTGTATCCGGCGCTAAAGAAGCTCACTCAGGAGGGGTGGCTGGTTACCTGTCAGCAGCCGCAAGGCGGCAGGCTAAAAATCTTCTATCATATAACGGAGGAAGGCAGGGAGCAATTCTACCATTGGCTTTCTAAACCCATGGATATCTTTGAAGGAACCAATACTCATCTGGCAAAGGTCTATTTCTTTGATAAGCTGCCCGATGCAGTCCGTCAGCAGCAACTCTTAAAATATGAAGTCAATAATATGGATTACCTGGAAAAGCTCAAAAGTCTGGAGAGGCATTTTAGTCAAATGACAAATAAAGATTGCTTCTATTACAAGCTGTCAACCCTCTACTATGGTATCTTAATCACCCAAAGGACCATTGAATGGTGCCAGCACATACGTATGCAAAAACCATTACCTTTGCTGATTGAAAAGGAATAAGCCAAGCCTACTTCCTGGATGGGGAGTTGGCCAAAGGATGGCTTGTTTAGTAAGGAGGTTGTTTTATGAGAACCACATTTTCGCCGAGCGGCGCCTTAAGTATTATTATAAGGGCGGCTATTTTCATGGTATACATTATGGCAGCTTTTTCGATGATTCAGAAGCGCTTCTTTCAATAATGAAGGAAGAGGAGACCTTTCTCTTTAATTCGCCTGAAAGACGACGTATTCTCATTGACCTTTTAATGAATGACAGAAATATGAAGGACAGTTGTCATATTTGCTGGGCTATAATGGAGAAAAAGGACAGGGAGCTGCTTTTATGAGGCAAATAGTCGCAAAAAGACTTTTGACACCGCAAAAGAACCCCGGTTTCTGGTTTGATGTCAAGTACAATATGAATCTTTATCGGGGCTGTGTCTTTGGCTGTATTTACTGCGATTCCCGCAGTGAATGCTACCATGTGGACGACTTTGACACCATTGCCCTAAAGGCTAACTACCTGGAGCTTCTTGACACAGAGCTTAAAGGCAAAAGGGTCAGGGGTATTATTGGCATGGGCGCCATGAGTGATCCCTATAACCCTTTTGAGCAAAAAACCCTGGCCACACGCAGGGCCCTTGAGATAATCCATCGCTATGGCTTTGGTGTTCATCTCACAACCAAAAGCACGCTGGTACAAAGGGACGGGGATATCTTTCAAGCCATCAGCGACCATTCTCCGGTTACCGTGGGCATCACCATCACCACGGCTGATGATGATCTTGCTTCAAAAATAGAGCCCCATGCACCTCTGAGCAGCCAGAGGTTCTCGGCGGTTGAAAGGCTTGCCAAGGATGGGGTTTTTACAGGAATCATGATGATGCCCATCCTTCCCTATATTAATGACACCTTTGATAATATGGAACGGATAGTGGACCGTGCGGCTGAAAGCGGGGCAAGGTATATCTATCCCTGGTTTAGTGTAACTATGCGCACCGGCCAGCGGGAGTTCTTCTATGAAGGACTGGACAGGCATTTTCCGGGGCTTAAGGCCAAATACATCAAAGCGTATGGCGAGCTTTACGAATGTCGCAGTCCACGCTATAGGGAGCTGTATGCGGCATTCGAGGAACGCTGCAAAAGGTATGGAATTGTCTATAGCATGGAGGATATTATTAAGGAGGCGCAGGACAGGGTGAAATGGGAGCAGGCCCGCTTTGAGATATAGAATAGCATCCTCTCATTGTCATTTGTAGACAATATATGTTAATATGGATTCTGCTGAAGCTTCAAATTTCGAGTTTTATCGCTATGAAAGACTGAGAGGTTTACAAGCATGCTGTTTCCATTATCAGCCCTATCCATTGTCCTGGCCGTGCTGATCATCCTTCTGTGCTGCTTGATCATGGCCAAATTCCGTCAGGCTTTTGACAAGCTTAAGATACCCCTGGCCATCTTCACAGTGCTGGGTGGTCTTTTGGTTTATACCGTGGGCTATATGCCCGACAATGCATCCGAACCTCTCGATGTATGGTCAGTGACCTTAAGGGCCCTGTTCAGCACCTGCAGAATCTTTATTATGGAGAGCGATATTGAAGGGATAAACGAGGCGCTGCACTCCAATATGTTTTTTTTGATGGTGGCCAGCCTCATTCATATGGTGGGCGCCATGCTGACTGTCATGACGGTGCTCTCCTTCTTCGGCATGAAGTTCTTATCCCGCTTAAGGCTTCTGGTGGCCAACGCCAAACAGGTCTATCTGTTTCTGGGGCTTAACGAAGCCACCGAGTGCCTGATCAAGAGCCTGAAGGAAAAGGACGGCTCCCGTTTATACATTGTGGTCGAGGATCTGGAGGAGCGGGAGAACGATGATGCGCTGGTGGGTAAGTTGAAGGAGGAAGCCTTTATTCTGCTGGATCATGACTGGGAGAAGCTGGAGACCTTCAAACAGCTCAAGATACCAGCGAGGCTTTTAAAAAGCGAGCTCCATGTTTTTGCTCTTTCCGATGAGGACAATTATAATGTGCAGACCATCTACCGTCTCTTTAATCAGGCATGCCGCATGGAGGCAGGGAATGATAATATCCACTTCTATATCAATACCCGGGATGAGGGCATTGAAAAGACTTTGGAATCCCTGAACCAGGAGCATGGCACCCACCATGAGTTCAAGGTATTCAGCCTTCCCGATCTTACGGCCCGTCAACTCTTTCAGACCTATCCCATCCATGATGTGGTGCCTATGGATACTGAAAGAGCAGTGGCCTGCTCGGGTTTCACCCTGTTTATTGCAGGTCTTGAACCTACGGGGGTGGAGGTTCTCAGAAAAAGTATCTATCTGGGACAGTTTATTGGCGGGGAGTATCGGGCCATTGTGACCGATGAGGCCATGAACCGGAAAAGAGGACACCTGTTCAATAAGTATCCCGAAATCAATTGTAACTACAATATTGAGACCCATGAGGCCGGACCGGGTTCTGAAGAATTCTACAGGATCCTGCAGGAAAACCTTCCATCCATCCAGTACATTGTGGTGGCCCTGGGAGATGACCAGACCAATATGGAAACGGCCATTGAGATTCAAAGATTGATCCATCGCAGCCATTTGCAGGCACCGCCCATTGTTGCCGTACATATCCGTGTCCAGGAGGACTTCGAGCATGTGAGGGCCTCGGAGAGCCTGCCCAACCTTCGCTTCTTCGGAAGGAATACGGACATCTTCACCGAGAATATCATTATTAATGAGGGTATGGATCGTATGGCCCGGCAAATGAATGCCCTGTTTAACTCCATCTATCACATTGAGCCAGCCGATAACTGGGGAGCTCTGGACAGCTTCACCAAGGAATCCAACCGATCGGCGGCTGCCAATATCCCTACCAAGCTCAGGCTTTTGGGCCTTGAAATGATTGAGAAGGGCGATAAAAAGGGTGCGGGTCATAGAAATCCCGTTAACTTAATGAACTATCTGGTGGGAGAAAGGCTGGACAATCTGGCCCGACAGGAGCACTTGCGCTGGAATGCCTTCCATTATGCATCGGGCTGGATCAGTTGGCCCTTAAGCCAGACGGGGGACGCCAAAAAGGCCAAGGATTTGAAGAATAAGCGCCATGCCTGCCTGGTATCCTGGGATGAGTTGGAGGCGGTAACCCGCCATTTTAACCAGAACCCGACCTACCAGCAACTTGATTATGAGCAGGTCAAGAATATTTGCAAGATCCTGGAGTACTGTGGCTATGAGGTTTACGAAAGAAGCCCGGAGGGCGAAAGGCCAAAAGCATAGAATAATTTATCAGGTTTTATCATTGGTTCTTTCCAAAATCGAAAACCTTATGCTATAATGTTGTGGTATCAAATGGATATGGAGGTTTACAAGATGAAGCATATTAAGACCATCAATTTCTCTACCCTCAACAAGGACGTGAAGAAAGCAGGCTGCGGCGAGTGCCAGACTTCCTGCCAATCCGCATGTAAGACTTCCTGTACGGTAGCCAACCAGAAGTGCGAGAGAAAATAATCCTTTCTCCTTGGCTCAGGAACCTTGTTGCTGATACGATGGTAAAGCCTTAGGCCATGGAACCATGGTTTAAGTGTGCGAACCTTAAAGTGCAATAAAGAAGGATAAAATGGTGGAAGGGCTGATGCAGCCCTTCTTTTGTTGAAAAGAGAGGATCATTATGATACACGCCTATAAGATGCATGGTGAGAATATAGTATTGGATGTTAACAGCGGTGCTGTGCATGTTTTGGACGATACCGCCTATGCGGTCCTTCAATGCTACGACCAAAACGGGACCCTGGATCAGGAAAAGCTTAAGCGCTTAACCCAATTTGAGCCGTCGGCCCTTGACGAGGCTGTACAGGAAATCGAGGCCTTGAAGGAAAATCATTTGCTTTTTACCCATGACCCGTACGAGGAGTTCATTCCATTGTGGACCAAGCAGACGGTGGTTAAGGCACTGTGCCTGCATATCGCCCATGACTGCAACCTGCGGTGCAGCTATTGCTTTGCCGGTACCGGGGAGTACCTGGGGGCACGTTCCCTCATGAGCCTTGAGGTCGGGAAAAAAGCCATTGACTTTCTTATAGAAAACTCAGGCAATCGCAGGAATCTCGAGGTGGATTTCTTTGGCGGAGAGCCCCTCATGAACTTTGACGTGGTCAAAGAGATTGTACGCTATGCCCGTGAACGGGAAAAGGAAGCCCAAAAGAATTTCCGCTTTACCATTACCACCAATGTGCTTTTGCTGGACGAGGACAAGCGAAACTTTATCAACGAGCATATGCACAATGTGGTGCTCAGCCTGGACGGACGCAAGGAAATCAATGACGAGGTGCGCAGAAGAGTGGACGGCTCCGGCTGTTATGATCGTATAGTGCCCCTGGCAAAAAAGATGGTGGAGGAGAGAAAGGGCGAGAATTATTATGTGCGGGGAACCTTTACCCGTAAGAATCTCGACTTCGGCGCCGATGTGCTCCATCTGGCTGATTTAGGCTTCGAGCAGATTTCGGTGGAGCCCGTGGTGGCTAATAAGGACTCGGGCCTGGACATCCGCCACGAGGATCTGGATATTGCCTGCCAGGAGTATGAACGCCTTGCCAAGGAATATGTGGAGCGCAGGAAGAACGGCCAGTGGTTTAACTTCTTCCACTTCATGGTGGACCTTGAGGGAGGGCCCTGCGTGGCCAAACGCTTGAGAGGATGCGGCTCGGGCACCGAATACCTGGCCGTCACCCCCGAAGGGGATCTTTATCCCTGCCACCAGTTTGTCGGGCAGAAGGAATTCCTGTTGGGCAATGTTTTTCAGGGGCTGAACAACAATCCTGTGCGTGAGACCTTTGTTGAAACCAACGTATATACCAAACCCGAGTGTAACACCTGCTGGGCAAAGTTTTACTGCAGCGGGGGCTGTGCCGCCAACGCATGGCAGTTTAATAAGGATATCAAGGTGCCCTATGACATTGGATGCGCTCTTGAGAAAAAACGCGTGGAATGTGCTCTCTGGATAAAGTCGCAGGAAGCAGAGCAGGAATAAACCAAGGATAATAGTGAAGGGAGTAAGCGCATGATTAGAAGCTTTAATGGGAAAAACCCTCAGGTGGATCCCTCGGCCTATGTGGCCCCCGGCGCCCAGATCATCGGTGATGTGGTGCTGGAGAAGAACGCCAGCGTCTGGGATAATGCGGTGCTGCGCGGGGATATTGGCCGGATTGTGGTGGGAGAGAACAGCAATATACAGGATGTATCATCTGTTCATAACAGTGAGGGAATTCCTGTGATAATAGGAAAGAATGTAACGGTAGGCCATCGGGTGGTTCTCCATAGCTGTACCATCGGGGACAATTCCCTTATTGGCATGGGTGCAGTGATCCTTGACAATGTGAAGATAGGGAAGAATTGCCTGATTGGCGCCGGGGCCGTGGTAACGCCCAACACCGAGATTCCTGACGGCTCCCTGGTTCTGGGCATGCCCGCCAAGGTGGTTAAGCCCCTGTCGGAGGCTCAGATTGAGGCCAATATCCAAAATGCCCTGGAGTATGTAAAGCTTGCTGCGCAGTACCGCCAGGAAAACGAATAAATCCAAAATTATAACCGATGTATATAGCCTGCACATATTTTTGTCTTTTATTGACTGTCTTTATGGACAAGCTATATAATACATAAAGTGGCTAAAAACCAAGAAAGAGAAGGAGGAAGCGCTCCATGAATGATAACAGGACCTTTAAGCTCTTTATCATCGTCCTTATCATTGCGTGTATATGCTTGCTTGCAATCACTGGGCTTGGGCCGGAGAATGCAAGAATTGTCAAGGGTGTTAACGAACTGAGAACAGGTATTGATATTCGGGGTGGCATCAGCGCCATTATGCAGCCTGTTTATGACCAGGGAACTGAGGGCAGAAACGTAGCTCAGGACTTGGCCAGTGCCCGTCAAATCATTGAAGCTCGTTTGGATGCTCAAGGTATTTATGATAAAACCATAACGGTGGACTCTACCAATAATCGTCTGATTATTGATATTCCCTGGGCGGCCAATGAAACCGAGTTTAATCCCAGAAAGGCGCTGGACGAGCTGGGAAGTACCGGGGCATTGACCTTCCAGGAGGTGGATGACGCGGATCAGTATACTGACCATACCCAGCTTAAGCCCACCGGAAGAATTGTCCTCACCGGTGAAGATGTCAAGACCGCCTCCGCAGTTACCGATCAGACTGGTAATTATGTGATTCTTCTTGAATTGAAGCCCTCGGGTGTTGAAAAGTTTTCCGAGGCTACCGCGCGTCTGAAGTATAAGAGAATCGCCATTTTTATGGATGATATATGCTTATCGGCTCCTACTGTTCAGGATCGCATTACCTCCTCGGAAGCCACCATTACCGGTCGGTTCACCCTGGAAGAGGCCAAGGCTCTGGCTGATAAGATCCGCTTTGGTGCCCTGCCTACCAAGCTGGAGGCTGTGAAGGTTGACTCCATCAGTGCACAGTTGGGAAAGGGTGCACTGGACGTGGCTGTAAAGGCCGGTATTCTCTCCTTTATCCTCGTATGCATTTTCATGGTTCTTTACTATCGTCTGCCCGGCCTGGTTTCTGTTTTTGCCCTGTGCGGGTTAGTGGCCTTGCAGATACTGGTGCTGTCCAACTTTAACATATCAGTGACCCTGCCCGGTATCGGCGGTATCATCCTGTCCATTGGTATGAGCGTGGACGGCAATGTTATTATCTTTGAACGCATCAAGGAAGAACTTAAGAGCGGCAAGACCTTAAGAGCTTCAATAGATTCCGGATTTAAGCGCGCTTATGTAGCCATTCTGGACTCCAATGTAACCACCATTATTACCGCCATTATCCTTTATATTCTTGGTTCTGGTCCGGTAAGGGGCTTTGGTGTGACCCTGTTCTTTGGTACACTCTTCAGCTTCTTCTCTGCAGTCACCGCTTCTAAGATGATGCTCCAGGGCGTTTCTGCCTTTGGCTTTGCCAAGAACAAGTGGTTGTTTGGCGTGAAGAAGGATAAAGGAGGTAAGACCAGTGAGGCGCTATGATTTTGTAAAGAACAGAAAATATGCATTTGGCTTTAGCATAGCAATGTTTGTTTTCTTTGCCATCATGCTTATCATAAACGGCGTGACCCTGGATATTAACTTCAAGGGTGGTACGCGCATGATGATTGAGACAGTGGGTGAGGTTGATCCCAATAAAGCGGGAGAATTGATTGAACAGGCCATCAACAAGAAGGTCATTGCCAGCATCACCAAGACCTATGATGCAGCATCAGCGTCGGCATCCATTGATATGCTCCGTATCGACATTGCAGGAAATGAGCCCCTGACCCCTGAAGAAGAGGAGCAGGTTAAAACTATCATTGCTCAGAACTTTCCTGTTAAGTTGGAAAGCGAGAAAAACGAGAATGTGAGCATTACCCCCACCATAGGCCAAGAAACCCTGCAAAAAGGTATCCTGGCTGTTGTCGTTTCCATCGTCTTAATTCTTCTCTATGTGGCCTGGCGCTTCAGCACTTTGGGCGGTTTTCCGGCAGCGACCTGTGCCATCATTGCTCTGATTCATGACGTGGGGGTTATGTTTGGCATTTACATTGTATTCAAGCTTCCCTTGAATGATATCTTCATTGCTACCATCCTGACGGTTATTGGTTACTCCATCAATGACACGGTGGTGGTCTATGACAGAATCCGTGAGAATACCAGGCTTATGAGAAAGTCTGACGAGGGAGAGATTGTCAATGTCAGCATTCATCAGTCCCTGTCCCGTTCCATCAACACCATGGTGACCACTTTGATCTGTATTGTGATTCTGCTTATCTACTCTGTAATCAACAATATCGGATCTCTGAGGGACTTTAGCTTCTCCCTGCTCATAGGTGTTATTACCGGTGTTTACTCCACCATCTTTATTGCATCGCCCCTGTGGCTGTTCTGGAAGGAAAGAAAGCAGAAGGCGCTGGTTAAATAAGCATCGAGCCTTTTTGAATCAACTCTGTATCATTGATCCTGCAGCCCGGGATTTTGGCCCCGGTCTGCAGGGCATTTTAGCTTTGGAGAACGTTTAAACACTTTTTCTGAGCAAATGCTTGACTTTTCATAGCAGGGTGTGTTATTCTTTTTATTGCTTTGAAAGCGTTTTTTTTTATGCCAAAATGAATCAGTTGATAGCATAGGAGTGTTCCAAATGAGAGTCAGAATCACCTTGGCTTGTACAGAATGCAAGCAGAGAAACTACGATACCATGAAGAACAAGAAGAATGACCCCGACAGATTGGAAATGAACAAGTATTGCAGATTCTGCCGTAAGCACACAACCCATAAGGAAACCAAATAAGTAACGGGGAGTTGTCACCAATGAGTGAGCAAAAAGAAAAATTCAGCCAACGTGCGGGCCGCTTCTTTAAAGAAATCCGCATGGAAATGAAAAAGGTTATTTGGCCCACCAAACAGCAACTGATTAACAATACCCTGGTTGTATTTGCTGCGTGCCTTTTTATAGGTGTTGTTGTTTGGCTTGCAGACTTTGGTCTTGGCCTAATCTTCAGTGCTGTTTTCGGGCAGTAACGAAGAAGCTAAAAGGAGGGCTGGAGCTTTAGTCTCCGCTTAAGAAGTATGACAGAGGAAGCAAGATGGTATGTTGTCCATACCTATTCTGGTTATGAGAATAAGGTAAAGGCCAACATTGAGAAGATTGTTGAAAACAGAAAGATGCAGGACTATATTCTCGATGTAGTTGTTCCCATGGAGGAGCAGATCGAGATAAAGGACGGCAAGAAAAAAGCGACACTGAAGAAGGTATTTCCCGGTTATGTACTGGTCAAGATGATCATGTCTGACGACTCCTGGTATGTGGTACGCAATACCCGTGGGGTCACCGGATTTGTAGGTCCCGGATCCAAGCCCGTTCCCCTGTCCGATGACGAGGTTCGGATGATGGGTGTGGAACAGTTTGAGACCGTGGTTGACTATGAAGTGGGCGATAGTGTCCGTGTCATAGACGGGCCTCTGGAAAGCTTTATTGGAACTGTCGAAGAAATCAGCATGGACAAGAAAAAGGTTCGTGTTATGGTTTCCATGTTCGGAAGAGAAACTCCTGTGGAACTGGAGTTTACTCAGATTCAAAAACTCTAATCATTGATAATTCTTTAGCTTCGGCTATGGATTATAAACCTGATATTTCAGGCAAGAAAACTGGGAGGTGGACTAAACATGGCAAAGAAAGTTGCTGCCTATATCAAATTACAGCTCAATGCAGGTAAGGCAACCCCTGCACCACCGGTTGGACCAGCCCTTGGCCAGCATGGCGTTAATATCATGGGATTCTGTAAGGAGTTCAATGAAAGAACTGCAAAGGATGCTGGGTTGGTTATTCCGGTCGTTATTACGGTTTACAGCGACCGTTCATTCTCATTTATTACAAAGACTCCGCCCGCTGCCGTCCTGATTAAGAAGGCTTGCAAGATCGAAAGCGGATCTGCAAAGCCCCACAAGGAAAAGGTAGCTAAGATCTCCAAGGATGAGATTAGAAAAATTGCTGAGATGAAAATGCCTGACCTGAATGCCGGCAGTATTGAAACCGCAATGAGCATGATTGCTGGTACTGCCAGAAGCATGGGCGTTGTCGTTGTTGACTAAGGAAACGTTTATTTAAGCGTTTCTAAGTCCCTGAAAAGTTGAATCATGGATGAATGCGCATGCTTCAAGCTTTTCACATGTGGGAGGGAGAATTCCCGCTAACTATTACCACTAAAGGAGTGAAATGAAATGAAGAGAGGCAAGAAATATCTTGAGTGTCTCAAGCTTGTTGATAGAACAAGATACTATGAGCCGACAGAAGCTTTAGATTTAGTACAGAAGACGGCTCATGCTAAGTTTGATGAGACTGTTGAAGTACACATTAAGCTCGGTGTTGACTCTCGTCACGCAGACCAGCAGGTAAGAGGCGCAGTTGTTCTGCCCCACGGTACTGGTAAAACCGTTCGTGTGCTGGTCTTCGCCAAGGGCGAAAAGGCTACCGAAGCTGAACAGAATGGCGCTGATTACGTAGGCGCTGAGGATCTTATCAGCAAGATTCAGAACGAAAACTGGTTCGAGTTCGACGTGGTAGTTGCAACCCCCGATATGATGGGTGTTGTAGGTCGTCTGGGTCGTGTACTCGGTCCCAAGGGCTTAATGCCTAACCCCAAGGCTGGTACTGTTACCATGGATATCGCTAAGGCTATTGCCGATATCAAGGCCGGTAAGATTGAATACCGTCTGGATAAGACCAACATTATCCACTGCCCCATCGGTAAGGTTTCCTTCGGAACCCAGAAGCTCCATGATAACTTCCACACCCTTCTCGAAGCTGTTGTTAAGGCTAAGCCTGCGGCTGCCAAGGGTCAGTATCTGAAGAGCGTTACCGTAACCTCTACTATGGGCCCCGGTATCAAGATTAACCAGCAGAAAGCTCTTGACTAATACATTGTGATATTATAAAATGTCGCATGTATGAAAACTTAACATCTGACTGTAGACAGCAGGAATCCGGGTATGTAAATAATACTGCGGATGTAACGTAAATCATCCTGCCGAGGTAATCTCTGAATGGGCGATTAAAACCCTTTCATAGTCTATGGTTGGATTATGAAAGGGTTTTTTGATATCTTTTATTACGCTTAAGGAGGTGCACTAATGCCCAGCGAAAAACTTCTCCAACAAAAGAAGGCTCAGGTTGAAGAGCTTGCTCAGAAGTTGAAGGAAGCAAAATCCGTCATCCTCACTGACTACAGAGGTCTGACTGTTGAACAGGATACTATTTTGAGAAAAGCACTGCGTGAAGCAAACGTTGATTATAAAGTTATGAAGAACTCTATCATCAACTTTGCCGCAAAGGAAAGCAATTTGGAAGGGCTTGAGAAGTATCTTGAAGGTCCTACCGCTATTGCTATCAGCGCAGATCCTGTTGCTCCTTCCAAGGTACTTGTAAAGTACGCCAAGGAATATGACAAGCTTGAAATCAAGGCCGGTGTGGTTGAAGGCAATATCGTTGATCTCAACGCTATTAAGGAACTGGCATCCACTCCTTCCAGAGAGGAACTCCTTGCCAAGTTCATTGGAAGCCTTCAGAGCCCGCTCTATGGTCTTGCTGCTGCTCTTAATGCTATTGCAGAAAAGCAGGAACAGGAACAAAATGCTTAATCCCATATAAAAGTGAAATTATTGAAGAATGATTGAATGGAGGATAATACAATGAGTGAAAAGATCACAAAGTTTATTGAAGAGATCAAATCCTTAACCATCCTTGAACTCAAGGATCTTGTAAAGGCTATTGAAGAAGAGTTTGGTGTATCCGCAGCTCCTGTAGCTGTTGCTGCTGCTGGTCCTGCTGCTGCAGGCGGCGCTGCTGCTCCTGCTGAAGAGCAGACCGAGTTCACCGTTGTTCTTAAGGATGCCGGTGCTGAAAAGATTAAGGTTATCAAGGTTGTTCGTGAGCTCACCAACCTGGGCCTCAAGGAAGCTAAGGACGTTACCGAAAACGTTCCCAGCACCATTAAGGAAGGCGTATCCAAGGAAGAGGCTAACGCCATTGCTGCTAAGTTCAAGGAAGTTGGCGCAACTGTTGAAATTAAGTAATATTGCGCTATGCAATGAAAAAAGAGAGCCGATGGCTCTCTTTTTTTCGTGAATTTATCCGAATTTCCTATTAGACATTGGTTAACAGAGGTTTTCATGGAAGCAGCAAGTATGAGGAAGGTTTTAAATTGGCTTAAAAACGAACTGGTCATGGTGGCGGCCTGTGTGATGGCCATTATCTCGGCCTTTTTTGTGCCACCCTCCAGGGCGTACCTGGAATATATCGATGAAGATGTTCTACTGTGCTTATTTTGTCTCATGGTGGTTGTGGCAGGCTTTAAGAAGGTGAAGGCCTTTGAACTGGCTGCAGAGTGGGTGGCCCAAAAGAGCCGCCATATCCGGCAGCTTGCCCTGGGCATCATTCTTCTGACTTATGTGCTGGCCATGTTTATGACCAATGATGTGGCCCTTATCACCTTGGTACCTTTTACCCTGATTGTGCTTGAGAAGGTCAATGAAAGCCGTTATGCCATTCTCATCATTGTCCTGCAAACCATTGCTGCCAATATTGGAAGCAGCCTGACACCCATGGGCAACCCGCAGAACCTTTATCTCTTTTCCCGGTATGGTTTGGGCTTATCCCAGTTTCTGCTGCTCATGACGCCCATTGTGGCCCTGGGAGGAATTCTGTTGGTTCTTTCTACCTTATTGATTGAAAAAAAGCCCTTACCGGCCATGGAGAACATGACGTCCTACGCCATGGACAGAAAGCGCTTCTTTGTGTATTGCCTGCTCTTTGCAATATCGGTTTTAGCGGTTTTCAAGGTCATTCCTTATCTTTGGGCAGGAATCATTGTCACCTTCTTTGTCCTCATCATGGACCGGCGGCTGTTTGGCCAGGTGGATTATTCCCTGCTGGTTACCTTTATTGGATTCTTTATTTTCGTTGGGAATATCTCAAAAATTGAGTATGTCAGGGACTTTCTATCCCAGCTTCTTAACAGAAGCGAATTTGCTATATCGGTGCTGACCAGCCAGATTATCAGCAATGTACCCGCAGCCGTTCTTCTATCGGGCTTCACCGACAATTACAGGGAATTACTGCTGGGAGTTAATGTAGGGGGGATGGGCACCCTCATTGCTTCACTGGCCAGTGTCATATCTTATAAACTCTATACCAAGGCCCATCCCAAGCTATCGGGCAGGTTTTTCAAGGTATTTACTGTCTTTAATGTCATTTTTCTGATTCTGCTGGGCGCAGCCGCCCTGTTACTTCTTAATCTCTTGAAAGCTTAAGACATTGAAGCTTTCATAATCATAGCTTCCGCCCATAATGGCCGGGTGAGCCAGGAGCATGAGCGCGTAACGATAGTTGCTTCGGGCGGTTCCCTGGAGTTTGAACAGGAAGGTTATCCTGTGGTAGTTTTCGTCCTGTTCAAAGCGGGCAATCTCTATGTCCAAAGGCTTAGGCTTTCCGTTAAGCTGGTTTGTATACTTGGCCTTAGCCATTTCCTTAAGCGCGTCCTCAGTGGTGTCAAGGCCTTTGAGAAAGCTCTTGTCACATTGAACATATTTCTTAAGAAGCTTTATTTCCTTTGAGGACTGGGCTTTTATAAGCAAAACAATGGCAATGATGACGATGAGCTTTATATACCAGGGACTTCTGAAAAAAATAACGAGAAACTGCAATAGGGATGCCAAATCGCCGGAGCCCGAATCCACATCAATGTCAAAATCCGAATCGAAATCAAAGGAATTGTGATTTCCTACATCCCCATAGGATAGTGTACCGGTTACAAGGGCAAGCAGCAGGGTTATGGCTATCAATAGCTTAAAAAAGCGTTTCATAGGGCCCCTCCAGAATGCAATATTTGACATTTTTCATTATATTATACCGGAAAGTGCCCCATGAGGCAAGAAAAGCCTTTGACCCCACATTGCAGGCGTTCATTAACCCGGTACAAGGCCTAGCTGCTGGCACTGGTATAGTTCTTGAGGCCCAGCCGCCAAAGCCACTGTGAGATTAGGACAAAGGCAGAAGTTACGCCCAGAGCCAGAGCCCAGTGCCCCAGGGAAAAGCTGGTGGTAAAGTACTGGGTGGGCAGGGTGGCCAGGAGGGCGTAGGGCAGGAGCACATAGAGCACCAGCTTGGATACGCCCGTAAAAACAATGCCGGGTACACGGAAGCTGAAACCAATCATCTCGCCTTCCAGATCGTTCAAAGCATCGGTTTTGATAAACCAGAAGGACAGGGTGCGGATAATGAGCATCAAGCTATAGAATAAAAGAAGCATAAGGATAAGCAGCAGCAAATACCCCGCCACCTTTCCAAAGGTCAATGTAATACCCAGTTTTGCGGTTGCATAGCTCACCATGATGACACCGGGGATAATGACTATGGTTGAGCTTACATCAATATTCTCCAGAGAAAGCCAGAACAGTGTATTGACGGGTCTGGTCAGATAAATGTCCAGCTTGCCCTCACGGATCTTATAGGGGATACTGGTAATCCCAAAGAAGAACAGGGACATATTGATAGAATCAATGATATTGAAGGTTCCCACAAAAAAGATCATCTGATATTTGTTCCAGCCATTGATGGTGTCCACATTCAAAAACAGGGTGGAGAATACGGCAAGCTGAATGAGAAACATGGACACATCCACAATGAAGACTGTCCAGAAGCTGGCGCGATAAATCATCTGGTTGGAGAGCCTGAATTTAAATAATCGAATAAAGATTCCTAGATATCGACGCAGGATAGAAATCCCTTTCATGCGCCCACCTCCTCGTATAAACGTCTGAAACGATGGTAGAGGAATTCGGCAAGCCCCCAAAGGACGATGATCCAGATTACCATGACCAGAAGGCCGAAAAAGGCTTCCTGAGTTCTCAGGCCCAGGTATAGGCTGGCCGGAAGGAACTGCATGTAGTAGAAGGGAAAATACCGCATGACGCCTTGCATCCAATCAGGAAGCAGGGAGAGAGGAAGCAGGGCACCGGAGAGAAAGTCCACCACGTTTCCATTTAGAAGATGCCAGCCGGTAATGTCAGTAAACTTAAATGCCAATAGCGCGGTCAGGTAGTTGAGAAGAATCATCACCAGAAGCCCCAGGAAGGCGATCAACAGGGCTAAGATAAGGCTGCCCGCCGAGGCGGGGCCCACGAACTGCCCCTTGAAAATCAAGATGACACAGCCCACAGCCAGTACGGTAAAGACAAGGTGATAGAGGGTCTTGCCCAGGCTGGTGAAGACAAAATGACCCAGGGGGCTGACCGGCTTGACCAGATACTTGGTAAAGCGTCCCTCACGAATCTCACCGGCAAATTCCCAGACCAGACCATTTGACTGCTCAAGCCTTTGGATAAAGGCACAGACAATATAGTAGGTGAGCATCATGGGGAAGGTCATGCCGCCCATTTCGGTCTTGTCTGTAAAGAGGGTACGCCATAGAAAATAGGCCAGAAAAACCCTGATAAAGGGCATGAAGCATCCAATAAGAACGTCGAAACGGTAGGTTATCTGAGACTTTACGCTGATTTTGCCTACCTCCAGATACTTTCTCATAAGGGGATTCCCTCCTTTCCCGCCGTATAAATCCGCTCAATGACACCGCCAATATCCTCCTCCTCGATTCTGATGTCGTTGACTTCATAGTGGGTGAGCAGACTTTGGATCACCGGCTTGACAAGCTCCCTTCTCACCATCAAAACCGATTTGAGAGGACTTTTCTCCAGCCATTCCACAGGCAGATCAAGCTGCGGCTGGCATTCACATTCAAAGCTGACGGTTATTATCCGATGCTCCTGGAAGCTGCTCAAAAGCGCATCCAGATTCCCATCATAGACCTTTTTACCGCCGTTGATGACCACGGTACGCTTGCATAAATGCTTGATATCCTCCATGTAGTGGCTGGTCAGCATAATGGTGACGCCCTTAGTTTCATTGACCTCTTTCAGAAAGAGGCGGATTTGCTTTTGGGCAATGGCATCCAATCCTATGGTGGGCTCATCCAGAAAAAGAATCTTTGGGTTATGCAAAAGGGCGGCCATGAGCTCCATCTTCATGCGCTCTCCCAGGGACAGATTCCGGACAGGAACCGATAGAAGGTCCCTGACCCCGAAGATGTCACTGAAATAAGCGATATTCTGTTTATAAATGTCATCCGGTATGCCATAGATCTCTTTATTAAGAAGGAAGGTGTCCGAGGCAGGGAGGTCCCACCAGAGCTGGCTTTTTTGGCCCATGACCACCGCATAGCTCCTTCTGAATCCATCCTTGAGCTTGCCGGGGGTGAAGCCCAGAACCTGAGCTTCTCCGGCAGAGGGCTGAATAATACCGCAAAGGAGCTTAACCAGTGTGGTCTTGCCAGCTCCATTGGGGCCAATGAGACCTAGGAGCTCTCCCTGCTCAACCTGGAAATCGAAATGGTCCAGGGCGGTCTTCTCGACAATAACTCTTTTGAAGAGAGCTTTTAACGTGCCTTTCAAGCCATCCTCTTTCTCAACTCTTTTAAATACCTTGGTAAGGCCTTTGGTTTGAATCACTGTATTCATTCATTTCATCCTTTCCTATGCTCCAGTGTGAGCCCTTCCACATGGCGTTTTTGCATGAGATGCTTCTTTTTTCTGTCCTCCTTGCTTTCAAGAACAATGTCCAGATCATAGTCCTCGGGATAGAGGTCCTTGCCGTCAATAAAGGGCCGAATGCGTTTCTTGCTGACCATCAGCCGTTTTTTCATCACCATAACGCCGATTTCACCCTTGGCGTTTTCGGGTTCACAGACTATGCCGGTTCGGTTCATGCTGGTAATAAAGACACAGTCGCCCACCTTATAGGGAGATTCAATGCGTTGTTTCTCTGCTTTTTTCCTGGCCTCCAGCCTTCTTTGGGTCTGGGCCTTATTGGTCTCATGGGTGCGTATGATGTCCTCATTCATCAGGGGCTGGGGCTTATTTTCTTCGGTAGTAACAACAGGGCGCTCATAGGGTTTATGTTCCTTATAGGTGATGTAATGCGCCCTTTGGATGATTTGCGGGTCCATACCAAGCCTCAGTGAGATGAGAAAGGCATTGCTTTCACCCGGAATACCAATGCTCAGACGATACAGGGGAAGAAGGGTCTTTACGTCAAAGAGCATGCATCCGTTTTTGAAACCGGGAGTAATTCTGGCGAATTCCTTGATCTCGCTGTAGTGGGTGGTGCATATCATAATACAGCCCTTGGTATAGAGCCTTTCCATGACCGCAACGGCCAGACCCATGCCCTCGGCCGGGTCGGTTCCCGTTCCCAACTCGTCCATAATGACCAGGGTGTCTGGCCCAGCGCATTCCAAAATCCCAATGATGTTGCGGATATGGGAGGAGAAGGTACTCAAGGACTGTTGGATGCTCTGCCCATCCCCAATATCGGCCAGCACATCGGTGAATATCCCCAACTCAGTGCCCTCTGCAGCAGGGACATGGAGTCCTGACTGGGCCATGATGGAGAATAGACCTACAGTTTTCAGCACCACCGTTTTACCGCCCGTATTAGGTCCGGTTATGACCAGGGCTCGGTAGTCCTCACCTATGGCGAAGTTCAGGGGAACAGCTTTCTGACCTAACAGCGGATGCCGACCCTCACGAATGACAATTCTGTGATCCAAATTAATCATGGGGCGGACGGCCTGCATGCTGTTGGCCAGCTTGGCCTTGGCAAAGACAAAGTCATAATGGGCCATGGTCTGGATATTGATGAGAATCTCTTTTTTATAGCTCTCGGCCATCCCCGTCAGGTAAGAGAGGATTTTAAACACCTCTTTTTCTTCCTCGGCCTTTAAGAGGTCCAGCTCGGATTTCAGGGCTCTGATGGCCGATGGCTCAACAAAAACGGTGGAGCCACTGGAGGAAACGTCCAGGACGGCTCCGTCCATGGACCGCTTATGCTCCCGCTTGATGGGGATGACATAGCTTCCGCCCCGAATGCTCACCACAGCCTCCTGAAGGATATCCTTATAGGCCGGGGAGTGCAGTATGCTGTTAAGTTTGCTTTCAATACGATCCTCCACAATGGCCATGCGCTTGCGGATCCGTGACAGCTCGGACGAGGCCTTGTCATCCACCCGATTATCCAGGATACATCGCTCAATCTCGCTTACCAGATCCGAAAGATCGAACATGGAAGAGGCATAGGCGGCAACAGTGGGCGCAATCATGATTCTTTCGCTCATATAGCGTATCATGCGTGCTGCGCCGGTGAGCATGTCCCTGAGTGTCCATAGCTCTTCAGGCTGGAGCGCCGATGTTTTGTCCAGTCTCTCCATAATCTTTTCAATGCCGTTGAGGCTGCTTAAAGGAACACCCGAGCCCTTATCCAGAAGCCTTCGGGCCTCTAAGGTTTCGTTCAGCCGATTGTCAATGATCATGGCATCGGTTTCAGGTGCGATCTGAGCGGCCAGATTTCTTCCCAGGGTCGACAGGGTAAAGGATTCCAGCATACGCTTGATTTCGTTAAATTCCAGAATTTCAAGAGAAGTCTGGTTCATGGGAAAATTCCTCCTCGTTTCAAATAAAAAGGCCGTGCGGACAAATATTACCGCACGGCCCAACAGGAATGTGAAGATGCCGGTGTAGCGTTCCAGGCATGGCAAAGAGGGAAAAAAGGGCATAAAAAATCCGTTCGCAACGACGAACGGCGCTATTTTCCTCCTGGCTATGCCGTAATTGTCCTTGACTTACAGTTTGTGTTCAAACAGCAAGATCAATAAGCCTATACAAGGCTTGATTTTGCATGCTTTGAACCTATTCAACTGAATTAAGCCAAGTCGCTTACCGACATCAAAACTCCTCATTTACATTATGTGTTTATTTTCCCTTTCATCATAAGCCCAACCCTTCTTCCTGTCAAGGGGGAGAATTCAGCCTTTTTCGCTTTTGCGAAATGATATATAATGGATTAAAAAAGCTAAAATGGAGAAAGGGTGTTTAAGATGAAGGTCTATGTTATGCTGGCCGATGGCTTTGAGGAAATTGAGGCCTTATCGGTGGTGGATGTTTTAAGACGCGCTGGTGTGGAAATCTATATGGTTTCGGTCAAAGCCGATAAAGTGGTGGAAAGTGACCGAAAGATAAGCGTTATTGCAGATAAAACCCTGGATCAGATTACGGTGGAACAGGAGGATATGATTGTTCTGCCGGGCGGCATGAAGGGTGTCAGAGGCTTGGAGGCCACCGAGGCTCTGGTTAAGCTTCTTAAGACCCACAAGGATAATCAGGGATGGCTGGCTGCCATTTGTGCAGCACCCATTGTTCCTGGAAAGCTGGGCTTTTATGAAGGCGTGAAGGCTACCTGCTATACTGGCCTTGAACAGGAGCTTTCAGGTGCAAAAGTCTCCCAGGAGGATGTGGTGATAGACGGTAAGTTTGTGACTTCAAGAGGCCCTGGCACTGCATTGCCTTTTGCTTATGCTCTGCTTTCCATCATCAAGGGGCCCGAGGTTGCCCAACAGGTACGCTCGGACATGCTCTATAAGTAAAACAGGTCCGTTGCCGCAGGTCTCAAAGGTTTGCTAAATTTGTCTAACGGGTTTGCTTGAGCCAAGGCCAATATTGGTGTGTTTCACCCTTGTTGCACTCTATAAATTCATGTACAATGAATTTGTTTAGAAATTGTCAAACAAAGGAAGGAGTGCACCGATGTTGAGACAGACTGCCGAGAAAAACGCAGAGAACCTTAAAAAGAATGTGTACCCCGGACGCGGCATTGTTCTGGGTGTGACACCGGACGGTCAAAAGCTGGTTCAGGTCTATTGGATTATGGGCCGCAGTGAGAACAGCAGAAACAGAATTTTCGTTGAGGAGAACGGCTTTGTCAGAACCAAGGCCTTTGATGAAAGCAAGCTGACCGATCCGTCCCTGATTATTTATTATCCCTTAAAAGCCTTTGGCAAATATCATATTATCTCCAACGGAGATCAGACAGATACGGTGTACGACTATCTTAAGACAGGGGTAAGCTTCGAAGAAGCGCTGTCTACGCGCGAATTTGAGCCCGACGCACCCAATTACACCCCCAGAATTACGGGGATGATGGAGTTGGGTGGCAAGCATGCCTACGCCCTGTCCATTTTAAAAACCCTGGACAATAATCCTGAGACCTGTGTGCGCTATTTCTATAACTATGAAAAGCCCATAAATGGCTTTGGCCATTGCATACATACCTATGCGGGCGATGGTGAGGTGCTGCCCTCCTTTACAGGTGAGCCCTATCCCATGCCCATCCCTGACAGCATTGACGCGGCTTTGGAGTATTATTGGGAGCTTTTGAATCCGGAGAACCGGGTCTCCCTTTTGGTCAAGACCATTGACATCAAAACGGGACAAGTGGATATAAAAATCAAGAATCGTCATACGAAATAAGTTGTCAGGGGAGGAAATAACCATGCACGAACTTTCTGTAAAATACGGCTGCAATCCGCATCAAAAGCCCTGCAGGGTATATATGAAGCAGGGTGAGCTGCCCTTAAGTATTCTTAACGGAACCCCCAGCTTTATCAATTTTGCCGATGCACTTAATGCCTGGCAGTTAGTTAAGGAACTCAAAGAGGCAACGGGGCTGCCTTCGGCCACATCCTTTAAGCATGTCAGTCCCGCTGGTGCCGCAGTTGCCAACCCATTAAGCGAAGCCCTTAAGAAAGCCTATCACGTGGAAGGAATGGAACTCTCGCTTGTGGCGACGGCCTATGCCCGCGCCCGGGGTGCTGACCGGGTTTCCTCCTTCGGAGATTTTATTGCCATCAGTGACACAGTGGATCTGGATACGGCCAAGCTCCTGTCCAAAGAGGTGTCGGATGGTATCATCGCTCCCGGTTATGAGGCCGAGGCTTTGGAAATACTTAAGGCAAAGAAGAAGGGCGGCTATGTGATCATGCAGATTGATCCCGACTATCAGCCCGAGCCCCTGGAAAGCCGTGATATCTTTGGCATTACTCTGGAGCAGCAGAGAAATAATGCGGTGATTAGCAAGGAGCTCTTTGCCAATATTGTCACCGACAACAAGAGCTTGCCCCCGCAGGCCATTCGGGACCTTTTGATTGCCACCATTACCTTGAAATACACCCAGTCCAATTCCATTTGCTTTGCCTATGACGGACAGGTTATCGGGTGCGGGGCAGGACAGCAATCCCGTATTCACTGTACCCGTCTGGCTGCCAGCAAGGCTGATATCTGGATGCTGCGCCAGCATCCCAAGGTGCTTTCTTTGAAGTTTAAGGAAGGGCTCAAAAACCCTGTTATTGATAATGCCATTGATCTCTATCTGAGGGATGATGCGACCGAGGTAGAAATCAGCGAATGGATGACCCTCTTTGAGGAGGTTCCCCAAAAGCTGACAGCCCAGGAGAAGGCGGATTGGATTAAATCCTTCCAGGGCGTCGCCTATTCCTCCGATGCCTTCATTCCGTTCAAGGACAATATTGACAGAGCGGCCATGAGCAATGTGAAGTACGTTGCCCAGCCCGGAGGCTCGGTGAGGGATGAAGAGGTCATTAAGGCCTGCAACCAATATGGCATGGTCATGTGCTTTACAGGACTTCGCCTCTTCCATCATTAAAATCGTCGTGATAAAGCAATGATGCTCAATAAATAACACTGAACAGTGGGTTTGAATCATAGCAATGCTGGAAAATGCGATATGGATGTTAATACTCATGGGCTTGACTGCCGGATGCGGGCTGCTTTTATTCAAAAGGCAGCCCAAACGGCTTTGGTTGATTGTTTTTGCCGAGCTGGCCATGATATGCCACTTTATTCTGACCTATGTGATTTTCGCCAATGGCACTGAGGCTGCGGGAACCGATGGCCTCATCTACCATCAGGTGGCCAAGGATGTGGCACGCCAGCTTTGGTCCGGAACTCCCCTATGGGCGGTAAAGTATGAATATACCTGGTATACCGTCATGGTTGGCATTCAATATGCCCTGTTTGGGGTCAATCGATTTGCCGCTTCCTTTGTCAATTCCTTTTTAGCGGTTCTGTCCGGCTATCTGCTTACTGATATTGCCCTAAAGCTCAACTATAGCTTTAAGAAGGCCGCATTTATCGGCAACGTGTATTTATTTATTCCCAGCATGCTCGTGTGGACCACCGATACCCGCAAGGAATCACTTTCCTTCTTTATCTCCATACTCCTATGGTATCTTGCGCTGCGCATTGTAAAGGAGCGGGAATGGTCGGTTATAAAGCAGGGACTTTGTATCGGCCTTGTATGTGTGCTGCTCTATGTTAGCACGCTTTTGAGAATCTATATGCTCTTTACCCTTGGCGGAGGCTTGCTGGTGGGGCTGTTCTTCCACTACCTGAAAACCAAACGCAGCGTTATAGCCGTTTTTGGCGTGACAGTTTTGATCGCCTGCATTGCTCTGACCTTTACAATGGTTCTGACCAATCTCAACGATTACCACGCCCTGCCCATGGACAGAAGTCAGGGCGGGGACGAGGATCTGGATGACGAACTGGAATCCATTATCAAGACCATTATTGAGAAGGATATACCCCGGGCTGTTAACGGTTTTCTGACAAGGCCCCATTTGGAGGAAGTGGACAATATCACCGATATTTCAGGCAATTATGCTGCGGTGACCATTGTGCGCATTGAGCAGGTGCTTTGGTACATCTGTATGATTTTAGCCATCTTCGGATTTTTGAACACCCTGCTGGAATGGGATCCTTACCTTTTGGGCCTTATTGCCTTTATTGTGTCCTATACCCTGATCAATGCGTTGATAAGTGAGAACGTTGCCGATACCTATTATCGGTACAGGGCGGCCATTATTGCGCCCATGCTGCTGTTTGCCGATTATCGGCCCGTAATAAGAAACCTCAAAACCATGCTTATGGGTAAGTCTTAAGCCGCGAAAGGAGGGGGAGCGCTTTGCATCGAATAAGAAAAATAGCGTGTATGCTTCTGATTTTCCTGTCTTGGCTGTTTGCAGAGGTTCCCGCTTTGGCAGAATCCAATCTGGTTTACAGTATCTCGGGCCATGATATTAATGTGCGCATCGAAGCCGACGGCAGTCTGGAGATCATTGAAAGCATCAAGTACACCTCCTTTGGCGGATATAATAATGTGATGCTCTTTATTGATAAACAGGAAGGCGAGACCGTTGACATTAAGAATGTGTACATGATCAAGAACGGAAGCTATATTGAGTGCGATCAGCTTTCTGCAGGGCAATGGGATGCCAATGTCTTTTCGGGCACCTATAGCGTGATAGAGGAGGATTCCGCTGTTCGCCTGAAGGTCTATGGGGCCTTCAGCAAGAGAAATGGCGCCATTGTTGTCAAGTATAAGGTACATGACGCCATTAAGCGCTACGGCGATGTGGCCGAATTTCGAAGGACCTTTGTCCCCAAAAACTGGGGAAGTCGGGTCAACAATATAAATATCCTGGTCAGTCTTCCTGATTATACTGATACAACTCGGATCAGACCGTTTCTCCACGGGGTTTTGGTGGGGCGTAAAACGGTTGAAGGTAAAAATGCCATAAGCTTTAATGTGCCCGACACGGTTCCCGGAGAGTATGTGGAGACACGAATCCTCTTTCCCGAAAACCTGGTTCCCTATGCCAGGGTCACAGATGACAGATATCATCTGTATTCCATTTTACAGGAAGAAGAGGAGTATAAGGACAGCAGCAAGGAAGAGCTGCTTAAGGCCAGAGAAAATGCTGCAAAAGAAGCGGGCCGCCGGGCGTGGGCCGAGCGGATGAACCAGCGGGCCAGAATCATCGCCACCTTTGTATCATTAGGTGCGTCATTGTTGGCCATCTTTATCCTCTATCGCATTCGGAAGGAACTCCATCATCTGATGAAAACGCCTTTTCCTTTGGATATGAGGGATTTGGAGAAGCTGAGTCCGGCCGAAGTACGGAGGGTTGTGGCCAATGGCAGAGGCAGGGGCAGAAGCTTTTTGGGAAGCCTCCTTCATATGGCCTCTCTGGGCTATTTAAAGGTGGCTGTGGCAAAGAAAAAGGATACGGGGAGCCTTTTAATCTTCCAGGCCACGGACAGGGATTCTTTTGAAGGACTGACCCTGGCTGAACGGTACCTGCTGGAGTGGGTGAACGCTTTTAAAAATGATGAGGGGTGGTTTGAGCCCTCGGCTTTATTGGCGCGGGCAGGGACAAATGAAGGCGCCCTTCAGCTTAAGAAGCTTTGCGTCACATGGGAACAAAGGATTGTGGAGGATTATGGCCGGAAAAATGTGCTGGCCACACGCCTGGTATTCTATCGGGAACTGGGCTTATTGGCAGGAGGCCTGCTGTTTATTCTGGGCTGTATTATTCCTGTGGCTCTGTCCATCTGGGCAGGTTACTTAATGCTCCCCGTGGGTTTCACCTTGTTTTTATACTCTCTGAGGATACAGAAGCATACCGATTACGGCGTTAAACAGCATAGAACCTGGAAGGAGCTTAAGAGGCGCCTTTTGAAACGGGCCATAGCCCTGGACAATCTGCCCCCATGGATGACGGATGGCCTGGCTCTTTTGGGCTATAGTATTGTACTGGGGACAGAAAAGCAGCTTGGCCTGGTTGAAACAGCCCTGCAAAAGGCCAATGATTCTTTGAATAAAACCCTCATTGAGGATGAGCAGGAACCTTTGTCCAGGCTCATAAAGAATACACTCTCAGTGACCGATAAAGCCCTTTCATGGGTTCAGGACATACCTACAGATGATGCAACCTACCAAGGACAGGAGTTAGCCCATGGCTGAAATAGTAGCGCGCGACATTCATAAATACTACGGAACACATCATGTCTTAAGGGGCCTTTCCTTTGAAATTTATGAGAATACCATTGTGGGCCTGATTGGAAAGAACGGTGCAGGCAAGACCACATTGTTCAAAATTCTGTCGGGGGAGGAGACCTATGACAAAGGCGAATTAATTCTGCCAAAGGGACGACGTATTGGCGTATTGGATCAGATTCCCCAGTACCCGCCCGAGACAACTGTCTATCAGGTGCTGGACTCGGCCTTTGAGGATTTGTATGCCCTCAGGGACAGAATAAGCCAATTGGAAAGGCAGATGGCTGAAGATAGCGATCCCATCCTTGTTAAGCAATATGGGACCATGACAACAGAATTCGAAGCCCGGGGCGGCTATACCATAGAGACATCCATTAAGCGGGTGTGCAACGGCCTTGGCATTGATCCCGATATGCAGGGACGAAGGTTTTCCGAGCTCAGCGGCGGTGAGAAAACCCGCGTCAATCTAGCCCGAATCATTCTTACCGATACCCATATTCTTCTTCTGGACGAGCCCACCAACCACCTGGACATCAATGCGGTGGAATGGCTGGAGGAATATCTGGAAACCTTTCAGGGAACGGTAATTGTCATCTCCCACGACCGCTATTTTCTGGACAAGGTGGCCGAAAGAATCATTGAAATCGAGGATGGTATTGCTGTTTCCTATGAAGGAAATTACAGCAAATACGCCCTCTTAAAGGAGCAGCGCAGAATTGAGCAGCTTAAGCACTTTGAACAGGAACAGAGAAAGATTAAACAGCTTGAAGCGGCCGTCAAACGGATGCATGATTGGGCCAACCGTGCCGACAATCCAAAGATGCACAAGCGGGCCTTCAGCATGGAAAAAAGGCTTGAACGGATGCAGAGCAGCGCTACCCCCAAGCCCAAGACTGAGCGGAAGCTCACTCAGGCTTTTAAATCCAACAGCTTCTCGGGCAAAGAGGTTGTTGTGCTTAAGGGGATTGAAAAAAGCTTTAATCAGCGCAAGCTTTTTGAGGATGTCAACCTGCTTCTGAAAAAGGAAGAACGGATGGCGCTTTTAGGCAACAATGGAACGGGAAAGACCACGCTTTTGAAGATTATCCAGGGCGAGCTTAAACCCGATGGGGGAAGCGTCAGAATTGGGCCCAGCGTGAAGATTGCCTACCTGCCGCAGATTGTCACCTTTGATGAGCCCCATCTTACCTTGCTTGATACTGTCCGCAGAGCCCTGATTATCAGTGAAGAAAGGGCCAGGAACCTTTTGGCCGGCTTCCATTTTCAGGGCGAGGATGTTTATAAAACGGTTGAAAGCTTGTCGGGCGGAGAGCGAAGCCGGTTGAAGCTCTGCCTTTTGATGCAGAGTGATGTCAACCTCCTGATTCTGGACGAGCCCACCAACCATTTGGACATTGCCTCGAGAGAATGGATGGAGGAGGTTTTGGAGGACTTTGAAGGGACCATTCTCTTTGTGTCCCATGACAGATATTTCATCCGCAAGTTTGCCACCACGGTCTGTGAGCTGGAGGACGGCAGAATGTACAGCTTTGAGGGGACCTATGAGGAGTATCGGCAGTGGAAACGGTATGATGCCCAGCAAAAGCAGCGCATGGAACAGGAAAAAGGAAATACCGCCAAGGTGAAAACCGACAGCCGCATTAAGAATCCCAGCCCCAAAGCCCTGGAAAAGAAAATCCTCAAAACTGAGGAGGAAATCGCCAGGACCGAGGAACGCCTGGAAAGCATTGAACAGGATTTGGAACGCTATGCGACCGATTACGAGAAGCTCAATGAGCTCCTGGCCGAAAAACAGGCCCTGGAGGCAAAGCATGAAGAACTTATGGAAGTCTGGCTGAGCCTCCAGCCCCAATGAACTATAACATAATAGAAAGGCCATGATATCCTATCTTCTTGCTGTCGCAGGAGATTTGAATATCATGGCCTTGTTGTTTTTCAGACCTGCTTATTGATTCGTGTGCGCAAAGAATGCTTTTAAGCGCTTTCCACCACGTCAAACTGGCTGTAATAGAGGTTGGCATAGAATCCGTTCTTCTTAAGGAGCTCTTCATGCTTACCCTGCTCCACAATATCCCCGTCCTTCATGACCAGGATTAAGTCTGCATCCCGGATGGTGGAGAGGCGATGGGCTATGATAAAGCTGGTACGACCCCTCATCAGATTATCCATGGCCTTCTGGATCAGGATTTCGGTACGGGTATCCACCGAGCTGGTGGCCTCGTCCAGAATGAGGATTTTAGGGTCGGAGAGGATGGCACGGGCAATGGTAAGAAGCTGTTTTTGACCCTGGCTCACATTGCTGGCTTCCTCATTGAGCACCATGTTATACCCATCGGGAAGGGTTCGGATAAAGTGATGGGCATGGGCTGCCTTAGCCGCCTGGATGACCTCCTCATCGGTTGCATCCAGCCTGCCGTAGCGAATGTTTTCCATAATGGTTCCATTAAACAGCCAGGTGTCCTGAAGCACCATACCAAACATATCCCTGAGTTGCTGACGCTTAAATGAGCGGATATCCTGCCCGTCAATGGTGATGGAACCGCTGTTGATGTCATAGAAGCGCATCAAAAGCTTGACCATGGTGGTCTTTCCCGCGCCGGTGGGGCCCACAATGGCTACCCTTTGGCCGGGCTCAATGGTGGCATTGAAGTCATTGATGATGATCCTATCCGGGTTGTACCCAAAGTGCACATGCTCAAACTTAACGGCGCCCTGGGGCTTGCTGAGAACCACAGAATTCTCTTTATCAGAGACTTCTTCGGGTTCTCCGAGGAACTCGAAAACACGCTCAGCAGCGGCAGCGGTGGATTGAAGCACATTGGCGATTTGGGCGGCCTGGTTGAGGGGCTGGGAGAAGGAGCGCACATATTGGATGAAGGCCAGAATATCACCCACCTGGATGGTCTTTTTTATGGTAAGCCAGCCGCCCAGAATGGAGACCATGACATAGCCCAAATTGCCAATAAAGCCGATGATGGGGTGCATCATGCCCGACAGGAATTGGCTTTTCCAGGCCGAACTGTACAGGGTGTTGTTCAACTCCTCAAATTGCTTTATGGAGCGTTCTTCGCCGTTAAAGGCCTTCATGATGGTATGACCGCCAAACATTTCTTCCACATGCCCGTTAAGGCGACCTAAATACTCCTGCTGGGTCTTAAAGTGCTTCTGGGACTTCTTCACTACAGTTACGATTAGGATAGTGGAAATAGGCATGATGAGGAGCGTAGCCAGTGTCATAATCCAGCTTATGGAGAACATCATGATCAAGACGCCAATGAGGGTGGTCACCGAGGTGACAATCTGGGAAAGGCTCTGGTTTAAGGTATTGCTGACGGTATCCACATCATTGGTGACACGGGAGAGAACCTCACCATGGGTTTTGGTATCAAAATAGCTTAAGGGCAGCCGGTTTATTTTTTCGGAAATGGCCTTACGCAGATTATAGGAAACCTTCTGGGCCACGCCCGACATGATAAAGCCCTGGATAAAGCCAAAAAGGGAGCTGGCCAGGTATAATCCCAGGAGAATCAGCAGGATGTTACCGATATAGCCGAAGTCGATGCCTGCGCCAGTAACGCCCTGAACCTTGGTGATAAGGCCTTCAAAAAGCTTATTAACGGCCTTTTTGAGTGTATTGGGGCCCACAATGGAAAATGCGGCGCTGCCTGCGGCAAAGATCAGGACGATGATCAGCGAAAGGTTATAGGGCCTCAGGTATGCAAGAAGATTTTTCATGGTCTTCTTAAAGTTTTTTGGCTTCTCGCCCATGGGCATGGGGCCCATACCGCCCATGGGGCCTCTGGGACCACGACGCATGGGGCCGGAATGTCTATTTTCACTCATACTGCTAATTCCTCCTTTGAGAGCTGAGAAGAAGCGATTTCCCTATAGACTTCGCAATTCTTCAAAAGCTCCTGATGCTTTCCTTTGCCTGCGATCTTACCGTCCTCCAGCACAATGATTTGGTCTGCATTCATGATGGTGCTCACTCTTTGAGCCACGATGAGCACAATGCTGTCGGTGGTCTCAGATTTCAAGGCCTTACGCAGGGCACTGTCGGTTTTAAAGTCCAGAGCAGAGAAGCTGTCGTCAAAGATATAAATCTCGGGCTTTTTGACCAGAGCCCTGGCAATGGACAGACGCTGCTTTTGTCCTCCTGAGACATTGGTTCCGCCCTGGGCGATGGGTTCTTCAAAGCCCAGGGGTTTTGAGGAGATAAACTCCATGGCCTGAGCAATTTCCGCTGCCTTTTTCAACTGTTCCTCGGAAGCGTTCTCATCACCATACTTCAAATTGCTTTCAATGGTTCCTGAGAACAGGGAGCCCTTTTGAGGCACATAACCGATTTTTTGGCGCAGGTCATGCTGTGTGACCTCCCGGATATCCACACCGTCGAGAAGGATCTGTCCCTCTGTGACGTCATAGAATCTGGGGATGAGGTTTATCAACGTGGACTTGCCGCTGCCGGTGCTTCCAATAAAGGCTGTGGTCTGGCCACGCTGGGCAGTAAAGCTGATATTGCTTAAAACATCATCCTCGGCACCGGGGTATCTGAAGGATACATTTTTGAACTCCAGGATGCCTTTGGTATTGGGATCAAAGCTCTTGGGATGCTCGGGATCCACAATGACGGGTTCAACGGCCAAAACCTCGGAGATACGCTGTGCCGAAACCGATGCACGGGGGAGGATGATGGACACAAAGCTGATGATAAGGAAGGAAAAGATAATCTGCATGGTGTACTGGATAAAGGCCATCATATCACCCACCTGCATGACGCCTGTATCCACCTGATGGGCACCCACCCAGACAATAAGTATGGTAATGCCGTTCATGACCAGCATCATCAAAGGCATCATCAAAGCCATGGTGCGGTTGATGAAGAGGTTGACCCGGGTCAGATCGGAGTTGGCCTTGTCAAAGCGTTCTTCCTCATGCTTTTGGGTGTTGAAGGCGCGGATGACCAGCAGGCCCGTGAGACTTTCTCTGGTAACAAGATTCAGTCGATCTACCAGCTTCTGAACCGTCTTGAACTTAGGAATGGCAACACCGAACATGATAAGAACTATGGCCAGGATAACCATTACCGCTACTGCGAGAATCCAGCCCATGTTGGTATTGGTGGAAAGCACCTTGAACACGCCGCCGACACCCACAATGGGCGCATAGAACACCATTCTCAGCATCATGATGGTAAACATCTGAACCTGCTGGATATCGTTGGTGGTTCTGGTGATGAGGGAGGCGGTGGAGTATTTGTCAAATTCATAGTTAGAAAAGCTTTCAATCTTCTTAAAAGTATCCAGCCGCAAGTCTCGGCCAAACGCGGCTGAAACCCGTGAGGCCAGAAAACCAACCAAAATGGTGGCGGCCATACTCAGAAGCGTTATAAGCAGCATGGATACACCGGCCCAGAACAAATACCTGACCTGAAGGTTGTTCACATCCGCGCCCAGCGCCTGATACTCGCTCTTTATATACTCAATGGCTGTTTGCGTACTCATGCTTTCGGACAGGGCTGAGAACTTCTCATCAATCTGCTCCCGCATGGCAGATAATTGTTCTTTGGGAAGCTTACCCAGGACCTTGAAGGGATCCGCACCCTCGGGCATCTGCTGTCCCATACCCTCAAACATGTTATTCTCTATGCCATAGACAACCAGCATGGGTTTGGGGAGAAGCTCGTTCAGAGTGCTTATTGTATCCTTATCCTTGGTGTTGAGGCCATAGATGGGCTCTTTGTCCAATAGGGGATAATCCTTGGCGAAACGGCTATAATCCTTTTGGGAGGTATCCCCTGGCTGATAGAGGGTATAGTGTTTCAGGAAAGTATCCACTTGCTGGTCATCCATAAAGAGAAAGAGCTTCTCTGCCTCGCTTTTACGAATGGCCTGGGGTACGGCATTTTCGATACCGCCCTGCTGAATGCCCACATTGACAATGTTGGACATGTAGTCGGGCAGGGCCAGATCACAGGCGGCCTGTACCACCAGAAGCCCAATGACCATAAGAATGGATAAAATGGCGGGCTTTAAGTACTTCATGAGTTTTAGCATTGCTTGGCTTCATTCCTTTCTATTACTTAGAACATTGCGCTTGATCACATTGTAACCTATTTCATGCCACTTATTAACAGGGCAGGATAAAACTCTGTGAATCACATGCATCAGATGTACTGTATAAAGTCTACGTTTCATATTACCTTGGTAATATAAAAATGTCAACAACTATGTGAGAAGCCTTGCTTTGTTAACAATAATGTGTTAGCATATCTATGTTAAGAAAGGTTGATACCATGGCACATAAGGATAATGAAACGAAAAGACTGATTTTAACAAGGGCAATGGCCCTCATTAAGGAAAAGGGCTTTGATCATGTGACCCTCAATGATATCTGCGCTGCTTCCGAGGTCTCCAAGCATACCTTTTACTATTACTTTCAATCCAAGGAAGATCTTCTGCGGGACTTTTTTGAGCTGCCCAAGGAGGTCACTGCGTCCAGGCTCACTTCCATCCTTTCTGCCGAGCACCATATCGATAAGTATTGGAACCTTACCGAGCCCATTGTGGAATTTTTCGAGAAAATGGGTCCGGAGATTGCCAGACGTATAGTGATTGCAAACATAAACAGGGATTTGGGGACCTTTGATACCTCCAGACGGCATGAAGCACTGCATAAGGCGGAAGAAACCCTACTTAAAATGGCCTATGAAAGCGGAGAGATCAGAAACAGCACCAGCGTTTCAGAACTCCGGAAAGTTGTCTTTTTGCAGGCCATGGGCCTTGTGGCAAAATGGTGCATGTCCAATGGCTCCTTTGACCTTAAGGCATCCACCCGATCGGCCATGGAGATTGCCCTGGATGTGGAGCCTTCACTGCGCAAGGGCGCGCCCTTACCCTTTTAGCGATTGCCTGATGCAGTAAAAAATCTTTAGAATCATCTGACGAATCCAAGATTATTGCAACGTAACTAAAAAATTTTAAGAGTCTTAACCTCCGGGTTAAGGCTTTTTTTATACTTTCTTTTATTGGGCAGAAAGACTTTGGTGCAGGATAATTTCATTGGGTTTTGCGAATAATGATAGCAAAATGTTCAAGCGTAAAAAAATGATGGGATGGTGTCGCCTTCATGCTGAAAAGCTTAAAAAAACTTTTTTCATACAATGAGCCTAAGGAACCCGAGCATGGCTTTGAGCTTCTTGAAGGGGAGGAAGAATCAAAAAGCTGGGAGCAATATATGGGGGATAAGGAGACCCAGGGCCAATCGTCCAACAAGGCTGTGAATCAAAACAACCAGCAGAATGGCCAGGGAGATAATTTAAAGGCTGCACAACAGAAAAGTGGACAGCAAAATGGCGATCCCAATGTCCAGCAAAGCGAAGGCAGCCAACAGCAGAGCCAGGGAGGAAATGACGGCACCCAGGGAGATAGTAATGGGCTCCAGAATAATAGCAGTACCCAGGCTGATAACAATGGGAACCAGGGAGAAACAAGCGGGAGCCAGAATGGTCAAAGCAACCAGGAGGATATTCAGCTTAAGGTTCAGCAGAACCTCTATACCATTATGCAAAATAGTCAAAGGAATTATGATAAGGAGGACGCAGTGACGCCATGGGATCCGCAAAAAAACCAGCAACAGCTCCAGAACATCAGCCAGAACCTCAATAATACGGAGCAGAAGGATGATAAGGGTCCTAGAATCATTCAGCCAATCTCCCTTGATGCATTGATTAAGGAGAATCATAAGGATTCAGAGAAGAGTGACAATTCACAGCAGGAAAAATCGGCTTCAAAAACAGAACAATCCCAGAAGCCCGATAAGGCTGATAATATGGGGCAGAAGCAAGGCCAGGCTCAGAAAGAAGTACAGGTGCTGTCCCGGAAAAAGAAGTCTCCCAGAAATGGTGCTCAGGAGAATTCTGAGAATCAGGGAAAGGAACAAAGCAGCGGGGAAAGCCCGCAGAAAGAAGAGACCCCTGTAGAGCCCCTCGTATGGGTGGATCCTTGCTTGGAGAAGAACAGCAGGTATTTGGAAATGCTTTTCCATATCCCTCTGAACAAGGATGTTATTATCCGCAAGTTTAAGATAGGCAGACAGATTCCTGCCTTCGTGGTGTTTGTGGATGGCATGGTAGAGAAGGAGATCATTGTACAGTTTACGCTGCCCCAGTTGATGGATGCCCATTCCTTTGTGGATTTTAAAGGCGGATGCCCTCTGGATTATATCGAGGAGAATGTTCTGTCGGTGCACCAGATTGAACGGATGGACAAGTTCAGCGAGATTGTCCCGCAGATACTCGGCGGACTTGTTGTGGTGTTTGTGGAAGGGTGCAAGGAATGCCTGGTCATGGAAAGCCGTGGCTTTGAAAAGAGGAGCGTGGGGGCTCCCGTTACTGAGACTGTGGTTCATGGCTCTCAGGAGGGCTTTACCGAAAACCTTCGGACCAACATCACGCTGGTGCGGCGGATTGTTAAAAATGAAAACCTTATTACCGAATTCTTTACAGTCAGCAAAACCAATAACTATATGACGGCCATGCTGTACCTGTTTGATGTTGTAAATCAGGATCTGCTCAATGAGGTGAAACGACGCATCAATAGTCTTGAAATTGACTATATCTCGGGCAATGGCATGCTGGAGCAGCTTATCGAGGATAAGAATATGATGCTTTTTCCGCAGGTCATTTCCACTGAGCGGCCTGACAGGGTAGCTTCCTTTCTCATGGAAGGGAAGGTGGTTTTGATATGTGAAGGAACCCCCTTCGCTTTGGCCATGCCCATTACCTTTTTTGACCTTTATCATACTTCTGAGGAAACCAATCTCAGATGGTACTATGGTTCATTCTTAAGAATCATTCGATTATTTGGCCTTATTCTGGCTACATTCCTGCCCGGGATTTATACCGCATTGACCCTCTTCCATCAGGAAATGATACCCACCTCATTGTTGGCTTCCATTGTGGTTTCCAGAAAGGCGGTACCCTTTCCCACTGTCCTGGAGATTCTGCTCATGGAATTCTCCTTTGAGCTCATCCGGGAAGGGGGCATCCGTGTCCCGGGTGTTACGGGAAATACCTTGGGTATTATCGGCGCTTTAATCTTAGGCCAGGCGGCCGTTGAGGCAGGACTTGTAAGTCCCATTCTCATCATCATTGTGGCTGTCGCAGGTTTGGGCAGCTTTGCCATACCCAACTACGCACTGTCTCTGGCCATTCGTATCATTCGTTTTATCCTCATCTTTTTTGGCTGCATTGCCGGTTTTTATGGGGTGTCAGCCAGCTTTACGGTCATCTGTGCCCTGGCCCTGGGGATGAAGTCCTTCGGCGTTCCATTCTTCTCATCAGTTGCTCCGACCACCAGGAGCAATAAGGATAAGATTATCCGGGGGCCGCTCTCAGGTCAGAATCAGCGTACCGACTTTTTGAACCCTCAGACTAAACAGAGGATGGCCAGTCATGTCAGGGGCTGGTCTAATGCTGAGGAGGGAGGAAAAAGCCAGTGATAAGGGAAGGTAAATTTGGTTATCATGAGGCAATCAGCCTGTTGGTTATCACCATCAGCATCCGCATGGCCTTAACCAGTCCTTCCATGGTGGCTCAGTTGGTGGGAACCACGGGCTGGTATATGACCATTATCTCGGCTTTAGTTGCGGCCTTTTTTTTCTCCTTTACCGTGAGGCTCTTAAGGCGCTTTCCGCATCAAAGCTTTATGGAAATCTACGACGAAGTTTTGGGAAAGGTGGTGGGATCCCTTTTCACCCTTCTTCTCACGGGTTATCTGATGTTTATGGCCAGTATCAACCTCAGGGAATTTACCGAGGTCATGAAGGTTTTCGTGCTGCCTGAAAGCCCTCCCAGCTTCATCATGATTGTTTTTCTTATTTGTGTGGTGGTGCTGACCCTCCAGGGACTGGAGACCATGGCGCGCTTTGCAAAGTTCATGGTCTATATTCTTGGTGCTGGTTTTGTTCTGGTTTTAATTCTTTCCATATCAAATTATCAGATCAGCAACCTTTTCCCCATTCTGGGCTATGGCCTGGATACCACCATGCTTCATGGTTTTCTGAGAAGCTCCTATTATGGGGAAGTGGTTCTTGTGGGGGTTATGGCCTCATCCCTTCATGGGCCCAAGGAGATTAAGCGTATAGGAAATCGGACGCTTCTGATTTCGGGGATAACGACAAGTCTGTCCCTACTGGCTTTTACACTGGTCTTTCCGTATACAATTGCTCCGGAGTTGGTTTCACCCATGTATACCATGGCCTCTCAAATCAATCTGGGCGAATTTCTCCAGCGTCTGGATCCGATTTTCGTGTTTCTCTGGAACTTCGGCAGTTTTATTGAGGTGACCCTGCTGTTTTACTGCGGCATTTTAACCTATGCCCATGTCTTTAATATTACTGACAAGCGTCCCTTGATTTTTCCCAAGGCTGTTATACTCTTCTGTCTGGCCATTATTCCCGATGGGCTCTCCCAGGTGGAAATGGAGCTGGTGCAATTCACCCGTAACTGGGGCTGGGTTTTCTATTTCATTCCGCCCATTATTGTCCTTGCGGTTGCTGCCATACGCAATAAAAAAGGGGGGACTCGTGGTGCTTAAGAAAGCAGTGCTGCTCATTATCATACTCCTTGTCCCCATGTTCCTGACGGCGTGTTTTGATGCCATAGAGATTAACAATTATGCCTATGTGAGCATGCTGGGTATTGATGAGGGTGTCACTGACAAAATGAGGATTACCTTTAACATTCCCAAGTTTCCCGAGAAGGGGGCCCCGGATCCTGACGCCGAAACCAGGGAGATGGAGAACATCACCATTGATGCACCATCGCTTTTGTCCGGTGTGGCGCTGATTAACTCAAGCATACCGAAAATACTGAATTTTATGCACTTAAAGGCCATCGTCATATCGGAGGATCTTGCCACCAGTGAAAACCTTGGCGACTATATTGCCCCATTGATTCGTTACAGACAGATTCGACGCAATACCTATGTCTTTATATGCAAGAACTCAGCCAGGGAGTTAATCCTGGACTGCAAGCCCTATCTGGATGCGCTGATTACCGAAAGCATAGAAGAACTGGTGGGCAGAGCCCAGTATACAGGGTTCTTCCCCGAGCTCAGCCTGGGCTTAATGTATGATATCATCAAATCACCCTTTCGCCAATTAATGGTTCCCTACGCGGCGGTGAATGAGGGGGAAACCCTGGAGGATGGACCACCCTATAAAGGAGAATACTTAATTCCCGGTGATTTTTATGCCGGTGATACCGCAAGAAAAGGGGGCCAAGAGGTAGAGATCCTGGGTTCTGCAGTTTTGGACGGGGACAAAATGGTGGGCAAGCTGACCGGCTTTGAGACCCAGATGGTTCTCCTGGTGCGTAATGAGCTTAAGAGGGCGGTCTTTACTATCGAAGACCCGGAGAAGCCCGGTTTGGTTATTCCCATCGAGTGCAAGGAGTTTTCAAAACCCAAGATTAAGGTGGATTTACAGGGCGAAAGACCCCAGATTCATGTGGAACTTCATATTGAAGGGGAGATGCCCCTTATCCAGAGCCGCATTCATTACGAGGATCCTCAAAAGCAGAAAATTATAGAAAAGGCCTTTGCAGAGTATGTGAAGCAAGGCATAGAAAAGGCTTTTTTAAAATGCAAGACACTTAAATCCGATGTTTTCGATTTCGGGGCGGTGTCTGTTACTCAGTTCTGGACCATCCAGCAATGGGAGAGCTTTGATTGGATAAAAAGGTTTTCTGAATCTGAGCTCAAGGCTGATGTGGAATTTACCATCCGACGCACCGGCAAGCTGAGAAAGAGTTCCCCCATTATATCGACGGAGGGAAAGAAATGATTATTTATGCAGGAATTCTCTTTGTTGTTTTGTCATCCATCTACAGCTTCAGCTATGCGGCATATTCCTGGAAGAATAATAACAAAAGAGCGGCTATGGGAACCCTGCTCATGCTCTTTTTAGCCATGGGCCTGACCCTGTTTGTCTTTATAAGAACTTAACACACATGAAACGGCCATAAAAAAGTAAAAAGCCATTGGGTTCGGACACCTGGCTCTAACGGCGGGTCTGAACTCATGGCTTTTATGTTGATGTTCTATGATATCCTATTCTTCTATGTGAATGACGCTAACAGGGCAGCCATCGGCGGCTTCTCTGGCCGAATCCTCAGCATCCGCCGGTACTTCATCCACATAGACCTCAGCCAGGCCGTCATCTGCCATTCTGAAAACCTCGGGGCAGGTGCTGGGGCAAAGGCCGCAGGAAATGCATCCGTCTCTGTCAATCCAAGCTTTCATAATAATTACTCCTCTCCATTGTATTTTTACACTATGTCAGTATGCCCAAGTTGACGATATATAACTACTTTCCCTTATTTTCAGGATAAATGGGAATGGAGATGTCATTTTCGGTAATGGGCTCGCTTAATGGGTTAAACTCATTATTGATTAAATCGAGGAGTTCGTTCTTATAGGGGAGCCAATAGGAAAGACCGTCCACCATACTGGCTACGCCCGGAAGAAGGAAGGTTTCAATGCTGTCCAGGGGAAAATCCTTGACCTGATTGGCAAGCCAGAGCATATTGCCCAAATCAATATCGGTCTCAATATTCTCGCTGATGAGCTGAACCAGCTCGGGAAGCTTCAGGATATTCTCGGGCTTAAGGGCCTGTGCCGCCAGGGCCTTTAAGAGCTCCTGCTGGACCCCAATGCGTCCTATATCCCCATCCCTGTACCCACTGCGGTAACGGGCCAGCTTGACCGCGTTTTCACCATTAAGATGCTGATAACCCTTTGAAATGTGGATGGAAAGGTTTTGGGTAGGGTCTTCATAGTGCATATTGCGGGGGACATCAAAATATACTCCGCCAATGGCATCGATAATCTTTTCGACGCCTTTGATATCGAAGATAACGTAACGATTGACATAAAAGCCTGTCAATGTGGCAACATCCTGCTCAAACTGCTCAATGCCGCCAAGCATGTAGGAGGCATTAACCTTCTTGGCCTTTCTGTTGGTATCCAGCATGGTGTCCCGGGGAATGTGGAGAATATTGATTTTTTTATCGGTGATATCAAGCTTGACCAGCATAATGGTATCGGTATTGTCGGATACCTTATCCTTACCTGCCACCAGGAAGGTATAAATCTGCTTCTGCTTCTGCTTTTCGGAAGGTGGGCTCTGGGGAACTGCGGCTTTGTTTTCATTAAAGGTTTCCAAACCGTTATCCACACGACCGGAGCGGTTTAAGGTCACATTGCCTTCAGGCGGACGCATGCTTAATAAAAGCGCACCTGTGGCAAGGAGTATGCCTAAAAGAAAAAACAACCCAGTATATAAAGCAATTTTCTTACCGATTTTCTTTTTGTTTCGTTGACTCATAATAACTGTCCTTCTTAAAAATCTTAAGTCGTATCAATTTTATAACAGTTTTCGTTGTATTTAAAGTATTAACATAAAATTCTTCAATAAACTTGTCAATGAAAATTAACTGGCGGGACAGCCAGACAAAAGGCCTATGTCAAGGTATATATGATTGAATGCGAAATAATGGAGGAATTTTGCGATGAAAAAAATCGTTTCATGGCTTTTGCTTATATCGTTAATGCTTTCTCTCACATCCATAGACATTTGGGCGGAATCGAGCCAGACAACGGATGCCGAAGAGAGGAGCATGCAACGGCTTATGGCGCTGGGGGTGTTCTCACCTACAGCGCCCGATAAGATGGAGCTTAACCGGGCAATGACGCGAGAGGAAATGGCCGCGGTCATGGTTCGCATCAGCGGGCGGGAGGATAAGGTCTCACTGTTTAAAGGCACGGTTCTAATTCCCGATGTTCCCGCCACCCTATGGTCCAACGGCTATATTAATACAGCAGTAAAGCTGGGGCTGATGAACGTTCTGTCCGATGGCAGGTTCCATCCTTCCGATAAGATAACCTTTGGTCAGACAGCCCAGATTATTGGGAAGCTTCTTAAGTATGAGGAGTTTTACTTATCGGGCACCTTTCCGGAGAATTATATGGCCCTGCTTCGTCATTTGAATCTTTTGGAGGGTATTCAGGCCGAGGCCTCCCAGACCGTAACCCGGGGCCACATGGCGCTCATTCTGGACCGAGTCCTTGAAACTCAGGTGTTTGGCAGCAATCAAAAGCTGTTGGAGACCCTGCCCACCTATCAGAGCTTCATTGTTCTGGAGAATCAGTCTCTGAATAAGAAGCTTGAAGCCCAGAAGGTGGTGACTGAGAAAGGGATCTTTACTCTGGCAGCAGGGCTGGCAATGCCCGAGGCCGGAAAAAAATACATTGCTCGGGTTAAGGACGGTCTGGTGACCCATCTGGCTTTGGCCAATATGACTTTTCAGAAGTTATCGGTCAAAAATCTTGTGTCGGGTAACCTTATGCTTAACAATGGGGAGAAATTTTCCCTGCCTTCCAATATCACCTACTACTATAAAGGGCAGCCTGTGAGCTACTCGGTGGTGCAGGCAAGCATAAGCACCAATTCTTCCCTGATCATGGCTGCCGACAAGAATGGCCTCCAATATGGCGTCCTCTTTGATCCCGTGCACTCGGAGCCCCGTGTGGTCACCGCTGATATGGCAGGCCGCCCCATGACAGTACGGTATAGCGGAATGCTCATTGACAGAGAGGGCAAATATATCACACCGGATCAGATTGAGGTCAATGATGTCCTCTATGAGATTACCGATATCTGGAATGAGAACGGCTATGTTCTCATTCATGCCAGAACTGTTTCGGGAAGAATTACCGGAATCCTTCCCCATAAGGTATCCCCCCAGACCCTGGAAATTGACGGTGTTGCCTATACTCTGGCAGAAGATTTCCCCATTGAGAAGCTTAATGGCGCAGGCAGTGCCCAGGTGGGTGAAACCTGCAGGCTCTTGCTGGGTCAGGATGGCAAGGCGGTGGATATGATCCTGGAGGGGACCGCCGACAATGCTGATTATGTACTGGTGCTCAATGCTTACAGCCTCTATTCAAGTAAATCCGAGGACTTTGGCACTCAATACCATTATGTCCATCTGCTTAAGAGCGATGGTTCCAAAAAGGTCTATCGAGTAAGCTCCTCCATGAACGGCTATCGGGGCAGGCTGATGAAATACAAAGTAACAGCTCCCGGCAAGGAGTATGACACGGTTGAGCTCACTGCTCTGGATTATTCCAGCTTCGGGGCCATGAAGGTGGATAGGGACAACCGCCTGTTGGGTGACTATTCAGTGGCCAATGGTGTGGTCATCTTCAATATTATTGATGCCAGCAATGCGGGTGATGTTAAGGCCTCTGTGCTGAAATGGAGCGATATGCCCAACGGGTATCTCATGGACAAGAAGGTCAAATACCTGCATACCACCGGCGACTTTAATGATATAGACGTTATGCTTGTGGACGACGCCCTTGAGGAGAGCATCCGATATGGTTTGGTCATTGGCAAAACCACCGGCCTGGACTATATCAGCAAGACCGTCTATGACGAGATAACCCTGCTCATTGATGGCAAGGAATATACTTACAGGGGAAATGATGTGGGAGTCTATCTGAATGCGCCCGTCCGCGTGAAAATGTCGGGGGATCAGGTAGCGGCCATTGAATATACCTTAAGCGCAAAGGCTTCAGGTTCTGTCATAGATGCGGTGGATGCATCCAGAATCCGTATCCAGGGCATCACCTACAACTATCATAAGGATATTACTTTATATAAAATGATGGATGATAATTACTGGAAAAAGATATCGACCAACGAGCTAAAAAAGGGTGATCAATATCGGCAGGTGACGGTGTATCTTGACAAACCCATCAACTATGGTGGTAAGGTGATAATGATAACCTTAAGATAAATGCAGCAATGGAGGGGACGGTATGCAGCTCCTGTTGGTGGAGGATGATCTCAATCTGGCCATGGCCATCGAATATGCCCTTAGAAGTGAGGGCTATGAGGTGATTCTGGCGGGCAGCGTCAAGGACGCCCTAAATCGGTTTCATGAAGGCATAGGCATGGTGCTTCTGGATGTGATGCTGCCCGACGGCTCAGGCTATCAAATCCTCAATGAAATAAGAAAAAACAGCCAGGTTCCTGTTATCTTCCTGACGGCCTGTGATGAGGAGGCCAATGTGGTGCTGGGGCTGGATGCCGGTGCCGATGATTATGTCACAAAGCCCATTCGCGTCAAAGAGCTTCTGTCAAGAATAAAAGCGGTATTAAGACGCCGCGGCCCCGAGGAAACTCATGAGGGAGCTGTCTTAAAAAGCGGGGCGCTTTCGGTACATGTGCTTGAGTCCAAGGTTAAAAAGGGTGTGCAGGAGATAGCCCTGACCGCTTTGGAATATAAGCTTCTGTTATTCCTGATGCGAAATCCCAAGAGCATCATTACCCGGAATAGACTATTGGAGGTACTTTGGGACTGCAACGGGGATTTTGTGGAGGATAATGCACTGTCGGTGTATATCCGGCGGCTCCGTGAAAAAATAGAAGAGGATGCCGATCAGCCCATGTTCATCAAAACCATCAGGGGCATGGGCTATAAATGGGACTGTGAGGTCAGGAAGGAGCAGGGCTGATGGTTCTTTTCAGAAACAGGGAATATAAGACCTTGGTTTTTGTTTTATTGCTTATATTTTCATTGATGCTGCTTATGACATGGGCTGTTTCCTATGGATACCTGGCGAATCTGCAGCATAAGGTGTTTGAACAGAATGCCGCCATGATTGGGCGGCTTGTGACCCTCTATCCGCCAG